>NZ_FNAM01000054.1:4590-33015 GCF_900101845.1 Sporomusa acidovorans | reverse complement strand
TTAGGCCACCTGCCAGTACTACGGTATGAATGTGCGGATGATAGTGTAAGTCTTGCGCCCAGGTATGAAGCAGCGAGAAGAAACCAATTTGCGCTGATCTCGAAAGATCCAAGGGGAAGTGTATCATTGATAGTGGTCAAAAAAGTAGAACTCTACCAAATTTTCATTAATTTGGTAGAGTTCTTGTGGTTTAAGAAAAGAGAAGTTCTTTTTGCTCTCCTTCCATGACCGATTACTCAGTATGCTAATATGCCTGGATTCAAACGGATATTAATCTTTCCTCAGATGATTAGCTACATTGTTTAAAATTCCCTTCAATATGTGTATTCTATTTTTTTATGAACTTGCAATACCGACTGTTTTGACGGAGCTTATTGCCAATTAAATCATGCAGATTGGTCAATAGCTTAAGAATCCGATTGCCAATCCAATCTTTTGGCAATAACGGTATGGGGAGAAACGGATCTTGTAGCAATATATTGTCAACATGTTCGTCTAAATCAAGATAGCTATTAAATAACGTAAGATCATCCGAATCGTGGATGGTCTTTTCTATATTTGGGAAATTTTTGGTAATCCATTGCTTTTCTTGTTTGTATAAATTTTCCAATTTGGGAATATTCCATAATCTATAGGCCTGTTCAGATGTAACAGGTGTCATTGAAAAAGAGCCTTTTATGATATTTGCGTATTCTTTTAGTCCCAATTTTTCTAGAGAGGTACGGATCGCTGTTTCGTAATTCCACGGTGAAATATAGATATTACTATAATATTGCGCAAAGCCTAAGTCAGTAATAATCAACTTGAAAGCATCTTTTTGCTTACGATGCTTTTCAGGGATTTGCATGATAACTACACACCAGCTATTATCAAATGGTTCATGTATATGTTGACGTTTATTATTTAAACTTTTAGCTGCTTTCTGGCCATATTCGGTAATTCGATATGTGCCACGAGAGACTGATTCGATACTTTTAATTTTCTTTAATTGAGAAAGTGTATTACGAATTGTAATTTCTTTGTAGCCTCTAACCTCATAAATATCAATAAGTTCCTTAACCTGCACTTTAATGGCAATATCAATAAGTCCTAGAACTTGTTTTTCGATCGATTTCAAAGTAGGCGACTCCTTTATCTAACTCATCTAAAAAGAAAATCAATTATATTATATTAAAAACGAGAGAAAATATATATATTTAAAATATTAAGTTTTTTTTGATATAAAAATATATATTAAATAACACGAAACGTATATTGACTAGTATAAAATGGAGGTATATTATTAGTTTTGTGAGCTGGATTTTTGCAAAAGGAGAAATGAGCAATGAAGAAAAAACAAATAATTGATTTATCGGTACCCATAAAAGCCGGAATTGCTTCTGATCCCGAAACACAGCTTCCCCAAATTTATTATTCGGATCATGCAGCCGGAGCACATCAGATGGTATCTGTTTTTCCAGGCTTGAATATCAAGGATTTGCCTAACGAACAGGGCTGGGCAGTTGAAAATTTGAAAATTAATACTCACGCGGGAACACACATTGACGCGCCATACCATTATCATGCCTTTGATGATAGTGGTAATCCAATGCCAACTATCGATGAGATACCATTAGATTGGTTCTTTGGTCCAGGGGTTAAATTGGATTTTCGTAAATTTGAGGATGGTCATGTTGTCACTGCTGATGAAATTAAGGAGGAATTGGAGAGAATTGAATATGAGCTGCAACCCGGAGATATTGTTCTGGTAAATACGACAGCAGGGGAAAGATACGGTGATGATAATTACCTGGATAGTGGTTGCGGCGTTGGCAGGGAGGGAACTTTGTATTTAACCGAGCACGGTGTTCGATTGGTTGGTACAGATGCATGGAGTTGGGATACTCCATTTAATTTTATGCGGAAACGATTTGAAGAGACAGAGGATCCGTCAACCATTTGGGAAGGTCATTTTGCCGGCCGTATCCGTCCATATTGTCAGATAGAAAAACTAGGTAATCTAGATAAGCTACCGCCAACAGGTTTTCAGGTTATTGCATTGCCAGTCAATATTTATAAAGCTTCAGCAGGCTGGGTGCGCCCGGTTGCAATTATTGATGAAAATGGTGGTGAGCAAGTATGGCCAGAATAAAGTTAGTTAATCAAGACGACATGACATCAAAACAAAAAGCGGAGTATGATCGATTCCCGTCAAATTTATTCTGTGGTTTATTGAAAACAAAGAATAGTACTCATGGATATGCCGAGCTGGGGGCCGCTTTGTGTGATACATATTTGTCAGCCCAAGATAGGGAGTTTGTTATCTTAAGGGTTGCTTACATGAGCAAATCAGAATATGAGTTAATGCAACACAGGCATTTAGCCATGCAACAAGGGTGGAGTGCGGCAGATATTGATGCGATTGCTCGGAATAATTATCAATATTTTGATCAGCGTATGGCAGTGATTTTAAAATTTATTGATGAAAGTGTCAGTCAAGTTAAGGTGTCAAAGGATACCTTTGAAGCGACCAAGAAGTATTTGAGTGAAGGCGAGCTTGCCGAGCTAACATTGCTAATTGGTCATTATATGATGACCGCAAGATTTTTGGAAACATTGGAGATCGATTTGGATAAGACGCCTACATCCTGGGGAAACGTATACTTATTTTTAGAAAGCGCCTCAGTTAGGCAGTAAAAAAACAATTTGTCATAGCTTAGTAAAAACTATTCTTCTAGAGGCGGCTACTAGAAACCGCCTTAATTATTATTGATGTGCAAAAAGCTATTGATAATCCGTCCTGGTCACAATATGGAGTACAAAATAATCTTAATGCTGAAAAAAACATGGCTGAAATTTTAAGCTTATGGCGAAAGTCATAACGACATATTTCATGTTAAACATGAATCAACTGAACCTAATTCCACTTATCGCCCCGGCCAAGTGGGCTGCGATTTTAAGGAATGTGTCATGCCTTTAAAAGGAGAGCACATATATCCTTCGTAGTAATTTTTGGTGTAATTACAAATAATTCTGTAGACCCCTTGCTTCTTCTAGGGAATTTTTATTAAACTTCATTGACAAAGTACATTGAGTATGGTAACTTTTATTTAACAAACATTAATTGATCTAAACAAGGGCGTTTAGAGACGTAATAGTCGCTAAACGCTTTTTTTTATGCAAAAATTGATGATTGTATTATTATCTTTTTATCCATGAATGAAATCATTATTCATAGGTATGAAAAGAGGTATTTATGAAACAAAAATTTAACAGTACCGATCTGAAAAATTTACTGCAAAAGATGATGGATATTGCCAATGATTCGCCCACTTACGAAAAGCTGGCCCATTATATCGAAAAAAATTATTTGCGGATGATTTTTATGACAGCCGGAGAAGTGGCGCATGAGGCCAATATCAGTCAGGGAAGTGTCTCGCGTTTTTGCCGGGCTTTAGGCTATTACGGTTTCAATGATTTTTTGCGCAGCCTGCAAAAATTTGTTAGCGAAGAAATAGCGGCGCCACAGAGATTGCAGTACCTATCACAGAATAAAAGCAATAATAAAATTCGCAGTATCCTCAACCGAGAACACAAAAATATTGATGAATTGGAGGCGATTTTATCTCAGCCGGCCTATACACAACTGGTGGGCAAGCTGGCAACAGCGCCGGAGATTGTGTTATTATCCGCCCGAATGTCGGCCACGCTGCTGCCGTATGCCGCCTATATTCTCAATAAAATCAGAAATAATGTGGTGCAGCTTCAGCCGGGAAATCCGTTATGGGACACTGTGCACCTGCGGCAGCCTGATACAACGTTGATTTTTACCCTTGCGTTCCCACGGTATCCTACTATGCTCGTCAGTAAAATGCAGGAATTAAAGCAGGAGGGGTTTACTATTGCCGCCATCACAGACAGTATGGTTTCCCCGGTTTCCTATTTAGCTGATCTCGTGCTGCTTGTGCCCATCACCATCTCCTCTATTTTTGATATTTACAGTACACCGATGCTGCTGCTGAATTTCCTGCTGCGCGATGTGGCGCAAAAAATCGAGGGGTTGGAACAGCGGCTGGACAGGCTGGAAACCATGGAAGCCAAAAACCGTAGTTATTATAAGCAATTAATGGAATAGCCCTGAGAATGGCATTGTAAACAACGGCGTTTAGCAATGGCAGTCACTACAAGGTGGTTGTCTGGCGGCGTTTTTTTATTTTACCGGCACCGCGGCAATAACGAAAATTTTTCTAGTTTTCGTTTAGATAGAACACAAGAACACATAGCTGAAAGGATGATATTCATGAAAAAATTTTTGGTAACTTTGCTGGCAATTGTTGTTTTCACTTTTCTGATGTCAGGATGTTCAAGCAGTACGCCTACTGCGAAAAATGACAGTGTCGTGGATAAAATCAAAAAGACAAAGGTGCTTACCGTCGGTACGGATGCTACTTTTAAACCTTTCGAATATAAAAATAACGGCAATTATGAAGGCTTTGATATCGAACTGATTCAAGCGGTGGCTAAAGAACTGGGCGCCGATAAGGTGGAATATGTGGATACTGAGTTTAAAGGACTCATTCCCGGTTTATTGGCGAAAAAATTTGATGTCATTGTTTCCGCGATGTATATTACTGATGAACGGAAACAAACGATTAATTTTTCCGATTCTTATTTTCCGGGCGGTTTGTCCATTATGGTCAAAAAAGAGGATAACAGCATCAAGGGTGTCGGCGATCTGAAGGGCAAAAAGGTTTCTGTACAGGTTGGCACCAAGTCGGCGAAATTCTTAGAGGAAAAATACCCGGACATTACGCTGGTTAAAGTGGAAACCAACAATGAGATGTTCCTGGAACTGGAAACAGGCAAAGTCAATGCCGTTGTGACAGGCTTGCCGGCAGCTAAGACCTATGCCAAGGAAAAAGGTACGGTAAAGGTGTTGCCGGATACGCTGACGGAAGAATTCTACGGCTATGGGCTGCGTAAAGATGATGTGGAATTAACACAAGCAATTAACGCCGCAATCAAAAAGCTGAAAGATAACGGCACATATGCTGCGATTGAGAAAAAATGGTTTGAGTAATTAGGGGAGGGGCAGGTTATCTGCCCCTAATTATACGGAGGAATGATCATGTCATTTGATTTTTCGGTTGTGTTTTTAGGAAAAAATGTGCATTTTTTGCTGTATGGTCTCATGTCGACTATTTTTTTCTCCGTGGCGGGTTTTATGCTGAGCCTCGTGGTCGGTACGATCATTGCTTTTGGGCAGCTTTCCAGTATAAAGCCGTATCGGTACTTTTCCCTGGCCTATTTATCCTGGTTTCGGGCGACCCCGCTGTTGGTACAGTTGTTTTTGCTGTATTACGGTCTGCCTATCTTGTTCCATATTGATACGGTCGCCTGGATTTCCGGTGTGATTGCCTTGGGAATGTACAGCGGTTCTTATGCTTCGCAGATTATTCGCGGCGCCATTCAGTCGATTGATAAAGGGCAGATGGAAGCAGGGCGGTCTTTGGGTTTTTCTTATACACAGACCATGATCAAGATCATTATTCCGCAAGCCTTTTTTCGCATGCTGGCTCCCTTGACCAATGAATTTATTTCTTTGACGAAAAACTCTTCCTTGCTGTCGACGATTACGGTTGTTGAATTGTTCAGACAAGCCAATATCCTGATTGCGGACACGTACCGCACGATCGAATTCTTACTGGCAATCGCGGTCCTGTACTATTTGTTTAACAATCTGATCGGCTATCTCGGCATGAAGCTGGAGCAACACTTCCGCACAGGAGGAGAACTGCAATGATCCATATTGCTTGTTTGCATAAATATTTTGGTGACCATCATGTGTTGCAGGATATTAATCTTACGATCGGACAAGGCAAGGTCGTGGTCATTATTGGTCCGTCCGGCTCGGGGAAAAGCACCCTTTTACGGTGCATCAACTATCTGGAAACTTATAGTGAAGGTGAGATTACCATTGACGGCAAACCGATGGGGCGGAAAATGATTGGCGGTAAATCCGTGCAAATCCCTGAAAAGGAATTAAATAAAACCAGACAGGAAGTTGGCATGGTGTTCCAGTCGTTTAATTTATTTCCTCACAAGACCGTGTTGCAGAATATCACCATGGCCCCGATGTCCTTGAAAAATATGAATCGCCAGGACGCGGAAGCGCTGGCTGTGAGCCTGCTGCAAAAAGTTGGCCTGGAAGATAAAGCCCGGGTGCTTCCCTATCATTTATCAGGCGGGCAAAAGCAGCGGGTTGCCATTGCCCGGGCGCTTGCCATGCAGCCTAAGGTGATGCTGTTTGATGAACCAACATCGGCGCTTGACCCGGAGATGGTAGGGGAAGTATTGCAGGTTATGAAACAATTGGCGAAAGAAGGCATGACCATGGCCATTGTGACCCATGAAATGCGCTTTGCCAAAGATGTAGCCGATGAAGTCATTGTTCTGGATAAGGGTGTCATTATTGAACATGACAAACCGGATAAAATTTTTGCCTGTCCCAGCCATCCGCGCACCAAAGAGTTTTTAAGCAAGGTGTTGGAAAACTCATAGGAAAACTAGTGGAGAAGTAATTATTCGTTAACCGAGCGGTATAGCTGCTGCGGGATAAATAAACCCAGTGTTCAACTTGGATACTGGGCTTGCTTTATGATTTTTTATGGCAATTTAAGGAGGTCCTTATGGATAATTTTAGTGTGACGCAGGCCGTAAATTTAGCGCCTACAGGGATTGCTACTTTTGCGAAAACACCGCTTTGTACGGATATGAATCAATTACATGCCGATATTGCCATTCTTGGCGCTCCCTGCGATATTTCCATCCAGGGGAGATCAGGGGCACGACTGGGGCCAAGAGGTATACGGCTGCAATCGACACGCTTTAGCTATAGCCCTGAGGGTTCCTATGATCCTGAGCGGGATGATTTCTATATCAGCACCGACAAATGGAAGATCGTAGACTGTGGTGACGCCGATTTAGTACCAGGCGATTTGCAGGCCAGCTTTGCTAACATTGAAGCGGCAGTACGCAAAATTATCGCGCAGGGAGCGATGCCTGTCGTTATGGGCGGGGATCATTCGATTACGATTCCTGTTGCCCGGGGTCTGAGCGCCGCGGGTCCCTTTCACGTTCTGCACTTTGACTCGCATCTTGATTGGACGGACAACCGCGGTGGACAGCGTTTCAGTAACGGCAGCCCCTGCCGGCAGATGTCTCTCTTGCCTTATGTGGATAAAATGGCGCATCTGGGGATTCACGGGATTGGCAGCAGTAGAAAATCGGATTTTGCAGAGGCCAAAGCCTATGGTGATCTGATTTTGTCACCCCGGCAAATTCGCAGGTTGGGTATTGCAGAAACCTTGAACCTTTTGCCTAAGGGAGAGCGTTATTTTGTCACCATCGATATTGATGTCATGGATTATTCCATAGCGGCCGGCACCGGGTCGCCGATGCATGGCGGACTTTATTATGACGAAATGAGCGATCTTTTGGAGGGCGTGGCTAAGCTTGGGCACATCGTGGGGTTTGACTTTGTGGAAGTGGCGCCTCCCTACGACGACGCCAGCGGTACTACTTGTTATTTGGCGGCGCGTTTGATGTCCGACTTTATCGGTTTTATTACCAAGGAGCGTGAACGGTTAGGGGTGAAAAATCTCGGTGACAGTTCTAATGAATCGTGCTAGTGGTAGAAGATCAGGAAAAGATCCTTTTCTACTATTTTGTTCTTGATATCTAAATTCAGTAAAATAACCAGGATAAACGAAACCCCGCTATTTGTTTCATAACTTAATAGCGGGGTTTGTCTACATTCTGGGCAGTGCGTTAAATTAATAATATTTTAACCTGGTTACAATCTGGTTCTATCTAGGTTACGTATAATTGTAAAAACTTCCAAGAATGTTTTGGGGCTATCAATTTTTGATATTACTTGGTATTATTGTGCTTTGAGGATTGCGGTGCTTATGTGGCGGGGAAGTTTTATTTTTTAAAAAATTTCAAATATTGGCATGAAAGTTGCAATGTATTATAAAAAGTATCCTTAAGATTAATGAGACATTCGGCAAGAGGTAGGCAATCTTGCATAAGAGTGTATAAGTACGGAGGTGTAGAAGGAAAAGAACCGTTTCTTGAAAAGAAGTGACATAATATTAGGCTTATTCAGAAAAAGTACGGAGGTGAAAAAAGGGGCCTGCTTACATGTGGGTTTAACCTCAGTTAATGATTAAAAGAATTCTTGTTATAGAGAATATTAGGCCTAAGGGGCTAACAATGCTTACGGAAGAAGCAGAGGTTGTTACTGCACCAGACAGAAGTGAAGCAACTGTAGCGGCAATGATTCGTGATTTTGATGCCGTTATAACCCGGACGACAAAAATTAATCGGGAAATTATTGAGAGGGGCAAGCGGTTGCGGGTGATTGGCTGTCATAGTGCCGGTTATGATAATGTGGATTTGCGTTGTGCTACGGATCACGGGGTTTGTGTGGTTCATACCCCGGGGGCTAATACGCGATCAGTGGCCGAACTGGTAGTTGGTTTGATGCTGGCATCTACCCGTTTGTTAATCAAAGCAGATTATGCGCAAAGAGTAGAGCGTGATTATAGCAAACGTCATCAGCTCATGGGACATGATTTAGGCGGTAAGACAGTTGGTATTATTGGAATGGGCAGAATTGGTAAGAAATTAGCCAGAATTTGCATTGCCGGCTTTGATATGAAAGTGATAGGTTATAGTCCGTCTGCAATAGAAAAGGACTTAAGAGAAATAGGAGTGACAAAAGTTGATGATGTTTATACCATCTTTAAGGAAAGTGACTTTGTTTCGCTGAATTGCTCATTGAGTAAAAAGGTTCAGGGTTTAGTCAACCGGGAAACATTGCGGTTGATGAAACCCTCGGCTTTTTTAATTAATTGTGCCCGCGGCCCGATCATCGATGAGGCAGCCCTGTGTGAAGCGCTTAAAGCTGGTGTTATTGCGGGAGCGGCTCTCGATGTATTTGATACAGAACCTACACCTAAAAACAATCCATTATTGGATGCTCCAAACTTAATTGCTGCACCCCATATTGGAACGCTGACATATGAGAGCATGGACTCTATGGCAGAAGCTGTAGCGGCAGGTGTGCTTGACGTGCTGCGGGGAGAAAAATCGCGATTATTAGTTAATCCTGAAGTCTGGGATAAAAGAAGGGGGATATTTTGATGATAAGTAACGAAGTTCGGCGAAAACTTCAGGTTGCTGTGGGGGCAGAACATGTGCTTGAATCAGAAGTTGATCGATTTTCTTATTCCTACGATTCTTCCTCTATGGCGGTTGTGCCGGCCTTTAAACCGGATGTTGTTGTGCGCCCGGCGACTACGGAAGAGGTGTCCAAAGTTATGGCTGTGGCTTTTGAACATGTTATTCCGGTTACGGCCCGGGGGACGGCAACAGGTAAAACAGGCGGGAGTGTACCGCTTAAAGGCGGCATTGTGCTGTCGCTTGAGCGCTTAAATAAAATTGTTGAACTTGATGAACGAAATATGATGGTAACGGCTGAGACGGGAGTTCGCACGATAGACCTCTATAATCATTGCGCTGCCAAAGGTTTATTTTTCCCGCCGGATCCGGCCGGTTGGAAAATGTCTACTATCGGCGGCAATGTGGCCGAAAATGCGGGTGGCATGCGGGCTGTTAAATACGGCGTCACCGGCGATTATGTCATGGGGCTTGAAGTGGTCATGTCAGATGGAACGATATTGAATACAGGCGGTAAGGCTATAAAAAATGTAACTGGTTATGATCTTACGAGTTTGTTTACCGGTTCGGAAGGTACGCTTGGTATTATTACTAAAATATTGTTTAGATTGATCCCGATGCCGAAGCAGCGCGGCTCGCTGCAAATTATGTTTAAGTCCCTGGACGATGGCTGTGCCACCATTCATAAAATGCTGCAAGAGAATATTGTGCCTGCGGCCGCTGAAATTATGGACAAGGCCAGCCTGGACGCCGTGGCTCTTAAACGGAAAATTACATTTGATGAACAGATAGGGTCATGTGTTGTCATAGAGGTCGACGGTGAAGACGTAGATGCAGTCAATGCGCAAATTAACCGTATTGACCGTGTGGCTAAAAGTTGCGGTGCACTGAGTTTGCGGGTGGCAAAAAATGAAGCTGAAACGCAAGATTTATGGTCTATTCGCCGGGAACTGAGTCAGGCTGTGGCGGCGCTTGCACCTGACAGAGTTGGCGAGGATATTTCGGTACCCAGAGATGCGTTTCCTGAAGTTGTACGGCGGATAAGAAAACTTTCGGAAAAGTACAATTTGCCGCTTGCTGTTTATGGACATGCCGGCGACGGTAATTTGCATCCGATCATACTCTGCGATTTTAATGATAAAGAGCAAATGAAACGGGTGGAGCAGATGGTTGACGGAGTATTCGAAGCGGCACTTGCTGTCGGCGGGACACTATCCGGCGAACACGGGATTGGTGTAAGCAAGAAACCGTATATTGTAGATGCCTTGGGCGAAGCCGGTATAAAAGCACATAAAGCCGTTAAGCAAGCTCTTGATCCGAAGGGTATCTTGAATCCCGATAAGATCTGGTAGCGTGAAAAGGGAGGGGCTTTATATGAAAAAGAGCAATGATGCTAAGCTGTTAGAGCAAGCTGGCAGGAAAGTAAGCCAATGTCAGCGGTGCGGTACTTGTCTGACGGTTTGTCCGCTATATGCGATCGATGATGTTGAAAAGGTAAGTCCCCGGGGCAAAAGTATGCTTGCCAGAGGTCTTGATCAGGGTGGTGTTGAGCCGACTGAAGAAGTATTGCGGGCAGTTGACTTCTGCCTTCTTTGCGGCGCCTGTTCCGCTAATTGTCCCAATAAGGTTAGAACAGACGATACGGTAATTGATGTTCGGGAATATCTTATGCAGCAGAATGGCGGCCCGGGTTTGAAATATAAAACCATGGGGAATATGTTAAAAAGCCGGGGTATGGTAAGCTTGGCAACAGGCGCGATGAAAGTTTTACGGGGATTGGGACTTGGCGGTATCGTCCCTAATGGGATGTTGCCTGATCAATATACGCGTGAACAGTTTCTCGCAGCCTTTGCCGGACCGAGAGTTTTTGGTCAGGCGGCTGAACCCTCAAAACTGAAGATTTCCAAGGAAATGCAAGTGGCCTATTTTAAAGGCTGTACCATGAAAATGATTTTTCCGGAGGTGGTAAAAGATACTTTAAAGATTCTGGAAGGGATAACAACACCCCTGGTAATGGAAAATGTTTGTTGCGGTTTGCCCCATTTGGCCCATGGGCTGCGTAATGAATTTTTGGAACTTGCGAAAAAAAATATCGAGCTCTATGCGGAAGCGGATATTGTTGTAACTGATTGTGCAAGCTGTGGCAGTACCCTGAAGCATATGGTCGAATATTTTGCTGATGATCCGCACTGGCAAAGCCGGGCGGCGGCTTTTAGCCGCAAGGTGATTGACATAACAGAGTACTTGGTTGGGGTTGGTTATTCTCCAAGACAAAAATTAACAGCAACCCTGACCTATCATGATCCGTGCCATTTGGTGCGTGGTCAGGGTATAAAAAAACAGCCGCGGCAGTTGCTGCAGGCGGCGGGAAATTTTGTCGATATGAAAGCGGCGGACACTTGTTGCGGTGGTGCGGGTTCCTTTCATATGGACTACCCGGAGGTTTCTACCCGGATTTTGGCAAACAAGCAGCGAAACATTGAACAAACAGGTGCTGATGTTGTAGTTACCGGTTGTCCGGTTTGCCTGATTCAATTGAACAAGGCCGCGAAATCAAGTGGCGGTAAATTTAAAGCAATGCATATTTGTCAGGTCATTTAATTGTTGATAAAGAACGTGTTTGGCTTTGGCAAGAGACAGCGGAATCATAGGTATATGAGAACTGCCGGCAGGTACTGTCGGCAGTTTTTTTCGTGTGCCCAGATGGATGTTTGCCGGTGAAAATCTGATACGGAGGTTAATAGTGCCAACTGTTACAGCTTTTGGGAAAGAATGTAGTGCTCGCCTTTTTCTGTTAATACAGATCCTTTGCCGTTTAGCGTGGTAATTAAGTTGGAATTTCTAAGAGTGTCAAGACGTGATTTCACCTGTTGGAGGGTGAGGGACCTGCCTCTGGCGTTGAGGAGTTTCTGGAGATTATAGCGCCCGATGAGCAGATGTTTGTTTTTGGCTTCCAGCAGAAGCTGGAGTACTTCCAAGAGCTCGTCCCTTATTTTAGGATCTCTAAATAATAAGGTTTGAGTTGCCTTTTGCGGGACAGGGTGTACGGGCTTGTTTTCCGAACTGCCAATAAGGCGTCTAATATCTTCTGTTAGATTATTGCCGGTATCATGAGCAATTGTAATATATTCGGCAATGTTTTGAAGCTGACGGATGTTTCCCGGCCAGGAATAAGTGCATAACATGTCAATCAGTTCTTTTGGAATGACTGGTTTTGGTCCGTTATTTTTGCTAAGGAAATGTTTTAGTAATAGTTCAATGTCATCTTTGCGCTCGCGCAAGGGCGGTACAGACAAAGAAAGCACATTCAAACGGTAGTATAGATCCTGTCGGAATAGACCCTGTTCTACTAAGCCGGGAAGGTTTTTATTGGTTGCTGCGATGATGCGAACATCTACCGGAATAATTTTGTTGCCGGATATTCGCATGATCTCTCTTTCTTGCAGTACGCGCAGCATTTTTATTTGTATTGATAGCGGAGCATCGCCGAGTTCATCTAGAAAAATAGTTCCGCTATCGGCTAATTCAAATAATCCCCGTTTACCGCCTTTGCGGGCTCCGGTAAAAGCCCCTTCTTCATATCCGAATAATTCGCTTTCTAAAAGTGATTCTGACAGGGCAGCACAGTTAATGGCGATAAAGGGAAATTTGCTTCTGGCTGAAGCATTGTGAATCGATTGGGCGAAAAGTTCTTTGCCTGTACCGCTTTCGCCGGTTATTAAAATGGTGTAGTCTTTTTCTGCAAAACGTTTGGCCAAGGCGATAGTTTTAGCCATAGTTGAGCTTTTATGAATAATATCATCAAAAGTAAATTTTGCGGTATATCCTCTGTACTTGGCGTGACGTTTGTATTGTTCGTCAATTTTTTTTATGTTGCTTAAATCTTTTAACGTAATTAGATGAATCGTTTTTTGATTATCTACAGTTAAATGTTTGTTTTCAGCATGGATTACCTTATCGTCAATATTGATAAAGGCGGCATCCGAATATTCACCCTGATTTATATTTACGTGGACTTCATTAAGATATCTGCCTATCAGCTGTTTTTCGTTTAAAATAGATGCGGCCACGGTATTGTGAAAGGTAATCTTTTGGTTGGTCTCGGTAACAATGATGCCATCTTCGAAGTTGGACAAGACCAGCTTCATTTGTTGTTGGAGCATTGCGTTTTGCTTGATTTGATTAGATAGTTTCATGGATAAATTAACAAGGTCCCGAACATATCGTTCGTATAAATAATCATCTACTAGTGTACCGTTTCTACAGTAAAAGAGCACCTGAGCGATTGTCATTAAACTAATTAACCGTGTACCTATGTTAACAATATTAGGAATGCCGGGCGGGACAAGGTGCGCTTCATCAGGAGTAATAGCATACTGGTATTCCCGCTCAAGCGGCTTACCGGGAATATAGGGGAAATATGTAAGATGGTTAATGCCGATTGTCTCCAATTCTGTAATTACTTCTAGCGTATTTTCGTATAAATTATTTACTATCAGAACTTCCGTGCCCTTGGGAATATCGAAAAGAAGGCCAATGGCTTGGGGGTTTATGGTGCGTTTGGCGACAAAATATTTACAGTTATTATCCAAATTATTTGCAATTAAATCTTTTACAACAGGTGCTGTTATTAATATAAGGTTGTCCTCGGCATGCTTTGTGCGGATATAATCTTGATAGCAATAACTTTTAATTTCGAAGTAGTCGCCGATTAAAGGGGTTAATTGTTCGTGAATCTCTTTTCTTGCTTTTTCATTATAGGAGACGGTGGTAAGAATTTGCTTCATAACTTTTTCCTCCTTGGAGTAAGGGGTTAGTATGAATAACATTCGGTAAGATAATTAATTATCCTGCATACAACCTGGTTATAAACAGGTTATATGCAGGATGTTTTTTTATTCAAATGAGAGGATGTATTTTTTTCTTTTAATGGCTTATGGAAAGATAATTTTAGATGAATTTGATGCCGGGTAAATGTTTGTGGTAGTAGAAAAATGCCGTATTAACGAGTAAATGCATGACGTTGCTACGTCAATGCATTGTGATTTTATAAGCGGATAGAAAAGGATCTACGCCTTGGCATGGTATTTGCATATATCAGAGATATAAACATAATAGGTGGATTAGAGACTGAAAGTTCACTATCGTTGTGTTTGTAAAAAATTCCGAATTTAAATATTGTTCGATCATTTACATCAAACAATAGGGGATTTGATTAGTTCAGTTATAACTGAAGTTAATATGGGGGTGCTAAAGGGCAGATACATGGATATGATGTCATATTTAAGATAAAGTGTTTTAGCAATTTTCCACAATTCCAGGGTAATAAAAATAACTAAACCAAAGCCTGATATGATGACAAAAAAATGAAATGGAAGGGGTCTTATAGGTGGGAGAAAAGAAAAAAGTTGCGTTACTAATGGGTAACGAGGCAGTCGCTGCCGGAGCCATCGCTGCTGGCGTAAGTTTTTATGCCGGCTATCCAATTACGCCGGCAACTGAGATTGCTGAAATACTGGCTTCGAAATTGCCGCAAGCCGGCGGTAAGTATATTCAAACAGAAGACGAACTGGCCATGATGGGTGCAATTGTCGGTGCATCGCTGGGTGGTGCGAAAAGTATGACGGCGACAAGCGGCCCGGGTTTTACGCTCGTTCAGGAAAACCTCGGATATGCAGCTTTGGCTGAGATACCCTGTGTCGTTGTTGCTGTGCAAAGGGGTGGCCCTTCAACAGGCTTGCCAACTTTACCAGCCCAAGGAGATGTGATGCAGGCACGCTGGGGAACACATGGTGATCATCCAATTATTGTACTTTCGCCTTCCTCAGTACGTGAGACTTTTGATTTAACGATTGAGGCAGTTAACTATTCCGAGAAATACCGGACGCCGGTAATTTTGCTGACAGATGCCGCAATTGCCCATTTGCGGGAAAGAACAGAGCTGCCTTCTCAGGACGAGATAAAAATTATTAACCGTAAAAAGCCAACAGTACCGCCGGAACAATATGCACCGTATAAAGCAGATGCTGACGGTGTGCCTCCCATGGCTAATTTTGGTGAAGGCTACCGCTATTTTATTTCAGGGCTTATTCATAATGAAAATGGTTCGCCGGTATTACAAGATCCTAAAGTAGCAACTCAACTGGTAACCAGGCTGCATGAAAAAATTACAAAAAATCGTGATGATATTGTAAAATGTGAAAATTTTATGACGGAAGATGCCGAGATCGTCATTGTTGCTTATGGTTGTGTAGCAAGGTCTGCTAAGGCGGCTGTTACTGAGGCTCGCAAAAAGGGAATAAAGGCGGGGGTATTCAGACCGATTACCTTGTGGCCATCTCCGGATAAAGAACTTTTAGCGGCTACAAAAAAGGCGCATAGCATTATTGTTACGGAAATGAATCTGGGTCAGTACAATGGTGAAGTATCAAGAATAATTTGTGATGGAGACGCTCGGGCTAAAGTATATTCGGTATCTGAAATCGGCGGCGCCCTTATCCATCCGGAAAAGATTCTAAACAAAATCACGGAGGTGGCTCTCAATGGAAAATAAGCCGCAAATCAACGACTACCTCAGAACAACAGATTTTCCTACAATATGGTGTCCCGGCTGTGGTCATGGAGTAATTCTTAAATCGGCCATAAGGGCTATAGCCGGCTTGAATTTAGATAAGAATGATATTATTGCCGTTTCCGGCATTGGGTGCTCGGCCAGAACTCCGGCCTATGGTGACTTTAACTGTGTTCAAACAACCCATGGACGGGCAATTGCTTTTGCAACAGGTTTGAAAGTTCAACGGCCGGATAAGCATGTTATCGTGTTTACAGGGGATGGCGATTGTACGGCGATTGGCGGTAATCATTTTATTCATGCGGCCAGACGTAACATTAACATGACCGTTATTGTCATGAATAACTGGATCTATGGCATGACAGGGGGACAAGTTTCGCCGGCAACACCTACTAATAAATATTCGACGACAACTCCGTTTGGTAACTTGGAGTCAGATGTTGACATTTGCGGTCTTGCTGCCGCTGCCGGTGCTACGTATGTTGCCAGGGGATCGGTTTATCATGTAAACCAATTAAGTGAAGTAATTGCTAAAGGTATTACTCACAAAGGCTTTAGCGTAATTGAATGCTTGGATGTTTGTCCGACTGCTTATGGACGCAAAAATAACTTCCGCGAAGTTACCCAGATGTATGAATGGTTACGCGATTCGTGTATCTCTGTGGAAAAGGCAAAAACAATGACCGCGGAAGAATTGTCAGACAAAAAGATCATTGGCGTTTTGAAGCAGGTTGAAAAAGCCGAATATGTTGAAAAAGTAGAGAAGTTGATCAATGAGGTCAAAGGGAAAAATAAAAATGATTTTCACTTCTTAGAGGTTACACCGGACGAAAAAGCGGAAGCCAAAGAACAGCTGGAGTTGCGACTTAGTGGTTCCGGCGGACAAGGCCTGATTTTAGCTGGCGTTTTATTAGGTGAAGCAGCCATTATGGCAGGAAAAAACGCAGTGCATTCCCAGTCGTATGGGACAGAGGCACGTGGCGGGGCAAGTCGTTCAGAAGTGATCATCAGTGACAAAGATATTGATTTTCCGGAAGTGCATAATCCCGATGTATTATTAGTAATGACTCAACAGTCCTGCGACAAATTTGCCGCCACTGTGAAAGCAGGCGGAACCATTCTTGTTGATAGTACCTTAGTTGAGACTGTCCCTGAGGTCAACGCAAAAATTTATAGACTGCCGATAACCCAAATTGCTATTGAAGAATTCAAAACAGCGATTGTTGCCAATGTTATTGCGGTAGGCGCGTTGGCCAAGATAACCGGAATTGCTCCGATCGCTATGCTGGAGAAAATTGTAGCCGCCAGAGTACCTGCACGTACGAAAGAAACCAACATTAAGGCATTATTAAGAGGCTATGAATGTGCGGGTCAGCAGGAATAGCAAGCGGCGTAATTAGAGAGGAGTGTTGAGAGGTGTCAAAAGAGCAGTTCATTCCACAGATAAAGCGGGAATGGTGTAAAAGTTGTGGTTTATGCGTCAAATTTTGCCCTAAAGATGTGTTTGAAAAAGATTTGTTGGGTAATCCGTATGTAGCCAATCCGGATGCATGTGTAGCCTGTAATATGTGTGATTATCGCTGCCCCGATTTTGCCATTACTTTTGTAAAGAAGTAATCGTAAACATATCTCACTCATCATCATGTCCGGTTTTGCCGGATATGATGATGGTTAGATTTGGCCAGAGGAGAGAGAATATGATTTTTAATAATTTTGATCAACTGATTGATCAGGTGCGTTCTAAGAATCATGCAATAAAAACAGTTGCCGTCGTTGCGGCTGAAGACAGTCATACATTGGAAGCTATCAGCCATTCGACCAAAAACGGTTTTGTTAAAGCCCTGTTAGTTGGTGATAGACAAAAGATAACAGAGCAATTGTCAAAAATGGACGAGCGTCCATCTGATTATACGATTGTTCATGCCGACAATGCGGCGGCTGCAGCTTATACTGCGGCGCAACTGGTGAATGAAGGACAGGCTCAGTTTCTGATGAAGGGCTTAATTGAGACGCCTACCTTGATGAAGATTTTGTTTAATAAAGAATGCGGTTTTCGTACCGGCAGCTTAATATCCCATATTTGTTTCGTTAAGATTCCGAATTATCATAAACTTATTGGCATAACAGATGTCGCGTTGAATATTTATCCGAATTTTGAGCAAAAGAAAGCGATTTTGGAGAATGCAGTGCGGACGATGACACGGATGGGATTCGATACTCCTAAGGTAGCCGTATTGGCAGCAAATGAGCATGTTAACCCCAAAATGCCGGAAACCGTTGATG
This sequence comes from Sporomusa acidovorans, assembly GCF_900101845.1. Lineage (GTDB taxonomy): Bacteria > Bacillota > Negativicutes > Sporomusales > Sporomusaceae > Sporomusa > Sporomusa acidovorans. The sequence continues at coordinate 14,936 of NZ_FNAM01000054.1, read as the reverse complement.
CCGCAGAATTAAAAAAGATGAATAGCGAGGGAACTATTTCCGGGTGCATTATTGAAGGTCCTATTTCCTACGACTTGACTCTTAGTAAAGAGGCGGCCGACATTAAAAGATTTAACAGCCCTGTTCCCGGCGACGTCGATCTGTTGCTTGTGCCGAATATCGCGGCAGGCAATATCTTGGTTAAAGCACTGGTTTATTCTGCGGAAGCCAATCGGGCCGGAATTGTTATCGGGGCAAAGGTTCCCATTGTATTGTCCTCACGAGCCGCGGCGGCCGAAGACAAGTATTTGCCACTGGTCTTAGCAGCCTCTGCTTCCTAGCGTATATTGAGCATAAAGGGGATTATTATGGTAGAAAAAGAGTATAAAATCCTAACAATTAATCCTGGGTCCACCTCCACGAAGATTGCCGTTTATGAAAATGAGCAAGAATTATTCCGGAAGACAATTGATCATGATCTGGAGGAACTGTCAAAATACAAGGTAGTTGCCGATCAGCTTCCCCTGAGAAAGCAGGCAATTTTAGATTGTCTCAAAGTCATGAACTTCTCGCTGGCACAGCTCGCGGCTGTGTCAGGGCGGGGCGGCGGCGGTCTTCCGCCTGTAAAGAAGGGAGCCTACCGGGTTAACCCGGTGATGGTCGACCAACTCGTCCACCGCAATTATTCTGACCATGCCTCCAATCTGGGAGCTTTGCTTGCCTATGATATTGGTAACGGGTTACATATACCTGCCTATATTTATGATGCGGTTGCTGTCGATGAATTGATGGATGTCGCCAGATTATCAGGTCTTCCCGAACTTCCTCGCGTATCACGCTGCCATGTACTCAATATGAGGGCGGTAGCTTTAAAAGTTGCTGAAAAAATGTATAAGAACGTAGAAGAACTTAACATCATTGTAACCCACATGGGTGGCGGCGTGACATCTTCCATTATTAACAAAGGAAGACTGATTGATTTGATTGCCGATGATGAGGGTCCGTATTCCCCGGAACGGGCAGGAAGGGTTCAATGCCGGAAACTGATTGATTTATGTTTTTCCGGTAAGCATAACCGCTGGTCTGCAACCAGAAGGGTAAAAGGTGAAGGCGGTTTGGTGGCTTATTTAGGTACGAATAGTGCTTTGGCGGTAGAGGAAAAGATCAAAAACGGCGATGAATATGCAAAACTTGTCTATTACGGGATGGCCTATCAGGTTGCTAAAGGAATTGGCGAGCTTGCCACTGTTGTCAATGGTAAAGTGGATGTTATTATTCTTACCGGCGCGGTAGCCCACTCTAAAATGATGACAGAATGGATTACGGAGAGAGTGAGTTTCATTGCGCCTGTTGAAATAATGCCTGGCGAAAACGAGATGGAAGCGCTGGCTTTAGGTGTATTGCGGGTTTTGCGAGGGCAGGAAACAGCAAATGAATTTGTGGAGAATTAAAAAAACTAGGAGGTATACGATGCTAAGGTACATTCGGATCATTGGGGCAATCTTATCGGTGATTGCCGGTCTTTATGTCGGACTGCATGAACCGCCTGCAGGCTTAACCGTGCCAGCCATGAGAGGTCTTGGTGTTATTATTTGGGCAGTCGGTTGCTGGGTTGTGGATATTGTTCCTGAATACATTATCGGTATGTTGATGTGTATACTGTGGGTTATAACAAAATCCGTCAAGTTTCCGCAGGCATTTGCCACTTTTGCCAGTGGCACCTGGTGGATGATTATCAGTGCCTTTGCTCTAGGTGTTGCTGCAGCAAAATGCGGGCTGTTGCGCCGTATATCGCTTTTTGTACTTAAGCTATTTTCAACTTCCTTTAAGGGACAAGTGTTGGGTTTTCTGGCGGCTGGAACCATTATATCCCCGCTTATTCCCAGCATGAATGCAAAAGGTGCTTTGGCAGCTCCGATTGTGCATGCAGTCAGTAAAGCACTTGGCTATAAAGATAATAGTACTGGTGCGGCTGGTTTGTTTGGCGCCATGTTTATTGCTTTTTGTCTTACAGGCCTTGTTTTTATGAGTGCTTCTGTTTCCAACTATGTACTATTAGCAATGATTCCTCAACAAAGTCAGGCGGATATAACATGGACTACCTGGTTCCTCTATGCAATACCGTGGGGTGTAGTAGTCTTAAGTGGTATTGGTTTATTTATCATAATGAAATATAAGCCTGGCGGCGCAAAGCCGATGTCATCAAATTTTGCGGCTGAGGAATTAGCAAAACTTGGCCCAATGGTGCGGGATGAAATTATTACAACTATTGTTCTATTAGGAACGCTGGTTTTGTGGATCACTGAAAGCATTCACAAGATTAGTGGCGGCGAAGTTGGCGTTGTCGCCATGTGTATATTGCTGGCGCTCAAGGTAATAGACCGCGAAGACTTCCGCAAAAAAATTGATTGGGCTGCACTCGTTTATGTAGGCAGTATTATTAACATGGCAGGCATTATTCAGGTTCTGAAGCTTGACAAGTGGATTGGACATGTTCTCGAGCCGAGTATTGCCGCACTGCTGGGTAACCCCTATTTATTTGTAATCTGTGTTGGCCTACTCATGTTTATTCTTCGCTTTATATTTGTTTCACTTACAGCGGCTTCAGCTCTCTTTATTCTGATTCTTGCACCACTGATGTTGAATTATGGCATGCATCCGTGGATTATCGTATTTATTACTTATACGTATTCCGGCGTCTTTTTTCTGCCTTACACAAACTCGATGTTCCTTTGCTCATATTATGCCGTAGGTGGGGAAATGTGTACGCATAGACAGGTAATTCCAATTTCTATTGCATATGCGGGATTATCAATTCTTGCCTGTCTGATCAGTATTCCCTATTGGCAGATGGTTGGGCTAATTAAATAGTAATTTGGGGGAATAAGTTTTTAAGGTAAAGAATCAGGCGGAGGGATCTCTGCCTGATTTCTTGAATTTGTTTTATTAGGAGTCCTCCCCTGTAACTTTGTTGATTATAACCTTAAAGTTTTCCCTATAGATGAGCGGTTATATTAAAAACATAATGGTCAGTAACAAAAGTATATAGGAGATGAGTGACTAAATGCAAAATACGCCAATGCAACCGGTTGCCCAGGAGAGTGTAAAAACTAAGCAACGCCTAGTGTTAGCCGCCATTTTGCTTTTTACAGTGATGGTTGCGTATTTTGACCGGGTAAATATCTCAGTGTTAGTTGTAGATAATGAATTTCTTTCCGACATGGGAATTAAGGGGCAGCCTGTGCAAATCGGGATGTTGATGACCGGTTTTCTTATCGCGTATGGGCTGGGTAATCTGACATTAAGTTCGTTGGGAGATTATATAGGGCCGCGTAAAACGATGTGTATCGCGATGGTCTTATGGGGATTTTCCATGTTTTGGGGGGGAATTGCTCAATTTTTTACCATGATGCTAATTTCCCGTTTTGTCTTGGGGCTTGGCGAAGGAATGCATTTTCCCATGCAAAGCACGTTTGTAAAAAAGTGGTTTCCTCGGCAAGAACGGGCGAGAGCCAATGCCTGCTGGTTTATCGGAACATCATTGGCGCCTGCGCTGGCAATGCCTGTTTTTGTCTGGATTGTTAGTCATATGGGCTGGCGCAGTAGTTTTTTCATATGTGCGGTCGTAGGACTGCTTCCCCTCTATTTGATATGGTTTCACACCGCTGATACGCCTCGGCAGCATAAAAAGGTTAATGCCTTAGAACTGCAATATATTGAAGCAGGTCTAACAGAAGATGGTGGCGTAAAGAATACTGCCGTCCATGCATCGGTGGGCGAAAATATTAAAACTGTTGCCGGCAACTACCGGTTTTGGCTGCTGGTCATTTATTATGCGGCACATAATTTTGTCTATTGGGGACTATTAACCTGGCTTCCTACTTATTTGAAAACAGCAAGGGGTTTTTCATGGAAAGAGATGGGATTTTTAGCTTCATTACCGTTTATCCTTTCAATCATATGTAAGGTGATAGCTGGAGTAGCCTCAGATTACGTCGGCAGGCGTGCGCCGTTTTGTGTAATAGCCACACTTGGGTCGGCTATCGGCATTTATTTTACGGGTAAAGTTGTCGATAATTATTCGGCAGCAGCGCTGATTTGTTTCGGCATGGGCGTGCTGACACTTGGTGCTCCCATGGTTTTTACTATGTTGCAGGAATTGCTGCCTGACCGGGCTATTTCGTTAGGGACAGGCACTATGAACGGATTGAGCTTTTTCTTCGCGTCGCTGGGGCCTGTAATGATTGGCTTTTTTATCGGTCTGACAGGCGGTTTTGCTGGTGCCTTATATTTACTGGTAGGAATGTCGCTGATAGGAATGACATCCGCTTTAATCTTAGCGCTGCAAAAATACTAAGAGTATATTGGCCTCAAATTAACAGCATTGAAAGGAGTATGCCTTTTGCGAAAAAAAGTGCTACTTGTTCACCCTATTCATCAGGCGGGTATTGACCTTTTGAATAAGGAAGTTGATCTGGTTTGGGCTAAAGCTGCTAATCCGGAACAACTAAAAAAGGAAGTTGCCGATGTTCACGGGATTATCCTAAGATTATCGCCGCTAACGGCAGATATTATTAACGCTGCTCCCAAGCTGGAGGTGATTGGCCGGGCCGGTGTCGGTTATGATAATGTGGATATCCAGGCGGCTGCAGTGAGAGGAATCCCGATTGTATATTCTCCGGGAAGCAATGCGGTTTCTGTAGCAGAACATACGATAGGATTTTTAATTACTTTGGCAAAGCAGTTTATTACCGCACATGAGGCATTAAAATACCAAAACAGTTTTCAGAATAGAGACGCTATTAAGACGATGGAATTAGCAGGCAAGACAGTGGGTATTATTGGCTTCGGCGATATTGGACGCAAGGTGGCAGTTATGTGTCAAGCCGGTTTGGGGATGAAGGTGCTTGCCTATGTCCGGAAGAAAAAAAGCTATTTAGAAGGCTCTGGTGGAATACAGTTTGTGAATGACATAAATGAGGTATTGACAAAGGCTGATTTTGTCAGTCTGCATGTGCCGGCAACCCAAGAGACCTATCATATGATTAGTGCAGAGCAGCTACAGAAGATGAAACCCACTGCTTTTCTCATTAACACAGCGCGGGGCTCTATTGTTGATGAAAAGGCGTTATTTAAAGCGCTTGATGAGAAGTGGATTGCAGGAGCGGCCATTGATGTATTTGAACAGGAACCACCGATGAAAGACAACCCTTTGTATTCATTGGGGAATATTGTTGTTACACCTCATATGGCCGGGCTTACTGATGAAAGTATGGCAGTTATGGCATTAATGGTTGCCAAGGGTGTGTTGAACGTACTTCGCGGTGAACAGCCAAAATATATTGCAAAGTAGGTGAAGAAGATGAAAAGTATTCAGGCTAAAATGACAATTGTCACGTTCGTTATATCTCTTGTTGCTCTTAGTATACTGGGTGGATTAAACTATTGGAAAGCTCGGACAATTATTACCACGAATGTCAGCAATGACATGATGGAAAAAGCGCAAATGTCTGCCAAAGATGTGAGTGCCTGGTTGGAGACACGTAAAGCAGAACTTTACATGATTTCAAATGCCCCAATAGTAAAAAATGGTAATGTTGCGGAAATTGTTCCTTTTTTGGCCAATGCGGTTAGCGTAAACAGCGCGTATATCTCTATTGGCTATAGTAACTTGAATGGCGATGTTATTAATTCAGCAGGAAAACAGAGTAATTTGTCCGATCGGGAATACTTTAAGAAGGCGGTCGGTGGTGAAGCTTGGGTGTCCGATCCGTTAATGTCCAGAACAAATGGCCGTTTATCCACCGTAATAGCGGTCCCGGTCAAGGCTGATGGAAAAGTGGTTGGTGTCATATCAGGGGCTATTGATATGGATGGCCTGGCTAAGCGCGTATTGGACATTAAGATGGGGCAAACTGGGTATGCGTTTATTGTCCAGGGAGACGGTCTAAGAATTATTCATCCGGATGAGAAACAGGCGATGAAGTATAACCCGTTGAAAGACGAAAATGCCGATATCTCACAGAAACAAGTAACTGAGCGTATGTTGAGGGGGGAAATCGGAACAGCTATTTATCAATATCAGGGGACGGAGAAGTATTATTCCTTTGCACCGGTACCGGGAGTAAACTGGTCTTTGGCGATTGCCGTGCCGGTGGCTGAAGTATCGGCTGTTGTTTCAACGCTGACAACAGTATCGTTAATTACGATTATAATACTTTTGTTTATAACAGCACTGCTTAGCTGGTGGTATGCACGGCGTTTGGCCGCTCCAATTCAAAAGTTGGAGAAGGCTGCTACCCGGATAGCTGATGGTGATATTTCACTGACTAATCTGGGGATTGTCACCAACGATGAGATAGGACGTCTAGGGCTTGCATTTGAAAAAATGACGAAAAATTTACGCGAACTCATAAAACAAGTCAGTAAGGCTTCTGATCAAGTAACTTCATCTTCAGAAGATCTGGCGGCAAGTGCTGAGCAATCTTCGAAGGCATCTAACCAGGTGGCGGAAATCATCGGTGAAGTTGCCGGCGGAGCGCAAAAGCAAACGCAGGCCTTTGAAAGTACCGCTATAGCTATGCAGCAGATGTCGGAAAGCATTCAGCAAATTGCCAACAATACCAATACGGTAGCAGATGCTTCGGTAAAATCGTCGGATGCGGCTCAAGAAGGCGGTAAAACAGTAGAAAAGGCAATACGTCAAATGGATCATATTCAGAATACGGTTACCAGGTCCGCTTCGGTCGTAATAAAATTGGGCGATAGATCTAAAGAGATTGGTCAGATTGTAGACACAATTTCAGGCATTGCCGGACAGACAAATCTACTGGCCTTAAATGCGGCCATTGAAGCCGCCCGGGCAGGCGAACAAGGACGGGGATTTGCCGTTGTGGCTGAAGAAGTTCGTAGACTTGCTGAACAATCGCAGGAGGCTGCAAAACAGATCGCTGCTTTAATAACCGAAATTCAAAATGATACCGATAATGCTGTTACAGCAATGAATGAAGGTACTGCGGAAGTCCGGCTGGGTAGTGATGTGGTAAAAAGCGTAGGACAAACCTTTGAGGAAATCTATAATTTATTTAATGAAGTAACTACCCAAATCAGGTCAATATCGGCAGCCATCCAGCAAATGGCAGGCGGCAGTCAGCAAATTGTCAAATCGGTTCAGGATGTCGATGCAATTAGCAAAGAGACGGTTGCTCAGTCGCAGACAGTGTCGGCAGCGACAGAGGAGCAGTCAGCAACCATGGAGCAAATTTCTGCATCAAGCCAACTGCTTGCCAAGATGTCAGAAGAATTAAGTCAGGTGGTAAGAAAATTTAAGCTTTAAGATGTGGAATAGCTTCATGTGGACAGATCGTCATTCATCTTGTAAAAGGAAAAACGGGTAATTTTAAGATAGAATGTTGTATATTTCGTAGGCGGACTATTGGATATGTTATTCAATAGTTTGTGATATAATATTTTTGTAGTAAGTTTATTAGTTATAGGGAGATAGAAATGAATTTTAACTTTTATAAATACCATGCTTTAGGATGATTATATTGTGATTGACCCGCAAAAATATAAGATTATCCTTACGGAAAACAACATCCGGAAGATTTGTCACCGCAATTTTGGTGTTGGTTCTGACGGAATCTTATTTGGACCGATTTTTGATGAGAACCAAGAGATCCATGTTAAAATTTTTAACCCGGATGGAAGTGAAGCGGAAAAAAGCGGGAATGGTGTGCGGATTTTCTCAAGATACCTGTTTGACGCTAAATATATAACGACAAAAAAGTTCCGATTGCACATCCTCGGTGGCATGGTAAATGTAGAGTATTTGAAATATGGGAACGTGGTGCAGGATATACGTTAGCTTCTGGATCAAGTAGTTGTGCTGCGGCTAGTATCGCTTATAAACTTAACTTGGTCGATAACGATATTACCGTTCACATGCCGGGCGGAATTATTCAGATACATATCGATGACAATTGGCGTGTTCATATGACAGGTTCTGTTACTTCTGTTTCCTTTGGCATGTTTGCGAGTGATTTAGTTGAACAATGTAAAAAATAGTTACATAAAAATATAGCTTAAAAAACACTGCTTCGGTGAAGAAACAGTGTTTTTTGTGTGTCTGAAACTTAAAGGAATATAGCATTAGTATCAATAGCAAATCTAAACTGGAACCACGTGACTCAATCGAGAATATATTTAAATTGAAGTGTGAAAAGATGAGGTGATAAATGTATGACTTTTAGTACTTGTAAATACAAGGACGATTTACCGTTGAAAACGATAACTAAGATACGAAATATATTGACGGATTTAAACATTCTTGCAGTTGAAACTGGCTGGAAGAACTCCGCAGATGGGTTTTACTCTGTCACTGTTACGATTAGGAACACTAACCTTGCTACCAACGGAAAGGGGACCACACATGAATATGCTTTAGCAAGTGCTTACGCAGAACTTATGGAAAGACTTCAAAATCAGGCGTTTTTTCGTCTTAATTATGATTTAAGAGAAGATGCCCTCGGGTATCAGGGTTTTTTCTACGCTCCGGATGAGCAGCTCGTTAGTATGGAAGATTTTCTTAATAGCAATGAGGAGTGGCCTAGTATTCAATTTAATAAAACACCTAGGGACACTGATATTCAGGAATTACTCCAAAAGTGGCAGCAAGTTTCTTATGAGAAGATTCCGGCCGACTTTATTGCGTTGCCGTATCTAAATATGAATAGTGGCCGTATATCCCACATACCGATAAAGATGGTTTCCAAAATGTATATGTCGAATGGAATGTGCGCTGGTAATACAACAGAAGAGGCTCTGGTCCAGGGGCTATCTGAAGTGTTAGAACGTTACGTCAATATGCGTATACTGGTTGAAGAAATTACTCCACCAGACATCCCGTTAGAATTTTTAAAACAACATCCCAGCATTTATCGAATGATTCAGGAAATCGAAAAAAGTGGAAACTTTGAAGTAATCATGAAAGACTGTTCCCTCGGGCAAGGATTCCCCGTAGTAGCGGTAATTTTTCTCAATAAAGATGATCAAAGTTATTTTGTTAAGTTTGGATCTCATCCGATATTCGACATTGCGGCGGAAAGAACTCTGACAGAACTATTACAGGGGCAGGAAGTTCGAGATATGATGGGTACAAAAGAGTTTTTCTACAGGAGTCCGGTGAATGAAGATCACGAAAACGTACTTGGTATTTTAGTAAATGGCTCGGGATATTATCCAACACGATTTTTTACAGCAAATTATAGTTATGATTTTACCGAATTTCCTGCTATCGAAGCAGATAGCAATAAACAGTTGCTTGAATATTTATTCAGTCTAATCAAGGGAAGCGGTCATCAAATATTTGTCCGTGATAACTCTTTTTTAGGTTTTCCCAGTTTTCATATCATAGTCCCTGGCATGAGTGAAATTGAACAGTTTTTTGATATAAAACCTATAGATGAATACGCGAAATACAACAAAACGAAAGAGTATATTAGGAATTTGCCAGAATTAACTCAGGCAGAGGCTGATGAGATTATCCAGTTTTTTTGTAGTATTCCTTATCATAAGGGAAGTTCAATTGCTAATATATTGAACCTGACAATCAAAAAATCACTTCCCTGGTATTACGTGAAAATAGACTTGTTTTTGAGTGCACTTCATTATTGGAAAGGTGATTTTGTTAATGCTTATTATGCTCTTGAGCGGTTCTTAGATTTTTCAAGGCATATGCAGTCGGGCGTGTTTGAGCGGGGGTTGTATAATTTTTACAAGTGTATACGAGACTATTTTGGAGCCCGTGCCGATGGGATGGAGGGAGGAGATATTGTTACTCTTCTAAGTAAGTTCTATCCTGTTCCTATGGTTCAAGGGGTTATTGACGAATTTGGTAGCGTGGAACAATTTTTCGATGTATTTGGATATTTTTCGTGTTGGTGCTGCGAAAAATGTGACTATAGTGAAGGTTGCTCGTATATTGAACACGAAAAGATTTATAAAATACTTAAGGAAGAATATGCAAAAAAACAGGTAAATCAGGCAACATTGTCAAGACTGGTATTGCCGTAATCCCTTTAAGGAAAATAAGCCCGTAGATTGATTTTGATACAACATCTACGGGTTTATTAACCTCCTTACCTATATCCGATAGTTTATCTGGCCATGCAGTTCATACAACTCATTGATTTCGCGCAGTTCATGCACTTCATAGATTGCATACAATCCATAGACTTACAAGAGTCCATAGATTTGCAGGAATCCATGTAAGACATGGATTTACAGGAGTCCATAGATTTGCAGGAATCCATGCAGGACATAGATTTACAGGAGTCCATAGATTTGCAGGAATCCATGCAGGACAT
>NZ_FNAM01000054.1:0-4515 GCF_900101845.1 Sporomusa acidovorans | reverse complement strand
CAGGAATCCATGCAGGACATGGATTTACAGGAGTCCATAGATTTACAGGAATCCATGCAGGACATAGAATTTTTACGCCCCATATAGTTCACCCCCCTAGCAATAGTGAGATCCTAGTAACATAATATGAATATAAAATTGCAAGTGTTACAAAGATCCAGGTTATTCTAAGACTTGATAGGGGGCGGTTCTTCCTTATTTAAACAGTAATAACAGTTTGACTTGACCAATATATCCAAGATACTATAGTATCCTGAGTTTTGCAGTAAAAATATGTTAAAAAGCTCTGCCAGTACAGCATTTACGCGAACTGCAGAGCTTTATTTTTTTGCATAATAGTGTTGTATATTCAGACCTTATTTGTGGTGTTCAAACAGATATAGTATTAACATTTTAAAGTTGACAATTATAGTTAACCCTAGTTACAGATATACTAAACGTATCTTGAGCAAGTGACACATAAACTGTAAAAGCAGGAGCTCCGGATACTTCCTATTTTCAAACTATAGGCACTTTAGCTATAAGAGGGCAATCTTTAGCCTTTCAGTTGGCTATGATGTTTCTTGGCTTAGGCAGTCTGATATTAAAACTCATTCCACGATTCATATCAGTCCTGGGCCTTATTGGATACGCATCATTTTAACAAGCTCCTTGTTGGCGATTTTCGGTCATAATAAGGAATGATTTTATCTTTCGAGAACGTGCAAGAGCGGGTGGAGGAATTTGTTAAAGTAGCCAATGTTTACAGCTTATAACGCTGACACTGGTATTAGGCAGGTCAAAAGTAATTGGAAGGACATGGGAAAATGAAAAATATCATCATAATCGGATCGGGAATAGGTAGCCTTATTGCCGGCAACCTAATTGCAAAGAAGGGGCATAAAGTAACCATATTTGAATCCCACAGCATGCCTGGCGGTTATACCGCCGGATTTTGCCGGAAGGGTTATTATTTTGAGAGCGGCACGGTTTCCTTTGAAGCTTCTGCCACTGTATTCAAAGCAATGCAGGACATCGGAGTGTTTGAAAAGCTAGATTTCGTGCAACATAGAGTACGGCTCGTTTCCGAATATTACGACGGAACTCCCGAGCAATACGATGATTATAAAACAATGATTTACTCTGCTTTCCCAGCCGATAAAGAAAAACTGGATGCATTTTTTTCCGATTTGGAAAAAATGGCCGGCCTGACGGGGGATATGGATGAACCCATGCCCTTTCTTTACAGCGGGCTTAACATGTTAAAAGCAATGCTTCCCTACGTCTTGAACGCGCCAAAACTGATGAAACTGTCAAAGCTGTATGGCAACATGACAACATCGGAGTTTGCCGCAAGATATTTCGAAAAAGACTCAGCGCTGTTTAAATTGTTCAGTAGAATCGGCTATCCGGATATGTCGGCCATGTTCATAGGGGCTGCCTTATCGGGAATGTTTACCGACCTCTGGACTGTGAAAGGCGGTATGCAATCATGGGCTGACATTCTCGCAGAAAATTACAGGAGACTGGGCGGGGATTTGAAGCTGAACTCCTATGTCAACAAGATAATCACCAAAAACGGGGCCGCAGTCGGAGTCTCGTGCAACAATACCGTTTATGAAGCAGATCACGTTATCGCTGCGGGGGATTATAAGAAAACCATCTTGAGGCTTTTAGACGACAAGAACCTTATTCCGCAGACGCTTCAGGACAATATCGGCGGGGCGGCTGTTTCGGAGGGCTTCTTCACAGTATATCTGGGGTTGAATATGTCCAATGGTGAACTTGGCAAATATATGAAGGTTCCTTATGTATTTGTTTTTAATGATAAACCCGGTTACAATATTTACAATTCCGAAGACGGAGAGTTTTTCAGCAAGACATCTGCGTCGCTTTATTCGCCGTCAATGGTAAACTCCAAACATGCTCCTGAAGGGAAATCCTCGTTAATGCTTCAGACCATGGTACCTTACCATTGGATGAACAACTGGGGCGGCGGAGACAGGGCGGTATATGGACAATTGAAGGAAAAAGCCATGGATGCAATGATAAACAGCGTAACCAGGCTGATTCCGGGCTTGAAGGAATGTATCGAATATAAAGACGCCGCAACCCCGCTGACTTACGAACGATTTACCCATAATACCGATGGCGCGAGTTCTTCTTGGAGCTGGAACCCTAAGAAAAAGTTCTATAATAACACCATGAGCGTGAATATAGAAACACCGGTGAAAAACCTGTATATTGGTTCCTGCTGGGCGATGCAGATCGGCGGCGTTCCTGGCGCCATTGCAGCGGCTTACCAGTGTGCCAAAAAGATAAAGTGGGAGAGAACACACCTATGAAAAAAATGTATTTATTGGAAGTGCAGGCTGAGCTCAACAAATCAATAGTAACCCATGAACTGTTTAAAGAAGAAGACATATCAACTCTTCCCGAACCGGTTCAGCGATATTTTAGATATTGCGGCTATATTGGCAAAGAAAAAATGGCTAATGCTAAAATTGTGTGGGATGATGTCCATTTTAAAATAAGACCTGATAAGCCGTGGCTGAAAATAAAATATGAGCAATATAATTTTGTTTCTGAGCCGGCGAGACTAGCCTATATTTATTCAACAATGTTTGGTGTCATTCCATTTGAAGGCAGAGACCGGTATCTTAACGGGCAAGGAAACATGCTGGGTAAACTGCTGAAGAAAGTAACCTTATTTGATGTAGCAGGAACAGAAATGAATATATCTACTGCTGTCACCTACCTGTCTGAGGCTTTGCTCGTGCCTGCCTGCGCCCTGCAGCCATATATCAAGTGGGAGGCTATTGATGCTAATCACGCGAAAGCAAGCATTGACTACAAAGGTGTTAAAGCAGAAGGTATATTTACCTTTAACGATAAGGGTGAATTCACAAAATTTGCGACAGATGACCGTTATATGGATACCGGTGGCGGCACATCGGAAAAACACAAGTGGACGGCTGAGGCAAGTAATTATGTTGAAAAGAATGGCATAAAAATACCATCCAGGTTAAAGGCAATTTGGAATCTGCATGATGGGGATTACGAATATTTTAATGGTACTGTAACGAACATCGTGTATGATAATAAAAAAATCAATTAACCGGCCGTAGAGACGGTTAATTGATTTTTTTCGTCCAGTTTGAGTCGGTTATTGGCCGCCTTAATTGGGCACGTCCGGTTCTGTTATCCCGTTAACGGGATAACAGAACTTATCCCGCAAAATCGTGCATCCCGATTATTGATCTGAAACCCTCATATAAAGCCCTTCTTCCGTAAAAATATCGGGATAATATTTTTCTTTCAGTATGCTGTATATTGAATTTATCAAATTCAATAGGAGGTTTACATGAAAGATAGTACGATTTTTGGAATCATCCAACAAGCATTAATGATTTTGGAAAAAGAAGTAGGATTAGCCCCATCTTCACTTGAAGTAATTGCATCGCGTAGTTTTAAGCCAATCTCTGCTTTCTTCAAGGTAAAACAAGAAGAATTTTACAGTGAAGACTTGATAAACGAACTTGAGGAACTCTATCGAGAGAACCTGCAGGCCGGAGCGATTTCCCGAAATGTATTCAATCTCCGCACCCGAGGAATCAGGATACTGCGAGAAGTAGGCGAGACGGGCAGATTCGTTTGGAAAGGCCCCGCTTACAAAGATACTATCGCTTTATCGGAGAACTTTGAGCGCATTATCGCCGGTGTCGCTGATGATAGTCGCTCAGAACTCAGAAACCGTAATAACCAAACCATAGTCAGGCGCTTTCTTCTGTCGCTTACTGGCTTGGGAATCAGCGATATCTCTCAAATTAAGGCAGAGCATGTGCAGATGTTTCTGAGCGATATTTCGCAGACACGCGCAAAAAGCATGGATGATGTTGTCGGATCACTCCGTAAACTGGATTATTATCTCACCAGTTCAGGGGATTCAGGACTTCCGTATGCAGACTTACTGATGGTGCCGAGAGCAAGAGAGAGAAAAATATATCCGTGCATGCCTCTGGATGACTTGAACTTAGTCATCAGGTCTATTGATCGAAGCACCGCGATAGGGAAACGCGATTATGCCATTTTACTTTTGGCAGCAAACAGCGGGATGCGTGCTGGGGACATTGCGAAGATTAAACTGTCGGATATTGACTGGCGTAAAAGCGAGGTCCAAATAATCCAAGGAAAAACCCAGATACCAATTAGCCTTCCACTGCAAAGAGCCGTTGGCGCAGCGTTGGCAGACTATATCCTGAACAGCCGTCCGGAATCGGAATCTCCACAGATATTTTTAAGAAGCCTTGCACCTTTTCAAAGCTTTAAAGATGGCGTTTCAGTAGCATGCGTCTTGCGCCGACGTATGAAAGCAGCAGGGGTTTCACATAGGCTTGGTGATGGGAAAACGATGCACGGCATCAGAAGGATGCTTGGAACCCAGATGACAATGGAAGGGGTACCCATCACAACGGTCACACAGATACTTGGTCATCAAAACACCGGCGCGACAAGACCATATATTTCTTTGGATAT
>NZ_FNAM01000024.1 GCF_900101845.1 Sporomusa acidovorans | reverse complement strand
AGCGTTTAGATGGAGTTGATTAAAGTCCTTTTCTCCGTGATTTGACTGAAAATAATTTTCCTGGTCACTTGGATTTCGTGCGATGTTCAAGTCTGTACCGTCACAGGCGAGCAATCGATATCCGCGGTATGTTTGATATTCCGCAAAAGCTTTGCTAAACTCCAAAAAAAGAAATTCCAACGCTTCCGGCAGTATCTTTTCACGCTGCTGGTTAAAGGCCGATGCCGTCGCAGTGTCAGGATTGTAATGGAAAAGTTCCAATAGTTCTTTTTTCAGGCTACCGCTTTCCATTGCAATCAGACACCGCATGGTTGTTTCAAAATCGAGTTTTCGCTTTCTTGTAAAATCACTGCCTGGATTGCGTACAAACGGTTCAGGACAGGCTGCCATCTCCTGTATTTTTTCCAACAATACCTGTTTCACGCTTTCAGAAAAATTCATGAGCGAAACCTCCCAAAATGTATTCATTCAAGGGGCTTCGCCGCACATTTTCGTCTATTTGTCAACCTTTTTTACATTAAAAAAAGAACCGGGTACGCTTTTTCTGTACTCGGTTCTTTTTGGGATTCATGCCCTATGCGTTAACTTAATGACATTGGGCTCAAGGCCCTGTTTTTTTCGTTCTTATGCATTTACCGCTTCATTCAAGGCATTAATCAGTCCGACTATATCAATACCATGAGCAGCTGCGCCTTGTTCGATGTTTTCGAAACGGGCGGCAGCGCAACCTAAGCAGCCCATGCCGTAGTTACGAAATACTTGAACAGTTTGAGGATATTGCTGGACGACCTCAGTAATGCTCATTTCTTTGGTAATGGTCATTTAAAAACCTCCTTCAGTTCAGTATGGAATATGCTGGCAAGACAATTTATTATAGCATACTTGACTAATATTTGTCATGACTTTATTATAAATTAGAGAAGGCAGATACGATAATACTATTATCGCCTACGATACTTTTTTTATGTACTTTATATCAGAAATTTATCTGCAATTAGGAGCTTTCATGGGAAAAATCGCTTTTTCTATAGGAATGTTTAATTTTAGCTGGTTTGGAATCATTCTAGCAACTGCTATTATTGTGGCAGTTGCTATTAATTGGTACAATGTCCGGTTGCACCGTGAAAATTCTGATAAATTTTTGGACTTAACATTGTATAGTATACCTGTGGGCTTGGTAGGCGCCAGATTATATTATGTTGCTGTCAATTGGGAAATCTATGCAGAGAGTCCCGGCGAAATTTTACAACTTAGCCATGGGGGGCTGGCCGTACATGGTGCGATTATCGGGGTTATTCTGACAATCTGGTTGTATTCACGAGCTACAAGGAATTCTTTTTGGCGCTGGGGCGATATTGTTGCGCCGGGGCTTATTCTGGGGCAGGGTATCGGCCAGTGGGGCAACTTTATTAATCAGGATGCTTTTGGTTATCCGACAGATGCTCCCTGGGGCATCTATATTGATTATATATACCGGCCGCCAGGTTACGAGCAATTTGATTTTTTCCATCCGATTTTTCTTTATGAATTTTGCTGGGACTTATTTGTATTTAGCATACTTTTTGCACTGAACTGGCTGATTGTGAAAAGACCGAATAAATTAGCGCCAGGCAGTTTATTTTTATTTTATCTTTTCTTGTATTCTGCAGGCCGTTTTGTTATTGAGGGTTTGCGGCTTGATAGTGAAACGATCGGCGGCTGGCGATTAGCGCAGGTGGTTAGTATTACTGCCATGTTCATAACCGGATTGTTGGTAATAGGGAGGAACTTCATAAAGACAGCGAAATTTTAGGTTATAGGGAGGCAAGAGGGTGATTCGCATAAGCCGACGTCAGGGATGTTTTCTTATTATTGGTCTTATATTTCTTGTAATCTTGTCGTCATCGGTAATGAGGACTACGGCTGTGGTGGCGGGGCGCGACAGTAACCGTGCTGCAAATAGTTCGCTTGCAGACGTTCCGATCTTAAATTATCACAAGGTGGATAACTTTTATCATGCGTTGTCGGTTTCACCGCAAGAATTCGAAGAACAGATGGCCTATTTAGCAAAAAACGGTTTTACAACAATTACGCCTGATCAACTTATGGCCTATCTGAATCATGATCGCGAATTGCCGGAAAAGCCAATTATCATTACATTTGATGATGGCTACCTGGATAATTATACCAATGCGTATCCTGTTATGAAAAAATATGGTTTTACAGCTACGATATTTTTAGTTACTAACCTGGTAGGCCATGATGAGCGTTTCATGACCTGGGAACAGGTACAAACAATGCAGCAGGATGGCTTTGTTTTTGGTTCACATACAGTATCGCATATTCCTCTTAACAAGCTTCCGCGTGAACAGGCTATGGCGGAGCTAATTGATTCCCGTAAAGAGATCGAGTACCGCTTGGGAACGAAAACGCGATATTTTGCCTATCCTACAGGCGCTTATAATTCCCAGGTTGAAGAGATGGTTAAACAGGCAGGCTATAAAGCAGCTTTCACCATTCGTTATGGTCAGGCAGGAGCAGAAAGCAACCCCTACGCCTTGGAACGAATACCGATCTTTAGGGGACAGCATACTTTCCGCAGTTTTTTTGTCAGGCTGAATGCGGCGCCAATCCTCGAGCGCTTTGGCTTGATACGAAATTAAATAACTAGGACTTAAGTCCAATTTTTGGTTTTTTTAGAATCCTGCAAGTTTTAGGCAGGATTTTTTTTTTTTACCAAGAATAGACTAAAAAGTGGTGTATAGTGGTGTAAAGTGGATGAATTCTTGCAAATGGTGGTGACTCAGCCGTGTTTATGGGAGAATATTTCCATACAATTGATAATAAAGGACGGCTGATTTTCCCGGCTAAGTTTCGTGAAGAACTGGGGGAAATGTTTATTGCCACCAAAGGATTGGATAATTGTTTATTTGTATATACCCGCAATGAGTGGGCCATCCTAGAAGAAAAACTCAAAAAACTGCCGTTAGCCAAACCGGAAGCAAGAGCTTTTGTTCGCTTTTTCTTTTCTGGTGCCGCAGAACTGGAATGTGATAAACAAGGAAGAGTGCTGTTACCGCCAAATTTGCGCGAGCATGCACGGTTAGATAAAGATGTGGCAGTCATAGGCGTATCCACGCGGATTGAAGTCTGGAACAAGAATGCTTGGGATGAATATAATCTTAAAGTCAGTCCTACTGTTGCCGAAATCGCTGAAAACCTTGCTGATTTGGGAATTTAATTTACCGAAACGAGTGGTTAAAAGATGCAGAATTTTGAATTTGAACATACCAGTGTCCTTTTAGAAGAAAGTATTGACGGGATTTTTTCCAATCCGCAGGGTATCTATGTAGATTGCACGTTAGGAGGGGGCGGTCACGCGGCCGCTTTAGCTGCGCGTTTGGCGCCCCAGGGATGGTTGGTTGGTATTGACCAGGATCCCGCAGCCATTCACGCCGGCCGGGAACGATTGTCAGCCGCTGCCTGCCGGATAAGCATTGTGCAAGATAATTTCAGTAATTTGACTCTCGTGCTTGACCGGTTGGAAACCGGTCAAGTGGATGGTATATTGTTTGATTTAGGAGTATCTTCCCACCAACTGGATGTTGCCGACAGGGGATTTTCTTATATGCAGGACGCGCCGCTTGATATGCGGATGAATCCGGATGCAAAGTTTTCAGCTTTTGATGTGGTGAATACCTATGACGAGAAGCAGCTTGCCGATCTGATTGCCCATTACGGCGAAGAACGGTGGGCAAAAAGAATTGCAAAATTTATTGTCGAGAACAGAGTCGACGGCGGGATTACTACGACCGGGCAACTTGTCGATATCATTAAAAAAGCTATTCCCAAAGGCGCGCGCAAGGATGGGCCGCATCCTGCCAAGCGGACGTTTCAAGCCATTCGTATTGAGGTTAATAATGAATTGGGAATTTTACGGGATGCCTTTTTGGCCGCAGTGGAAAAATTGAAGCCGGGGGGACGTATTGGTATCATTACTTTTCATTCGCTGGAAGACCGGATTGCCAAACAAACGCTAAACGAACTGTCTAAAACCTGTACTTGTCCACCGCAACTACCGGTTTGTGTTTGCCATACAAAGCCCAAAATAAAAGTAGTAAAAAAACCGGTATTGCCATCTGCAGATGAGTTGGAACACAATCCCCGGGCTCGCAGTGCCAAGCTGCGGCTGGCGGAAAAGTTATAGTGTCAAATTGTTCTAAATAGTGAGGAGGAACAATAAAAATGTTAGTACATAAAAAACAAGAGGTTCATGAGTACGAGCAGAGAACCGCATCCCCTGCGCCTAAGATTGTACGAAAAGCGGATAAACGGCTCCGTATTAAGTGCCTGACACTGGTAGTTATTGCTGCCGTCATGGCTGCGGTTACAACCATTCAGAGTGCCGCGATTGTTCAGGCGGGTTATGATTTAGTTAAGGCCAAAAGCCAAGTAGCTAAAATGGAAAAAGAAAATGAACTCTTGCGTCTGGATATTGCCAAACTTAAATCCCCGCAACGTATTGAAGAATATGCGACCAAAGAACTGGGAATGGTTGTACCCAAAAATGCGTATTACGCTACTACGGTTAAGCCTGAAAATACTCAACAACAGCCGGCGCCTGTTGTCAGTAATGACGGGGTTGCTGATAAGATGTTGAACGCAATCGGCGTTAATAAAGCGGAGGCGAGTAAGGGGCGGTAATTTAAATGATGGGGGAGATAGATAAGTGGCATCTGTTTCGCATGTTACCATCAGAAAGAGGGTAGCGCTCCTTTTTCTTTTCATATCGGTAATTATGATGGGGTTGATTGGTCGCTTATTATATCTTCAGTTTTATAAAAGTGCATGGTTATCTGAAAACGCTATTGATCAAAGAATACGCGAAATTCCGGTTGAGGCCAAACGGGGGATTATTTATGACCGTAACGGCCGTGAATTAGCCGTTAGTGTTAGTACTGAATCTGTTTATGCAATACCTGCCGAAATACGCAACCCGGAAGAAACAGCAGCCAAACTGGCTGCTATTTTGGCGTTAGATGAAAATAATCTTACAAACAAATTAAAAAAACGGCAGGCATTTTCCTGGATAAAGCGAAAAGTTGAACCAGAGCTGGCCCGTCAAGTGAAAATGCTTAATCTTCCAGGCATTGGTTTGACTCAGGAAAGTCAGCGTTATTATCCTCATGATAATTTGGCTGCGCATGTTTTGGGGTTTAATGGCATTGACAGCCAGGGGCTGGACGGCGTGGAAATGACCTTTGACAGTTATTTAAAAGGCCGTTCCGGCAGCATTGTTATCGAGTATGACGCTCGTGGACAGGAGATCCCTCACGCTTCTCACCGCTTTGTACCGCCTGTTGAAGGAAATAATATCTATCTGACGATTGATCTGGTTATTCAACAAATTGTTGAACGGGAATTAGACAAAGTAATGAAAGAGACTCAGGCGAAAGCGGCTACGATTGTTGCCATTGATCCCCGTGATGGCGGAATTTTAGCATTAGCCAACAGGCCGGACTATAATCCTAATAAATTTAGCGAGTTCTCCCCCAAATTATGGCGGAATATTGCCATTTCCAACACCTATGAGCCTGGCTCAACTTTTAAAATTATTACTACGTCGGCAGCCATGTCGGAGCATGTTGTTAAGCCGGATGAACGGTTTTTTGATCCGGGTGAAATTGAAGTGCAGGGACGCAATATTCACTGTTGGAAACATGGGGGCCACGGCAGTCAGACCTTTACGGAAGTTGTGCAAAATTCTTGCAATGTTGGCTTTGTTACTGTGGGCTTACGGTTAGGCCGTGACCCGTTCTACCGTTATATTGATGCGTTTGGCTTTGGCAAACAAACGAATGTTGATTTGCCGGGAGAAGCAAAAGGCATAACGATTGAGCAGTCGAAAGCAACACCTATCAACATTGCCACTATGGCTATCGGTCAAAGTATTGCCGTGACACCTGTTCAGTTGGTTACGGCGGCAGCGGCCGTGGCTAATGACGGCAAACTGCTAAGGCCCCAAATTGTTAAGGAAGTCAGGGAAAAGTCCGGACAGGTAATTCGGGAATTTCAGCCTGATGTCGTCAGGCAAGTGATGGATACAGCGGTTACCAAGCAAGTTAACGATATATTGGAGTCAGTCGTATCGCAGGGAAGTGGAAAAAACGCATACATCGAAGGGTTTAAAATTGCCGGAAAAACGGGTACGGCCCAAAAAGTCGGCGCAGGCGGCTATTCACCGGGGAAATACGTGGCGTCCTTCGTTGGTTTTGCACCTGCCGACAATCCGCAGGTGGCTATGTTAGTTGTAATTGACGAGCCAGTTGGATTATACTATGGAGGGCAGATTGCTGCGCCGGTATTCGGGGCAATAATGAAAGATGTTCTGCAATATCTAAAAGTTAACCCGCAGATTTCCATGAGTGCCGATATGGGTAGCGAGCAAGCGCATGTTCAGGTTCCGAGTGTGATTAATTTGAGCATTCCCGAAGCGGTGAAAGAACTGGAAAAGGCAGGCTTGAAACCGCGGATAGAGGAATCAGGAGAAAGAATTGCCGACCAGATTCCCAAACCCGGCAGTCGGCTGCCCGGCGGCGGCAGCGTGCTGCTTTATACCGTGACGCCACGCTATTCATCAGGGGAAATCACCGTCCCGGACTTGACCGGGCGAACACCCCGAGAAGCGGCCGACTCATTGGCGGAGTTAGGTCTTATCGTTAATCCGATCGGTACAACCGGCAAAGTTACCAAACAAGATCCTTTGCCGGGCAGCAAAGTGTTACCAGGCACAAGTATTACGATCTATTTTGAGTAAGGCGTTAAAATAGAGAATAATGGTAAAAATAATAGAAAGGTACGTGCTATTTTATATTGTAGGCAGGAGGAATTTTTATGGCCAAGAATTTAAAACAACTAGCGGCATTATTATTAAATCCATTAATTCGGGGACGACTTGATCATGCGATTGAAGCAGTAGCCCATGACTCCCGCAAAGTGGTTCCCGGCACCTTGTTTTTTTGCCTGACCGGCGCCCATGTGGACGGACACAATTTCATTAGCGAGGCTGTCCGTAGCGGTGCGGTTGCCGTGGTGGTAGAACGGGATGTCCCAGACATTCCGGAAGGTAGTGCTACGATCATCAAAGTTAAGGATACCCGGGAAGCCATGCAGGCCATTGTTCCTTGCTATTTCGATTATCCGGGCCATAAACTGCGGATGATCGGGGTAACAGGCACCAATGGTAAAACCACAACCACATACCTAATTCGCGATATACTGCGCAAAGCCGGCCATAAAGTCGGTTTAATAGGGACCATCCAAACCTTGATTGACGATAAAGCACTGCCAATAAAAAATACTACGCCAGATGTCATTGAATTGCAAAGTACATTGGCGGCGATGGTCAGCAGCGGCATGGAATATGCTGTCATGGAAGTGTCTTCCCATGCTTTGGCGTTAAACCGGGTAGCCGGTTGTGAGTTTGATGTCGGCATATTTACCAACATGACCCAGGACCACTTGGATTTTCATCAGACATTTGAAAATTATATAGATGCCAAGGCTAAGCTGTTTCGCAGCTTGAATCAATCCACCAATAGAAAAACAGGCAAAACGGCTGTTATTAACCTGGATGACGGCGCAGGTGCCATTATGGCAAAGAATTCGGATTGTCCGGTAATCAGTTATGCTGTGCAGCACCATGACGCTGTTTTGACTGCCAGTAAGGTTAATGTAAAAGCATCCGGCTCCAGCTTTCGCATAACAGGGCCTTTTGGTGATATGGAGCTTACGCTTACGATTACAGGGATGTTCAATGTGTATAATGTACTGGCTGCCGTAGGGGCTGCTTTAGCGGAAAAAGTTTCACCTGACATGATCAAAGAGGCGCTGGCGGGGTTTACCAGCGTACCGGGGCGGTTTGAATTGGTGCAGGCCGGGCAGTCATTTACTGTGATTGTTGATTATGCCCATACACCTGATGGCTTGGAAAATGTATTGAAAACAGCAAAACAATTCGTTCAAGGTAAGATTATTGTGGTGTTTGGCTGCGGTGGCGACCGTGACCGGACAAAACGGCCCATTATGGGTAAACTTGCTGTTCAGTATGGCGATATTGTGCTTGCTACGTCTGACAACCCGCGCAGTGAAGATCCACACAAGATTTTGCTTGATATAGAAGCAGGCATCAAAGAAGCTTTGCCAGCGGATCACCCTGGCAAAAGCTACGAAGTCATTGCTGACCGCCGGCAGGCGATCACCCGGGCAATTCAATTGGCCGGGCCAACGGATGTCGTCCTGATTGCCGGTAAGGGTCATGAAACTTACCAGATACTTAAGGAAAAGACCATCGATTTCGATGACCGGCAGGTTGCCCGCGAGGTCATCAAGGAGATGATGGAAAATGGCTGATTTCAGTGTAAGCGAAATTCTCAAGGCAACAGGCGGACATTTGCTTCATGCCGGCGACAAGAAGGTGTTTCGCGGTGTGTCTACTGACACGAGAAATATAAAATCAAGCAATTTGTTTATCGCTCTCGTCGGTGAACGGTTTGACGGTAATGATTTTGTTGCTCAGGCTGCAGCCAAAGGAGCAGCCGGTCTACTAGTCAGCAGGGCAGTAAGTGTACCGGCAGGGGTAACTGTTATACAAGTAACCAATACCTTACAAGCTTTGCAGGCATTAGCGAAGTTTCATCGTCAGCGCTTTTCTATTCCGCTGGTTGCTGTGACAGGTTCTAATGGCAAGACGACCACCAAGGACATGCTGGCTGCGGTATTATCAGGCAGGTTCAAGGTTCTTAAAACCGAGGCCAATTTTAATAATGAAATCGGTTTGTCGCTTACCCTGTTACAACTGGAACCAAGCCACGAAGCCGCTGTGGTTGAGATGGGGATGCGCGCCCGGGGGGAAATTCACGCCCTTACTGAGATTGCGTTGCCTACGGTGGGAGTTGTGACAAACGTAGGCGAAACCCATATGGAAATTCTTGGTTCCATTGAAAATATCGCTGCTGCCAAGGCAGAACTAGTGGAAGCAATTGGTCACGATGACTTGGTTGTACTTAATGGCGATGATCCTCATGTACGAGCTATGCAGCGTAAGGCACAAGGAAGAGTTGTCCTTTACGGCTTACATCCTGACGCCTTTGTTCGGGCTGAAAATATAGTTACCGGCAAAGACGGTGAATTAATAACTACCTTTGACTGTTGCAGCCCGCGCGGTTCTTTTCCTGTTACGTTAGCAGCGGTCGGCATCCACAATGTTTACAATGCGCTGGCGGCGATTGCAACAGGCTGGGAATTGGGGCTGAAACCAAGTGAAATAAAAGCCGGGATAACGAGCTTTGTCCCGGGTGCCATGCGGCTGGAAGTTAAAAGGTACGGCGATATTACCGTAATTAATGATGTATATAATGCCAGTCCGTTATCCATGGCAGCGGCTTTAAACACGTTGACGGCCGTCAGCAAAGGCAGAAAAATTGCCGTACTTGGCGATATGCTGGAATTAGGTGATGCCGCTGTTGAAGCTCACCGGCGAATCGGCAGGCAAGCGGCGGAAAACGAAGTGGCGATTCTTATATCGGTGGGAGAAATGGCAAAACATATTGCTGCTGCTGCTCGCGAGAGCGGTGTGAAAACTACGTATTCCTTTGCCGGGCATCAAGAGGCCATTGAGGTACTTCGCCAGGTTATCCAGCCTGGAGATTGTATTCTACTTAAGGGCTCTCGCGGTATGAAAATGGAAACTATGCTACATACATTTCAAGACAAATCGCTTTCATAGCAAGCCTATTTTAGGAGGTTACCATGCAAGAACTGTTGTATGCAGCTATTATGGCCTTTGCAATTGCCATAATAGCTGGGCCGCTCTTCATCCCTATGCTCAGACGGCTGAAATTCGGACAAAGCATCAGACAGGAAGGACCAGAGCGTCATTATGCCAAGGCAGGCACTCCCACTATGGGGGGAATCGTAATTTTATTGGCACTTGTTATTGCCAGTCTGGTATTCGCGGGCAAAGATCCCGAAGTATTGTTAGCTTTATTTGTTACATTAGGTCATGGCTTAATCGGATTCTTAGATGATTTTATTAAAGTAGTGCTAAAACGTTCCTTGGGCCTTAAGGCCAAGCAAAAACTGCTGGGCCAGATCATTATGGCTCTGGCCTTATCTTATATTGCCAGTATTTATTTTGGACGCGGTACGGACTTATGGATACCGGTGCTGGGAGCCAGCGTCGATTTTGGCGCCTTATATTATTTGCTTATTTTCCTTGTGCTTGTAGGAACAACCAATGCTGTTAATCTTACCGACGGCCTTGATGGTCTGGCTGCCGGCACAACTACCGTAGCAGCTTTGGCGTATGCGGTCATCGCGCTGGCTTTTGGCAAGCCCCATTTAGCCATTTTTTGCGTAGCAATGGCTGGGGCTTGTCTCGGTTTCTTGCGTTATAATGCCTATCCGGCCAAGGTATTTATGGGCGATACCGGTTCACTGGCCTTAGGCGGAGCGCTGGCAGCGGTAGCTGTCATGACCAAAACAGAGTTTCTGCTTGTAATTGTCGGCGGCGTTTTTGTGATCGAGGCACTGTCGGTCATTATTCAGGTTATTTCCTTTAAATCAACCGGCAAAAGGGTATTTAAAATGAGTCCCATTCACCATCATTTTGAACTCTCAGGCTGGTCAGAGGTAAAAGTCGTGACAGTATTCTGGCTGGCAGGTACAGTATTTGCCGCTGTGGCATTAAGCATTTTAGCAGTCAGCCGGGCAGGAGGGATATAAATTGATTAGACAAACAGAATTCGCTAACAAAAAAATTCTTATTTTGGGTGCAGGTATCAGTGGTATTTCAGTTGCCAATATTTTACAGCGATTGGGTGCCAGCGTTACGGTAAGTGACGCTAAGCCCGGCGATAAATTTGACCGGGATTTTACGGAACTTAAAGAAGCCGGAATTGGTTTGGCGCTGGGAAATCAGAATGAAGAGCTGCTGGCTGGCATAGACTATCTTGTATTGTCGCCTGGCATTTCTATATATCTGCCGCTTGTTGCCACTGCGCAAGCACGGGGGATTGCTGTTGTAAGCGAAGTTGAGATTGCTTTTAGGCTTAGTGCGGCGCCAATGGTTGCCATTACCGGCACAAATGGCAAAACGACGACAACCACATTGGTGGGGGAGATCTTAAAAACAACCGGACGTCAGGTAGCTGTTGGCGGCAATATCGGTGCGGCCTTGTCGGAACAGGCCCTGGAGGTTGGTGCCGAAGGTTTTGTTGTGGCTGAAATATCCAGCTTTCAGCTGGAAGGCGTTAGCCGATTCTGTCCGCGTATTGCCGCTGTATTAAATTTAACGCCTGATCACTTGGACCGGCATCGTACAATGCAAGTATATCAAGAAACTAAAGAGCGTATATTTAGAAAACAACAGGCAAAAGATTATTTAATTCTAAATTATGATGACAAAGCTGTGCGGACAATGGCGGAACGCGCCCCCGGCAAAGTCGTCTTTTTCAGCCGGCAGCAGCCACTGGAGTCTGGAATTTTTGTTAAGGATGGGCAGATTGTCTTACAGTGGGAAGGAAAGACTGTTCCTATCTGCGCGGTTGAGAATATTAAGATTAAAGGCGGTCACAACGTGGAAAACGCACTGGCTGCCTGTGCAATCGGCTATTTTGCCGGCGCCCGTCCGGCGGCGATGGCCGAAGTTCTTAAAACCTTTCCCGGCGTAGAGCATCGCATTGAGCCGGTGGCGGAAATCGCCGGTGTTGCCTATTACAACGATTCTAAAGCCACAAACCCCGAGTCTTCCATTAAAGCCCTGGAGGCTTTTGCCGGCCACATTATTCTTATTGCCGGCGGGCGGGATAAGAACACGGATTTGACTGAATTCATGAAACTTGCCAAAGAACGGGTGGATCACCTCATTCTTTTGGGTGAGGCTAAGGAACGTTTTGCGGCAGCGGCAGCGCAGCAAGGCGTGCAAAATATCCATCAGGCAGCTTCGTTTACCGAGGCGGTGACGCTGGCCCATGAACTGGCACGGCAACCACAGGTCGTGCTATTGTCACCGGCATGTGCCAGCTATGACATGTTTAATAATTATGAGGAACGGGGGAAAGTGTTCAAAGAGTTGGTCCGCCGGTTAGGTTAAGGAGGGAGCGAGATGGTAGGTAGGCCTAAGTCGCCCGATTATGTCATCTTTTTTGCCATTATCGGCTTATTGGGTTTCGGGATAGTAATGGTTTATAGTTCCAGTGCTGTTTCTGCCTTTGTAAACTATAATGACAGCTATTATTTTTTAAAGCGCCAGATGATTTGGGCTACATTAGGAATCCTGACCATGTTGCTGACAATGAATATTGATTATCATGTGTGGCGTAAATTAGCGAAACCTGTTATGATCGTCACTTTAATCCTGCTGGTTTTGGTTCTTATTCCAGGGCTGGGCAAGGTAGTCAACGGTGCAAGACGCTGGCTGGGCTTTGGCTCCCTCTATTTACAGCCATCGGAAATTGCAAAATTAAGTATGGTACTTTTTGCCGCCAACAGCCTCACACATGTGCAGAATAAAATCGGTAACTTCATGAAGGGAGTTATTCCCCAGTTGCTGATGTTACTGGTGGTATTCGGGTTGATTTTGAAAGAACCTGATTTAGGAACCGCGCTTGTTATCAGCGGCACAGTATTTATTTTGTTATATGCGGCCGGTGCCAAGCTGGCCCATTTAGGCTCGCTGGGCGCTGTTGGGGTGGCGGGTATTATTGCGGCGATTATCGCTGAGCCTTACCGGCTAAAACGTCTGCTGGCATTTAGCGATCCGTGGGCTGATCCCTTAAATAGCGGCTACCATATTATTCAGTCTTTATATGCTATCGGTTCGGGGGGCTTATTCGGTGTCGGCCTGGGACGCAGCCGGGAAAAATTTCTCTATCTGCCAGAACCGCATACTGATTTTATTTTTGCCATATTGGGTGAAGAACTTGGTTTTATTGGTACAGCCACGGTAATTATCCTATTTTTCTTATTTGCCTGGCGAGGGTTTAAGATAGCAATATCGGCGCCGGACATTTATGGCAGTCTGCTGGCCGGCGGGATAACCAGTATGATTGTTTTGCAGGCACTGATGAACATTGCGGTAGTTACCGCCTCGATGCCGGTAACAGGCATTCCGTTGCCTTTTATCAGTTTCGGCGGTTCGGCTTTAATTTTTACGCTGGCAGCGGTAGGGATACTCCTTAATATTTCCCGGTATGTCAGCTTGAAATGAATTAGGGGGCAAGTATATGCGGGTGATTATTTCTGGCGGGGGGACGGGTGGTCACATCTACCCCGCCATTACTATCGCGAACGAGGTAGCCAAGCTAGCCGGTAATTGTGAGATTCTGTTTGTGGGAACAAAACATGGACTGGAAGCCGATATTGTTCCCAAGGAAGGATTTCCATTCGCTACGATTGAAGTACGCGGCTTAGAAAGGCGGTTGTCCTGGAAAAATGTGCGAACGCTTTTTGCTACGATAGGAAGTGTTTGGCATGCTGCGCAAATTATTAAAAAATTTAAGCCGGACGTTGTGATCGGTACGGGGGGCTATGTATGTGGTCCGGTGCTTTTGGCTGCCAGTTTGCTCAAAATACCGACGATTATTCAGGAACAAAACGTTATTCCCGGTGTGACAAATAAAATTTTATCGCGGTTTGTCGATAAAATTGCCTTAGGTTATCAGGAGGCTGCAGACTATTTTTCTTGCCGGTCCGAAAAAATTACTATTACCGGTAACCCGATCAGGCCGGAAGTTATGTCGGCATCCCGTGAAAGCGGTGTGGCAGAATTAAGTCTTGATCCGGACAAACTTACTGTGCTGGTAGTTGGCGGCAGCCGCGGAGCACGCAGCATTAATAATGCTATGTTTGGTGTTTATCGATATTTTAGCAATAATCAACGTATTCAAATATTGCATGTGACAGGACAAAGCGAGTATAATAGCATAGTTGACAATATTAAACAATCTGGTATAGAGATTTCCAGTGGTGGCAATATTATCATCAAACCGTATTTGTATAATATGCCGGTAGCTTTAGCATCTGCTGATGTAGCTGTTTTCAGGGCCGGAGCGGTAGGGCTGGCTGAACTGACCGCCCGGGGTATTCCAGCAATTCTTATACCATATCCGTATGCTGCGGAAAACCACCAGGAATTTAACGCCCGAGCTTTAGAAAAGCAAGGAGCAGCAATTGTAATAGCTGATAAAGAGTTAACAGATGCTAAATTAATAGAAGCTTTGGAAATACTGCTGGACCATCCGGAAGTACTTTCCAATATGGCGAAAAAGAGTAAAGAGTTAGGCCGCCCCCAAGCGGCGCAAGCAATAGCCCGCTTGGCAATTAGTCTGAAAGAAACCTTAATCTAAGGATAAGGTAACATCGATTGCCGGTAGTGCATACACTAAGATATGCCAGAGCGGTAGTCTGATAGGCTGGGGAATAACTCTTTCCTGCAGGTAAGGGCACTTAAGATGCTGGTGTGCACGAAAGGGGAGAAGTATATTTGTTAGAAAATATAAACAGGATTCACTTTGTTGGTATTGGTGGCTCAGGTATGAGTTCTATTGCCAAGGTAATGCTGGAAATGGGATATGTAATTTCCGGATCAGACGCCCAGAAATCAGCCGTTACCGCCAAGCTTGAGCAAGCAGGGGCAAGAGTGCATATTGGTCACAATCAGGAAAATATTGGTGATACGCAAGCTGTAGTTGTTTCTACTGCTATCCCCGTAACCAATCCCGAGGTAGCGGCCGCCCGTGAACGGGGTATTCCCATATACCACCGGGCCGACATGCTGGCATTTTTAATGTCAAGACAGCAGGGAATAGCTGTAGCAGGTGCTCATGGCAAGACCACGACGACCTCAATGATTTCTCTAATACTGGAAAAGGCGGGAACGGATCCAACCATAGTAATCGGTGGCGAGCTGGAGTCAATCGGCGGTAGCGCGAAGCTGGGTCAAGGCCCCTATTTAGTGGCTGAAGCAGATGAAAGTGATGGATCTTTCTTAAAACTTTCACCGCAAATCGCTGTAGTGACTAACATAGAAAATGATCACATGGATTATTACAAAACAATGGATAATATATTGCGCACGTTTAATGAATTTTTACATAAACTAGCGCCTGCAGATGGGATCGCAGTATTGTGTTTTGATAATTCTTATATACGGAATATGGCAGCCAGTCTTAAGCGGCGCTATATATCCTATGCGCTTGAACATGAGGCAGAGTACACCGCCCGTAATATTCATGCCGATGGGCCTGTGTCAGTTTTTGATGTTTTCCACCAGGATAATTTTTTGGGTTCAGCCAAGATTTGTGTGCCGGGGAAACATAACGTGTGTAATGCATTAGCAGCGATAGCCGTAGGTATGAGTGCCGGATTAAGCTTTCCGCAAATTGCCGAAGGTCTTGCTATGTTTCAAGGAGCCAAGCGCCGTTTTCAATCAAAAGGCCGCGTTAATGGTGTTTGGGTGGTTGATGATTATGCCCATCATCCTACAGAAATTAGCACTACGTTATTAGGGGCACGCCAGACCAACCCGAAACGGCTTATTTGTGTTTTTCAGCCACATCGGTATACCCGGACGAGTTTTTTAAAGAAGGAGTTCGGGAGTGTTTTTAAACAAGCTGATCTGCTCATCTTAACCGATGTTTATGCGGCCGGTGAACAACCTATCCCCGGGGTAAGTGGCGAAACGATTAAAAATGAAATTGAACAGCAAACCAGTCAGCGCGTAACCTATATACCGGATAAAAACAAAATTGCTCGCTATTTGGTTGAAATTGTTGAACCCGGTGATTTAGTGATGACGATGGGGGCTGGCAACATTTATCAGGTAGGCGAAGAGTTGGTAGAAAAACTTACGCAACATACGTAATGGGCAGTAAGTATTGGATTATATAAAAATAAAAGGGTGATTGTACTTTTCTGGGAGGGAAGACGATGGAGAAATTTATCGTCAAAGGAGAAGTACAACTAAGTGGCAACGTCCGGATAAGCGGGGCGAAAAATGCCACTTTGCCAATTATGGCGGCAACGCTATTGTGTTCCGGTACCAGTGTTATTCATGATGTTCCATATCTGCGCGATATTCAAGCTATGCAGGAAATTTTGACATTGCTTGGCGCCAAAGTAGTTAGACATGAACATACCATGATGATTGATACGACAAATGTGAGTAAGGTCGAAATACCGGAACACTTAATGCGGGAAATGCGAGCCTCGGTCTTTTTAATGGGGCCGCTGTTAGGTCGGTTTCGTAAAGTCAGAATATCTTACCCCGGCGGTTGTGCCATCGGCCCTAGACCAATCAATCTACATATCAAAGCTTTGGAGAAAATTGGTGCTAGCGTCGAAGAAAGTTACGGTTTTATCGATGCCGAAGCGGCAGAGTTAACCGGCGGTGAAGTGAATTTCGATTTTCCCAGTGTGGGTGCGACAGAAAATGCAATGATGGCCGCCGCACTGGCCAAGGGCACCACAATGATTCGCAATGCGGCCCGTGAACCGGAAATCGTTGATTTACAAAGCATGTTAAATAAGATGGGGGCTAAAATCAGCGGTGCAGGTACAGATACGATTAAAATTGACGGGGTAAGCCGTTTACTTCCGGCTGAACACACGGTAATTTGTGATAGAATTGAGGCAGGCACCTTTTTAATAGCCGGTGTTATGACGCGCGGTGACATTGTCATTGAGAACGTTGTTCCGGAATATTTATTCTCGGTTACAGATAAGCTTCAGGAAATTGGGGCGAAAATAATTACCGGTAAGGATTATATCAGAATAAAAGCAGGTGAACTTAGGGGTGTTGATATAAAAACCTTGCCATATCCCGGATTTCCCACTGATCTGCAGGCGCCAATGCTGTCTTTGGTTACCATTGCCAAAGGTACTAGTATTATTACGGAAACTATTTTTGAAAACCGTTTCAAGCATGTTGATGAACTTACCCGGATGGGAGCTAAAATCAAGGTCGAAGGGCGGACTGCCATTATCCGCGGTGTGCCGAGACTAACCGGCGCCATTGTAGCCGCGCCTGATCTCAGGGCCGGTAGTGCATTGGTTTTAGCAGCTTTAGCAGCGGAAGGAACATCAGAAATTGAACAGGTCTACCATATTGAACGGGGTTATGAAAAAATAGATGAAAAGTTGCAGGCTTTAGGAGCAAATATTGTTAAAGTTGTAGGATAATTGGAGGGGAATTTATATGAAAAGAAAAAAAATTGCAGTTGTTATGGGTGGACCGTCTGCTGAAAGAGAAGTATCGTTGAACACGGGGCGGGCTATTTTAGCGGCATTGCAAGAAAAAGGGTATGATGCTATTGGCATAGACCTTAACCCCCGGGATTTGGTTGAACAATTGAAGACCGAGAAGATTGAGGTTGTATTTAATGCTATCCATGGCCTTTATGGTGAAGACGGATTAATGCAGGGTGCTCTGGAAATGCTGGGAATACCTTATACGGGATCCGGCGTATTAGCGAGTGCTATCGCAATGGATAAGACGGTGAGCAAGCGTTTATTTATGGCGGCGGGTATTCCAACCCCGCGCGCGCGACTGTATAATAACCGGGATAACAGGCTTGATTTGATAGTACAAGATATTCGGGAGAACTTTGGCATCCCGGTAGTCATAAAGCCGGCTGCCCAGGGTTCAAGCATTGGTGTGATCATCGTCGAAAATGCCGCGGAAATTGAGGCTGCTGTAACCGAAGCCCTTACTTACAGCGGGCATATTGTTGTCGAAGAATTTATCAAAGGAAAAGAATTAACGGTTTCCATACTTGGCAGTGATCAGCCCAAGGCATTACCGATTATAGAAATCGTGCCCCAATCGGGAAAGTATGATTACAAATCAAAATACACCAAAGGAGCGACTGAATATATTGTTCCAGCCAGGTTAGACAGCAAAGTTGCTGAGTATATTCAAAAGGTAGCTCTTGATGCGTATAAACTGTTAGGATGCCGGGGGATTGGCCGGGTTGACATCATGTTTGGTGATAACAATCAACCGTACGTTTTGGAGATAAACACCATTCCCGGGATGACGGCAACCAGTTTAGTGCCCAAAGCAGCCGCGGCAATCGGCATAAGTTTTGCTGATTTATGTGAACAGATCTTGTTGATGGTGGATGATTAGATCATGATTTTGGGCAGTAAAAACTGCCTATTTTTTTTTATTTATTTAGTGGACATTTCGTTGTATAATTACTGCAGAAGTTGTCTTCGGGAGTGATTGCATGCAGACAGCAGAACGCTTGCGGGCAGCTAGAAAACGACGGGCTTCGATACTGGCGTTGTGGCTGGCGGCTTTAGCACTGATAATAGCGATTTTTTTATTTATTAGATCTCCTTTTTTTACTGTGGGGACGGTATTGGTTGAAGGAAACAAATATGTAACCGTGGAGGAAGTATTGCGCATAGCCGGAGTTCCTGAGCAAGTCAATATTTTCAGACTTAAGACAACTGAGATTCAGGCAAGGTTAATGGGCGATCTTCGCATAGCCGAAGTTCAAGTTACAAGAAGTTTTCCGGCTACCATTGCCATTCACATCAAAGAACGTCAGCCGGTTGCCTTTGTTGCCAGTCAATATGGTTTTGTCGAGATTGACCGGCAGGGTATAGTCATGGCGGCTTTAAAAAATTTAAAAGAGGTAAAAGTACCTGTGGTTACCGGCATTCGCCTGGGTAACGTCTATGTTGGCGATCAGGTGGATACCCCCGGACTTTCTAATGCTTTGACTTATTTAGCCGGCTTGGACGAGCAGGTTTTGAACCAATTATCAGAAGTGAATATGAACACACCGGATAATCTAATTATTTATACAACGAATTCGCTGTGCATTCGCATTGGCGATAATCAGCGTCTTATGGAAAAGGCTAAGTTGACAGCGGAAATTCTTCAGGAAATATCCACCAAAAAAATGAATGTTGAATATATAGACCTTAATTATACCTCCCCTATTATTAAAATACGTGATAAATAGGGTCAATTTGAAAGGAGACGATAGTTTGTTACCCATTAAGCAAGGGCAATTTGCCATTGCTCTAGTCTGTGTAGTGTTGGGCATTATGCTGGCAGTGCAATTTCGCACTACTCAGGACATCAAATCAAGCATTCCTTACCAGCGGGTTGAAGATTTATCCCAGCGCCTAAGTCAGACTGAGAAAGAGCGAGACTCGCTAATTAAGCAAGTCCAGGAGTTAAAACGAGCTTCTGGTGCCGAAGCCGCGTCCAAAGAATTTGAAATGATCAAAATGGGGGCTGGCGTGGTCGCTGTTGAAGGACCCGGAGTTATTGTATCGATTGATGATAGTAAGCGACCGTCCAAACCCGGGGAAAATCCTAATTTATATTTAATCCATGATGATGACATTCTGAAGGTAATTAATGAATTATGGGCCGCCGGCGCGGAAGCTATATCCATTAATGAACAGCGTCTGATTGCCAGTTCCGAAATCCGGTGCGCAGGCCCCACGTTGTCCGTCAATAATTCCCGCTATTCACCACCTTATGAAATTCGCGCTATTGGTGAACCGACAACGTTAGAGAATGCTCTGAAAATGCGTGGTGGTGTTATTGAAACATTACAGTTTTGGGGCATTCAGGTAACAACCAAGCAACAGGAACTTGTTAAAGTTCCGGCATTTAAAGGCACTTTCCGGTTTGAACTCGCCAAACCGGCCCAGGAAGGTGGTCGTTAGTATGGTATTACCGATTACCGGACTTATTATCGGTTTACTGATTGGTATATGCTTTCCTATTACCGTACCGGTAGAATACGCAAAATTTATGTCGGTAGCACTACTGGCTTCTTTAGACTCGGTATTTGGGGGACTAAGAGCCGGGATTGAAGAAAAATTTGATAATACAGTCTTTATTACCGGCTTTTTCATGAATGCACTGCTAGCTGCCGGGTTAGTGTATATTGGAGATCGTTTGGGAATTGATCTGTATTATGTGGCATTACTGGCTTTTGGCCTAAGAATATTCCAGAATCTAGCTATCATTCGTCGATATTTATTGAAGAAATAATAAGAAGCTTCAAAGCCTTGCGGATTTATTTGGCTTTGGAGCTTTTTTCCTATCGGCAAGGTTAACCTTGCCGATAATGTAAGATTTGAAGGTTTTGCACAAACTACGCCTTTTTTGGCGTTTATTTAAAATAAATATATGATTTATCAGTAAAAAAAAAGGGAAAGAGCTACTTTTGTTGAAACTATTTTGGAAGAAGTATAATACTGTGCTGCGAGGGAATTATGAACAAGAAAACTATATTAGCTGTTGATGTCGGCACAGGTATGGTCAAAGTGTTTGCCGGAAAGTTACAGGCCGATGGCACTGTAGACATTTTGGGGAGCGGGACTGCACCAACGGCAGGCTATGAAAAAGGTGTTATCACAGATGTTAATGCTTTGACTCATTCTATCAGACAGGCAGTAGATTGTGTTATCATGGCAGTTGACGAACAGATGACGGATTGCGTATATTTGGGTATTAGTGGTTCGACACTTGTTACACAAAATAGTATTGGCAGTGTTGCAGTAACAACTCCGGAGACAATAACCCCGCAGGATATTGAGCGGGCATGCAAGGCAGCAACATTTGAGATTGAGCAGGATAAGTATGAAATATTACATGTGTTTGCGGCTAGAAATTCGCTTGCGAAAACAGGGGAGGCCGTTGAGGTAGAAGCGCATATAGTAGCAGTTCCCAAGGATATTCTGGGAGAAATATCGCATGCGCTTAAAGAAAGCGGGCTTACGTTAAACTGTATTATTGCCGGTGATATTATGGCCGCAGAGACAATAAAAAAGGAGTTGCCTGGCAAACCGGAGAATTTCATTTTTATGGATATCGGTGCAGGTACAACCGACTTTGTTATGTATGTAGGCGGGAATCCCTGTTTTTCGGCGTCATTACCCCTGGGCGGTGATTACATTACCAATGACTTGATGCAAGGCTTAACTGTGAATCGGGCTCACGCCGAAGAAATTAAGCGCTATTACTCTCGGTTGTCTTCTGATTTGCGAAATCAAGGTGTAGTATTGGATTGCAATGATTATGGCACTACCGATAAACATGTTTCTTACGACTTTTTATATGATATCATTGAAAGTAGAGTAGACGAAATTGTGGGTTTGGTATATGACTACATTAAGCCCCGCTTAAGCCAATATGTAACTGAGAATGGACAAACCTTGGAACGCATTTATTTGACTGGCGGTTCAGGTGCAATGCCCAGCATGGCATCTCGTATCGCTAATGTTTTTCAAATAAATACTGAAATGGTTAAACCGGTACATTTGCCTGTTGAATATGCACAGCCAGCTAATACAGTGTGCTACGGAATCATAGATTATGGTGCTCGCGTTTTAGCAAGTGAGCCAGTTGTAGGTAAAAGTGCCTGGGATGTATTGATCCGCAAAGCGAAAAAACTATTGAAAATTTGCTAGACATTAAGGGAGGAAAGCTTAGTAATGTTGGAATTTGACATGGACTTGGACCAGTTTGCCTCGATAAAAGTAATTGGCGTTGGCGGTGGCGGCAATAATGCGGTCAATCGAATGATTGGTGCAGGTTTGCAAGGTGTGGAATTTATTACTGTAAATACAGACGCACAGGCATTAATTGGCTCCGAAGCTACTTATCGCATTCAAATTGGCGAGAAATTAACCAAAGGTTTGGGGGCAGGCGCTAATCCTGAGATTGGTGAAAAAGCCGCCCAGGAAAGCAGAGAGGATATAATTAAAGTTCTTAAAGGTTCGGATATGGTATTTATCACTGCCGGTATGGGTGGCGGTACCGGTACTGGCGCGGCACCGGTAGTTGCGGAATGTGCCAAAGAAGTAGGAGCGTTAACGGTAGGGGTTGTTACGAAACCATTTACTTTTGAAGGTCGTAAGCGTCAACTGCAAGCCGAACGGGGTATAGCCAATCTTAAAGAGAAAGTAGATACTTTGATAACAATCCCTAATGACCGTTTGCTGCAGGTAGTAGATAAACGCACGCCGATTATGGATGCGTTTAAGATTGTTGATGATGTACTTCGCCAAGGCGTACAGGGGATTTCTGACCTTATTGCCGTGCCTGCTCTCATCAATCTTGACTTTGCCGATGTTAAGACGATTATGAGTGACGCGGGCTCCGCACTCATGGGTATTGGTTTTGGTACAGGGGATAACAGGTCCGTTTCGGCAGTAGAGGCGGCAGTTAAGAGTCCACTCCTGGAAATGTCAATTGATGGTGCGAAAGGTGTATTGCTGAACTTTACCGGTGGTCCCAATACTACACTGTTTGAAGTGAACGAAGCGGCGGATATAATCGCCAAAGCTGCTGATCCTGAAGCAACCATTATATTTGGTGCTACCATTGATGAGCGGTTTGATGATCAAGTAAGGGTCACGGTTATTGCTACCGGCTTTGATCCTAAACCGCTAAAATCGACGGAAGGCAAAAGCGGAACGCCTGTGATTGAACCTTTTAAAGGACGGGATTTAGATATTCCGGCCTGGATGCGGCGGTAAATATATTCTAAGAAAGAACCCGGCTCCTGCTGAGCCGGGTTCTTTGTGTCTTTTTTTGGAAATTGGTGGATGGCAAAAATTTACATTATTTTATAGAATTGATTGGTATAATGAGAATATCGCTGGTGTTCGGAGCATAGTACTCTATGTAGAACAATTTTACAGATAGAAATTCTGGCAAGAAGGTATAGGTAGTGAGCATTTATGCCGATGTAGTGCTGTTCATTAACTTCGTGATGAATACTATTATTTTAGTATTAACGGCTTATGCTGCCGGTATTTCCTACAAGTGGAAAAGAATTTTAGTGACAGCCATAGTGGGGGGCGTGTATACATTAGCCGGGGTTTTTCCTGATCTGGCGATACTCTATAGCATACCTGGAAAATTGGTGGCATCTGCGCTACTTATTCTATTGGCTTTTGGTTATCGCTCGCCAAAGATCACCGTTACCCTCATTGGCATTTTTTTTATCGTATCGTTCACTTTGGGCGGAGCCTTGCTGGGATGGCTGTATTTTATTCAGACAGAAGCACCCTTCTTAACGGTAAACCATATTATTAGGTTATCCTGGCAAAATTTAGTGATGGGAAGTGTTGTCGCAATCATCCTTATCAGAGTTATTTACAAAAAAGTCCTAACAAAGATGTATAGGAAAACGACCTACTATCAGGCAGTAATCGAGTATGCAGGTAACTCGCAGGCAGTTACAGGTATGCTCGATACGGGCAACGGTCTTTTTTCACTATTGGGACGCAAACCGGTAGTTCTTTTGACGCTACAGCCGGCCCTGCAAGTAGTAAGTACGGAGGCAGCGGATTTTTTAACGTCTAATTCAGCGGATACTTGGTTGATGAATCTTGAGCAGTGTAAGGACTCAGTTTGGTTAGCCAGGGTCGAAGTTATTCCCTGCCGATCTGTAGGCGGCCGCGATATGCTGCTTGGTTTTAGACCGGATAGGATTACGGTCATGACTGAGGAGGAAACTGTCAATACATCAGAAGTACTTATTGGCATATACGATGGCGAGTTTAATAGCCGTGACTGCCAAGCTCTTCTACATCCGGCACTTTTGACTGGGCTTAACATGAGGAAGGAGGCAAGTACATGCAAATTACCTGGCCAATAATAAAATTATATATCAAGATAAAAGTAATATCCTTTCTGCAGGCAATTGGTTGGCTTGAGCCTGACGAGGTCTTTTATGTAGGCAGTGCGGAGTTTTTACCGCCGCCTTTATCAAGTGACGAAGAAGTATTTTTGCTTAACCGGTTGCAAAAAGGCGATCAATCGGTTAAAAGCGTTTTTATTGAGCGCAACCTCAGACTTGTTGTTTATATAGCCCGTAAATTTGAAAATACCGGCGTAAGTGTTGAGGATTTAGTGAGCATTGGTACGATTGGACTTATTAAAGCCGTTAATACCTTTGACCCCATAAAAAAAATTAAACTGGCTACCTATGCTTCGCGGTGTATTGAAAATGAAATATTAATGTATCTGCGCCGCAACAGTAAAACGCGGGCCGAGGTGTCTTTTGACGAACCGTTAAATATTGACTGGGATGGGAATGAACTGTTGCTTTCCGATGTGTTAGGGACAGATAATGATATCATTTATAAGTCGGTAGAGGAGGAAGTTGACAAGACACTGCTGTATACAGCCATGAAAAAATTATCAGGACGGGAACGAAAAATTATGGAACTCCGGTTTGGGCTCAATGATGATGGCAACGAACGCACCCAAAAGGAAGTCGCTGATATGCTTGGCATATCTCAATCCTATATATCGCGGCTGGAAAAAAGAATAATTAAGCGTTTGCGTAAAGAGATTAGTCGCATGGAATAAGCCATGCGGCTTTTTTTTTGCCTGCAAAAATCTTTAACACGTTGTAGATAGAAGTATAAAACCGCCAGGGCATGGCAATAATGCTTGTGTAGGGAAAGTAGTTTTAGTAGCTTAGAAAAACTGGGGAGGTAAAACAATATGGTTGTAAACAAAGTCGAAATATGTGGTGTAAATACAGCAAAGCTCCCGGTACTTTCTGCCGCTAAAATGCGTGAGTTGTTTGAAGTTATGCAAGGTGGTGAAAAATCAGCCCGGGAACAATTGATTTATAGTAACTTACGCTTAGTGCTTAGTGTAATTCAGCGCTTTAATAATCGTGGGGAGTATGTGGATGACTTGTTTCAGGTTGGCTGCATAGGCTTAATGAAGGCTATTGATAACTTTGACTTGTCACAAAACGTAAAGTTTTCGACCTACGCGGTTCCCATGATCATTGGCGAAATCCGGCGCTATTTACGAGATAACAATCCAATCAGGGTGAGCCGCTCCATGCGGGATATAGCGTATAAAGCCTTGCAAGTCCGCGATTCATTAGTGAGCCGGTATTCGCGTGAACCATCCATTAATGAAATTGCGGATGAGCTTAAAGTGCCGAGAGAAGAAATAATATTCGCACTGGACGCCATTCAAGAACCTATCTCGTTATTTGAACCCATCTACCATGACGGTGGTGACCCAATTTTTGTCATGGATCAAATCAGCGATGACAAAAATCTTGATTTAAGCTGGCTGGAAGGAGTGGCCATTAAAGAAGCCTTGCGTAAACTTAGTGAACGGGAGAAACATATTCTTACTCTCCGATTTTTTGAAGGCAAGACTCAGATGGAAGTCGCTGAAGAAATTGGTATTTCGCAAGCGCAGGTGTCCAGGCTGGAGAAGGCCGCTTTGGGACACATGCGCAAATATATATAAAGCTTTTTGTTTGCTGGGAGGCATTCAGTTAAATGAGGAAAAATTTACGATGGACGAAACGAATCATCATCATGGCAACTATTTGTTTTATTGCCGGTGGCTGGAGCTTGTTGTTTTATCATGAGCAGCAAGGAATAGCTGTGGCGCTCAATCATGGTGATTATGTCAGGTTACATATTTTAGCCAATAGTGACAGTATAGAGGACCAACAGCTAAAACTGAAGGTTCGGGATGCGGTTGTTGCCTATCTTACTCCTTTTGTCAAAGATGTAAAGGACGCTCAGGCGGCTAACACGATTATTGCCAGTCGCCGGGAAGAAATCATTGCCGTGGCCAAAAATACTCTCGCCGAAAATGGCGCTGATTATCCGGTGACTGTGCAAATGGGCAATTTTGAATTTCCGGAACGGTCCTATGGCAAATTGGTTTTACCGGCAGGCGAGTATCAAGCTGTACGGATTTTACTTGGACAAGCTGCCGGACAAAACTGGTGGTGCGTACTATTTCCACCTTTGTGTTTTATTGACGGTGCCGGCACCGCGTTGGCCCCGGTTGCCTCTGTACAGGATAATACACAGCAAGAGAGTACTAAGATGCCGGAAATTCACTGGAAGATAGCGGAAATCTTTAATCTATAGTATAGAAAAAAATAAAAAATAAATAGTTGTCACCCTTATCCCTTGTCCTTCATATACTTATTGTAGAATCTTGAAGCATCATACTTTGGAAGAGGGGCCAAAAGAGGGAGGGGGGTAGACAATGCTTAAGACTAGTGATTTAAAACTAAAAGAAGTCATAAATGTAATTGACGGCAAACGGATGGGAAACATTACCGATATAGAAATTGACGTCGAGACTGGACGGCTTACCGCCATTGTCGTGCCAGGTATCGGCAAGTTTTTAGGACTTTTTGGGCGTAATGATGATGTAGTTATTCCCTGGGATAAAATAAATAAGATTGGTATGGATGTTATTTTAGTGGAAGCCGGACACTTCAATGATTTAAAACATGATTAGAACTACACCGTAAGCGCAAAGGAGCAGGACTTTATTTAGTCTTGCTCCTTTGTATTATGCCTTTTACTAATGATTATCTACTAGCGTACACAATTCTAAAAAGGCTTCAATTGCCGGCGACAGCCATTTGTTTTTGTGAAAGAGCAGCTGTGTTTTGACATCAGAGGGGGTACCCTGCCAGGAAATTTTAGTTAGTTTGTTTTGCAGAAGATCAGCATGGACGGCAACTTCGGGCAATATCGTGATGCCCAGGCCACAGGCGGTACATTCTTTGATGGCACCCACGCTGGAAAGCTCCATGATGGAGCCGGGCCTGACTTGATGGGCCGCTAATGCGGCGAGCACAATCGGCCGGTAACCGCAGCCTTCGGTCGTAAGAATAAAGCACTCTCCGGACAAATCGGCCGGTTTAACTAGTTGTTTCTTCGCAAGCGGATGCTGCGGACTTGCGACAACAGCCATGGATTCCTCATAAAGTGTTTTTACGACCATGTCTGCTTGCTGAATCGTATTCGTGAGTGCCAAACCGATATCAATACAGTTGTCGCGCAGTAAATAACAAAGCTGCGCGCAACTGTCGGTTTGCACCATGATTTCAACCTGGGGATACCGCCGGCGATATTCAGATAGTATTTTCGGCAGGCGGTGCACACACAGTGTTTCTGCCGCTCCGATTTTTAGAACCCCTTTTACTATATTGGGTGACAACTCTTCTTTTGCTCTTGTACATTGTTCGAGAATGGCTTCAGCGTGGTTTTGAAATTGTCTGCCGGCATTGGTTAAACGAATACCCTTGCCCAAGCGTTCAAATAACTTAACACGCAGTTCTTCCTCCAACTGGTGAATTTGGTTAGTGATATTAGCTTGCGTATACCCCAGTTGTACAGCGGCTTTGGTAAAATTAAGCGTTTGCGCAGCAGTGACAAAGATGAGTAGCTGTCTAATCTCCATGTAAATTCCTTCTTGATATATTATTTATATTAATGATTCACATAAAAAATGATAATTTCAATTTATATATGCTCTATGATATACTGCCAATAAACAAAAGTCTATGGCAAAGTTCATAGAATAAGAACTTTTGTAGTGGATTGGAGGAAGACAATGGATAATGTATTTTACCGGAACCTTAACAGAAGCTACCTGGAAATAGATCGCGGCGAGGGGATATATTTGTACGACACGCATGGCAATCGGTATATCGACGCTTGCGCGGGAGCTGCCGTAGCCAATTTAGGACATGCCCATCCGCGGATTATTGAAGCTATGGTGCAGCAGGCGAACAAAGTGGTTTTCAGCCATTTATCCCGCTGGACTTCAGCGCCGATAAAAGAACTAGCCGATTTAGTGGCTAAGCTTGCCCCAGGGTCTCTGAATAAGTTATATTTGGTTTCGGGAGGGTCGGAAGCAACCGAGGCCGCTCTTAAGATGGCCCGTCAATATTTTCTTGAACGTGATGGCAAATCAGGAAAATACCGGATTATTTCCCGCTGGAAAAGTTTTCACGGCAATACCATCGGCGCCCTGTCAATGACAGGTGACAAACGCCGTAAAAAGTATGTGCCGTTACTATTGGATTTTCCTCATATTGCGCCTGCTTATTGCTATCGCTGTCCTTTCGAAAAGAAGCAGGAAAACTGTTCTGTTGAATGTGCCTTAGATTTAGAACGAGTCGTCAAAATGGAAGGCGCGGAAAATGTGGCCGCTTTTATTGCGGAAAGTGTTGGCGGTGCTGCTTGCGGCGCTATTGTTCCCCCTGCAGATTACTTTAAAATTATCCGCCAGATTTGCGACCATTATGATATTTTATTGATTGACGATGAGGTTATGGCGGGGTTTGGACGTACCGGCACAATGTTCAGTATCGAAGACTGGGAAGTAATTCCTGACCTGATTTGTGTTGCCAAAGGGATGAGCGCAGGTTATGCGCCACTTGGCGGCGTGATTGCCCAAGAAGAAATCTATAATACCTTTAAACAGGGATCCGGTAGTTTTGTTCATGGGCACACGTACGGTGGCAATCCATTGTCCGCCGCTGTGGCCGTAGCGGTAGTCAAAACTTTGGTGGACGATGGCTTAGTAGCGAATTCCCGCCTGGTAGGGGCCTATCTATTGCGTGAACTTAAGGAAAAGCTATCGCCTTTCTGGTATGTGGGCGATGTGCGTGGTAAAGGCATGATGCTTGGCGTAGAACTTGTCAAAGACAAAGTTACCAAAGAACCCTTCCTTGTTTCACTGGGGGTAGCGGAAAAATTAACACAAACACTTATAAAGCACGGGGTGATTGTGTATCCGGGAACAGGCAATGCCGACGGTGAAAATGGTGACCAGTTCCTGTTAGCTCCGCCGCTTACCATGACCATACAGCAGGCTGAGGAACTGGTGGCGGCAATGGTCGCCGGTTTTGCCGAATTTGAGAAAAAAATCGCCTTTATGAAATATTAATAAGGAGCGAGTGTTCATGGAAAAGTTAATTATTACAATAGCTCCTACCGGCAATGTACCGGAAAAAAGTATGACTCCTCACGTACCCGTTACACCGGATGAGATTGCCGCAGACATTGTAGCCTGCTACCAACAAGGCGCGGCTGTTGCCCATATTCACGCCCGTGACGAAGCGGGCAAGCCTACTGCGGCGCTTACGTATTTTGCTGAAATTATCCAGAAAATCGATCAGGCGGGATGCCCGATCATTAAGCAAATATCCACTGGTGCCAGAGCGGGAAAAACTGCTGAGGCCCGGGCGGAAGCACTTATACTAAAACCTGATTCAGCCAGTTTAGCTACCGGCTCCTCCAATTTTCCC
The DNA here is from genome assembly GCF_900101845.1 of Sporomusa acidovorans. Lineage (GTDB taxonomy): Bacteria > Bacillota > Negativicutes > Sporomusales > Sporomusaceae > Sporomusa > Sporomusa acidovorans. The sequence continues at coordinate 60,825 of NZ_FNAM01000024.1, read as the reverse complement.
CATTCTGCGAACTTGAATGAGCCCAGCCTGATAGAATACCTGGCAAAGACCATGCTGGACAACAAGATTAAGCCGGAGATCGAAGTATTTGACGCTGCGATGATTAGTAATGCGGTTGCTTTGCGGAAGCGGGGCTATCTTACAGGCAGACTGCAATTCAATTTAGTGCTGGGGGTAAAAGGATCCTTGCCGGCTACTCCCAAAAACCTTTTCTTTCTGGTTGAGAGTCTGCCGCCTGATTCCATATGGAGTGTATCTATTGTCGGGGCACAGCATGTAAACTTATCCGTAATGGCCATGGCCTTAGGCGGACACGTCAGGGTAGGAGTGGAAGATAATATGTATTATTCCAAAGGAGTCTTGGCTACCAATGTGGCATTGGTAGAACGGATTGCTGCGATTGCCAACGCGATGGGCAGGGAATTTGCCACGCCTGCTGATGTCCGGAGAATATGGGGAATATAAGTGAGACTTGACCTTGCCAAGGCATGCAGGACACCGGCGGAAGCCTGCTTATTATCGAAAGGTCATATTTTTTTGATAATGCAATAAAACAAGGAGCAGACATGGGTCTGCTCCTTGTTTTATAGAAAAAGTCACGATGGTCTCTCTATTTTAAGTGAACGTCCGGCATTCTCGGCTTTTGTAAGCAACTCTGGCTGGTTTTGTATAGCGTTCGCGGGTCCAAAACTGCCGCTCATTATATTTTGAACCAACTGTAGCTTAAAGAATGTGCCCAGCCAATGATTCAGATAGTCGGTCAGGGACTGAAATGCTTCGGCCGGCGCGCCGCTGGCCGTAACAGTAATATATTTTTAATCTGCCATACATATCCATTTATAATATTGCTCGCCTGCAGGCAGGTTTTTTTGGAAAGAATAGAGAAATATGGTATGATGTTTTGTAGATGCTACTGTGCGAAAGGAGTTACCTGGTATGGCAAAAGATTGTTCCTTTGATATTGTTTCCGAGGTAGACATGCAGGAGATGGATAATGCCGTTAATCAGACGACAAAAGAAATTGGACAGCGCTATGATTTCAAGGGAAGTAAGGCTGAAATTGTTTTAGATAAGGAGTCTCTTAAGCTGTCGGCAGAAGATGATTATAAGCTGGGAGCCATGCTCGATGTTCTCAGGACCAAGATGGTTAAGCGAAATGTGCCTTTGAAATGCTTAAAACTCGGTAAAATTGAACCGGCATTCAGTGGCACGGTCAAACAGCTTATTACCATTCAAAAAGGGATCAGCAAGGACAAGGCTAAAGAGGTAGTTAGCTATATTAAAGAACAGAAGCTCAAAGTGCAGGCTCAGATTATGGATGATCAGGTCCGGGTTACTGGTGCCAAAAAAGACGATTTACAAACTGTCATTCAAAAATTGAAAGATAAGGATTTTGGTATTGATCTGCAGTTTATTAATTTCCGCTCCTAAATGGAAAATTGTATTTTCGGAGAATGCAGATAGGCTCCTCTACTGTAAATTTTTTATTTTGCGGTAGAGGAGCCTTCGTTTATCATTTCATGTAAGGTTAGCTGGTTGACTCTTATTTAAACAGCAAAACCTGTTTGGGATCAACTGCTGGACAGCAGCAATTCGATGCGCCCGCAGGAAAGGTCGATAGGAATCCGGTAACCAGTATGCCGGCCGGTATTTGGTGCGATTGTCTGCGGCTGTAGATCAAATTCCACTCCCTTGTCTGATAAGTTAATAAGGAAAATACCATTGTGTAAATTTAAAAATTCACTTACACTATCTTTGACCAGTTCGTCAACTTGGGTTAACTTTTCCTGGCTAAAGCGGCTGGCAACATCAATAAGAACAGAATCACTGAGAAGTAAACCTGTAGACAGCGTACGGCTGCCGATTGCCTGTTGGGAGATAAGCCACCCGGCAGATGCTTCGGCTAGCGGCTGCGGCCAGGATAATATCGGGCGCTCATTGAGAAAACGAATGATATTTTTCAGCAACAGGGCGACATAATCATAATATATTTGGTCATTGTCGGGAAAATCCAAAAACAAATGAACGATTTCATTGATATTCCCGGCCTGGATGGCCTGAAGCTGCTCAGCGGACAGATTGGTATCCTCTTTAAATTGATGAAGTGCCGCCTCTAATTCGGTCAAGGAGAGATAACCTTTATCGATAATTGCCTGGCTTAAACTTAAATGGCGGCTGTTTTGCTGAGACAGCAGGTTATCAAGCTCCGCTTGGGTGAGGTAACCTTTCATGATCGCAATTTCGCCAAAGCGTCGATCCATTTGACGCTGCAGTTCATGTACTTCTTCTACTTGGCTGGCTGTCATAAATCCGCTGTTAATAGCCAAAATCCCGAGTTTTACGCGGGTCGAATCTTCTAAAGACAACAGTTCACAAAGCTGACCGGCAGAAATGAGATTTTTATTGAAAAGGTATTGACCTAAATAGTGTGTATACATGCTTGCTCCTTTTTATGCAGTATAGCCAATCGCTTTGGCAATTTGCTGTTTGGTGTAGGGCTTTTGGATAAAATCAGTAGCACCATTTTTGAGAGCTTCCAATAATTTTGCTGAAGTGCCGGTTGATGACAGCATAATAACCCGGGCGTTTTTCTCGTATTGTTTGATTTGTTTTAGTGCTTCCAGGCCGTCAAGTTCAGGCATGACAATATCCAGAAAGGTTGTATTAGGTTTATGCAGTTTAAATAGATCCACACACTCAGCGCCGTTTTTAGCTTCATAAACCTGGCAGTGCATTTCTTCTAACGTATCACGGAGTTTTTTGCGGACAAGCATTGAGTCGTCACAGATTAAACAAGTGAGAGATTCCATAGCAAACCCCTTCCATAAAATTATTAATATAAAGGAATAATATACTAGTTTAGCTGATGAATTCCTTGTGAAAGTATTTATAAATGCGCAAATAATTGCCAAGAAATCACTTTATGTCACTATGCCACCGCTTGCCTGACATCAATTATTGGAAAAGCCTTACTCAGGCGGGTGCGATCAAAAACATCTTTGACTGCACCGTGCAGCCCCTGAAGAGTAACCGTTCCGCCATTTTGCAAAGCGCGTTTTTGGATAGTAACAAGAATACCCAGTCCGGTTGTGTCGATAGTATCCACATGGGAAAAATCCACCTTAAAAATGTGGTAACCGTTTGCGATATAGGTTAGCAAAGTTTCGCGCAGGTGGGCAGCGGCTTCACCCTGCAAGCTGCCTGTTAAATTAGCGGTAACCTGATCATCCTCAATAATAAATTCGTGATTTTCCATTTTTTCGACCTCCATCCAATTGATCATGTTTTAAAGAATTCAATGGCAGCTTTTAAGTTGGTTGCCATTTGATTGGTTTGAGCGGAATTAGCAGCCAGCGAATCCATGACGGCGGCAGTTTGTTTTGTAGCTGTTGAGACGGTTTCAGCTTCCGCGGCCGTATTTTCGATTACTGTCGCCAGAGAATCAATTAAGTCAATAATCCGGTCTGAATGGGTGACCTCCTCATCGGTGACGGACAGTACTCCTTCGATATCTGTTACCGTGCTGGTTATCGCTGAATAAACGTCATGTAACGCCTGGCGAGCCTGGCTGGCGCTGGCCACGCCATCTTCCACTTCGGTTCGGCTGCCTTGCATCGCCTGCACGGCGGCAGCAGTACTTGCTTTTACTTTTTGAATTAATGAAGTAACTTCAGCGGCGCCCTGCGTAGATTGCTCGGCTAATTTTTTTACTTCTTGCGCCACTACGGCAAAACCCCGGCCAGATTCACCGGCGCGGGCGGCCTCGATAGCGGTATTCAGGGACAGCAGGCTGGTTTGCGAGGCAATGCTGGTTATTGTGTCCGTAATAACACCAATTTTAGTAATATACTCATGTAAAGCACGAATTGATTCTTCGGTTTCCAGTGTCGTGTTGCGAATCGTATCCATGCAGGCGACTGTGGCATTTACGGTAGTGCGGCCCTCCTGGGCGGTTTTTAGCGTATTTTTTGAATTAGCAACTGCTGATAAAGCTTCCCGCTTGGCAACTTCAATCAGCGAGGATAGTTCCAATAGTGATTTCGATACTTCAATAACGGCAACCGTACCGGTAGCGGCATCAGCAGCCAAGCAGGTGCTATGACCGGCAACTCCGGTAGCTGTGGACGAGACCTGGCCGACAGAGGCTGCCGTCTCTTCTGAGGCGGTAACTACCTGCTCGGCTGATGACGCTACTGTTTTTACCAGTGAATGTAATTTGCTGACCATGGAATTGATGGCTCTGTTTAAGCGGCCAAGCTCATCATTCGCCGTAGTAGGAATTTCAGATATCGCCAAATTGCCGGCAGCGACATGTTCGACACAAGTGACCATGTCATGAATGTCACGGAGCATTCGTCGCAGGATAAATGCAACCAGAACAATGGCTGTGCCTAAACCGGCGATAAGCATGGTTGAAAACAGTAAGGTGAGCCAATGATAACGGTCGTCAGCGTCTTGGTATTCTTTTTTAGCCAACTCAAGCTGCAGGTCGATCAGCTCGGACAGCTTACCGGAAACAGGCTCTATGCTTGCATATAGCTCTTCAATTAAAAAAGCATGTAACGCGTTTTTGTCCTCTCTTGCCATGATATCGGCAGCCTTGGCCAGTGAACCATCAGCCATGCCCAGAAAGCCGTCAATCTGAGCCACAAGCCGTTCTTCCTCAGTGGTTATGGCATGGCTTTTATACGTACTCCATTGTTTTTTTATAACATCAGTGCCTTCCAGAAGTCTGTTGCGCCCCAATGCCCAGACCATGTGGCCATCACTAACTTTGTGACAGGTATCGATGACATTTCCCGTAAGCGCATCGGACATAAGCTTAAGCTCTTGCAATGAAAGGATGCGGCTGGTGTACATGTCGCGCAGGCTATTGTTGGCTGTTTTTATGCCCTGGAGTCCGACAATACCAATAATAATCGATAATAAGGAAAAAATAGCTACGACAACGAGTAGTTTAGTGCGCAAACTTAGCTGGCAATGGGCGCTTAGTTTGTCAAACAGGGGGGGCGTAGAGACAATGTACTTTAAAGCAGCTAACGGTTTTTTCAAACTAAAAGTTACTTTTTTAAATGAGCTCACGTTATACTCCTTATTACTATGTTTTTTATAAAAACGACTTACCTGCTGTAATACATGTTAGTCTTACGTATCCGGTTATCCTTCCCTGGTATTTTAAGGTATTGTTAAGTCTGTGTTAAGTTTGAGCACGACGCGAAGCGCAAAAATAATTGGACAATGGCAGATAGCCAAAGATATAATTGTTATGGAAAGTAAGCCGGATAAGGAGAATTCATTATGGCGAAAAAAAACGGGAAGTGGAAATGGATAGGGGCTATAATCCTTGTTTTGGCTGCCATAATCTATTACCAGACAGGTCAGGCACCGGAAAAGTCACCATCTCCCGGCCCACACTATAATCTGGAAAAGACAGGGGCTGGTGTTGTGCTTAATTTTTCCGTTGCGGCTTCCCAAATTCATGCCGCGGTGGATAACGGACTAAAGAGTGTTAATTTGATGGCGAAGGAGATTAAGGAGGCCAACCGGGAGGTGCCGCGCAAAGATGTGGAGGGCGTGATTCGGTGGCATTCCCGGAATATTCTGCTGGTACTTCCTGACAGTGGGTCGCTGGACATGGTAGAACGATCTGTAAGCCCGCTGCTTACAAAAGCAGGCGGTAAGATTATCGGGACAGAAACGGACAGTTATAACGGCAAGCCGGCTATGCGTATGGATATTGGCATTGTGGATGTGTTAAACAATGAGCCTTTGACGATGGTAACCGACCGGCTGTTTCTTGTTAAAGAAAGCGGTAACTTACCGGCCAATACGCCGAAACCCCAAAATCAGGCAGGTTCCGGGGAGATGGCGATCATTATTGATGATTTTGGCTATAACCGGGAACCAATTGCCGGTTTTGCTGATATGGGGCGCCCGATAACGTTTTCTATTTTGCCCTCCCGGCCCTACAGCAATGAAGCCGCCGCCAGAGCGTTAAGTGCAGGTCACCTGGTGATGCTGCATTTGCCGCTCGAACCGCTGAATTCCGCCGAGGCCTCAGAGCCGATAACGATAACGGTTGGCATGAGCGATGATGAAATCAAAGAGACAACCACAAAACTTTTAAGTTCTGTGCCGGGAATCAAAGGGGTAAATAACCATCAGGGCTCCAGGGCGACAGCTGACCGACGGGTCATGAAGGCAGTACTTGACGTTCTCAAAGCACAAAATTTATTTTTTATTGACAGTCGCACAACGGGGAAATCAGTTGCCGCCGAGGTTGCCGGGCAACAGGGTGTGCGAACAAGCGAAAATGAGTTATTCATCGATAATAGTTCCGATGTAGAACAAATAAAAAAACAACTGCGAAAAGCAGTTGATATGGCTCATAAAAATGGCAGGATGATTGTCATCGGTCACTCCCGGCCCAATACTGTCGTCGCCGTCCGGGAAATGATCCCGGAAATCGAAGCCGGCGGCATCAGGCTGGTCTATGCAAATCAATTATTGAATTAAAAGAAAAATACCCTGTTTGCGGCACCAGGGACTGGATAGCCGCAAACAGGGTATTTTTAATTCCGGACAACTTCAAAATCTGGTGAGGATACGGATACAGGCTGAGGTTCCGGTGCTTTCAGCAGAAGGGAAAAATGTTTGCCGGGTTGATGAATAGCTTCTTTCGAAAGATAAGAAATGCTTTGCAAGGTAGAGGCATTATTCTGGAAGCTAATATTCATTCGCAAATGGTAGTCTTTAGGAACGTCGATTTCGAGTGTTTCTGACTCTGAGAGCGGTGACAGGGTATAGGTCTTGCCATAGCTTGAAAAGGTAATGTGATCCAGTTGTTTGCCAAGAAACGGATATTGCCAGAAGTATTCAGGCTTTTCAACCTTTACCGTTACAGTGACTTTAATGAGTTCATTGGCAGCTGCCGTTACGGTAAAACCGATAACAGCTAATAACGTACATACCAGTAAAAATATTTTTGCTAGCCGACTCACTGATTATCCCTCACAATCACTAGAATTTCATAATAAAGAATTCTACATCATGCAGGGTTTTCCTCTGTAAAAATTGGTAAAATAACAAAACTTTACAAAAATGTTAGTTTTTTTGCCAAAAGGCGTCATGTTTCGCCTTAAGTTCATAGCGGTCAAGTTCGCCTGGCCAAAGTTCGGCCGGTTTGCCACCGCGCATAGCCGCAGCCAGATGCGCATAAAAAGCGGGGTTGGTTTGCTCAAGTGCCGCAATGTGTTCTTTAATCTCCTGACGCTTGGTTTTACCGTTCAGCGGACAGGGACTGGCAATGGGGGTCATCCCGTGGAGACTGATCGTATTGCGAATCTCCTGTTCACGGAAGTAGACTAGCGGTCGAATAACGGTAAGACCGGTCCGGCTTAAGTAGGTTACAGGCGTAAAGGTTTTTAAATGTCCCGCGTATAGTAAGCCCATATAAAAGGTTTCCACAGCGTCATCGTGATGGTGGGCCAGCGCGACTTTGTTGTACCCATGCTGTTTGGCATAGTTGTTTACTGCTCCCCGCCGAAAGAAAGCGCAGGTAAAACAGGGGTCTTTGTCTTGATTGTTGTGAATGATGCCGGCAATATCGGCTTGCCCGGTTCCATAAGGGATGTCGAGTCCGGCACAGAAATCGACGAGGGGTGCGGGATCGAAATTGTCGGTAAACAGCGGGTCAAGCGTAAAGGCGCCCACCGCAAAATTAATTGGTGCAATTTCTTTAAGAACAGACAGGGCATAAGTTAAGAACAGACTGTCTTTGCCGCCGGACAAGCCGACAAGTATTCTGTCGCCGTTTTGGATCATATCAAACTCAATAATGGCTCTGATGAATCGGCCGAGGATAGGTTGCGGTAAATGGTGTTTCATAGTTTATTTGACAGCCTCGCTTTCAGAAATTTTCCGAACCAATTCCTTGTCAGATGGTATGTAGTGCAAGGAGCATAAGTATGTTATTTATCACTAAGACCCGGCAGCTCTGGCGTAATCTTTGTGAGTGAGCGGTTAAACTCTGTCATGCACTGCCAGTATCGTTTCGGCATGAGATTCATCCGGCAGTGCGGATTGTGCCGCCCTTGTATTTCAATGGTATCATAGAACAGTTGCCATAGCTTGCGAAAAGTTTGCTCTTCCGCCGACGCTGCCGGCAGTTCTAATTTATCAATGGAAATCACGGCCGACTGATAGGGCTGATAAACCAGGCCCATGCCATGGGTTTTATCATAGATTAAAAAACGTTCTTCCGGATAGCGTTCACAAAAATGCTGTGTTAGTAGTGGAAGTACGAAGTTTTTTGGCTCTATTTCCCCGACGAGAACATTGTTGATGACCGAAAAGCGCAGGAACCCCTTAAATAAATGGCTTTCCCGGTCTAAGTGCCTTACTGCTTTGAAGAGGGTATTTACTACATCATCGGTGAGCCTATTCATTACCGGTGGGCCATGCCGGAACCCCAGTCGCAAAAATAGCAAAATATATAACTCCTTTTGCTTAAGGCAAGTTAAAAAAGCATGCCGGACAAAATCAAGTGCTGCGGTCCCCATTTTTTTAGGAATAGCCGCCAGTACCCGTTTGGCTTTTTGCTTATCGGTAGGGATTGTTTTGGCGGCAAACAATAGGGACTGGGTGGTTTCGGGCAACAGGATATCGAGGGGGACTTCCTGTTTTTCGTAGCTTTCAAATACGCAGCACAATAAGCCGTCAAAGCTGCCGTCATAGCAGTAGATTAGTTCTGAATGGCCAGACATTTTTGCAGTTCCTCCTGATGCCAGGATAGCAGCGGCGGCTGGTCAAAAAGCGAGAGCTGCTCAGTAGGGGAAGCGAAACTAGTGTGGTATTGCCCAAGAATTCTGTCAGATAGTAAGGCGCGGAGCATGGTATTGGGGGCAATTTTTAGGTCAGTGGCCGTTTTCCCGCTGCATGTTATGAAATACTGGGCACGCTTGAGGACAACTCCCAGAGCTTTAAGACCGGCAAGCTGCAGCGTGGTTGTGCGTCTGGCCGCCAGAATTCGTTTGGCACTGGTTACACCGATGCCAGGCACGCGCAGCAAGTCGCGATAGAAAGCGCGGTTTACGTCTACCGGGAAAAAATCCATATGCTGGAGAGCCCAGTTGCATTTGGGATCTAAATAGGGATTAAAGTTCTGGTGCTGTTGATCCAAAAGTTCATTAGCGGCGAAACCGTAAAACCGCAGCAGCCAGTCTGCCTGATAGAGCCGGTGTTCCCGCCACAGGGGAGGATTGGTATCCGGTGCCGGCAGCAAACTATTTTCGGTTACTGGCATATAGGCGGAAAAAAAGACGCGCTTTAATTTATATTTTCGATAGAGGCCTTCGGTTAAATTTAAGATCTGATAATCCGTATCGGGGGTGGCGCCAATGATCATCTGCGTGCTTTGACCGGCAGGAACAAACCGGGGAGCGTGACGGTACTTGACTAAATCGTGCGAGTTTTCCTGGATGCGGTTTTGAATATAGGCCATTGGCGTAAAAATGGAATGTTTGGACTTATCCGGCGCGAGTAATTGCAAACTCTGCTGAGAAGGCAGCTCAATATTTACGCTCATCCGGTCGGCCAGCATGCCGAGACGGGAAATTAGCGCTCTGTCAGCGCCGGGGATAGCCTTGGCATGGATATAGCCGGAAAACTTATATTCCTCGCGTAGGATACGGAGTGTCTCAATCATTTGTTCTGAGGTATAATCCGGACTTTTCAGTACGCCGGAGCTTAAAAAAAGACCTTCAATGTAATTGCGACGGTAAAAATTGATAGTAAGGTCTGCTAACTCCCGTGGCGAAAAGCAGGCCCGCGGCGTGTCATTGGATGAACGGTTGACACAGTATTGGCAATCATAAGCACAAATATTAGTCAATAACACTTTTAAGAGCGAAATGCAGCGGCCATCGGCTGAAAAACTGTGACAGATTCCACAAGCTGCGGCACTGCCAATTCCTCCCCGTGCTGCTTTTTTATCCACTCCGCTGGATGTACAGGCTACGTCATATTTTGCCGCATCGGTCAGAATTTTCAGTTTATCAAAAATGTCCACGTACATCCGCTCCTTTACATCTACAGTAAGCGATGAATTTCATAAATAGAATACCACAAGAACAAATGTTTTGCAAACATTTGTTCTTGTGGTAAATCAGTGAATATTAAAATGAAATCTACAGTTGGATTTACGTAGTCGGTGTGTTATCCGGGTGGGTGAGGTATTGCCAGAACAATTCCAGGCAGGCGGGCTGCAGGGGGGGCCTGCTGATCGCATAAAACTGGCGGATAATGGCCGGACCAGGCAGCGGCAGAGCGACAAGCCGGCCTGATTTAAGCTCATTTTCAACGGCCCAGGCAGAGATAAAACCGACGCCGATTTTGTTAAGCATGGCGGCTTTTACCGTTTGGTTACTGTCTACCTCCATAATAATATTGAGCTTCTCCGGGAAAATATCTAGCTGCGCCAGTACATCAAGAGCGGAACGAGCTGTGCCTGAAGATTTTTTACGTAAAATAAACGGCAGTTTAAGCAGCCAGTCTTTGGCATTGCCTTGGGCAATCACCCGAAAGTCGGGGTGAGCCGCAAGCACGAGATTATCGTGGCAAAGCGGCTGGCACATAATGGCGTCTTCCGGTTTGGCGCCAACTACGGCAATGGGGATTTCACCCTGAGTAAATTTATCCAAAATGGTTTGACTGTCTCCCGTCACCAGGGAAATCGTGAGACCTGGGTGCTTTTGTAAAAATTTTGCCAGCAGCGGCGGCAGGATATAGTCGGCTGGAATGGTGCTGGCACCAAGCAGTATCCGCCCGGCAGAACCCTGCGACATGGCTTGGATTTCTTTGTGAGTTTCAGAAATCAAGCCGTTAATCGTGCGGGTCGTGGCAAAAAGTTTTTCACCATATATGGTTAAAGAAACTCCTTTGGATGTCCGGGTAAACAGCGGGCAGCCAAAATTTTTTTCGAGATTGTCAATATGAAAGGACACCGTTGGTTGTGTGAGTTCCAGCTTTTTGGCTGCAGCGGAAAAGCTGCCCTCTTCGGCAACGTTCAAAAATACGGTTAAGGATTGAATATAAGACATGGGCTCACCTCACTTATTAATGCAAACATATTAGGTAATGTAATTCGGAGAGAGAGAGAAATATTCCTGTTGGCGTTTTAATTTAGCAGGAATATTATTACGAATATACAATATTTATATATGTAATAAAAATATTTTCTATGAGGTGATAAAGTGAATTGGCTAATTGCAATCACAGGGGTGGTTTTTGGCTTGGGAGCAGTGCTGCTGGTTAAGTTTGGCAATCCCGGCAATTATGGCTTTTGCGCTGCCTGTCAACTGCGCGATATCGCCGGCGCATTGGGCATTCACAGTGTAGCTACTCTGCAGTATGCCCGTCCGGAAATTATTGGTTTTATCCTGGGAGCATTCGGTTTGTCGCGGCTTAGCGGCGAGTTCAGGCCGCGGGGCGGCTCTAATCCTCTGATCCGGTTTATTTTGGGAATGGCTATGATGATGGGAGCGCTGGTATTCTTAGGCTGTCCGCTGCGGGCGATTTTAAGGGTGGCCGGCGGCGACCTGAATGGTCTCACGGCCCTGGCCGGTTTTATTGCCGGTATAGGCGTTGGCGTTGTCTTTTTGAAACAAGGCTTTAATCTGGGTCGATCGCACGTTTACACCGGCAGCGGCAATATTACCGGTTATCTGGCGGCAGCGGCGGCGTTAGTATTGCTGATTGCTGTTAGCACCGGGGCGGGATTTTTAAAATTCAGTGCTAACGGGCCGGGAGCTATGCATGCGCCCATTATCATCAGCCTGATTGCCGGCCTGGCAGCGGGTGCATTGGCCGGACGCACCCGGATGTGTTTGAGCGGCGGTTTCCGCGATTTTATGTTGGTTCGTGATACATCGCTGCTAAAAATCTACGGCGTGATGTTTCTTGCCGCTTTGGCAGGCAATCTCTATTTCGGTTTCTTTAAATTGGGTTTTGAAAATCAGCCGCTGTCCCATACCATGCATGTTTGGAATTTTTTTGGCCTGTTTTTGACAGGTTTGGCCGCGACGCTGGCAGGCGGCTGCCCGCTTCGCCAAATGATTATGGCAGGCGAAGGCAATATCGATGCGATGATTTGTGTACTCGGCATGCTGGCCGGCGCCGGCGTGGCTCATAATCTTAATGCTGCCGGTTCGGCCGCGGGCGTTGGTATTAACGGCCAGATTGCCGTGGTAGCTGGTATTGTTATTGTTGCTGCGTTAGGCTATGCCTATCGAGAAAAACTTGTACCGGTAAGTAAAGGAGTTTGATCAATTATGGCGAATGTTCTAGATTTACGAGGCTTAAGTTGTCCAATACCGCTTATTAAAACTAAAGAAGCGATATCCGGCAAAGATGCTGTCACTGTTTTAGTTGACGAACCGCCGGCAAAGGAAAATATCATTAAATTTGCCAAGTCACAGAACTTCCGGGTAGAATATTCAGAGACAAACGGCGAGTATACGATTACTATATCCAAATAAAACAGATAATGTACTATATACTATACAACCGGCAGCATTGACAACATCTTATAGAGCTTGCCTATGGGGAAAGGGTCGGGTTTATGAATTGTGTAATTACGTTTCCTTCGGTTTATCATGCATTTAGAGCCAAAAAATTGTTAAAGGAACAGGGTATTAACGTTGAGCTCGTGCCTATACCACGCGAGTTAAGCGCTTCCTGTGAGGGTTTAGCCGCGCAAGTCCGTGAAGAAGATGTTGACAGGGCTGTCGAATTTTTGGGTGCCAAAGGTATTGTCATGTTGCAAAAAGGCGTAAAACTTGTACAAACATTTTGATATCAGCGTGAATGTTACGTTAGAGTCTGCTGCGGCAGGCTTTTTTCTTATCCATGACAGGAAAAGACAAAAGTATGGAGAAAATATTCATGTTTACCCTATTTAACACCGGGAGGAAGTTATGCAAAATATTTTTGACCGTCTGAACCCGGCTCAGCAAGACGCTGTTGCCCATATGAACGGGCCGCTCTTGATCATGGCAGGGGCGGGGTCAGGCAAAACCAAGGTATTAACCAGCCGGATTGCCAATCTGCTGGCGCAGGGAGTGGCGCCCTATCATATTCTGGCGATTACTTTCACCAATAAGGCGGCCGCTGAAATGAAAGAACGGGTGGCCGGCATAGTCGGCGCTGTGGCCAAAGACATATGGTTGAGCACTTTTCACGCCTTTTGCGCCAAGTTTTTGCGGATGGAGATTGAAAATCTGGGCAGTTATAACCGGAATTTTGTTATCTATGATGCCAGTGATTCGCAGTCAATCATCAAAAACTGCCTGAAAGAGCTTAATTTGGACGAAAAGCAGTTTACGCCCAATGGGGTGCAATCCACTATCTCTAATGCCAAAAACGCGCTGCAGGATGTGCGGGAATTTACTACGCAGGCCGACAATTTTTACAATCTGCGCGTAGCCGAAGTATACAAGCTGTACCAGAGCAAACTTAAGGCCAATAATGCCCTTGATTTTGACGATCTTTTGATGCTGGCAGTGGAACTTCTGGAATATAATCCCACAGTCCGGGAAAAATATCAGGATAAGTTTCACTATATTCTTATTGACGAATACCAGGATACCAATCGGGCCCAATATCTGTTAGCCCGGACCCTGGCGGCCAAATATCGCAATATCTGTGTTGTCGGCGATGTTGACCAAAGCATTTATGCCTGGCGGGGCGCGGATATTCAGAACATCCTGGATTTTGAAAGCGATTATCCGGATGCCAAGGTCATTAAACTAGAGCAAAACTACCGATCAACCCAAACGATTTTGGATGCCGCGAATGCGGTCATTGAGCATAACTGCAACCGTAAACCGAAATCATTGTGGACAGATAACCAGGCAGGGGAAACAATCACCCACTATTTGGCGATGGATGAACGTGACGAAGCCCGGTATGTCGCCGATAATATTATTAAACTCAATACCGTTTACCGCACCGCTTATAAAGATATGGCCATCCTATACCGTACCAATGCCCAGTCGCGGGTCATTGAAGAAGGGCTGCGGAATGCCGCTATTCCCTACACCATGGTTGGGGGACTCAGGTTCTACGACCGCAAGGAAATAAAAGACGTCATGGCTTATATCAAGGTTATTTTTAATCCGGCTGACGCCATTAGTCTGCTGCGGATTATTAATGTGCCGCGCCGCGGCATTGGCGGTACCACCATCGGGCGGCTAACCGAATATGCCGCGAAAAATAATGTACCGCTGTTTGATGCCGTATCCAATCCTGATGTGGTTCCGGGGCTGACTGCCCGGGCCAAACATCAACTGGAAGCGCTGGCTGAACTTATTTTTAATTTGATGTCCTGTCAAAATACCTTGCCGGTTGCCGAATTTGTTGACAAAGTGATGCGGGATTCCGGTTATTTGGAGGAACTGGAAAACGACAGCGATCCCCTGGCTGCCAACCGTATTGAAAATCTCAAAGAACTAGTCAGTGATGCCAAAAAATTTGCGGAAAGCGAAGAGGAAAGCACGCTGGAAAACTTCTTGAGCCATGTCTCGCTGTTAACGGATAGCGACAAGGAAGAGGGCGGCGATGATCAGGTTACGGTCATGACGCTGCATTCGGCCAAAGGACTGGAATTTCCGGTAGTATTTCTGGCCGGCCTCGAAGAAGGAATTTTTCCTCATGTCCGCACGCTGATGGACGAACGTGAGATTGAAGAGGAACGACGGCTGTGCTATGTCGGCATTACCCGGGCCAAACGTAAACTTTATCTATCCAATGCCCGTCAGCGCATGATTTACGGCAATACGGTATGCTATTCGCCGTCCCGTTTTCTTGACGAGATTCCGCCGGAGCTTATCGAAAGTTATGCGCCCAAGCGCCCCAGTTTTCTATCGCCGGTGCAGGGCGTCAAACCGGCAAGAACAGTCGTGCCGCCCAAGCCTATAGGCAAACCGGAACTGACCGTCCTCAAAGATGTGATCACAAGTCCCGCCAAATCCAAGAATATCGAATGGAAAGCGGGCGAAAAAGCCTATCATGCCAAATGGGGTACAGGTACGGTTGTCGCCGTTACCGGCAGTGGCGACAATATGCAGCTTACCATTGCCTTTCCTAACGAAGGCATAAAAAAACTGATGGCCCAACTGGCGCCAATCAGCAGAGTGTAGCTAGATTCTTTAGCAGTGATGTAACTGCAGAAAGTGAAGATCGGAGGAATTATCGTATGGATATTCATGACCGCATTAACGAGCTAAGAGAAAAGATTGAATATCATAATAAAAAGTACTACGAAGAAGACGCACCGGCAATCACCGATTATGAATATGATACTATGCTCCGAGAACTTAAGAACCTCGAAAACCAATATCCCGAGCTAGCGACACCGGACTCTCCTACCAGGCGGGTAGGCGGCAAAGCGAAGCGGGAAGTAAAACAGGTGGCCCATGATGTGCCGATGCTTTCCCTTGACGATAAATTTTCCAGAACCGAAGTAGCAGAGTTTATTCAGAAGCTACAGGCGCAGTTTGCACAGCCCGTATTCATTGTAGAACACAAAATTGATGGTCTCTCTGTCGCCCTGCGCTATCGAGACGGAAAGTTTGTACAAGGTATGACGCGTGGCGATGGTATAAGCTATGGCGAAGATATAACCGATAATCTGAGGATGATAGAGACAGTGCCGCAAAGGATCTTGGAAAAACTTCCGTATCTGGAAGTGCGCGGCGAAGTTTATATGGACAATGCTGCCTTTGAGGCAGTCAACGAGCGACAAGAAGAGATAGAAGGTAAACTCTTCGCTAATCCCAGAAATTGTGCGGCAGGCACGATGCGGCAATTAGATCCCGGTATAGTTGCCGAAAGAAATTTATCTATTTTCGTCTTTAATCTGCAGGCGGTCCAGGGAAAAGAATTTACATCCCACGCCCAGACACTGGACTGGCTGTCAACACAAGGGTTTGCAGTACCCCAATACTTTACCTGCACTACCGAAGAAGAAGTTTGGAACGCGATTACCAGCATTGGGGAAACCCGCGGCGAACTGTCATTCGGTATCGATGGGGCAGTTGTAAAGCTAGATAACCTGGCTGACCGGGAAATACTGGGCGCCAGTTCAAAAGTACCGCGCTGGGCGGTTGCCTACAAATATCCGCCGGAAGAGAAGGCAACTAAGGTGTTACATATTGAAGTAAATGTTGGTCGAACCGGCAGACTGACCCCTTTGGCAATTTTAGAACCTGTCAGGTTAGCCGGTACGACAGTTTCACGCGCGTCGCTGCATAACCAGGATCAGATTGACCGCCTGGATATACGGATTGGCGATACGGTCATCGTGCGCAAAGCGGCGGAAATCATTCCGGAAATTGTCAGTGTAGTAAAAGAACAGCGTCCCGCTGGGACAACTCCTTTTAAAATTCCTGACAGATGCCCGGTCTGCGGCGCACCCGCCTTGCGGGAGGAAGATGAAGCGGATATCCGCTGCAGCGGGATTAACTGTCCGGCGCAACTGTCACGACTGATCATCCATTTTGCTTCCCGGGGGGCGATGGATATCGAGGGCCTGGGTCCGGCCGCCGTTCATTCACTGATGGACAAGGGTTATATCAAGGATATTGCCGATATCTATGATCTAAAAAACCACCGGGAAGAATTTGTTGCCAATGGAATTACTCCCCGGCCCCGTAAATCAATGTTGCAGGGCCAAGACGGGAGAGCGCGCAAACAGAAGGAACCGGATTACACAGCGAGTACCGATAATCTGCTTACGGCTATCGAACGATCAAAAGGCCAAAGTCTTGAGCGCCTTATAAACGGTTTTGGCATACCCAATATCGGTAAGCACACCGGCAGTATCCTGGAGGAAAACTTTCCCGACATCTATGCGATTGCCAGAATTAATTATGACAAGTATAAACAACTGCAAGCAACAGAAAAGCAACTCAAGAAAGAATATAAGCTAATCGAAAAAAGGCTGAAAGCAGCGGCAGAGCCGGCGGACGCCAAGCTGCTTGCTGACCTCAAAGAGCAGCTAAAGAATGTGGAAAGAGAACTCCGAGAAAATGGAGCTATCAAAGGCCTGGGAGAAGTAAGTATTAAAGCAATTTCCGATTTCTTTGCTCAGCCGCAGACCCGTACGATATTGGAACGGCTTGCAAAAGCCGGCGTGAATATGAAAGCAAGCGCTGCCAGTAAAACAATCGATAATAAGTTAGAGGGGGCAACTTTTGTGCTTACGGGGACTTTGCCAACCATGAGCCGGGAGGAAGCGTCAGAGCTCATTCAGGCCCACGGGGGGCGTATCGCCGGCAGTGTATCAAAGAAAACGACCTATTTGCTCGCAGGCGCTGAAGCCGGCAGCAAACTGGAAAAAGCCAATGCCCTGGGCATCCCGGTTTTGGATGAAGAACAGTTTCTGGCGCTGGTACAAAAGCCGGAGGCGTGATATAATATCTTTTATTAAAAATATTGGCACATTTTGCTTTTAGGAAGGTGATACTGTGAAAATAACCCGTCAAAATGTTGAAGATGTGGCCCTATTGTCGCGGCTCGAGATGACGGCAGAGGAACTGGACGCTTACTCCGGCCAGCTTAATGCTATATTGGAATATGCCGACATCCTCAATAAACTGGATACAAAAGGCATTGAGCCAACGGCTCATGTTTTACCGCTAAAAAATGTTATGCGGCCTGATGAAGTGAAGCCTTCACTGCCGCGAGAATTGGCGTTAGCCAATGCGCCAGAGGCGGAAGACGGCTACTTCAAAGTGCCGAAGGTAATTGAAGGCTAAGGGATGGGAGGCTAAACTACGTGGAATTATTTAAACAAACTATTCATGCGCTGCATGAACGGTTGAGCAAAAAAGAGATATCAGCCGTCGAACTGGCCAAAGCTGTATTTGCCCGGACAGACGCTGTCGAACCTAAAATACGTTCGTACATAACCGAGACCAGAGAACAGGCAATGGCGCAGGCTGCCGCCGTTGACGCCAAAATAGCGCGGGGGGAAGCCGTGGCACCGCTTGCCGGTATTCCCGGGGCACTGAAAGATAATATTTGCACCAAAGGCATTAAGACGACCTGTGCATCCAAGATTCTGGCTAACTTTGTTCCCCCGTATGATGCCACCGTAGTAGACAAACTGGCCGCGCAGGCTGCCGTGCTGACCGGCAAAGCCAATTGTGACGAATTTGCCATGGGCGGCTCCACCGAGAATTCCGGTTTTTTTGTAACTCATAACCCCTGGGACACCGACAGAGTTCCCGGTGGTTCAAGCGGCGGTTCCGCTTCGGCGGTGGCAGCAGGCCAGGCGATTTGGGCACTTGGTTCTGATACCGGCGGCTCGATCCGTCAACCGGCCGCCTATTGCGGCAATGTCGGCCTCAAGCCTACCTATGGCCGCGTATCCCGTTACGGGTTGGTTGCTTACGCGTCTTCCCTGGATCAAATTGGGCCCATTACCCGCGATGTTACCGACAGTGCCCTTGTGCTGAATGCGATTGCCGGGCATGACGGCAAAGATTCCACCTCGATTAATGCCGCGGTTCCCGATTATACCAAGGCGTTGGTAAAGGACGTTAAAGGGCTTAAAATCGGCCTGCCCCAAGAATATTTCGGCACCGGCATTCAGCCGGAAGTTGCCGCTGCGATCAAAAAGGCGGTTGCGCAACTGACGGCGATGGGGGCCGAAGTCAGGGAAGTATCATTGCCGCACACCGAGTATGCATTGCCGGCTTACTACCTGATTGCCCCGGCGGAAGCCAGCTCCAACCTGGCCCGCTATGACGGGGTTGGTTTTGGCCACCGCGCGCCGGGCAGCGATATTGTGGAGATGTACAAAAAATCCCGCAGCGAGGGGTTCGGTCCGGAGGTAAAACGCCGCGTTATGCTCGGCACCTATGCCCTAAGCTCAGGTTATTATGACGCCTATTACCTCAAGGCGCTGCAAGTACGCACGCTAGTCAAACAAGATTTTGACAAGGCCTTTGCCGCAGTCGATGTGCTGATTACGCCAACAGCGCCGACAACGGCTTTCAAAATCGGTGAACTCAGCGATCCGTTGGCCATGTATTTGCAGGATGTCTGCACCATCCCCATTAATTTGGCCGGACTTCCCGGCATCTCGCTTCCCTGCGGCTTTGCCGACGGCATGCCTATCGGTATGCAGATTATCGGCAAACCATTGGCCGAAGCCACCATTATCCAAGCGGCTTACGCCTTTGAGCAGGCTAATGATTATCATACGCGTTTCGCGCCGCTGGGGGAGGGTTAATGCCATGAATTATGAAACAGTCATTGGACTTGAAGTCCATTCGGAACTCAAGACGAAATCCAAAATATTCTGCGGGTGCAGCACACAATTCGGTGCTGACCAAAACACCAATGTATGTCCGGTTTGTTTAGGACTTCCCGGAGTATTGCCGGTTGTGAACGAAAAAGTTGTGGAATTTGCCATTCGTGCCGGACTGGCCCTCAACTGCAAAATCCTGCCGTTCAGTAAATTTGACCGCAAAAATTATTATTACCCGGACCTGCCCAAAAATTACCAAACCTCGCAATATGACCTGCCTATCGCGGTTGACGGCTATCTGGATATTGAAGTCAACGGTGAGACCAAGCGTATTGGCATCACGCGTGTGCACATGGAGGAAGACGCCGGCAAACTGGTGCACTCCGGCACCATCAATAACAGCGATTACGCCCTGGTCGATTATAACCGCACCGGCGTGCCGCTGATCGAAATCGTGTCTGAGCCGGATCTCAGATCTCCCGAAGAAGCCAAAGCCTATTTGGAAAAAATGAAGAGTATTCTTCAATATATTGATGTGTCTGACTGCAAGATGGAGGAAGGCAGCCTGCGCTGTGATGCCAATATTTCGCTCCGTCCTGTAGGTACTGAGACTTTCGGCACCAAAGCCGAATTGAAAAATATCAACTCCTTCCGGTCTGTATTGCGCGGCCTTGAATATGAAGTCGAACGCCAGACGGAAATCCTGGATGAGGGGGGACGGGTGATTCAGGAAACCCGCACCTGGGATGAAAATAAGGGCGTAACCCTGTCCATGCGCAGTAAAGAACAAGCCCATGACTACCGCTATTTCCCAGAACCTGAACTTGTTCCCATTGTCGTTGACCCAGCCAAGGTAGAGGGCATCCGGGCGAGTTTACCCGAAATGCCTGACGCCCGTAAAACCAGGCTGATGGCCGATCATGGCCTGTCGGCCTATGATGCCGAAACGATTACTGCCAGCCGGGAGATGGCCGATTACTATGACGCTACCGTCAAAGCCGGGGCGGATGCCAAAACGGCTGCTAACTGGCTGATGGGCGAGGTATCCAAACATCTGAATGCGGCTAACATACCAGTGGCAGAGTGCCCGGTTACGGCAGAAAAACTCGCCGGCCTGATCGGCCTGATTGCCAAAGGGACGATTTCCGGTAAGATCGCCAAAACCGTATTTGAAGGCATGTGGAACAGCGGTAAGGATGCGGATACCATTGTCAAGGAGCAAGGCCTTGTTCAGATTAGCGACGAGGGGGCCATTATCGCTATTGTTGAAGGTGTCATTGCCGCCAACCCGCAGTCGGTTGCCGATTTTAAAGCAGGCAAACAAAAAGCGATCGGCTTTTTGGTTGGCCAGGTCATGAAACAAAGCAAAGGCCGCGCTAATCCGGAACTTGTCAATAAACTATTAAGAGAGCGGTTAGCCTGATCATTATAATTGCATAAATTGCCAGACAGGACGCGGCTTGCCGTGTCCTTTTTTTTTGTATGAAAGCCGCTAGCAGCGCACATAATGGTATTGAACACCTAAAAAAGAGGTTGACAATATGTTAAAAGCCACCTGGAACTTGCGCGCCGTACTGTCTGTTCACGTTTTACGCTTGGCTGCAGGTGTCCTGCTTGTGCGGCTGGTCTATCCGTCGTTTTTTAATGCCAGCCCGTTCGTAATTGAAATGACTGACCGTCTGCTGGTACTGGCACTGGTATTATGGACAGTCCGTCATACCAAGGGTGATTTGGCGGCGCTGGGACTTTCACTCAACAATTGGGGGACCAATGTGCTGAAGGGAGTGGCTGGCGGGGCCGTTCTGCTTTTGATCAGCCTATACAGCGAACGGATCTATACCACCATGCTGTTGGTTTCGCCAGCGCAGCACCCGATAGTCGCGCAGGTACAGGCGGCTTTATCCTGGCAGCAGCTGATTCTGCCGTTGTTCCTGGCCAGTGTTGCGGCGCCGGTAACAGAGGAAATCCTGTATCGCCTGTTTACCTTTTTGCCGCTTAAGGACAAGTGGGGACTATGGGGCGGGGCACTACTCAGCGCCGCTATTTTTGCCCTTTTTCATTTCAACGCCTATTGGCTGGTCGAGATGATGATTGTGGGTATTGGCTTTGCCCTCTTGTATGTTTGGACCGGTTCTCTGCTCACGGCGATTACAGCCCACTCTTTTATTAATACCAGTAAGATTGTCATGATGTATTTTGGTGTTCCCTTAGTGTAGCAGGATTTTTTCAGCAGACAGTAGAAACATGTATATGGAAAAGTCTGCATATTTCTTTAGGTAAATGAATTGTAAAGGGAGGACTCTTTTTCATGACCATTAGTCAGGAATTGCCGGTCGAAAAACTCCGCTTTAACTGTGATGAATCGGCTTTTACATTTGCCACAACCGAAACCGTACCACCACTGGAAGTCATGATTGGCCAGGAACGGGCCGTAAAGGCGGTGGAATTTGGGCTTTTTACCAAAAATCCCGGCTATAATATCTTCATGTCCGGCCTGGTCGGCACGGGGAAAATTACCTATGCAGAGGCAGCCGTAAAGAAAGTGGCCAGTCAACAGGAATTACCTTATGACTGGTGCTATGTAAATAATTTGGAAACCCCCGGGCAACCTATTGCTTTAGCCTTGCCTGCCGGTATGGGATATACTTTCAAACAAGACGTGCAAGAACTTGTTGAGGGCTTGAAAACCGACATTCCCAAAGTATTTAGCAGCGAAGGCTATGAGCAGGCTAAATCCGGGCTGGTAAAACAATATCAGGAACAGCGCTCGGTTATGGTGGAAGAATTTACGCAATATGCCGAATCCCAGGGGATTTCTCCCCAGTGGAGTTCCACCGGCTTTGTCGGCGTGCCGATGCTGGAAGGTAAGGCCTTGGCGCCCGAGGATTTTCAGCATCTTGAGAAGGAAAAGCGGGAAGCGATTGAAAAGAACTTAATGGCGGTCCACGAAAAAGGAATGGATGTTGTACGGCGCATTCAGCTTTTGGAACGGGCAACCCGCGAAGAATTAAAACAGCTTGATATCAAAATCGGCTTATTTGCCGCCGGCCACTTGATTGATGAGCTTAAAGAAAAATATGCTGGCCATAAGACTGTCGTTGATTACCTGGAAGCAATCAAACAGGATGTTTCCAAAAACATTAACGAGTTTAAGCCGCAACCGGAAGAAGATAACAACCCGCTGGCTTTCTTTAAACGTCCTGCCCAGGATGCCAAAGATAAGTATAATGTCAATCTCCTGGTCGATCACCGTGAGACCCAGGGGGCACCTGTTGTAGTGGAAATCAACCCCACTTATTACAATTTAATCGGCCGGGCCGAATATGAAACCCGCATGGGAGTGGTCAGCACCGACTACACTATGATTAAACCGGGTGCGCTGCATAAGGCGAACGGCGGCTACTTAATCTTAAATGCCCGTGATGTGCTGACAAATGTAGGCGCCTGGGAAGCCCTCAAACGGGTACTTAAGACCAAAAAACTTCAAATAGAAAATTTAGGCGAGCAGTATGGCGTACTCGCGATGGCCTCACTGAAACCTGAGCCCATTCCCATTCATGTGAAAGTCGTGCTCATCGGCAACCCATACATTTATCAGCTCCTGTACAACTATGATGAGGACTTCCGGAAATTATTCAAGGCCCATGCCGATTTTGATGTGATTATGGAGAATAATCCCGGCAACATTCAGAAATTGGCCGGCTTCATCAGCTCTACCGTCAGCCGGGAAAAACTTAAGCATTTTGACAGGTCGGCAGTTGCCCGGGTTGTTGAATACAGCTCGCGCCTGACCGGTACGCAAACCAAGCTGACAACGCGCTTTAATGATATTGTGGAAATACTTTGTGAGGCCGATGTTTGGGCCACTATGGATAACAGCCAGATTGTTACGGACGCTCATATCAAGAAAGCGATTGAAGAAAAACGCTACCGCGCCAACAAGTATGAAGAACGTCTCCAGGAAATGTTTGCCGAAGGGCATCTCCTGATCGATACCGAAGGGGAAAAGGTTGGTCAAGTCAATGGGTTGGCCGTACTTTCGGTGGGCGAGTACATGTTTGGCAAGCCTTCCCGCATAACGGCCAATACCTATCTGGGCAAAAGCGGTGTTGTTAACATCGAACGCGAAACCAAGACCAGCGGTACCAGTCATACCAAAGGCGTGCTGACCTTAAGCGGCTATCTTGGTCAGAAATATGCCCAGAAACAGCCGCTGACACTGACCGCTAGTCTTACCTTTGAACAACTCTATGACGGGGTAGACGGCGACAGCGCGTCAAGCACCGAACTCTATGCCATCCTGTCCAGCCTTTCTGAATTGCCGATAAAACAGTACATTGCCATAACCGGCTCAGTCAATCAAAAGGGCGAGATTCAGCCAATCGGCGGTGCGACCGAAAAAATCGAAGGCTTCTTTTCCGTATGCAAGCTAAAAGGGCTGACCGGCAAGCAGGGAGTCATGATCCCTTATCAAAATGTCAGCAATTTAGCCTTAAATGATGAGGTCATTGCGGCCGTACGCCAGGGACAATTCCACATTTACCCGGTAGAGACCATCGACCAGGGAATAGAAATCCTGACAGGCACACCTGCCGGCAAACCGGATGCCAGCGGAACCTATCCACCCGGCACGGTTAATGCCTTAGTCGGTCAAAAACTTAAAGAGTATACCGAAACCCTGATTAAACTGAGCAAGGCTGCCGAAGATAAGGAAGACAAAAAAGATTAAGCAAGAGGGCGGAATCTCCGCCCTCTGTTTAGTGTTGTACGTAGATGATTTTTCGGTCATACAGGAACTCGTCCAGCCCTTCACATATAAGGAAAATCTCTTGATTCTAAAAAGAAAAGGTGACATTTGTGGCAAATCAAGCAACAACTATTCCGGTAACAAAAGGAAAAACCTATACCATCGATATAACAGGCCTTGGTCATAGTGGGGAAGGTGTAGGCCGTTATCAGGACTTTACCGTTTTTATTCCCGGGGCTTTGCCGGAAGAAAAAGTCTCAGCCGTTATCACTACCGTCAAAAAAACGTATGCCATTGGCCGGCTTGCAGCCGTCCAAATTCCGTCACCTCACCGGATCACCCCGGAATGCGGAATATATGAGCGCTGCGGCGGCTGCCAACTGCAGCATTTACGCTATGAGGAACAGCTAAACAGCAAGCGGCAGCAGGTCGTCAATGCCATCACCCGGATTGGCAAGTTGCCTGACGTCATTGTCCATCCTACTCTGAGTGCCGCCAATCCCTGGCATTACCGCAACAAAATGCAGTTTCCCGTAGGCAGAAAAAACGGCAGGGTGGTAGTCGGCTGCTTTGCCCAAGGCAGCCATGATATTGTGGATACCGATCATTGTCTGATTCAGCATCAAGTAAATAATGACATTGTGAGCGCAGTCCGGAAGATTGTGGAAGAACTCGGTATAGAACCCTATGACGAGCATACCGGTCAGGGTGTCATTCGTCACATCCTGGGACGGGTCGGCACAGCCACCGGGCAAGTCATGGTCGTCTTGGTGACCGCAATAGAAAAACTGCCGCAGCGGGAGAGCCTGCTTGAACGTTTGCAAGCCCAAATACCGGGACTTGTCAGCATCATTCAAAACGTGAATTCCCAGCGCACGAATATTATTATGGGCCACAAAACGATTACCCTCTGGGGCCGCGATACGATAACCGATAAACTGGGTGAATTCTCCTTTGCCATATCGGCCCGCTCATTTTTCCAGGTCAATACAGCCCAGGCCGAGGTGCTCTATAACCAAGCTGTCCACTACGCCGGCCTGACCGGTACGGAAACCGTCATTGACGCCTACTGCGGCACCGGCACGATTACCTTGTTCCTTGCCCGCCACGCCGCCAAAGTCTACGGGATCGAAATCGTCGAGCCCACTATCCTCGACGCCCGCCAAAATGCCCGCAATAATCATGTTGGCAACGTGGAATTTATTGTCGGTGATGCCGTTGACATCATGCCGCGCATGTTCAGACAAGGCATCAAACCAGATGTCATTGTCGTCGATCCGCCCCGGGCAGGCTGCGATCAAAAGGTGCTGGAGACCTTTGTCAGCATGGAGCCTAAACGCATTGTCTATGTTTCCTGCAATCCTGCTTCACTGGCGCGGGATTTGGCGGTGTTGAGTGATTTGGGCTATCAGACCCGGGAGATTCAGCCTGTGGATATGTTTGCGATGACTTTTCACGTGGAGTGTTGTGTTCTACTGCAAAGAAAACACAGCTCGTGAAACCAGGACGGGGCCTGGTTTCACGAGTGTGGAAAAATATAGTATATGTTTCCTTAGACGTAAGAAGAAAACATTAGGTTCTTGAGGTTGCCGTTTTACTTATTAAACACTATGAAAACCGAATTAAAAGGATGGAAGAGGAAAGAGTCTATAAATCTAGATTTATAAGGGTTTGTTTACATTAGCCCCTGAATTTGCATCTTCGTTAGGGAGAGGCCAGGTCAGGCTTTTTTCTTTTTGTCAATGGTTCCGGATTACCAGTCGTAGTTGGTGCCTCTGAGCGTGCACATTGAATTGAATAGTAAGAGATGTCCCAACGGGAGGTAATTATCAGGCGGGGGTGTAGTTCCACCAAGACAGAAGGATAAAAGAACGCTCATTACAAAGCGTTCTTTTACTTACTACGTACTCAACGTGTTTGGGTTTTACAGGGAGGGTATTCCTCAATAATCGGTCCGTCTTTCGATATACTCTTAAACAAATAGAATTTAGCCCTTCCTGCTTCAGCCAAAACGTCAAATTTGTTACGCAAAATACGTAGCAGTCGGTCATCACAAGTGGATATTATTATTTGGGGGCGGGTACTATCATCTGAAGAAATGAGCCAAGTACGTAGCAAATCGGCAAAAGCATAAAGGTTCAAATCATCAAAATGCAAAACCGGGTCATCAAGAAGTATAGATTGAAGGCCAGACCACGTTTGGGTACTTGCAACACACAGGAAGATACTTAAGGCGATAATACTGATTTGAGAGTCTGATAAGTAGTCTGATGGCAATAGATACGCATTGTCAAAGCCAATGCGAATTGGTATTGAATCAGTACTAGTTCGTATATCCATATTTCCGAAACCATAAACAGGTCTTAACCGTCGTTGAATCGTAGTTGCTATTGGCCCAAGTGCTTTACAATATTTATCTAGATTTCCCTGCTGAACATCTTTCAATGAGTGGTGAATGCTATTCAGAAGTGATAAACGGCGTTTGTTCTCCTTGAGTTCTCTCTCTAGGTCCTGCTTCTTCTGATAATTATTTCGACTTTTGTCACGGAGTCTTGTAACCGTTGCAGTTCTTTGTTTTGCATCAGCTATGACCTCTGCTGTTAATATCTTTTGCCGTACATCTTCTAGTTGAACACTAAGCTGTTTTATCTCATTGATTTTTGCCTGTATAGCTGACAACGAAACATCGATAGGAAACTTATACATTTGAATACTATGATGTATACTATTAAGCTTAGATTCTGCTTCAGTTTTGATGTTCTGAAGGTTAGCACTTTTTTTGGCAGCCGAACTTAATTCTCGTTCATTGTTTTGCAACTGGTTAGTAATATTTTCAATGTCCTTCTCAATGCTTATTTTACCTTGGCGCTCAGCCTCAATTTTTTGGCTTGAAATCAAAAGCAATTGTTCGGCATCCTGAACCAAAAGTTCTTGTCTTAGTCCTTTTTCTGTTATCTGTTGACTAATAAGCCTAGCCGTTTGACTACTATCTTCTATTTCATTCTGCAGCAATCGTAAGTCTCTTTCATAGGCGGTACGTGTTTCAGCAAGTTTTTGAATATCACTTTCTATGGCTCTTTTCTCTTGTTGGACAACAAGTAATTGGTTTTCTAATGCAGCTTTGTTTTCTTCTAGGTCCGCAATTTGGAAACTAACAGTATTATTCGCCACATCATCAATAGAGATTTCCGCATTGGTAAACTGAGCTTCAAAATTGACAACACTTAATTGAAGTTCAGTAGCCCTATATTCCGCTGAATTTAAGTCTTCAACCATTTCTTGATAATTGGAATTCAGTTGTCGAATGGCATTATCTTGACTATTTAATTCATGTTTAACTTCTTCCGCCTCACTAGTTAACCTTATGAGCTCTGCTGATTCTTTGGAATAACGTTGATCGACGATAGCTATCAATGCTGCCTGCGAATCGTGGACGTGCCCACATAAGGGGCACTCTGAATCGCGGATAAATGACCTTAACTGATGAATAAGTGACCGCATCGAATCCAAGTTGCTTCTTTCAGACTCTAACCTGAACTCAAGTTCTCGGTATTTTTTCTCCAGTTCATTGTAATTAGCTTGCTTTTCATCAAGTATCTTTTTCTCTTGTATTAGCTTTTGCTTGATAGACCCTATTAACTCTAGTTGTTTATTTCGTTCTCTTTTGGTCGCTTCGTAATCAGGAACTTTTAGCAATATATCCTGTAATAGATTTAACCGCTCCCCAATGCTTTCTTTTTTGGATGCAAGCTTCTCATACTTTAACTCTACTTGTTCGGTTTCGCTCTCCTTGCGAGCTAGAGAGATTTTTATCGAGTCATCTTTTGTTTGAAGCTTTCTAATCTGGTTCCCTAATTCCTCAACTTTCCTGGTAGCCTCATTAAGTATGGGTCTATTAGATATATACCACTTGTAATCCTCGATTTCAGAATAAATTTTTCTTAAATTGTTTTGACGCTGATTATTAGCTGCATGGTAGCCATCAAGTGTTTTATTATATTGTTCTCCGCATAATTTTAACCGGTCGAGCTCCTTTTGATGACCTTGTAATTCGGCTTCAGCCGATTGTTTCTGTCCAAGTAAGAGCTGCCTTTGACTAATATAGCTAATTAGTTTCTCATAACCATTAAGCTGCTCGACTATCTCGGCCTTTTTGGCCTCGGTAGCCAATCGTAGAGACTCAAGTTTTTGGGGCATGTTCTTATTTTGTATTTGTAGTGAATCAGCATCTATCCTAAGTCGTACAGCTTGGCTCCGAATATTTTGAAGTTCGTATTCCTGGTCTGGCGTTATTTTCCCTAAATCTGTATGTTGCAAAAGCGGCTTTAACTCGACTTGGACTGCTTCCTCGTCCAAGTCTATTTTTACACTTTCATTTTGGACATTCTCTATTTCTCGTTGAATGGTTTCAACTGCTCGTGTTACGCGGCTAATCCCTTGAACATAATCTTCAAGAGATAGCATACGTCCAACCAAATCAATCGGCAAGGTTGACGAATCCCGTATTGCTCCAGTTAATACAGCTTGATGTGAACAAGCTAAATGGCTGGCCCGGAACAAATGAATTAGTCGGTCTACGTTATCTTTTAAGTTTGTTTGTGTTAACTTATAAATAACGTCTTTTCTATCAGATCGTTGATTGTTTAGGACTACTTGATTATAGTCCCTAATAACTTCGAACTCTTCGTGGGATTCTTCTCCAAATGTCTTTGCCTGCAATTTTACTTTTAAATTATCAGGGTAATTAAGATTTTTTAGGGGTTGCTGCTTCCTGCCTAATCGAGAAACATATCCTGTACATGTGAAATCTATCGCGTCAAAAAAGGATGTTTTGCCGAGTCCGTTTGGTCCACCAATGACAATTAAATCTGCATCTAAGTCAAAGAATTGTGCTTTTCCATACGCTCTGAATCCTTCTATACTCAAACTTTTGAACCTTGTAATATTACTAGGCAATACACCTTTAACACTTACAGGTGTTGAAACTATCGAAGACTGATCTACCTTATCTGGCAAATTAGTAATAATTTTTTCTATACTCGTCTGGGTTAAGATTGCGTTGGTACATTCATAACCCACGCCAGCTTGTAAGAGCATCTTTCTTGCAGACTGCGGTAATAATCCTTGTAGTTTCGCATCTCGTAAAGATGCAATAGGCAATCTCATTATATGTTCATGAATTTCTTCTACCGCCGGCAATACAAACTTTCTGCAATGGAGCTCATTCCTTTCGATTCGTACTAAATATTGCATTAGTTCTTCAAGAAAATTAGGGTTATAAAGGAACGCCAATGACGGTTCAACATTATCCTTAGAGTGATACAAATCGCTGGAGATAGATTTAAGAAACCTTGTCTCTGTATTTTTCCATTTCTGTGCATCTTCTACCGATGACAAGGGCGAAAAACCTACTATATCAATAAAAGGCAGTTCGCTCCATTTTTTCTTAAATACTATTAGCTCATCATCAGAATAGATGCAGTCTATCCCAGGAGCTATTACATTTATCTCTTGGAAAAGAATCGGCTTTATTTCGCTAAACAACATTACGCTCCCTCCAGTAATTCCATAAGTTTGGACTTGAAGGAATTTTTGTTCTCGGAGACTGAAAATGCTCGGACTAAATCACCTAGCGGAATATACTTTATTCTGGCAGGTTCCGTGATATCGCCGGCTTCCGGCAACCCAGAGAGTGGTCCTCGGTAGGGTACATCAGCGTTATGAGTATGACCAATTATTAAAACCTGTCCAGTCCTACCAGTCTTGATTTTTCCTGCATGGATGGCCTCTATTATGTCATCAGCTAATTCCTTATGCGATTTATACTGGTGCCCCTCTGCGACAATGAAAACATTATGTAACTCATCTGTAAAAAAGCTACCATGTAGTGGTTCCTGAAGATTAACGTCATCCCAAGCCAAAGAGACTAAACTCTGTCCTGTAATAAGGCTATGAATTGCAGGCCCCTCATAGTCCTCGCGCCATTCATCACAGTCTTCTGAATGGCCGTCCCAGAGACATAGCAACTTCATCTTGGAGCGAATAGCTTCATCTGGATAAGCTCGATTCGATTCAATTGCTCTTGTAAGATATACATCGTAATCTGCCTTTAATGCTTCTCCACTGCCGAAAGACTTTAGTCGCCGCTCTTGTCGGTCAAGTAAATCTCCGTACACTTTAACATAAGGACCCACGGCCTCGAACGCGCCTGGCCATCTTCTACAGCATTTGGCAGTCATTGCCGGGTCGAGAGACATTAACTTAGCCTCTTTAAATGGAACCCTAGCATCCCCTGGCGTTCCTGTTGTCCCGTTGGGTGGAACAAAAAGGACTCCGTGGATAACGGGACCGTCCTCCCGAAATCTCTGCTCGCCGCATCCTATTAAGCCTTGTCTTGGTTTTGAGGAGACAACAGGCCGAGGAGTACATCTTCCGTACTGTCCATTGCAATAAATTACGGCGCTGTGTCCATGCGTATTAGAACCGGCGGGCGAAGCTGTATTAACCATGATAATGCAAGCTTTATCGCCGTAAACCCGTTGCCATTCGCCACTAGTCAGTCTATTACTAGCTTTGCCTAAAAAGTCCAAATGATTGGGTTTCGGATTGTGCTGGATTACTGGTATAAGCCACTGTGGATAGACTATTCCTTCTCGCTTTTGAATATCCAGAAATTCTTCCCACAACCCATCTACTTGTGTACTGCAGCCTTCTTTACCAATCCAATCAAAACATATGGGCACGATGATACATATAGGATTAGACGTCTTCGGAGGTGAAGTCACGAAAAATAGCACTTGCTTCGTCTGGCACATAGAAGTGGACTCTTCTTCAAACGCTAGTAAATGTTTTGGTTGTAGGTAATAGTTTATTTGGGGTCCTGCTTTTTCGAGAATAATAGCCGTATTGACCCAGTCGCAACCGGATACGTCGGCAGTTATTTGGGAGACGGCATTAGGAGGCAAAGAAGACTTACTGAGTAATGTCGAAAAATCTGCCCGTGATAAACCATCCATGCCCCCAATAAGAAGTTGGTTGTTTATTGGCGATGATGAGATGCTTCTATGTAATAACTCAAAGCCTTCTAAGCCTGGAATACTATACTCAGGAATCAAAATTATATCCGTCGTCCGGCTTAAGATTCTGGATTCTTTTGGTCCCTGGCTTATTTCCATAAGCCGACTGAGGTGCTGCAACTGGACGGCCTTGGCTTCTGGCTTCCACTGGTAACCAGCTGCGCTTCGAAAAAGCATTCCATCGACTAATGGCTGCATCACAAGCATAGTCAACCATGTTTGTGAGCTAAATGGAACAGCTAATTTAACATGACTTACTTTCATCACGATGGCTATTCTCCTAACTGAATAGAATTTTCTATCAGTTAGGATTTTCTACCAATCCCAATCGTTTCCTGCTAATATCACCGCAGAAATCGCAATATTCTCTAATCAAATTACAAAAAGCGGGTTTTCGGTTATACTAGAGACTCGCTTTTTAAGAGAATTGGTTCATACTTGTTCGACCAAGTTATGCAAAGGAGCACAACAAGTTTGGTGCTCCTTTGATAATTGGGGACGTTCCGTGCGCCAGGCAGGGGAGCGCATCGGCCACGGCGGCCAAACCCGCGCCGTCACGTCCCGTGCAAACGGGCCTGCCAGCAGCAAGGAAGCGGCGAACTACGCGGTTGGGAAAAATAAAAAGACCGCCCTCATCCGGTGAAGGCGGCACGTTGCCTGCTGAAAACTAACGACAAAACTTTTCCTGTGACTCTGGCAAAATATGCTATAATTAGCGTAACAGATTGTCGAGGAGCGGTTAGCCACACCCTTTTTAGAAAGGGGGGTGGTATGATGACAATGTTTGAGGCAATGTATCTCATGATTGCATTTGCAACACTCGTTGTTTTGATCATAAAAAAGGAATAACCGCCCTCTTGCTAAGGTTTGCGGTTATTCCTTAATAACTAAGAATCTGGGCTAACCGTTTCCGGTTAGGCAGTCTGTGGGGGCTGGCGTGCTTGCAACACGTCAGTCCTTTTCTTATATTATACCTATTGTAAAAGCAAGTGGGGACGGTTCTTAAAGCAAGTGGGGACGGTTCTTGATTTGCCGAGGGACACCGGGACAGGTAAGGCCATATGACAATAAAAAACCAAAGAACCACGGATGGCTTGTAAGAAAATAAGACGGCTTGCCATGAGCAACCACAAAACCCCTGTGGCCGCACATCGTAAGGCTGGCCAGTTGCGATAGTAAGCTAGGCAGGGGAGCGCACTGGCCAGGGCGGCAAAACCCGCGCCGTCACGTCCCGTGAAAACGGGCTTGCCAGCAGCAAGGAAGCGGCGAACTGCGCGGCGGAGAAAATAAAAAATGCCGCTTCATTTATGAAGACGGCGCTTGTGTAAAGAATTGTCAAACAGAAATATTTTTTTCGATTTGGCAAAATATGCTATAATATTCGTATAGACTGAGACTTGTCAGGGGGACGGAGTTATTGACAAGAAGAGCCACGGGGACGGTGAAATGTCTTAAATGAAGACGCAACCACCGTCCCCGTGGCTTTCCATGTCATCGTCATAATGATCCCGTCTTCCTTATTTCCTTTGCATTTTGGATGATTTTTTGATCGCCTCTAGCAGCTCTTGGGGAGGCGCTTACCCACTGACAGATGGAATAGGGAGTCATTCATAACCAGCTAGGGCCCAAACGTCGAGTATGAACTGCGGTCAGGGAGATTTTTATGAACTGCCCATTTTGTGTTTTTTTAGGAGGAGGTTCATTATGGACATTTGCCATATACGGAAATGAATAATTCTTATAAAATGTCGCAAATAATATACAAATTTTGAGACTTATAGAAAAATATTGTGTGATGTGTTAATCTATATTCGATGGAGTTTTAAAAAATATATATTGTGAGAGTAATAAGTTTGGAGGAAGAATATGTCATTATTGATAGATGATAATGAATATTTAAAAACTATTGAGGGTATAAAACAAGATATTAAAGCCGCGCAATATAAAGCAGTCTTAAGTGTTAATAGTACGCTTATCTTGTTGTATTATCATATTGGGCAGGTTATCAATGAGTATAAGGCATGGGGAAATAAATTTATCGACAATTTATCACGGGACATAAAACTGGAATTTCCGGCGGCGAAAGGCTATTCTGTTCGCAATTTAAAATATATGGCAAAGCTTGCCACTGTATTTCCAGATGTTGTAATTGTGCAAGAGGTACTTGCACAATTACCGTGGTATCAAAATATTGCTCTTTTGGACAAAATAAAAGATCGAGACATTCATATATGGTATGCGAGAAAAGCCATTGAAAATGGCTGGTCGCGTAATGTTTTGGTGCATCAAATCGAGAGTAAGCTTTATGAGCGGCAGGTGCTTGTTGATAAGGTTTCGAATTTCGATCATCGTCTACCGGCTCTGCAGAGCGAGCTGGCACAGCAGACAATGAAAGATCCATATATATTTGACTTCATAACTTTTAAGGAAGATATGATTGAAAGGGATATTGAGGAAGCTCTGGTGAAAAATGTTGCCAGGCTGCTTTTGGAACTTGGAAAAGGCTTTGCATTTTTAGGAAACCAATATCATCTTAATGTTGGTGGAGATGATTTTTACATAGACCTGCTTTTTTACAATCTGAATCTTCGTTGTTATGTTGTAATTGAATTGAAGACAGGAGCATTTAAGCCAGAATATGCTGGACAATTAAATTTTTATCTGTCAGCAGTTGATGGCATGCTTAAAAAAGACGTGGATAACCCTTCCATTGGGCTCTTACTTTGTAAGAGCAAAAATGATTTGGTTGCCGAATATTCGCTAAAGGATATGAGCAAACCCATTGGCGTGAGTGAGTATAGAGTTACGAGTGATCTTCCGGATGAACTAAAAGAACAATTGCCGTCTGTAGAAGATATCCAGAGCCGAATGAAATAATGTTCTGTTTGGCTGTAGCTGAAAGGCAAGAGGAATTAAGGGAGGATTTTATTCCTTGTACGGATTATCTTCAAGAAGCCTTGTATTCAAGAAAAATGAACTGGGTGTCCATTATGGACACCCAGTTCATTGTCTGCTCCCTGTGTCAGGGGGACGGGGTTGCTGACACAAAAAATTAAAAAAAGTAGGACAGGGGACGGTGGATATGTTTTGTAAGACGGCTTACTATAAGCAATCCTTGTGCCCGTACATCGTAAGCTTGTTTTGGTTACTATAGTCTGTCAGGCAGGGGAGCGTACTGGCCACGGCGGGGGAAACTAAAAAGCCGCCTCATTCAATAAAAGGCGGCGCGGTGACCTTGATTAAAGCTAAGATTTTCCTATTCACTCTGGAAGAATATGCTATAACCCGACTTTTACAGTTTAAAAATGGATACATACAGGAGTCGCTGAACGAGGTACGTGAAAAAATTGTATTAAATTCACCAGCGGCAGCCACACGGACCGACAAGTAAGTTTGTGTATTACAAGTTATCGGTATTAATAAAATTATTGAGGTTTCAATGTAAATGACTCCCGCTGAGTGTTAAGGCTAAAACGAAGGATTATATTTTGTTCTAATATGCAGGATAAAGTCAAATAGACAAAGAAAATAACCATAACTTGCTTTAAAAGTAGTCTTCTTTGTTCCCCAATGGACCAATCTAAACGGATTGTGAAGTGCGACAACATAGTTTTCTAAAGGGAGGAATTTAGATGGATGATCAACTTAGATATAGGTTAATTACGGGAAAAGATGATGCAAGTTTCTGCCAAAGAATTTCTAAACTACTTGATGAGGATTCAGCCGCCTGCATGAACACACCGGGTACGGTGGGGGATAACTGGAGCTGGCGGTTAGAGCGAGAGTTGTCACCTGAGGCAGCGAAACGGCTTAGAGAGTGGTCAAGGTTTGGCGACAGGGATTAGACCATATATTGGAATACTAAAAATTGATAAAGTCAACTATTATGAGGATTTTTCCAGCAAAGAAGCAGCTGAACAATGTGTTTCACCCAAATATCGGGATATCAAACACTATACATTTATCATTGCCTATCAGGAGGATAAATGGGTAGTCACTAAAGCAGAGTTGCAATATAGCGGCGATCTGAAAACAAACAGTATTTATGATGTATTGAAGATTGAGCCTAAAGTGGGCTATCTGCAGTAGGTATTCTTAGCGAGGAAATGGAAGGGAAGATGTCTATGAAAAAAGTCTTACTGTTAACCTTAGTTCTAGTATTGGTATTCTCCAACCTAGCCTTTGCTGCGCCAAGTGAGGCTGAAGTCGTAGATTCATTTAAGGAGTATGTTAGGACGGAGGTTAATAAGGCTCTTGCTACCTATGAAGCAAAGAATCAGCAGATTTTTGAACTTAATAAAAGAAAGCCGCCTGTCTGGAAGAGAATCCACTATACACTCAGTCCTGATTACACCATTGATATTCGCAAAAATGATTCCTTGGTTAACCCGTATATTGGGAAACTGGAAATTGCCAAAATCAGCTATTATGAAGAATTTGCCACTCAGGAAGAAGCCGAAAAATGCACCTCCCCCAAGCATGAGGACACCGACCGCTATATATTTATCCTGGCTTATCAGGATGAGAAATGGGTAGTTACCAATGTGGTGTTAAAATATAGTGGCGAAGTGAAGTTGATGGGAATATATGATAAATTGAAGAATAAATACTGGTAGTGCGGGGGAAATATCATGGATACTGAATTCGAATTAATGAAAGCGTTACGCACAGGTCATACTGTAGAGTTTTTCAAAAACAGTAAATGGGATGAATATATCAAAGAACAGCCTTTAGGTGAAATCTATCTTCCTACAGGTAAGATTGTGGCAAATGACCCGCTTATGCTTTTTGAAACTCAGCCTTTTGCCAGAGCAGTAGCGGCAGGCCGCTATCCGGTGATATTGTACATTCACCATATTGATACCGACAAAAGAGTGGCTTTTGCAGAAATCCGTTTCACCAAGGAACTGCCAGCGCATTTTGAGCTTGCGCTTATTGCGGGGCAAGCGGCAGAAGCGTTGGGTGATGATGAATTTTTTGGCTATGGTGTTGACAGTGGGACAGGCGGCTTTATGGACGAGTGTGCTTGTAAGGCTCTTCAAAAGCTAGCGGATGGATTTGAGGATGGAATGTGGCCTGATTTGGAAAAGGCTTTGGATGACAGTTATGTATATACCTATTCTACTGCGAATGTAGTGCTTCCTGATTCTGCTTGCAATATAGCAGCCTTTTCCAGCGGTTTCGGCGATGGGTCTTATCCAACCTTTTGGGGAATGGATGCTAAGGGGGATGTGTGCTGTCTGATTACTGATTTTTTAACTGTTGATACTGGTGGGGAGGATGACGAAGGGGAAGATACACATGAGTAATCGGAACCTTTTCCCTGTAGTAAAAAAGGTAACAACTGCATGTGAAAAAAGCAACTAGAAAGATATCTATTGTCATAGTGACGGTTCTTGAAGGGTTCAATCGGAAAGCGCGCAAAAAGGCTAACCTCACAGCAGAATCTGCAAGGTTAGCCTCTAAGTTATCTACGCGCAAAATTTTTGATTGCCTAGAAGAAGGAAATCGCGGGCTGCCCAGCTATGGAATTTCAATAGGTCATTTTCTACTTATAACTCCAAATGTTAGTAGCTTTTTAATTAAACTATACCACAAAAAGAGCATACTGCCAATTTTTTTATACGAATATTTTCTAGAAAAGGAACAAGCCAAAGCCATCGCGAGAGCGATTTACGTTCTTCTTGACTTGCCTATTGATGGCGTAAAAAAACGCGCGAGCAGGTTCCTTGTTTCATGGCAGATTTAATACTTTTGAAATGTGCCTGTCCTTAAGTTTACCCTTGCTGGTCTACATTTTCAGAACCGTATCATTAGCATGGTGAAAAATAGAGCTTCTGCCAAATTTTTAGGAATTTGGCAGAAACTTTGTGCATTTAAGAATAAATATAGTAATGGATAATTCAAATTCTAAGGAATGTGGTGAGTCAGAGAACCGTCACCTGACTCATATGGCAGGATGTTTTAAATGAAAAAGGAGGCATGGGATACGTTTGTATGGATGGGGAGTCTCATTGCGATGGCTAATTTTTTGTCAAAGTTGGGCTTTATCCCATGGCTGGCAGACTTTAAATTACAGGAGTTTCATGGTTGCCACCCTACTTGCTTTATTAGTAGTATTATCTTTAGCATTTTTATCGAGCTTATGTGGTTCGTTGACACATTATGCCGTGGGTCCAGCCCCAATTTTCTTTGGTGCCGTAAGCAAGTACAGGACGGTTCTTGATTTGCCTATTGATGGTATAAAAAAACGCGCGAGCAGATTCCCTGTTTCATGGCAGATTTAATACTTTTGAAATGTGCCTGTCCTTAAGTTTTCCCTTGCTAGTCTGGAACTGTATCATTAGTATGGTGAAACATAGAGCTTCTGCCAAATCTTTAGGAATTTGGCAGAAGCTTTGTGCA
Source organism: Sporomusa acidovorans (assembly GCF_900101845.1). GTDB lineage: Bacteria > Bacillota > Negativicutes > Sporomusales > Sporomusaceae > Sporomusa > Sporomusa acidovorans. The sequence goes on along the minus strand of NZ_FNAM01000024.1, from coordinate 23,282 downwards.
TCTTTAAGAATCAATGTAGTAATGGATGATTTAAATTTTAAGGAATGTGGTGAGTCGGAGAACCGTTACCTGACTTAGTAATTGACAGAACTTAACGAGGACAAAGTCCATGTCCCCTGAACCTGTTCAATGTTGTCGGAGTCGTTAATAAGGATGTAGTATTCTTTCATGCTCTTTTTGAAAATTAACAAAAGACTTATAGCCCTTGAAAGGATACATCAGGCTGAACCTTCTTAGTCATACTGGTAATGAGGATATTTTCTAGCTCGTGCGATTTTGCCATAGCCGTCGTTGCCGTTTTATTCACATAGCCAGTCAGGAATTTAGCGCTTTGGCGGGATCGTTGTTATATATTTTTAAAGCCGCCGCATCAATATTTTTTTGCTCCTGCAATTCCTGTTGTTCAAATTTTTGCCATTCGGGAATAACGATTTTTGCATATTCGGTGAAATTGGTATTGGCTAAAGTTTGCATGGTGCGGAATGTCCAGTATGCCGACTTGTCATCCTTAACGTCAATCCCCAGCCGGTAACTTTCCGGCGTATCGGAAATTCCTGCATAAAAAGGAACATAAACACTGAGCGCCGTATGCCCCAGAGCAATCCACTGCACGCCGCCGATTTGGTCTGGAAGCCAGTTCCTCAGCTGAATAACATGCGATTCTACTGTACGGGTAACGGAAATAGGCCGGAACCCCTTACCCTGCAGCGGCTTATATCCCGGGACATAGGGATCGTATTCCGTTCCGTCGTAGTGTGACCGCAATACGGACATTACGTCCTGCAAGCCGAGTTTTTTGTCTGTTTTCATAAATACAGGGAATGTATTGCCGCCCGGTTCTTGGTGAACTGACGGAGTCAGCATTTTCTGCCCCCACCATACTCTGGGATAATTGTATACACGATCATGGTCGTTATCTGTTCCATAGGCCCTGGCAAAATTGAACGCACCGTCTGTTTGCGGATTATACAAGCCTTTTGCTATGGCAAAACTGATCAAATCCTTTGACCCCATATAATTTTTCTTATCACTTAAGTCAACGCTGGTGATTCTTAACTGGTTGGCGACAATCATATAGCTATCGTCAGGAACCCTGACAGCGGCCCAATGATGTGCCGAGCCGGCTTCAAAGTACCATATTTCATTCGAGTCCGCGATAGATACACCAAATGCTTCCCCGGCTCCTTTCGCCTCCACTATTTTGGCGAGTGCTTCCACCCCTTCCTGCGCCGTTTTAACTACCGGCAAAATTACAGACGGTATGGAGGCTTCCGTCAAGCCGTGCTCTTCATCGAACGGATCGGCAGCCTTAGCCCTTTGGTTGGAAGAGGCGCTTTGCGTCGCACTCACGCCGACCTGAAACTCATTGATCCCGGCTTCTTCCATCGGCCCCTCCTTGAAGTTCGCATCAGGAGTGGCGGTATATTTGTAGCACAATTTGGGAAGCAAATAGGTAAATTGATTTGCCCCTGCTTTAAATACTGTTTCCGTTTTACGCTCCGTACGCGGATGGACGATAAAATGTTTTGCACAATAAGTTTTATAATCTTCGTTGCGGGAAATCAGGACTGACCCGTCTGCAGTAGCATTTTTACCGACAAGTATGGATGTACAGGCAAACGAAATACCGGGAAACGCGCCAAAAATCATTGCTAACGCTACTACCCCAGACAAAAAAATCTTAAAACCATGCTTATTCATCTCTGTCATTTCTCCCCAGTGAATTAAAATTTACGTAAAGCCAACTGTTAGATCATTACTTGCGATACAAATAAATAGAAAAATCAGAAAGTAGATATGAAACTCATCCTAATTATTATGTAGGTTTACGTTTTTTGGCAGATACTTTATAATAAAATTGTTTATATATGCGCGCCGGAAGGTTAAACCTTCTTCAGGGCGCATGAAATAGGGCAGCATATTTTGCTTGGCCGCGGAAATGCTGCTTGCCATTTTTACAACACATTAAAAGTCTGTGTGTGTTTTCCATACTTATTGAATTATGTTGCTAATAGCTTCACCTCACTTTTGTCTCCCATAAACTGGGGCTTTTGTTAGCATTGTCGAATTATCTATCACCTTCAATAAGATTGAGATTCGGGCTATATGGTGGTAAAAATACTAATTCCAACTCATATTCATGTTCGTTAAGGAATGGTACAAGTAGTTTAGAATGATGAATTTTAGCATTATCCAGTACCATTACAATTCGTTGGCCCGGATATTTTAAAAGTACCTTTTTTAGAAATTCCAGAAATACTTGTACATCATAACGCTCTTCTTCCACGCAAAATATCTCGCCGGATTCGTAGTCCAATGTTCCAACTAATTTAACCCCCTGATGTTTACCCTACGTAGGAATAACCTTCTGTTGTCCTTTTAAAAACCAGGTACGGCCTATAGCTGGTAATCACGAATCATTGCCTCATCTTCAAAAAGAATCCGGTCAACGTCATCATTTAACAAGCGAGTTTTGAGGTTGCTAAATTTTTTTAAACTCCTCTTGTTTTTCAAGATTTGCTTTGGCTAATGTATAGGTAGGGCGAGTACAGCTAAACCCGAGATCCCGCAGCAAATCCAATACTCCACGATCAGTGTACTTGATTCCAAACTGACGCTGAATCCATTCAGCGACTAATGGACAGGTCCAATTCATCTCGGCAGGAAAGCCTACATCCTCGGGTCTTTGTTTATAATTTTAGCAATATGAATAATTTTGTGACCTTCCAAGTAAAGCTTAACTGCTTGATACCTTTCAAACATACGACGATTCTTAGTTGATTTCATCGCATTAGTTACATCTTGTATTTGACTTTCAAGTTTATTCATTCAAGCACCTTTTCTTTTAGTAGTATGGATACATAAAATATACCATATCTATCCAAAAGAAAATAGGGGTTACGATGAATTGTTTAACACGTTATATATAGTGAGAAGGTCCTTAAGAAAATAGGGCAATATTGGTAGTTAGACGGAAAAGTAGTAGTGGGGGAGATAGATGAAGAATGGAAGGCAACGCCTCATTCACTTTGAACGCTATGATGGCGATGGCCCATGTGGCTTTTACTGCGGATATCATGACCTGACAGACTTTTCTCAAGAGGAAGAACGTGAATTTGACGAGTGTCAAGCAGTACTGTTTGGGCCTCATATGCCATTTTATAGGGAATTTGAATTCTTTTTTACTCGTTACGGATTTAAGAGACACAAACGGCTTATTCGTCTGCTGATAAAGGCGACCGGTGATGGGTACCGTGTACGCTGTTACCGTGAATGGAGCAACAACCGGGACATTGCGTATCAAGACAAGGAACAGGTCGCACTTTATACTGGCAATAAACGATGCATTGGTCATGTGCGGCGCAAGATGATAGCTCGGGCAGGAAAGATAAGAGGTAAGCAAATGTTGAGTAATAAAGGGGTGAAAGGGTAGATATGTATGAGAATTACATTTGAAAAGCAGAAAAACGGGGCGCTGATTTATATTTATTTTCGAGATTTTGATGGCATTATTGTAAGTACACTTACTAATGTTACAGGAAACTTACTTTTGGATGCTAATAATCGTTGGATTGGTGTGGAAGTTGGTAATACTGTGCACGGGGGGACGATAAGACTGCCCCGAATGAAGCAGCCTTATTTTGTACAAGAAAAGGAAAGCTTTTCTCAGGATGAAGGAATAATAACAGCTATCTTCGATACAAATATCCAGGTGGCTAAGAGAGAAGCAATTGAATGCAATGTTGATTTCAATGATGTCAATGGATTACAGGGTATAGAAATCATAGCGGACACTTTTGACGCTGCGATGGACGTTGCTAACCGATTATAAAATGAAAGCTTTGATTTACTGGATCAGTAATGGGCGGCAGGTGTTATATTACAGCACTATATCCTGCGGTTTTGTTTAAAATACTTTGTTATTCCCGAAATCCAAAATTCCGTAAAACCTTTGGAGCGGGCCTTTTCAAAGAAGAAGGATGGAAAATTGCCACTGTAAGAAAGAGTTGGATACATATAACTGATTTTGCAGGTTTATGCATAAGTTCCCATGTATAAATTGCATAAACGCGCGGAACAAAAGCCAGGAGCCCCGCAAACTAGCGCGACTACTGAGTTTTGTGGTTTATGGAAGCGCATTTATCGGACTGCCTCATTATTCTTAATTTGTCAAGTACTTTTATCTGACTTTTATCCCAATGATAGGTGTTTGACATTGCTTGAGATAAAGGGGCGAACCTTTACGTAAAATTCCATTTTGTGTATTTCCCTTCACGAAGGACACCCTTGCTGTTTAGTTAATGGTTCCGACTACTAAGCCCATAACGGATTTTTACCGCCTAGCTACTGCTCACGTCGAACTAAATATAACTTTTACGTTTATGTAAATACTTATATTTAATTATGTGTTAAATAATGGAAATTATTGACTTTTTTGATGTTTGTAGTATCATGTTAGATATAAATGAGTATAATATGATATAAAAAGTATCAAATATATTATTCGTTTACTACTAAACAATACTAAAGAGAAAAGAAGGAGGGGCCAGCGATGAAAAAAATATCAACGGAGCTTCTTGCATCTACTGTAGCATCTAAAAGACAAGAACTAAAACTTACGAAAGAAAAACTTGGTGATTTAACAGGGATAAATCGTCTACAGATTGCAAAAATAGAGGACCAAAAATTTATGCCCTCGTTACCACAGCTAGAAAGGTTAGCTGAAGTATTAAATTTTTCAATTTCTAACTTATTTACAGAAGAAACAAAAGAAGATGTTTTTCTTGCCCTTAGAGGTAATGCAAAGACTGAAGAAGAAAAACAGGGCGTAGAAAAAATGATTTCTATGATGCTATGTTTACGTAAGCATGAATTATTAAGGAAGCATAGACATGGATAATCCAGAAAAAAACCTTAGTAAACAAGATCTCTTTAAAATAGCTGAACTTGCTACAGCAAAAAGACGCTTCTTTGATATCGGTATGTCTCCTATAGGTGATAATATATTCAAGATTATCAACAAAGAAGGAATCTATTTAATTAACTTGCCGATAGAAATAGATGAAACTACCGATTCATATTTTTCGGCGATGTATGTATCTATTAGGGAAGGTTCAGAGTATATTTCATTCATTGGCTTAAATACAGCAGATTATTATGATAAACAGATATTTGCTCTTGCTCATGAATTGTATCATCATTATGAAAAAAATGAGATGCACATATGTCGTATATCCGATGATATTTCCCAACTTTATGAAATGAAAGCAAATAGATTTGCCGCTGAATTTTTACTTCCTACTGAAAAGCTAGAAATTGAGATTAAAGAAGTAAATTACGGGGAGGGCAACTTAAAGGATTGGAATCATAGTGCTTTGCTTAGATTTGTTGCGAGATTGCATTGTGAGTACCGCCTTCCTTACCGTGCTATTGTACGAAGATTAGATGAGATTCAGGCCATTTATAAAGAACAATATGAGCAATTAATACAGGTAGATGCACGAAATGAAGATAGTGTATATTATCAAATTGGCTGCGCTATAAAACCGGAAATTTTTAGACATTTAAATACAAAAACCAGACTCTTTGGGACGGATGGAATTAATTTAGAAAAAATGGTTCGGAATTACGATGATGGCATTATATCAATATCAGAACTTGCAGACGCACTTAATTTGTTCCGCAAAAAACTTTCGGATTTTGGTATAGAAGATCAAATCGACGATGAAGACCTAGAGGAATTCCGAGAGTTTTTGGAGGAATAGTTGTTATGAAACTAAACCAAGTTCTTAAAACTCAAAATCCGTCTATAGCTATGCTTCTTAGTAATCCGAATATGCCCATTATTGCTGATGCTAATATCTTTATTCCACCAGACCGCAGCAAAGTCAATAGTAAAGTTCCCGCTTGGAAGTTTGAACCTTTCAGGGATATATGGCTCTTGCCTATTATAAAGACTTTTCCTAATATTTGTATGCATGAGGCTGTATATAATGAAGTTCTAGGTTCATCCAGGGTTTTTGTTGATGCTGAAATGGCAAAAATACCACCTACTATCAAAATGTTAAGAGATACTGATCTAACTGAAATTGAAATGGCATATAGAAATACAATTGAACCCAAGATAGCAAAATATACAGAATATAATCCTACATTGGATAATGCAAGTGACCGGGGCGAAGTAAAAAGCCTCGCATATATGGCTACTAAAAGCCTAATTTATTTTTGCTCACGTGATGCCAGAGCATTACGATTGATAGAAGAAGCTGAGCAATTGGAAACTAGCTTAGATGATATTTCATCAGTTAGGGCCTTTGAAATAATACATTTATTAATACGGTATGGCAATGGAGTTCAAGAGAATCTCCGTAGTTTATATAAATATTTGTATTATATAACAAAAACTGACAAAGAATGTAATCCTTCATGGGATGAATTTAACAATATAATGAATCAACTTTACCCAGAAATAAATAGGGCTGAAAAATGAATCTTCAGCCCTATTTTTATCATCCAGCTATGTGATAGCCGGTGCTTTCTTTGCTTTGTCAACTATAAGTAGTAAAGCACAACTGGTGTAAGAAGGAGGCGCTATTATGGCAATGTATGTTTATAAAGATGTCTTCAGAAAAGAAAAAGTATTGGCAAGAAATGCTCAAAAACAGGACAAAGGTACTCGCTTCTATTGTCCTAATCTTCGATGTGATGCTCATATGTATATACGACATAAAGAAGGAGTCTCTGTGGTGCACTTTTCTGCAATTCCTTCTCATCCACATATCAAAGGCTGCCCACATGGAGCTTCAAATGGATTCAACCCTAATAATTATAATGAAGATAAATTTGAATTTGGCAGTGCGCTATCGGCTTTAACAATGCAAAGCCAACCGCAGCGTAAAAAAGAAACATCTGGAGAGCATGGTAGTGGCATGGTAACACCAAAACCACCACGTACATTACATCAGATATATTCTATGTGTAGAGCCTATGACTGCGCTGATACATATAATGGGATAACAATTGGTCAAATGCTACTGGATAACAGGAGCATTTATATGTACCCTAAAGGCGTATTCGGTTGGAGAATAATAGAAGGGAAATGCAAAAGACCACATTTTTACGACGCAACTAAACAGGAAATTTTCTTGACTGCTTCTACTGACGGAGAAGAATATACTTTTATTTTAAAGTTTAGTGAAGAAGCCCTATTTAAGGCAATCAAGGATAATATTTTCCAAAATAAAAAATATACCATAGTTGTAGCTGGCAAGTGGAGTAGTTCGGGAACTTTTAATGTATTCTGTTGTACACTTTCAAGTAAAAAACAATTAGCAATAATAAAATAGTTCGTTTATATATTATTGCAATATGGTGAAATTTACCTAAAAGATAAAGTAGTAATAAATCTAACCTGTGTTTTCTTTTAACTTGTTATGTTAACACGATGCATGTTGAGAGCGTTGCGTTGATAGAACGAAAACTCCAGTAATAGTAAGGGTTCGCAGGTTTTGATAAATTTAAAAGTGTGTTTTTATGTTCGCATAGACGTTGAAAATGGAACGAACGTTTGTTGGGGGTCGACACCTCTGACACGAGAATATACAAATACACGAATATAAGAGGTATTTTGCGAGAATGTAACCGGATAATCTGGAAATAAAATGCCGTTACCAATTGACATGTGAAACTGTCAAGGTAATGGCATTTTTGAGGATTATATTTAATGGCCTTCTAGTAAGCCAAGGTTAGTGGCGTCGACAATTGTAGAAATTTACAATGTAGGAGATTAAGTCTGCTGGCCGAAGTTCGCCGGCTTTTGATGTCTATTTTGGCAATTTTACTGCACACAATAGTCGGTAGGTAACATCGGGAAGTACAATAATGCTTTGGTCCGCGAGAATATGGATTGAAGCATTTTTGAAGTTAAAGAACTCTTACGAAGGAGTTTGGTACAATAAATAATTACATGAATTTTAAAGGAGTTTTGTGTAAAAGTATGGAAGATTATAGGGAAACAACCTCCCTAGAATTACATGTTACCGTGGTTATTTTACGTCGAGTATGTATCAAGTATTGTTGCTGGAGTGCATACTTTTGGAGCTAATATAAGAATAAAACGGGATTCATTAAGCACGATGAACACATACATTGCTGACGAATAAACATATCAAGTGGCTAAAGGAGAATGGCATGGATGCAAAAATTAAAATAGCAGAAGCTTTTTCACAGGGTGAGTATGCCTCTTTCCTCGAATACTGTAATGTCTGTAATTACATATTTCTTGATGAGTTAACGTCTGTTGATTTTGTTGCATTCAAAGCGAAATACAATGCAGATGTTTCTTTTGTAAAGCAATTAAAGAGGAATGTTTACGATTTTGAAAGCGGTGTCATACCGTTGCATCAAGATGGTATACCAAAGCCGGTTGCTCTGGAAGCAGCGGCTACTTTTTCGACTGATGAAAAAGTAGATTTGCTTAGCGATGATAACGGAACATTCAACTCTATCATTGAAGGAAAACCTCACTATGAAGAGGAGAATTCAGATTTTACAATAACAAATGATAAAGTTAAGTTTACTGCGACTGTAGAGAAAGTAATGGTTGGAACCTTGGAGCCACTTTTAGATAGCGTACATCCTGTATCTAAAGCATATGACCGAGTGCCTTGGGTTGACAGCATTCATGGGCTGAATCTTTCTGCCAGGGCTACTAATGCGCTCATTAAAGGCGGTATTAAAACTGTCTTACAATTACTGGAATTAGATCGGGAAAAATTATCGCAAATTCGCAATCTTGGAGCAAAGAGTATAGATGAAATTTTAGCCAAGATTGTTGAACTGGAGAGACAGCATTTTTCCGTCAGTCTTGTCGATGATTTCGATAGTGCAAAGGGGAAAATATTTTTGTCTCCGGAATGTAGAAGTATTATCGAAACAATCTTGCTAGGTGAAAATGATGATGGTGCGCGTAAAAACTTATCCTCAGAGGAGCAGAAAATCGTAAAAAATGTAGTGAATGCTATTGATTGCATTGGATGCGAATTTTCATTGGAAATATATACAAATTCAAGCAGGGTTATTCCGCTTATAGCATCGTTAGAAGAATTTAGTACAGCATATGAGAGAGAAAAAAAGCTTTTTGAAGTTTATGATTTGATTCCTTATTATAGGCGCAGTTATATGCTGAGCAATTATATTAAAGCATTCACATCGACGGGGGCAAAAACTGCGCATGCGGTATTGAAACCATTTTTGCAGCCACAGATAAAAGTTTCAGACTTGAAAAAATTGTTTAGCGAAGTATGTAAAGAGAAAAATAGTGAAGCGGCAATGAGTGTTTTACTGCAATTGCTACAAACAGATTTTAGACAGGTGCTTACTACCGCTTTGGGGAATATGATCCCGAAATATGAAAAACCGTTTTCTATCCTTTGTAGACGTTGCGCTGGATTATCGCTGGAGTCTATTGCGATTGAATTTGGATTAACCAGAGAACGTATTCGCCAAATCGAAAAAAAGGCAATGACTGTATTGCATGCGAATATCGCACAAACGGGTATTGATCCACTTATGTTCATATGCGCGGATAGAAATGGGGATACCGTTTTAACAATTCAAGAAATAACCGATTATATTGGCGATTCTTCCAAAACGGAATTATTTAAATATTTTTTACAGAAATACAATAGTAGTAATTCATTTGTATATGACTCAGATAGAAAGTTGTTTCATTTAAAAAATATGGTATATAATGCAGATCGGGTAGAACAATTTGTTTCTGATCTTCCGCAGATAATTTTTTGTAATAAATTAGCAACTCTACTTTCTTCCGTTAGCTCACAGGTTGGAGTTCCGCTGGAAATTCTGCAAACAGAATTTAAAAGAAAGTATAGTTTTAGTGGGCAAGTATGGTATAGGGGAAGATTAACGGTATCACTAATGTGCGAGGTAATCTTAAAAACATATTACCCTGCAGGAATAAAACTTTACGATGAGGATGAAGAAAACCGTTTTAGAGAAAAAGTTAAAGAAGTGTTTGGAAATGTAAAATTTTCAAACAATATACGGGCGTTTTGCGCACGTCTTGCAGATGTCGCGGTGCTTTGTGACCGGGGAATGTATATCCACCCTTCATATATTCAGATTCCGGACGGGCTTGTTCAAAAGATAGACGATTATATTTCGGGCAGTGAGCGTATTGCAATTTCATTTCATGAGTTGTTTGAGAGATTTAAGGAAGAACTTTTGCTTTCTTCTAATGTTAGCAATCACTATTTTTTGCAGGGCATCTTGCATTATCGTTTGAAGGATAAATATTACTTTACCCGAGATTTAATCTCAAAAGAAAAAGACGCAAAATTTGGGGCTGAACTAGAAGTATTCATTCGTGAACGAGGCGAAGTTCATAAAAATGAAATTCTTTCCGAGTTCCCGGGGATTAGCGACATTATGCTTTCCATGAAAGTAAATGGGAGCAAATCCATCATCGGGTTAGACAATGGCCAGTATATGCATTCAGACTTACTGAATTTGCAGGAAGAGGACTACACTATCAGAGAGATTATTGAAACTGAGGCTAAAAATCTACCGGTATCTTCCCGCAAGCTGTTGGATCTCTTATGGATAACACATGCAGATTTTTTGACGAGAAACGAGGTCTCCACTCACAGCAAATTGTTCGGAATTTTGCAGTATATGTTTGAAGACGAATTTTCTTTTTCACGACCATATATTGCAAAATTGGGTACAACAGATGAAATAACGAATTTGACGGTCATAAAACAGCATTTGCAGGATTATGATAGGCTATCAGTTTCTGAGTTGATGGGTATATGTACGGAAAACCATTTGCAATTTTTATCTATTCGCGGATTGATTAGGCAATTGAATAATGATTTTTTGCGTATAAACAGCGAGATGCTTATACGCATAGACGATAGCGTATTAACTGATGAGACATTACATGAAATAGAAAACATGATTTTGGAAGGATTTTCTTGTAAGGGATATATTGTTGCGAGCAGAATCGATAATTATATTTTTTATCCGGACATTGGAGTTTCGTGGAATGCGTTCTTGCTGCGGAGCATCGTTGAGAAGTATTTTTCTGAAGAAATTCGAATTGTTGATATGCCAACGACTGATACTTTTGCAATGAATACAGTTTTTGTGGATCCAACGATGGATGTAGACAACTATGAAGATCTTTTGCGTAGTGTGTTGAAGTCAGAACATAATAGGGATCCATTTTTATCCATAGATGACGTTTTAAACTGGCTTCAGGGCGAGAAATTGATTTTAGGTGAGCCACCCAAATGCCTAACTGACGGAAGAGTGGTTTGCAGGGATGAGTATAGAGAAATCATAATAAAGTAATCCGGTAGGTGAAGCTTGCACATGCCGTTATTGGTGCTGGAAGAGGTTTTACTTGATACCTACTTCAGAATCAGGGGTATTGAGAATTAAGTATTAAGAAAATTGTATATTGAAGAGCTTAGCACCAATATGAAAAGCCTTCGTTTTTTCCAGGGTTGAGGGGGAATCTGGAATTTCGCAACATGGCAGGCATGATGTTAAATGTAGTTACATAGTAGAAGAAGCAGCACTCCAGGCAGCAGTAATATGATAATTTAAGGACGGTATGGAATGTATAATTATATTTGGGATCAGGAGACAGGTGGATATTTACTGGATACAAAGATAACCGGTGTTATCAAAGAAGTGCGTCCTGTGTTTAAAGAAGAACTACAATTATTAGGATTCGACAAGCAGTTTGGCTGGAAGCTTCCGGCTGTTGATGTACCTTTAATGTGGGCAGAAGGAAGGAAATATATTTATTTTGGGGATTGCATTGGCGAAGCAGTTGGTGGTAGTTTGTATGATCTACCTATGCTAAAGGCTAGTGTAACTGATATGGAAATTCAGCCGGTAGACATTGGCACAATGGTTGAAAAGAACAAGGTGCTAATGATTGGGCTAATTCAGAAGACGCTACGGTTTATTTATGATACTTATAAGGCATATCAGAAAAAGGCGGATATTATTTACGTTGCTTTTAGTGGGGGAAAAGACTCTATAGTGATGCTCGACTTGGTGCAGAGGGCTTTGCCGCATGACGGTTTTGAAGTAGTGTTTGCAGATACGACAATGGAACTTAGTGATACATATAATTCTGTACATCGAGCGCAAAATGAATGGCCTGATCTCCGTTGGCACACAGCTAAATCACATTTTAATGCTCCTAATAGCTGGATGAAAATAGGACCACCAGCGGAAAAATTACGTTGGTGCTGCAGCGTTCATAAAACAGTACCGCAAGTCTTGCTCATAAAAAAACTTGTTGGTAAAAATAGGTTTAAAACTTTAGTTTTTGTAGGAGTGAGAGCAGAAGAAAGTGAAAGTCGATCGAATTATGAACATATATCTGATTCAAAAAAACATATAATGCAAACTAGTTGCTGTCCGATTCTTGAATGGAACACGAGTGAATTGTTTTTATATATGTTTCAAAATGATTTGTTTTTAAATGATGCATATAAAAAAGGGTTAACAAGGGCAGGATGTGTTTTTTGTCCAATGTCATCGAAATGGTCATTTTTTATAAACAGTAAAATTCAATCTAGACAAGTAGAAAAGTATGTAGATGTTTTAAGTAAACTACTTACGATAGACTTTAAATCATCGACTGCTTTTGAAAAATACTTCAATGAACGTAATTGGAAATTGCGATTAAATGGACGCGATATTTCTATTGGAAGTAACAAATTGATTCAAGTAAATGATAATGGATATACAGAGCTTTTGTTAATAAATCCAAATTCGGATTACTATCAGTGGCTTTCAACAATTGGACCGATTTTTCAAATGGCTGATAACCATTTGCAACTTGAATATAAAAACACAATATTGAATATTGAACTCATTAAGGATAATGGTAATATCAAATTACGATTTAAGACGCCTCTTCAAAATGTTGAAACAATCAGATTGATGTATTTATTGAAAAATGCTTTAAATAAAGCGGCATACTGTGTCGGATGTAAGGTATGCATTGCGGAATGTCCTATTGGGGCAATTAATATGGATAGTGGTTGCAATATAACAGTAAAGGGATGTCAACATTGCGAATACTGCTTAGATAGAAATAAAGGGTGTATTGTTGCACAATCACTAACTTTGCCGGTTGGAGGAAGTAGGATGAACAATTTAGCTGCGTATCAGACGCGAGGATTTAGACAAGATTGGCTTGAGCTTTTTTTTGATATGGGCATGGGGACGGACTTTTGGGATAATAAAAGAATGGGGAAGAACATGTTCCTAGCTTTTAAAGCATGGATGAAGGATGCAGAGCTGATTGATGGATTATCACCTACTGCTATTTGTAAAAATTTATATAACATAGGAAGCGATGATTTTGCTACTTGGGGCATTATCTACAATAATTTGGCATACAATTCGGCACTAATTAATTGGTTTGTGAACAAAATAGAGCCATTCCAGCGCTATGATAATGATTCTTTGCGGATTATGTTAGGTGATAGTTATACAGACTCTGTTAAAAATAGTGCCATTAAGTCACTAAAGGAAACAATGAAGGCTTCGCCGATTGGATGGGGTCTTAAAATGGCAGAATGTCAGATGAAGGGAAAGTCTGTAGTTTCTATTACAAAGGGGGCATGGTCCAATCCGGAACCATTAACTATTCTTTACAGTCTTTATAAATTCGCGGAAAAATCCGACCAGCTTTACAGTTTTACATTATCCGACTTATTTAATGACGGTGTCAATCACGGTGGAATCAGTCCCGCTAAGCTGTATAATTTAGATCGGGAAACCTGCAAGCAGATTGTTGAAGGACTCGCTAGGGATTACAGCAACTTTATCAAGGTCAACTTCAACAAGGACATGATGGAAGACATTTATTTAGTAAGCGAAAAGACATCGCTTGATGTTATGGCTTTATTTTAAGGGGGATCAGTGATGACCAGGAAATATGAAGAATTTATTAGCGTTGATGCTGACTTCATACCTGTTTTCAGTGAACACAGTGACAAGAAGTTTCCGAATAAGTGGAAGTCTTTTTATCCTCATGACAGTTTTAAATCTATTATCTCGCAGTTGGCAGATACATTGGAAAAAGGAAGTGTTAGCAAGGATTTGCCCATTTGGATGCACGGGGCTTATGGTACGGGTAAAACTTTTGCTTCTTTTGTAATCAAGCATATTTTAGAAGACGATCTAAGGGATGTCGAGGCATACTTTGCGGCTAATAATATGCAATCTTTGTATGCAAGAATTGCCGGTGTGCGCAATTGTGGCAAAATCTTGGTGGTGCATCGCAGCTCTTCTGCTAGCGTGGTAGGAGACAACAGGTTGTTTAATTGCATCATTGAGTCCATTAAGAGTGCTTTAACAAAAGGTGGATATACATATCGGGGCGGCAAAAGCCAGTATGATAATATTTTAAGCACGTTAAAGGATCCGTCAGCCTCATTTAACTTTGCTAATGCCTTTGAAAAACATAAGAAAAAATTTGAAGGTTATGCAGATGCTGATAGTGTTATTCATGATTTAGAAGAACTTGGAATTGATGATTCGATGGATCTTTTGGAAACCATTGTAGAAGTATCTGAACTTGAGCATTATAATTGGTCCTCTTCGTACGACGATGTCATCAACTGGATTGATGATGTGGTAAAAGGGAACAATCTATACGCTATTGTATTTATATGGGATGAATTTACCGAGTTTTTTAAGAACAACCAGAACAATATTACTGGCTTGCAGGAAATCGCACAGGCTTCATCGAGAATTAACTTTTATTTTTTTCTGATCACCCACAGCGGTACTCAAATTATCAATGACCAGAAGGCAAAGAAAATTATTGAGGCCAGGTTTAAAATCAGATCAATTGATATGGCGGAAGCAACTGCTTTTAAACTGATGGGACAGGCCATCAAACATGACCCCGATCTGAGTAGCGAATGGGGTAAGTTGTCCGATGATTTATGGGGACGCGTTGAGAGAGTGACAAAAAGCACCATTGTTTATTATGCTAAAGACACGAATGAAGCTGAACTGCAGAACCTTTTGCCCCTGCATCCATACGCTGCCTATTTGCTGAAAGTTATTTCCAAAGAAATCAGTTCCAATCAGCGTACGATGTTTCAATTTCTTAGCGGTGATTATCAGGATGGCGATTCGGAGAAAAGTAATTTCAGATGGTTTATCAAAAATCATGACAATGCAATGGGCGGATGGAATTATTTGACTGCTGATTATATTTGGGACTACTTTTTTACATCGGATAATGTTGACTTGAATGATGTATTCAAGTCGGCCATTGCTCAGTATGACAATTATGTTTCCGTTTGTGGCGGTGACGAAGATAAGCAAAGAGTTTTGAAGGTTGCCCTACTGCTCTCTGCAATTCAACAAAAAAACGGAACCGGACGTGTACAAGGCCAATCCGCTTTACTGCGAGCAACCCTGAACAATATTTCTACTGCTTTTGTTGGCACTCTGATTCAAACTTTGATTGCAAGTATAATGACAGAATTTGTTTCCAAGGGCATATTTTCTACCATACAGGAAAACAATGATACCCTCTACATTCCACCGGTAGGAAATGTTGACCAAGAACGTTTGGATAAACTAAAGGACGACGTCAAAAGACAGATATCATTTGAAAAAATATTGGCAGATTCTGCGAATAACGTGGCTGAGCAGTTTATGCCGGATGGCTATTTGAAGTATCGCTACCAGAAGTATCTTGTAACACCAAGCAGCTATAAAAACGATTTGGATCATGCAAAAAGCATTGGATCCCATCTAATTCCTGTGTTTTACATTTTTGCACAAAACGATGCTGAACAGGCGCAATGTAAAAATATCATTGATAAGATTCAAAATGATGTCGGCAGAAATGTCGTATTAGTGGATTTTTCCTCCACTCCATTTACTGATGCGGCATATGAAAAATTTTTGCTTTCCAAGACCGACGAACGTTACTATGGTGAGGACAGCAATCAAGGAAAGCTTGCAAGGCAAAATGCTGCTAATGTAATTGCTGATTGGAAAAGAAAGCTGTCAGTGACACGTATTGATATTTATCCGCAGAACGATGGTCAGCCTAACCAGGTGCAAGGGGGAGGCAATTTGCGCAAGAAACTAAAAGAATTTAACGCGCATTGGTTTGGCTGCGGGTTGGAGGAAATTTCAATAAACGATAAGCTATTCGCGCCTTCCGGGTTTAAGGATACGGTAGCACAGATGGCGATGAATCGATTGGCGATTTCAAACAATTACAGCTATTTAAAGCAGATTTCTACTAAACTTACGAATGAAAACATTTGGGCAAATCCAGATTATGTATCGTCTTTGCCAAACCATTCGGTTTCAAAGATGAAAAAGTGTATTATGGATACGATTGAGACATCTTTCCGGAAAAATAGTATGGTGGCCATTACCGATATCTGGAGTGCACTGCAACAGCCGCCATTTGGTTTGCTTAGTTGTACGGGCGCAGTATTTCTGCTTGGTTTTTTACTAAAGGAATATGCTGATGGAACCTATTATAAGTTCGACGGTGCCAACACAGTTGCTTTGAATCATACGGATCTAAGCGATTTGATTTTTTCTGTAGTTAAGGGACAGCCAAAGGCAAACGGACAGTTTATTGTTAAGCAGACACCGGAACATGTTGAGTTTTGTCATATCACAGGTAATGTTTTCAAGATAGCAAAAGACAAGCAAAATTCAATTCAGGATGTAGCAAAAAATATCAATCTCTTCCTGCGCAATAATGAATATCCCCTTTGGTCACTGAAACGTTATATTGCCAACGAATTGGATGATGAGGATATGTGCGATGAATTCGTGCATGCCATTCGTTTGTACTGTGAACTGATTTCTCCCAACAAGATGGCCGGGCGCGATACTAATAAAATTGCCGAAGATCTTTATGCGCTGTACAAGCGAAACGCAGGTATTGATAGCAGATTGGAAGAAATAGTTCGTGTGGAAAATATGAAAACCGGTATGGAGTATTATATCGCTGCCTATAAACCGGAATTAATTCAGGTTATTAAACGCCTTGGAGTACAAAGTCAAGAACTCTTAATTGCGCTGAATAAAAAGATGTCGGCTGATTCTTCATATCTGTGGGATATTGGTGATACCAATCATCAGATTGATAATCTATTTTTAGATTATACGCTGATTGATACATTAAACCGTATTTTAGCAGAAAAACAAGTGTCATTTGAAGCGGCATTTCAGGCAGTAGAGAAAAAATTGAATATCGTTAAGTTGCCGGATGCTTTGCTTACAGAAATGCGTCCTGATTTAAAAGAGATATTTCGAAGCCTTTATGCAATTCGTAACAGATCTATCAACAACAAGGCAGAAATCATCAAACAAATTTCCCGGCAGGCAGATGCCTTTAACACATTTTTTGCAAACCAAATGGATGTTTTTTCTGCTTCACTACGGAAGCATATCGGAGATATCTCCGCCGATGAGATGAGTTACCTATTTGCTCAAGCAGAATCAAAGTCCCTGTTCAAGATGCCGGACGAGTTTATTTTGAATATGACCAATAGGCTTAAATCCTTCCGGAAAGATAAAAAAATTAATCGGCTGTATCAACTGTGGCAGGATACGACCGGTTGTACATCACCAGCGGAATGGTCTAAGCAGGAAAAGATTCCGATCCTTTGTTTGTTTGAAGGTTCTTATGAAATTGCCCGGAAAACATTTGAGTTGCTAAACCGTACAAGAAATGCTCAGTCAGAAGCCGAAATTGACGATGGAATTGCATTTATTAGCAGAGATGTGCCGAAAATTATAAATAATTCGAACCGATACAATCAAATATTTAGGACGTTTTTCTGTGGAGAGTATGCTTATATCATTGATGATATCGAGGAACTAAAGGATGCGTTTGTTTCGACCGTTGGCGGGGATGCCTATAGCTGGGTAAGCAATAGAACTGCTACCAATGAATGCGTCAGGAAGTTGGCGGAAAGCAAGTATCAGAATACTTACAGGCAAAAGGTTGTAGATAAAATTTGTAGCCTGTCTCCGGACGAGGCGCAGAAATTGTTAGTGGAACTTATTGAGGATAAGCCACTGGTTGGTATTAACATTCTCAAAGGTTAAGGTGGTGAATGATATGCAAAAGTTCAGCGATTTTTCTTCATTTGTTGATTTCATAAATGTGGATGCAAAAACGGCAGATTTTAATCCTGTACGCTTTATTAATGTTGAAACAATGAGCATGTGGGCGCAGGTAAAATCACTTTTGACAACAAATTCGCAAAAAATTATTAAACTGTCTGAGTTTTGTCAAAACGATGATATAGCTCCAAATATAAATCAATTAAAGAAAGCAATTCGGTTGACGAACGATTCTTCACTAGTGATGCCTCTTTCTGAATATTTTCGCATCAACCGTCCTATTGCCAGCAAGGTGATCAATGATATTTTGCATGCCAACTTTGAGTATAACAGCGACGGCAAATTGAGAGTTTACATTCTGCTTTATAGGATGAAAGATGTTTTGACCAATGTTCAGCTTAACCCCAAGGAGACAAAGACGGTCTTATATATTAATGAAGGTTTGGAAAGCGATTACTCGTTGACGATTGTACAGAAAAGCCTTGATATATCAATTTATGGAAACGAAATTGATGGGTTCAAGAAATATTTGGTTTATTGGGAGCAAAATCCGGATAAGCCGATTATTCTTCGCACACAGAATGCAATTAATTATACAGACATTGTTTTTTCTGATAATGTTGTGGTTATTGTCAGTGCTTATGATTTGCTCCATCAATATTATAGAATGACTAATGAGTTGACAAAGGACTTAGGCTCTGAGAGACAATGGCAGAAATTTGCTTCTGAATATAGCAAAACGAAGAATTTGGATTTAACGATTTGCACGTTGTTGCCGGCATCCCAGTACAGCGACAATCTGTTTGAATATTGGGACACTTATGATGATTTTAGGAAATGGTTACTATGGCTATGGACTAGGCTACAAACAAAAAACGAGTATTTAAAAATGGTTTCTACCGCCGCAAAATCTGTCGCCGAATTTGAAAAAAATATTTTTGATAGTATCATAACCCTATTGGGTAATCCACGTTATGAGGAGTTTTACAACGAGCGCAAAGTCTTGCTGCAGGCCATGAAACTGCCTGTTACCTCTTCGAGAATCAATATTTTTTTACAATTAGATCCTGTGAGCCGGATGAGATGTCTGACAAACCGGACGAAAGAAGAAAAACAGGCTATTTTACAATGCCTTTCTGAAGCAGTTGATTTTGGAACAGCTGAGCGAGTATTGCACTTTGTTTATCCTCTGGCTTTTGAATATCTGCAATATATCGGTTTTAGGGACGCTGTACTGGAAGAATACTTTAAAGCATACCGTAGATGTAAAATTAGGAATAAAGGTGATGATGCCTTTATTGATATGGTCAGTAGCATTGCACAGGAGCAAGGAGAAAAATTTTGGATTTTACCATCAAGAAATGTACTAGTTGATCAGTTGTATGATGATAATACAATCATTTTGTTTGTAGATTCTTTGGGTGCTGAATATGTAAGCGCATTGCGAAGCTGTTTTGATGAGGATATATACGATATTGATGTCCATTTCGGTCATAGTAATTTGCCGTCCACGACCAGACGGAATAGCGACTTTTGGCGCGGTAAAAATCATGCAATACCGTATTATGATTTGGATAGATGGAAGCATTCGAACTGTACATATCCGCAAAGCATTGTGCAAGAACTGGAATATATTCAAGAAATAAAATACAATGTTGAGATGTTGCTGGCTGAAAATGATAACGTGCTGATTGCTGCGGATCATGGTTCGAGCAGGCTGGCTGTTTTATGTCGAGGAAGATCTGTTGATGTTGATGAAACTGCTGATAAATACAAATACGGCAGATACTGCGCTGAAGCTAAAGGCAACTATTCTGCGTTGCAAGGATGCATCCGATATGATGAGGATGAGGAAAGCTATTGGATTTTTGCTAATTATGATCATTTTAAGCAAAAAGGCGCACCTGTATGTGAAATCCATGGCGGCGCTTCCCTTGAGGAAATGATTGTACCGGTCATTTGCGTTAGTAAGAAGAGGGGCAAAAAGCAGGCTATCGTACTGACGGTATTGACTCCTACTATAAGACTCCCAGTTGATAGGAAAATTTTGGTTCGTTTTAAGTCTAATCAGAAACTCAAGAACGCTATGATAGTAGTAGATAATGAGCACATTAGCTGTAGCTTTGCCGATGGTAATTATACATTCGAACAGATTATTGTAGATAGCAAAACAGAATATGTTGCTAAAGTTGTTTCTAACAATCGGATTATTGGAAAGGTGCACTATCAAGTAACACGTGGCATGCAAAAAAGTGCTAAGTTTGATATATGACGGAGGCTTTTATGGAAAGTAAGACTGTAGAACAAAAATTGAAACAGTGTTTTGGAGACATGCTAGTCTTTAAAAGTCCCGATAATGGAAAATTTTTTTCGGCGTTGAGCCTTCCTTCTTTTATGCGCGACTGGCTTGTTATGCGTTTTGCCGATGAAAGCGGCCAAGTTGATAAGGAAGAAGTATCAGCTTATGTAAGAAAAACAATTCCTCAAAAAGAACAATGGAAACAGCTTCAATTTGAAATGCTGCACAATTATCAATCCGTGAGATTCCTGGCGAAAATTAAAATTGATTTTGATACTGCTACAAGAGCAGCATTTTTTAGCCTGTCAGATTTTGGTGTTCCTGGGTCAAAGGGTGAAGCTGTTGCAGATTGGGATGTTATAGAGCAGAACAAGGAATATTTACTTGCTCCAAATGAAGTTTGGGGTATTGTTGAGCTTGTCTGCGAAGAAACAGAAGAAAAGCGCAATCAAAGTATCCTTAAGCTGGTTGATTTTATACCATTTTGTCCGTATCAAATCGACATTGATTATTATTGTGAGGCTCGTAAACAGTTCACAATCGAAGAATGGATTGACATTTTGTTAAGCGCAATTGATTATAATCCTGCAGGATATGTGAGTATAACACAAAAGCTGACCATGTTGAGCCGCTTGCTTCCGTTTGTAGAAAAGAGAGTGAATTTGATTGAATTGGCTCCCAAGGGAACCGGAAAATCTTATTTGTTTTCTCAGATTAGCAAATATGGCTGGCTAGTTAGTGGTGGCAGCATTTCACGTGCAAAAATGTTTTACGATATTAGCAAACGTAATCCGGGGCTTGCTTCACACTATGACTATGTGGCCTTTGACGAAATTCAGAGTATTAAATTTACCGACAAAAGCGAAATGCAGGGTGCGCTGAAAGGCTATCTTGAAAGCGGTGAATATCGCGTTGGTGACTATAAGGGCGTTGGAGATTCGGGCTTAGTTCTTCTTGGGAATATTGATATTTGTTTAATGAACACAAACACAAATATGTTTGTTAATTTACCCGATATATTCCATGAATCTGCGTTGATAGATCGTTTTCATGGTTTTATCAAAGGTTGGGATATCCCACGGATGAAAGAAAGCCTCAAGGTTAACGGATGGGCACTGAATGTGGAATATTTCAGCGAAATTATGCATATTCTGCGTGGCGAACTCCTTTATCGAGGGGTTGTTGATGAGCTGTTGGTGTTGCCTAAAAACGCGGATACCCGTGACACAGAAGCTATCAAACGAATTTGTACTGCGTTTATGAAGCTGCTTTTTCCTCATGTTCGTAAAACAGAAGACATTAATAAAGAGAAATTTATTAAATATTGCTTAGATCCAGCAATGGAAATGCGCAGAGTTATAAAAGCTCAATTAGGAATTATTGATTCCGAATTTCTTGGTAAGAACATTCCTGAAATTACAGTGGTGGATAATAATGAAGAAAAATAATTGCATGTATTGTGAGGCTGAATTATCGAAGGATATCAAAGCATTAAATAAAAAGTTTTTGGGGCGTAATATTCAACAATTCATGTGCGTGACATGCTTGGCTGATTTTATGGGCTGTTCAGAAGAAGATCTTCTTATAAAAATTGAAGAGTTTAAAGAGCAAGGCTGTACGCTGTTTTTGTAGCTTTTGTTGAATTTTATGTATAGGTGCACCGCATGGCGCAGAACTTACATGTTTCGGCGGCATACCAGATACCCCCATTTCGGCACAGTGTCGAGTTAATAAACTGGCCCCCTTGAATCCACTTGAATAAAGGGGGTTAAAAGATGACATGCTGAAAGTGCGAGAATTTTTAAGAATGAAACGGGAAGCAGGATATCCGAGATGTGGCAAGTTCAGCATTTGCAAATCAACCATTATTGCATGTAAGGAAGGCAATGTATCAATAACTGGTAGGGACAAAATCCAGACAGGCTAAAGAAAGCAAGTAGACGGTTCTTAACTTGCCGATGGACATCGGGACAGGTTCCTTGTCCCGATAAGATGAGTAAAGGCACGGATATTTGACCCCATTTTGGCTCAGATTTCCAATCGCATCCGTTAGACACGTCGCTTATATCATTTTTTTAGAGATAAGCCAAAACTCAAAACTCGAAAGTCACCTAAAAAGCAATGGAGGACACAAAGGAACGATTCATTCTGTTTCCTTGCATTGTGGTGGGTTAACCATATTGATTATGATTCTTGCCAAGCGTGTGTCCCTCATCCATCCCGCAACAGACATTGAAAAAAATAAATAATCCCCTGTGGCTACACATTGTAAGCCTGGCCAGTTGCGCTAGTAAGCCAGGCAGGGGGGGCGGACCGGCCACGGCGGTCAAACGCCGTCACGTCCCGTGCAAACGGGCCTGCCGGCAGCAAGGGAACCGCGAACTGCGTTGCGGAGAAAAT
Source organism: Sporomusa acidovorans (assembly GCF_900101845.1). Lineage (GTDB taxonomy): Bacteria > Bacillota > Negativicutes > Sporomusales > Sporomusaceae > Sporomusa > Sporomusa acidovorans. The sequence goes on along the minus strand of NZ_FNAM01000024.1, from coordinate 403 downwards.
AAAAAATGCCGCTTCATTTATGAAGGCGGCGCTTGTGATCAAAAATCGTCAAACAGAAATATTTTCTTTTTTCGATTTGGCAAAATATGCCATAATATTCGTACAGACTGTCGGGGGAACGGTTGGTCACACCCTTTTTAGAAGGGGGGTGGTAATGTGTCAGCATTTGAGGCAATGTACTTAATGATCGCATTCGCAACACTTGTTGTGCTCATGATAAAACCGAAATAACCGCTCCCAAGCCAAGGTTTGCGGTTATTTCCTAATAATCTTCAAATCGGGCTAACCGTTTCCGGTTAGGCAGTCTGTGGGGGCTGGCGTGCTTGCAACACGTCAGTCCTTTTCTTATATTATACCCATTGGAATAAAAATATGCAACCGGTCAGGAAAAATCCTGTCTGTT
>NZ_FNAM01000009.1 GCF_900101845.1 Sporomusa acidovorans | reverse complement strand
ATCAAGAGCATCCTTTGCATCACGAAGTTCTCTTCTAAGGCGGGCATTTTCTTTTTCAATATCGCTAGAATAATTGCCTGATCCGCGAGTCGGAACATCGCCGTTATTTTCTCTGGCGATTTTAAGCCATTTTGTTAATGTGCTATATCCTATTCCTAAATTTGATGCACAACCCTTAACGCCAAGATCTGAATGGTCGTAATAATAACGGACGGCATCTTCTTTGAATTGTTGAGTCTGTTGCTTTGCCATTGTATGTTCCCCCTATATCATTTATTGTAATCCTTCTGGGGAACACCCTCAATTCAATTTGTTCTATTTATATTCTAGCACCAATGATCCTATGGCGGCGTAGCTCAGTTGGCTAGAGCATGCGGTTCATACCCGCAGTGTCCGGGGTTCAAATCCCTGCGCCGCCACCATAAGCAGACATTCGGAAATTTATTTTCGTATGGTCGCTTAGTTAGAAACAGTAGTTTCTAACATCAAATGAATCATGCGGGTGTAGCTCAATGGTAGAGCACTAGCCTTCCAAGCTAGCTACGAGGGTTCGATTCCCTTCACCCGCTCCATAGTAAATTCAAGGCCTCACAGGGTTTCCTGTGAGGCTTATTTTTTTGCTAATACACCTTATTGTGGTTAAAATAAACTTAATCATACAAGGTAGTAAAAAAACATAAAAAAAATATTAAAAAAATCATTGATAGCAGGAATATGTTCTTCAATAGCGAATTATATAACAAGAAAATTGAAAAAACCGAATGTCATTCGGCAATATAGAACGAATGGCATTCGGATCGAATATTTTACTGCAATCAAGTATAAAATATGATTGCGTTTTAAGCTTGATATTATATCACGGTGGCGTTATAAAGAAACGCTATTTTTTAGAGGGTATTATCCGAATGTCATTCGGTAATAACGAACATAGGTAAATCACTGAAACTGGAAAGGTAATATCCCAAAGCTGAAGTTTGAAGATTTAAGAATTTAGGTGGAAAGGGATTCAACAGAAAGGAGTTCCGGAGATGGGCTTAAACCTTTTAGAAAAGACAGAACTTTGGGTCAACCACATTAAACTCGATCATGTAAATTTGACTCAACTCGCACAGACGGTAGCAGATGTGCTGGGAATTGAAAGCAGTAAGGTGCTGGTGGTGGATGTCCGGCCAGATCATATTACTCTCGACATTATGGAGAATGATATTCCCACCGAAAATATCGTAGGTAAAGAGCGGGTACTGCTTGATGCGCTTTCCAAGCTGGAAGGCGTACACCTCACTGAGGAATCTTTTATACATTCCAATGGAATTCTTGGCCTAATCTGTCTGGAAGGGGAAAACCCCCTTGAAATGAGCAGAACGGTCAACCATATGGTAGATGAAATGAAAGAGCGTATTGCAAAACGGGCAATCATCTTTCCGACGGGCTTTGAACTAAAACAGAATTTGATAGAGGACACGAATACTCCATATTTAAAACAACTTCTCGAAGCAGAAGGCTACAAGGTAACTATCGGGGATATTATGGAAGACGATTTAGACGATATGGAATATAAGCTTTCCGATGCAATTTCCCGCGCGTTCGGGCTGATCATTACAACCGGCGGTGTAGGTGCTGAGGATAAGGATAAAACTGTGGAAAGTATGCTACGTATTGATCCCCAGGCTGCAACACCGTATATCGTCAAGTTTCAACGTGGGACTGGACGCCATGTCAAGGATGGTGTGCGTATTGCAGTCGGAACAGTGGGTCCTTCCATGTTGGTTTCCTTTCCCGGCCCTAACGACGAAGTCCGGCTCGCAGCGGGGGTATTGCTGGAATGTTTGAAAAACAACTGTGGTAAAGAAGTTGCTGCGCAAAAAATCGCGGCTGTGCTTGCTGAAAAGTTAATGAAAAAGGGTTTTCATCATGAACATCATGAGTAAAAATAAGATTTGACTAAGGGGGAAAATGATTAGATGGACTGTAAAAAAATTGCTCAAGAATTATTTGATGCGGAAAAAGGATGCTATCAAATTGCAACGCCAACCGCTTCCAATCCAGATATGTCAGTGGAGGATGCTTACGCCATTCAACTTGAGAATGTTGCTAAAAAGGTTGCCGCTGGGGAAAAAGTAATCGGCATGAAGGTAGGACTGACCAGCAAAGCAATGCAAAATCTTTTGAAAGTCAGTGAACCTGACTATGGTCATCTCACTAATAAAATGCTTCTACTCGAGGGTGAAATCTGCCCAATCGATGATCTGATTCAACCAAAGGTGGAGGGAGAGCTGGCGTTTTGTCTTAAGAAAACGTTGCGCGGTCCCGGCGTAACAGTTGTGGATGTATATAATGCAACCGACTGGGTAGTTCCTGCCATTGAGATTGTTGACAGCCGTATCAAGGACTGGAAGATTACACTGGCTGACACCATTGCGGATAATGGTTCTAGTGCGCGGTTTCTTATCGGTGGAAGAATGACCCCGATAGGAAATGTCGATATGCGTTTAACCGGAATGACGTTAGAAAAGAACGGAGAACTGGTTAACAGCGGAACCTGCGCGGAGGTGTTGGGAAATCCTGCAGCAGCGGTAGCCTGGCTAGCCAATAAACTTTCCGAATTTAACATTGAACTCAAAGAGGGCAATATCGTCATGGCGGGTGCAGTGACCGCCGCAATTCCAGTTGCAAAAGATGATAGCTTTACTGTGACTTTCCATGGCATGGGAAGTGTAACAGTTAAATTTAAATAAATTAGCAATCAAGAAAGGAAAAGTGGTATGGAGAAAATTAAAGTTGGTATTATTGGTCCAGGAAACATCGGGTCTGACTTGATGTATAAGGTTATGAAAAGCAAACACCTACAAATGCACTTAATGGCAGGTATCGTGGAATCGGAGGGGATTAAAAGGGCAGCAGGATTGGGCTTTAAGACTTCCTTAGAAGGTGTTAAAGCTGTGGCCGCAGACCCCGATATCAAGATTGTTTTTGATGCGACAAGTGCAAAAGCGCATTTATATAATGCACCAATATTGAAAGCAGCGGGCAAAATTGTCATGGATATGACCCCTGCTGCCGTAGGACCCTATGTCGTTCCTTGCGTGAATCTGGACAAAATAGCTGAAGCAGATAACTTTAACATGGTTACCTGCGGCGGCCAGGCAACGATTCCCATCGCTTACGCAATTAATCGCGCGGCGGACTCTGAGTATACCGAGATTGTGGCAGCACTTTCTTCCTTGAGTGCAGGCCCAGGAACCCGTGCTAACATCGATGAGTTTACCCAGACAACTAGAAAAGCTCTGGAAATTGTTGGCGGCGCTGATAAAGCGAAAGCAATTATTGTTTTGAACCCCGCTGAGCCGCCAATCATGATGACTAATACTATTTATTCTATAGTTAAAAATCCCGATGAGAAGAAAATCATAGAATCGGTCAACGACATTGTTAAGCAAGTACAAGCTTATGTACCGGGCTACAAGTTACGCGTTCCCCCTGTTGTCGATGGAAATAAAGTAACTGTCATTGTCCAAGTTGAGGGCGCCGGCGATTTCCTACCAGTATATTCCGGAAACCTTGATATTATCAATCAAGCGGCTGTCGCCGTTGCCGAAAAAGTGGCAGCGAAATTGTTAGGCAGGGAGGGGTAAGCGCAATGAAAAAAGGGAAAATTAATATTGTCGATACAACGCTTCGCGATGGGAGTCACGCAGTTAGTCATAGTTTTACGGTAGATCAGGTAACTGCAGTCGCAGAAGGATTGGATAAGGTTGGCGTCAGCCTGATCGAAGTGAGTCATGGAGATGGTATCAACGGCTCTTCCGTAAACTATGGTTTCTCAAAAACCAATGAAATTGAACTGATTAAGGCAGCCAGCAATGTGATTAAGAATGCAAAGCTGACAGTGTTACTCCTGCCTGGAATTGGAACGATAGAAGATTTGCAGGAAGCGAAGGAAAATGGCGCCGAGGCTGTGCGTGTTGCCACGCATGTGACGGAAGCCGATATCGCGATTCAGCATATCAAATATGCCAAGAGTATCGGGATGATGGCAGTAGGATTCCTGATGATGGCCCATATGGCATCACCGGAAAAGATTGTGGAGCAAGCGAAAATTTTTGTGGACTGCGGCGCTGACTATATTAACCTTGCGGATTCTGCGGGTCATATGTTGACAGATGATGTCCGAGCCAGAGTCAGTGCGCTCAAAAATGCTGTTGATATTCCGATTGGCTTCCACTCTCATAACAATTTGGGTCTGTCTGTCGCGAATTCAATTGCAGCTGTAGAAGAAGGCGCTACCTATATTGACGCGACTTGCCGGGGCTTAGGTGCGGGTGCTGGAAATACTCAGAATGAAGTGTTATGTGCGGTACTGGACCGTTTAGGATATGACACAGGGATTGACCTAAACGGCATTATGGACGTCGCAGAGGAAATTGTAGAACCAATAATGCATCGCCCGCAGGTTATTAGCACTGCTTCATTAATGCTGGGGTATGCAGGTGTTTACTCTAGCTTTTTACTCCACACCTATAAAGCTGCTGAAAAATTCCAATTGAGCCCCAGAGATATTCTTGTGGAACTGGGTAAACGGAGAATGGTAGGCGGACAGGAAGACATGATCATTGATGTGGCGTTTGAGTTATCTCAGAAGAATAGAAAATAAGCGGGGATTCGCCAGAATGGATTAGTTCGCGGAAGCGGTGATTGACAAAGATCCAAATTGTGATCGGAAGTTAATTACTGGAATGCCATATGAAAAGAAGGGAGAGGTTTAACAGATGAAGAGAGTAACCCTGTTGGCCGAAGTTCAGCACGACGTGTGCAGGGGATGTAAAGTGTGCGAGAAAGTCTGTCCGGTTTTAGCGATTTCAGTATCTGATAAAAAGGCAAACGTAAAGGCGGATGAATGTCGTGGTTGCACCAACTGCGAATCTCGCTGCCCATTTTATGCGATTAAAATGGTTAAGCGCGAGGAACCCTTTACCATTGGTGTGGACGTATCCAAGCATGATGCAAAAAAAATTCGTGAGATCTGTGAAAAAGCCCATCTCAATCCGGAACAGATTTTATGTTACTGTGTGGGTGTGCGTGCAGAAGAAGTTGCCGCTGCAATCTTAGAAGGAGCGAAGACTCCTGAAGAAGTATCGTCAAAGACCGGTATTCGCACAGGCTGCACCATTGAATGTGTACAGCCGCTGCTGCGGATGATTGATGCAGCAGGCCTTGAGCTCAAACAGGTTGAAAATGGTTGGCAGTGGTACGGGATCACCCCTACTGCATGGACTCTGCCTGAAACCGTTGTCGAGAAATACAGTAAGAGGGGTTTCTACTTCCAAGAAGATCGGGAATTATTAGATCGCGTTGTTCATACCAAACCGGAAGGAGCGGAAAAATAAATGAATTATAAGGATTTAATGCACGAGGCAATTAAGCCAATTCCCCCAAAACCTTCTATTTATGGTATTGCCCCAGAACTTGTAAAAACCCGTGTTTCCGAGCTTCCCGGGATGGTTTCTCTTTATCTGCGCGAATTGTTCCCAGATCTACCGCCTGTACTCCTGCCGGGTGGGCCGGATGCCATAAAAAATGTTCGTCAAGCTGCCCATGATGCCCTGATGAAGGTTGACATGAGCATGATTAAACCGGAAGATTCCGTTAATGTCTTGGCTTCCCACCATGGATTCACTCTTTTTGGCGGCGAACCCTATGCTGAGTTGCTTAAGGCAATTAGAGATGCTGTGGAAGAAAGAACCGGCTGCACGGATATTCGGCTGCGTGCGGGGGTTGGCATGCGTTTCCGTGAAACGGAAGAATATATGAAGCGTTATGGCTTAGACACCTATTATAAAGGAAAAGCAGTCGGGGTAGCTCCAATCGACGAAGGGATCGCTATCGAGACCGAAATCGGAACTCTGTACGGACTTAAGAAGGTTTACGATGCAACCTGGATTATCCATGCGCATCATACTGACGTTCGTGAGGTGCATTTCCACAGACAGGTAGATAAAGCTGTAAAACCGTTTGGTATGTCCTATGCGCGTTGCGAAACTCGCAGTACCTACCATCAGAATCTGGGACCTCGGGCAGCAAACTTTACTGCACGTGCTATTTTTGAGTCCGAGTTTGTGCAAAGTAAATTCGCCTTTGCTGCATTTTTGAACTGTGGACCACATGGCGTAATTGGTGCTGACTGCGACAACGATTTGTATGCCCTTAACGACCGTGCAACTTTCGTTGGCTGCCAGCTCTACGGAAAAATTATGACCCTATTTGGCGAAATTGATAAATGCATTGCCGTACTTGATTTCCCTTGCCCAGTACCGTATGTATTTTCAGCAGGGGTTATTTATGCAAATTTCCTAGGGGCTAATTCTGATTTGTACGACCTAAATACGCCGCTACCCTCTTATACTTGGTATACTGAGGCTTTCTATCGTAAAAACGGAAAACCGCTACTCGAGGAGACGCCGCCCATGAACCCCGCCATTAAAATGTGTGTGCATAACTATGCATGGACAGGATATCCGTCTGAATTTTTCTCTAAGAATATTCCGACCGTTGTCGTGGGAGATGAGCAGGGAAAACTATTCGATACGGATTCCATGAATATTGGCTATATGGATTATGCCGTAACCGCGAGAACAGCAGAGAATGCGATGAAGTTTGCCTACAACGTCACCGGCACAGACCAAGTAATTATCTTTGACGGTGCTATGGGCGGTCTCAATGTCAGTGAATCATTGGCCAAACTATTGATTGAAAAAGCACCTCTGGTTAGTGAAAGGGTTGATAAGGAGCTACTGCCAAAATGGCTTAAGCAAAGAGGCGTAGACCTTTCAGTATTGGAATCAAGCAAATAGAAGCGCATTTGTTCAGTAAGTTTCTTTAATTATGAAAAAAGGGGGTTTTGTAGTTTGCCCCCTTTTTTCAATAACGAGGAGCGATGTTGTGAACGAAATTGTCGTAACGAGAATTGCCGCACTCCAACAGGAACTGAAGAAACAAGAGCTGGATGCGGCGGTTATTAGGGATAGGGAGAACCTTATCTACTTTGCAAATGTAGAAGATATTGAAGGAGGAGCCCTGATTGTTCCGGCGCAAGGTCAGCCGAAGCTACTCTGCTTGTGGCTGGATGCTCGTCAAATGCGGGACCGATCGGGCTTAGAAGTGGTTCCCTATTTCTTCCCACAAGAGAATATCAGCAAAAAAACCGCCGACTTGGTGCTGGAGTTAGGTATTGCCAATCCGAGGATCGGCTTTACCAGGTACTTTATTAATTTAAAGGACTACCAGCTCCTCCGTGACACTGTGCCCGGTATCTACTTTGGTGATATTGCTGAAGTCTGCTATCGCTTGCGCTCAATCAAATGCGAACAGGAAATCTCTTATATTTCAAAAGCTGCTGAGTTCCTTAAAGTAGGGATGAAAGTAGGAATGGAATCCGTTAAGCCAGGCATGAAAGAAACTGAAATACTTGCAGAGGCTGAGTATGCTATGCGCAAGGCGGGTTCGGAGGGGAGCACCTTCCGCATGCAAGTCTTGCGGCATGATCGGCAGCAATTGATGCATCCTTATGCCGGAGATTATGTCATTGAAGACAATCAGCCTGTAGTCATTCACTTGGGTGCGTCCTATAAAGGGTATACCGCAAAAATGTGTCGCACAGTATTTTTGGGAGAAGTCGCTAAAGAGACCGTTGAGGTCTACAACGTGCTTATAGAGGCGCAAAATGTTGCGATAGAAGTATTAAAGCCAGGGGTTGCCTCCAGTGAAATCTACGACAAAGTGTTCAAGGTTATTCATGACCATGGTTATGCCAAGATGTTCGTGAATCAGATTGGCTATGGAGTAGGAATCAGACAGTCAGAATTTTATCCCGTTATTGGAAAGGAAATTAACCATATTATTCAGGAAAATATGGTGGTGGATTTATTGCTGCCGACTATTTATGTTCCGAAAATAGGCGGTCCCCGTATTACTGATACCATATTAGTAAAAAGCTCAGGTAATGTTGTGCTAACAAAAATAGATTAACGGCATTACCGCAAAAATCTCGACAATACCGAACCTGCTTGTGAAGAGATTTACAACTTAGAATGAGTATAATTGTGTTAAAATTCAGAACGATATTCGGTAATAACGAATAAGAAGTTCTGCATGTAAGTTCTAATTCATTTTTTCTAACAGAGATTAAGAAGGATTAATCGAAGAAGGAGGTAATGTAAAATTGGCTAAAGATATTCCGGCGGTCGCTGCGGGTAATCAGGTTCGTTCCGTAGCTAAGGCACTGATGATCCTGAATCTACTTGCAGAGCACCAGCGGGAAATGTCTCTGGGTGAGATTGCTAAGGAGATGCAGCTGGCAAAAAGTACTGTGTATGGGCTATTGGCTACGTTAAGAGATTTTGGTTATTTAGAGCAGTCGCCTGAGGATGGTAAATACCGTCTAGGAACGCGGCTCTTTGTCTTGGGGAATGTTGTTGCCGATAGCTGGGATGTGCGCAAAGTGGCTGCCCCATTTATTCAATCTCTGGTGGATGAACTTGGGGAAACAGTTCATTTGGTTGTCTTAGATAAAGGTGAGGTCCTATATATTGACAAGCGAGAATGTACAAAATCTTTGCGAATTGTCTCGCAAGTTGGTACAAGGTTGCCAGCTCACTGTACTGGTGTAGGCAAGGTTTTCTTAGCAAATCTTCCGGCTGAAGAAGTAAAAAGTATAATTAGCACGAAGGGTTTATCCCGTTATACCAAAAACACGATTACCGAATTTCACCTCTTGGAAGAGGAACTGAAGCAAGTAAGACAACAAGGTTATGCCATAGATAATGAAGAGATCATGGAAAGCTTACGTTGTGTAGCGGTGCCATTGCGCGATTATACAGGAAATGTTTGTGCCGCGATTAGTGTATCTGGGACTTTATCACGGTTTGAAGGGGACGAGCTTGAATCCATTGTAAGCCTAATGGTTAGGATTGGGCGGGAGATTTCGTTGCATCTAGGATATCGTGCATGAAATGTAGACAGAGATGAGGTGATAGGATGGAGTTGCGAGAGTTTCTGTTTGAACCACTCAAAGGTCGGTCCTATGGATTCACGATTAGGGCTCGGGAAAATGGAATACTATCAGGAGTCGCAAAATTAAAGGAACTGGCAGCTGATATCGGTCTGGACGTTCGCTCGGTGGCAGAGGAAGGTGCGGCGTTAATCCCCGGTACCGTGGTGTTTGTTGCTCGGGGCAATGCTGAAATGGTCACTAAGGCAGAGGAAATGCTTATGGGAGCCATCGGGAAACCTTCTGGAGTAGCCACAGCTGCAGCAGATATTGTGAAAAAAGCAAGTCCGGTAAAGGTTGTTTGTGGTGCTTGGAAAAAGGTAGGTCAGGCTATTAAAGGAGAACTACGTCAAGCGGCTATAACGGGTGGGGCTGGACAACGGATGTCCGAAATGCCATTTATTTATTTAGACAAAAACTATATTCGGATGTTTGGAGAAGTTAGCACAGCCATAGGTAGGGCAAAATTATTTGACTCAGAACGTTTAGTAGTTGCCCAATTACGCGGCGAGACCCAAGGCATTGTCGAAGAGGCTAGATCCGCAGTACAGGCCGGCGCAGGCATTTTAATGGTTGATACCGGTGTTCTCGAGGACCTCGAAGTTGTAAGGGCTGCTGCGGAAGCTGAGGGTTGGCGAGAACGTATACAGTTGGCTTTTGCCGGCGGTGTAACCATGGAAGAATTGCATAACATCGTCACACTTGGACCGGATATTATTGATGTTGGTCGAGCTATTCTTGATGCACCATTACTCGATTTTAGTCTTGATGTCGAAGGTTAAGGCTTGGCTGGAACTCACCTAGAAGCAGGAGATTTTTTAAGATATGCACAAAAGGAGAAAAGTTTATGATTATTGAAAAGGGATATAGCATAAGTGAGAGTCTTGGAATCTTATGGAAAAACAAAAATTTAGGTGCAATTGCCACAGGTTTAGTAGCTACCCTCTTTAGTACTATGGGCCCAGGTATGATTGTATTTAACGCTGCTAATTCGGGTAATTTGACAGATGCCCAAGCTGTCTCTTGGCTCCTGGGTATTTATCTTATCGGTGGATTAGCAACAATATTTATGTCTTTGCGTTACCGGTTACCAGTTGTTACAGCGTTTACTATTCCAGGGGCCGTCATGCTTGCTAAAATACTGCCGAATTTTACACTGAGTGAGGCTGTAGGTGCCTATATTGTTGTAGGTGTGGTCACGTTAATTCTTACAATTTCCGGTTTAATGAAGAAATTCGTGGAGCACATTCCAGTACCTGTTATGTTGGGTATGGTTGGCGGTGTATTGTTAAGCTTCGGTATAGGTATGTTTACAGCTGCTATTAAAATGCCTCAAGTTTACGGTTTTATGGTAATATCGTTTTTTGGTATAATGGCTTTTAAAAGTTTCGCAAAAAAGGTCCCCCCGATTATTGTAGCGATTATTGTTGGGATAGTTGCATTAGCCGCCTCTAATCTGATCACTCCCGTTCCCCTCTCCTTTGAAATCTCTAAACCGGTTTTAGCCCTGCCGACATTTTCCTTACGGGCAATTTTAGATATTAGTTTTCCTCTCTTCTTCCTGGTCATTGGCGTTCAGAACATTCAGGCTGTTGGGGTTCTTATGGCAGCCAATTATAAAGTACCGATCAATGCCATGTATCTAGTTCCGGCTATCGGTACGTTTATTAACTCTTTATTTGGAGCTCATCCGGCTGTAACTGCAGGTCCGAGTACAGCGATTTGTGCTGGTCCTTCTGCAGGTGAAAAGAAAGAACATCGCTTTATCGCGGCGTTTGCAGAAGGGGTTTTTTGGGTAAGTTTTGCTTTGTTGGCAAAGATTATTGTTGAATCGGTGAAGATGGTTCCTAAAGAATTTACGGCTGTTTTAGCAGGATTAGCTATGTTTGAAGTCTTCAAAAGTGCTTTTCAAGGAGCTTTTGCCGGTAGATTCAGAACGGGCGCTTTAGTGGCTTTCTTTGTTGCGGTTACCAATCTCTCCATTTTAAATATTGGTGCTCCTTTATGGGCAATCATTCTTGGTCTCCTGACCTCTCTCATCGTTGAAAGAGAAGATTTTAAACTTAATAAGACAGAGAATGGAAAACTGCTCGAAACAGCAAAATAAGTCTATTAAGTAATAATCTAATAGCAATAAGTAGCGGGTGGCGATTGTCGCCCGCTACTTCCTAAAAGAAGAACACTGGACTTACGACTTGTCACATTGGTCATTAGTAATAGTACGCTACCAGAAGTTGTTAACCATTTGTGAAAAGCTTACTCAAATATGAGGATTGCCGTAGAATAGCTGAAGAGTACGAGATACCACTTAAAGAAGTTTACGATAATATTAAATGCACTGCTTACCAACAATTTGGAATTAGAAACGAAAGTGAACTCGGATTGATTGGAAAGGAATGAGCATAATGGATAGATTAATTCGTGTATCCACCAAGGAAGATATCTTTCCCGAGTATAGAGAAACCCCGATTGGAAAACTTGTTGAATATCATAATCTTCGTAGCTCCCATGACTCATATTCGAAAGCTCAAGTTTTGATAGGAATGTGTATGGATTACCGAAAAAATCTTCGCATTCCTGAAAATTTCGCCTATATACTGCGCAGCGGTGGGGGTAATTTACGTTATAGTGAGTTTAAAGTATCATATTGCGTTGCTCTGGGGGGGGTAAAGGCGATAGCCTTATTAGGTCATAATAATTGTGGCATGGTAAACTTATATTCCAAGAAAGAAAGATTCATTAAAGGTTTAGTTGAAAACGCAGGCTGGAACGAGAAAGCTGCAGAGGAACATTTTATGAATTTTGCGCCGATGTATGAGCTTGGAAATGAAATAGATTTCGTTATTAGTGAGGCTGTACGATTAAAAGCAAGATATCCGAAAATTTTAGTTGCCCCCCTATTTTTCAATATAGAAGATAATGAACTATATTTAATTAAAAAATGAGCTTCGTAAAAAATTAACTAATGTAATGAAGAGATAGCTGTCTCCAGATGTCAAAATGCTGACATTTGTCGAGACAGATTCCTTTGTCTTTTTATCAATTTAATTGCTTCGTGACCTTCTTACATAGTGTAAAGTAAAGGCTTTGGGGATTAAACTGTAGGGGATTTCGAGTGGGATTTTGTACCGGTGATAGCTCAGTGGTAGAGCATCGCCTTGCCAAGGCGAGGGTCGCGAGTTCGAATCTCGTTTTTCGCTCCAAAAAATGAATGCAATGTAAAAAGTCCTTGCTTGTTGAATGAGCAAGGACTTTTTTGACTTTAGAAAAAAATCATTGTTGACCGCCCAAAATAGGAGCAGCAGGGTATACCTAGGCATACTCCTTCCAAACCTATTTTTTACAGTATAATATTCTGTTATAATATGATATAATGTTATCCGCAAATAGTATTGCAATGATATAAAAAAGAGATATATTAAAGAGAGGGGGCATTAAGGCATGCCTAAAAAAGAAGTGAATTGGGTTGTTGGTGGTGTGGCATTGGTGCTTACCCTTATTGTTTTGTTTAGCGGACAATTTTTATGGAATAAATATGCGGTAACTAATCCGATTAGTAAAATGTTTCAAAATGTGAACGGAGTGGAAAGCGTTACTGTTGGACAGCAAAGTAACAATAACGAAAAAATCAAAATATATGTAAAGCTTAATCATGTCTCTAATTTGCAGACATTATACAGTGAAATCGTTGATGGCTTAAAACAGATGGATAATGGTAAGAAATATGATATTGTTATTCAGGATAACCGTACGCCGGAACTGGAAGAGTTTTATTATCAAATTCAGTATTATATTCAGGAAGCTATTTTTACGGGTAATTTTGCATCCATGGCTGAAAGTGTTGGAATTAAGGCTAACAATGACGGTGTGACCGAAAAAATATATATTGACGCGGATAACATCTATTTGCAATTGGTGAAAGGGAATGCGGCAATGTACATGATTATTCCCCGCAATAACAATGGTCAGGGGGGAAAATAAATGCGTTATCTGGAATTAATTTTAGGCATAGTGAGTGCAATTGTCATTTTTTTAGGTTTCCAGGGTATTGATTTACTGCCTGTGTTGCTGTTTGCCGGTTTGGTAATAATCTTTTGGTATCAGACTAAACGGGCAGGTGAGAAATCTTTTGCTACTCATATCCACAATGATAGTAAAAGGGAATTGATTAGCTTTGATGATATTGGCGGTCAAGATATAGCCAAAGGAGAATTGCGTGAAGCTCTTGAGTTTATAAAAGATATTGAGCGCATAAAAAAATTAGGAATTCGCCCCCTTAAAGGTATTTTGCTTAACGGACCTCCCGGTACGGGCAAAACTCTATTAGCAAAAGCGGCGGCTTGTTTTACCGGATCGGAGTTTTTAGCTGCCAGCGGATCAGAATTTGTGGAAATGTATGTTGGGGTTGGAGCCCGTCGTGTGCGTCAGTTGTTTAAACAGGCTCGTGATATGGCCAAACGAAATAAAAAGAAAAGTGCGGTCATTTTTATTGATGAGATTGAAGTGCTTGGCGGTAAACGGGGGCAAAATGCGGGCCATATGGAATACGATCAAACATTAAACGAGCTTCTGGTTCAGATGGATGGAATGTCTGAAAATGATGACGTTCGCATTTTGGTGATTGGAGCAACGAATAGGCTTGATATTCTTGATTCGGCTCTGTTACGACCAGGACGTTTTGATCGGCAGGTTAAGGTTGATTTGCCTGATAAGCTGGGGCGAATTAAGATTCTTGAACTTCACACCCGGAACAAACCATTAGCAGAAGAAGTATCATTAGCGGATGTTGCTAATGATACATTTGGATTTTCTGGTGCGCATTTGGAAAGTGTGGCGAATGAAGCAGCAATTCTTGCATTCAGAGAAAATTCCAGAGTAATTACTGTGCAGCATTTGCGTAGTGCAGTGGAAAAGGTAATCATGGGAGAGAAACTTGACAAAATTCCAACCACAGTGGAAAAAAGGCGTATTGCGATCCATGAAACAGGTCATGCGCTTTTAAGTGAGTACATTCAACCGGGGTCGGTGGCCAGTGTTACTGTGGTGCCGCGTGGAAATGCACTAGGTTATGTCCGGCAGACGCAGCAGGAAGACATGTACTTGTATACGCTTGATTATATTAAAGGAAAAATTGCTGTGGCTATTGCGGGGGCCATTGCCGAAGATATTTTTCTTGGTGCTCGTAGTACCGGTGCTGCCAGTGATTTTAAACAGGCCGTCAGTATGGCTAAGCAGATAATTTTTGGCGGTATGTCCGAGCTTGGAATTGTGTCACCCGACGATATACCAAAAGAACTGTTGCACAATACGATTACTGGTATATTTAAAGAAGTTGAAAGCCTGGTGACAAATGTACTTTCGGCTAACCAGGCAGCATTTACTCAGATAGTAGATAGTTTATTGACAAAAGAGTGTATTGCCGGCTCTGAATTCCAAACTATACTAAATGGCGTTAAGCAAGCTTCTTAGTTTACCCAGCTTTGCTGGGTGAACTTGCATGCATACTCTAGCGCAGAGCGGTTAAAATAAAATTCTATATGGAAAAGACAGCAATTTTTTTAGGCGGCGGTGCTTCTGCGGCTGAAGGTGCACCTGTACAAAGCCGGCTTTTCGAAAAATACTTCAAAACACTCCGGGTCAAACATAATTATAGTAATTATAAACAAGTGAGTGAGTTACAAGCTTATTTTAGGCAACTTTTTTTTATTGACGTGCTTCAGGACGACTTAAATGCAATTTGCTTTCCAACCTTTGAAGAGGCTATTGGCATTTTGGATTTAGCAATTCGAAAAAGACAATGTTTTAAGGATTTTGACTTGGAAAATCTTATGCAGGGCTCAAACAGGATAGGTTATGTTAGACAGTATCTAATACTGCTTATGGCTGAGGTACTGGAAGACAAAACCTCGGAAGTAAAAGGGCTTCACAGGGTTATGACTAACCGCTTAGCTGAGCTTGGATACCTGCAGGATATTATCTTTATCTCAACAAATTATGATGTTTTGCTTGACCGGGCTTTAGCTGCCAAAGATGACATTATAGTCGATTACGGCGTGGAGTTTACTAACTATTCAATTGGGTCCGCAGCTAAAAGCAACAAGCCGGTTGTTAAGCTTTACAAAGTTCATGGTTCATTGAATTGGTCATATTGCCCGACCTGTAACTTACTACAATTGATTACAGATCGTCAGGGAATTCTTAAACTGTTAACAGACCCTTCGCAGGCTAAATGTGATGTATGTCAAACTATTAAATCGCCTGTGATTGTGCCACCGACATTTTTTAAAGATATGTCAAATAATTTTTTAACTTTGGTTTGGCACCAAGCAGAAATAAGCCTTAGTGAAATTAGGCACCTTATTTTCTGTGGCTATTCGTTTCCAGATGCCGATATGCATATAAAGTATCTAATAAAACGTATTCAAACTAACCGTACTGAACCATTGCGTATTACTGTGATTAATAATTATCCGGGTAAAAAAGCAGAAAAAATGAAGGAAGAAGAAGAACGGTATTCCCGGTTTTTAGGAAGCGGTATTTGCTTTACCAATAGTAGTTTTGAAGATTTCTGCAATTGCCCGGAAGATTTTATTTAGCCCTCAGAATAGTTCATCTATGAACAATTTCTATGCCCACCCAGAATACAAAAATAAAGAAACACGGCTTGGCCGAGGCACAAGCCGTGTTTCTTTATTTATCCTGGTTAAATGCTAATAAAAAAATGGTATTGCCATGTTTGGTGGCAAATTCTCTTTCAAATTTTTTGATAGTATCAAGTTCTTCGGCCGATAGTGCGGCAAAATTGATAGTATCAGCGGACATTACAAAACTCCTTTCTATAAATGGAATTAGTAATACCTTTTCCGATTTATAGAATAATATGCTGGTTTTTTTATAAACGGCCGCTGCAGTTTAAGACATTACGAATCTTATGCTGCACCATGCTCTTGATGGCGGCACGGGCTGGTTTGAGGTATTGGCGCGGGTCAAAGTCGGATGGATTTTTGGCGAGATGTTCTCTGATAGAAGCGGTCATGGCCAGCCGGAGATCAGTATCAATATTAATCTTACAAACGCCTAATTTTCCGGCTTTCAGCAGCATATCTTCCGGTACTCCTTGCGCGCCTTTGATTTGTCCACCGAAATTATTGCATTTTTCAACAAATTCAGGCAATACGGTGGAAGCGCCATGGAGTACCAGCGGGAAGTTGGGAAGAAGTTTGGAGATGGTTTCAAGACGGTCAAAGTCAAGTTTGCATTCGCCCTTAAATTTATATGCACCATGACTTGTTCCAATGGCAATAGCCAGGGAGTCGACTCCCGTGCGTTCAACAAATTCTACGGCCTGATCGGGATCTGTATATGTAGCGTCTTTGGCGTTGACTTTAACCGCATCCTCAACACCGGCCAGACGGCCAAGTTCCGCTTCGACGACAACATTGCGCTCATGGGCATAGTCTACGACTTTTTTAGTTAGTGCAATATTTTCTTCAAACGGTAGTTTGGAACCGTCAATCATAACGGAAGAAAATCCGCCGTCAATACAGGATTTGCAAATATCGAAATCTTCACCGTGATCCAGATGTAAGCAAATAGGTAAGCCGGAATCTTCCAAAGCAGCTTCCACCAGTTTGATCAGATAGACGTGTTTAGCATATTTGCGGGCGCCGGCCGATACCTGAAGAATGAGCGGAGCCTGTTCCTCTTTGGCGGCGTCAACAATGCCCTGAATGATCTCCATATTGTTGACATTAAACGCACCTACAGCATACTGGCCCTCATAGGCTTTTTTGAACATCTCTTTCGAAGTGACTAATGGCAAGGGTATCCCTCCTATATTTTTCCATAAACCGGAAAAATTATTATAGCACATTTCCAATTCATTATACCATATTTATAATCTACCCGCCAAGTTGGGTTATTAAATGGGTAAGATCGGCCGGCAAAGGGCTTACGATGCAAAATGGTTGTTTGGTAACCGGATGAAGCAAGCTCAATTTGGCTGCATGTAAAGCTTGGCGGTGAATTAAATTAACCGGGCCGCCGTACAAATCATCTCCCAATAAAGGACAACCGATATAACTTAAGTGAACCCTTATTTGATGAGTACGTCCGGTTTCCAGCATAATTTTAAGCAAACAGGCGCTGTCAAAAGTGGCAAGCACGTTATACCGGGTAATAGCTTGTTGTCCGTCAGGACAAACGGCACGTTCAATAATACTTCCTGGCTTCCGGCCAATAGGCGCAGTAATTATACCCTGCGGTGGGTTGGGTATCTTTGCAGTGAGCGCCAAATACTGTTTGCTAATTTGCTGTTGATTTTGATTTAGTATATGCTGAATATCAGGCCGCTTGGCAATCAGTACCAGACCTGATGTGTTGCGGTCTAATCGGTTAACCGGGTGAAATCCGTAGGTATTGTTTTGTATATGATAATAATGCATGACGGCATTGCCTAAAGTACCGGTTAACTGAGTGGTTGCAGGATGAACCAGCATACCTGCCGGTTTGTCAACTGCCAGCAACCACTCATCCTCATACAAAATTGAAAGTGGCAGGTCTTCAGGAGGAAGCAAAGAATGATTCGGCCAGGTTGCGGTAATGATGTCACCCGGATAAACTAAGTCGTTGGCAGCTGCTGGGCGATCATTAATCAACAAGCTTCCGCCATTTTTGATTTTGCGCCACCGTGTTAGTGACAAACCGGCCTGACGGCGTAAAAAATCTTTTACCGGTAAGGACGGACAGAGCGTCGGTACTTTGAAATCAGGCATAATTACTCCTTGCTGATATGGTATAGAATAGTATTCGCATTGGTAATAGAATAATCCTCCCAAAAAATATAGGAGGCAGAGTGCCTCCATGTAAGATTTGGAGTATTACATCATATTTTGTACCATACCAATTATTTCGACGGTATGTTCACGTTCCATGGCTACGGATTCTTTGATGTAATCTCCCATTGGGTTTGCCCGCAAACTATAAAAATAGGTAAAACGCCGGTGTCGACGGATAAGCCCCAAAAGAAGTGCCAGAACTAATTGCCTGCTGCCATAAAATTGACGTTGATCGCCATCAGGAGATTCGCATTCTTGCATTTTAAAGCCATGTTTTTTCATAACTGCGGCAAAATTTTCATCGTGTAAGCAAATCATGTGAAGTACATCAAGATAAGCTTCCCAATGATGTTCAGCCATGCTGTTAAGTGCGTCATTTGTACCGTCGTTAGCCTGTTCCGCCGCTGTCAGTGCTGTATGCATAAGCTCCAGTTGCTCAATGGCCTCTTGATGAAGGGTAATCATATGGGTTGGATCAATGGCAACTGACCGTCGACTAAATATTTTTTTCATTAGTACATCATCTCCTAATGCTGAGGCTTGCGATTTTACCGGTGGCCTTTAAAAGGAGCGATGAAGCGAATCATTTTTATCGGTACATGCAGTGAAATAGCACGACGGCAATGAGTACTGTTAACAATGATGTAATCGCAGCCAACATAGCATACGGTACCGCAGAACGTAGCTCCTCTGCGGTCGATCACAGCATCTGTACCAAGGAGGACTTCATCGCCTAAAAAGCAGAGCAGACGGTCTTTAAAATTATCACGCTGCATTTTGTAGGCCATGGGATCTTCCATGAAATCGTCACAGCACATTAAGTCTTTTTCTGGAAAATCGCAACACATCTTATCTTCTGGGCCATACCAATGCGGATATTTAGTTTCCATAAATATTAATGACCTCCTTTATTAACCTTAAATAAAAGTTGTAAATTGTATATATCTCTTACTACTTCAGCATATGAAGGTCAAAAACATAATGTTACAACGTCAATGATTTTGAAAGGAAATAATTAGGCAGGAAAAGAAGTAAGTAATAGCGAATATAAGAATTATCCATAAATTTAGGTAGGTGAATCTTCAAGCAATGGAGTTTATGAAAAATAGCAATATTATTCTTATTGGCTTTCTAGTGTGGGTGATTATTGCACCGCGTGCAGGCAGTCCACGCTATAGTGAACTGTTTTTAGCGTATATGACAGCACTTTTATTCTGTCTGATTGGCAGTTCTGAAATTATGATGATCAAGCCGGTTGCCTTCTTTTTTACATTAGGTGGAGTACTGGCTTTTTGTTATGTCGTAGCGCGTAAAACGATCAGGATAACGATTCGTAAATAAGGAGGTTTTTCTATGACTTCGCCACCGGAAAAAATGCCATTAAAACGAGGGAGAGATGATAATAAGAATAATGAACGGGCTGAAGTCCGCTATTTTAAGGGAGAAGAACAATTTGAACGTTGGCGTAAGGAATTTGTTCAGCATCAAGACTATGAACTTAAATTGGCGTCGGTTAGTAAGCTTAACTATGAGCCGGTCGACTATCAACCCTTGCTAGTGCAGGAACCCTTTCCGGAACTGATTTTAACTGATTATAGTTATCTTATTGATAAAGCAATAACGAAAACGCAGGAAAGCTATGTATATCCTATGGGGACCCGGATTGCACTAATAGTTTCGTTAGTTGTCATACTCGTTATTTTCTTTAGCCCAATTGTTCTTTTATTTACGGCAGCCTTGGGAGTCGCTACGGCAGTATCCCTGTATTTTACTCAAAGAGACAAGGAAGCAGCTGTTAAAAATGCTGCACAGGAAGCCAGTGAAGAAATAGCCAGACGTAACGAACAAGAACGGCAGGCATATGACGAAAAGAAACGCCAGCATGAAGTACAGGAAACAGCTCGTATCGCACTCATTCAACAATTATTGGCCGGTGAACCGAGTGCTGTGAGGGCCAGACTTGATGAGGTGTTGAGTCATTTGAAACTGCCGGTAGTGGTTGAAGTTGACATTGATTTTTACGCTGATATACCCTTAATTAAGGTTTGGCTGCCGTCAAAAGCGGTTATTCCTAAACAAATTTGCGAAATGTTGCCTTCGGGTCGTCTTCAATTTCAGGATAAAGACACCAGAGTGTTCAATAAGCAATATTTTGAGCTATGCAGTGCAATTATTCTGCAGGTAGCTTCTACTATTTTCGCCAATATACCATCATTTCAGGAGGCCTATGCTGCTGGAATTATAAAAAATGAACTGACTGATGATTGCGTATTGGCAGTAAAAGTTCCCAGAGAGAATATTGATACCATCATGCGTTCTCGTAGTGCGATTACTGCTTTACAAGCATTCGATACAGTATATGAATGTGATACCGCATTGTCTCTTTCTCCCGTAGATATGCTGTGCCCGCCCGAGTGGGAGGGAGTTGATAAACAGCAGATAAAAAGCCTTAAGATTAGAATTTTAACCTAAAAGGTAGGGCTTATGGGAAGGCTTTAAGCCAATTACTGTAGAATAATTATATAGGACGCTCTTGAGAGCCAGGGAGCTTATCCCTGGCTCTTTTACATTATCAGCGACTAGGGCTTCTGCCGACGTCCTGAGGGACTTGGCACCAGCCAAGTCTCTTCTTATATAGAGGAGCTTGCGTGACATAACGTAAAAATGTATATGAGTAGGTGAAACTATGGGGCAGTTTATTACCAAGCCATGCAACGTAAAAGACGTTGTTCCAGGTATGACCGTAGGTAAACCCGTTTTAGGCAATAATGGTCGTGTACTTTTAAGTGAGGGTATCATACTTTCACAGCGCATTATTGAACAAATTACTAACTGGGGGCTTCAACAGATTGATATCCAGGAAATTAACCAGTCGGTAGTTGATCATGTACAAGAGCTTGAAGAATGCGCGCGGCAAACTCGGGAAAATTATGAAAATTCTTTAGACAAGTTAAAAATTTACTTTGAGCAGACACGGCGCTATAAAAAATTGGCAGTCGCATCTATGTGGGAACTAGCCCATACGTTAATTGGACAATTGACCAATACACGGGGAATTATATCGTTTTTGCTGATGCTGGAGCGCAAAGATGATTATACACTGCACCATTCTTTAAATGTCTCCATATTGGCGGGTGTATTAGGAAAATGGCTTGGTGTCACTGGGCAAGATTTAGAAGACTTAATACTATCAGGGCTAATGCATGATACCGGCAAAGCCTTAGTCGATATAAATATACTCAATAAGCCGGATAAATTATCCAAGAAGGAACTTGAAGTTATGCGGTATCACCCGATACTTGGCTATGAACTTTTACGTGATAATCAAGAACTTTCAGAAGCTATACGACTGGGTGTTCTGCAACACCATGAACGAATGGATGGCAGTGGTTACCCACTGAAACTTTCAGGTGGGCAAATTCATTATTTTGCCAAGATTATTGCTATCATTGACATTTATGACGCGATGACTTCTGATCGGGTTTATAAAAGTAAGGTCGATCCTTTTAGTGTTATTGAAACATTGAACAGCGAAATGTTTGGTAAAATTGATGCGGAATTCTGTGCCGTATTCTTACAAAATATTAGCAACTATTTAACAGGAAAATTTATGCGGTTACACGATGGCCGGGTTGCTGAGGTTGTCTACTTTGATAGTGTCAGCCACAGCCGACCGGTGGTCAGGACAGAAGATAATGAATTTATTGATTTAAATAGGAATAAAGATATAAGGATCGATGAAGTTATAGATGTCTGATTGTTCAAACAATTGAATAGTGCTATAATATAGATAAGTACCAGGGAGAACTGCATATAATATACCGGGAGGTTGAGTGTATGCAGAAACTGCTGTTAGTCATAGCTTGCTGTTCGATTGTATGGAATTATGATATTCCCCAGCGGTATAGAAGTTATGAAAAAGGCCAAGTACTTTGTGGTCGCCGGTTAATTCGCTTGGCGTTATTAAAGATGGCAAGACGTGTCGGTTCAAAGGTTGCCCGGCGTTTAACACTGGGACTCATCTTTTTGACATGGATAATTCTTTCCTGCTATTTTATTGCCATTAGTGCTGCTTTTCCCACAATTGGCCTTACAGTTGTGGCATTGCTGGCCGCAATTTTGGGAACCATTGCCTTGTGGCAGGATATGGCTGGTGCTTATCGGAACTTTACGGAATGGTGTTACAATCAGGAAGATAGCATTATTTTAGTTACTAAAGGCTGTTGGGAGATTATCCTTGCAGGCTTAATTTTTATCAATTTATTCTTAGACAAGTAAAAAAATACAATTTTGTCCACTTGTAGAAGGATATTGTACTTGTATGGAGAATATAAACTGCCATGCTATTATATACTGTAGAACAAAGGGGGATAGGCATGGCAGTAATTGTAAAAAAATTTGGCGGCAGCTCAGTGGCTACACCAGATAAAATTATGGCGGTTGCCAGGCGGGTATTACGGGAAAAAAAACCTGACGATAAAATTGTCGTTGTAGTATCAGCGATGGGGGATACTACAGATGATTTAATAAGTTTGGCGAAAGCAATAACGGACAAAACTTATGGGCGTGAGATGGACATGCTTTTGGCAACCGGTGAACAAGTTTCCATTGCACTCTTAGCCATGGCATTTGTTGAGCTTGGCCATGAAGCAGTGTCGATGACCGGTTTTCAGGCGGGTTTTACAACCAATGAGATGTTTAACAAAGCAAAAATTACGGGGATTAATACGGATAGGATTTGGGAAGAATTTAACGCAGGCAAGATTGTGGTTGTGGCAGGCTTTCAGGGATTGACGCAAAGGGGTGATATCACTACTTTGGGCCGAGGTGGTTCTGACACCACGGCAGTAGCGGTAGCCGCCGGCCTTAAAGCCGATCATTGCGAAATCTATACGGATGTCGATGGAATTTATTCTTCTGACCCCAGGGTTGTTCCAGATGCCAGACGAATGAAAGAAATTACGTATAATGAAATGCTTGAAATGGCCCGGCTGGGAGCCGGTGTAATGCATCCACGTTCCGTAGAATTGGGTAAGCATTATGGTATGCCTATTCACGTCCGCTCTACATTTACGAATGAGCCAGGTACATTTATCAGGGAGGAATATACAATGGAAGAAAAAGAGTTTGTTATTCGTGGTGTAACGCATGATACGAATGTCGCGAAAATAGCTGTTTTAGGAGTACCGGATCAGCCGGGAATTGCCTATAAAATATTCTCGACTCTGGCCGCAGCAAATATTGATGTAGATATGATCGTTCAGAGTGTTCGCGTAATGGATAAACACATTATTGACATGGTATTCACAATTGCACAGGGAGATGTTCCCCAGGCAAAAAAAATTATGGAGAAACTGAACAGTCAAATGGATTTTAGCGGTCTTAAGATTGAAGAAAATGTTGCCAAGGTCTCTGTAGTTGGTGCCGGTATGTTAGGCAATCCGGGTATTGCGGCTGCAACATTTGGCGCGCTGGCCGATGCCGGTATTAACATTGAAGTTATCAGTACTTCCGAGATTAGTATTTCGTGTCTGATTGACTCAAGTAAAGTAAAAGAAGCCGTAAACGCGATCCATTCCCGCTTTTTCCCTGCATAAAACCGATAATAAATGTATGACAGTCTGATAAAAAGGACTGTCTTTTTTTTATGTAAATTTAACAAAGTCATATAAAAAGGAACTGTTAAGACTACATTAATTTACCAAGAAGTTTATTTGTCAAATAAGAAGGAATTATGTCGAAACAGGCGAATTACATAAAACATAAAGCAGTAAACAAAAAGTGCTGCTTGAAACCTAAGGAAAGTTCCTCTCACCATGAAGGGAGAAGGTAACAGGATAGCTTGTTAGGCTAAGCAACTGGATTAGAGATAAGCAAGGCAGTTATGAGGAAACGTGGACACTCATAGTTAATTGGCTTATCTTCCTCCAACAAATAGTCTGGATAAGTTATCTCCGTAGGCGTACCGGTTTTCGGAGATTCAAAATATTCCAATTAATTAGGAGGAAAGATGCAAATGAAAAAGAAACTGCTTGCTGCTGCCGTTATGGCTGCCCTGACGCTCTCGACTGCTTCCGTATTCGCTGCTGCTCCTACTTTTTCCGGTGACGCTAATATTGAATGGAATAACCAAACTGATAGTGCTAGCAATTATTTGACTAATCGCATTCGCTTGAACATGGACGCCGGCATTGATGATACTTTCTATCTTCACAGCCGTGCAAGAATGGATAACAATCTGAAACATGGCGACGGTGACCATAACGTAACATTTGATCAAGCTTACCTTGGCGCGAAACTTAATAATTTTGATATTAAAGCTGGCCGGCAGTCGTTATATTCCGGCAAAGGCTTGTTGATGGATGATGATAACTTTAGTGGCGTACAAGTAGGCACCACTTTAGAAAATGTTAAATTAAGCGGATTCTATGGCCATGATAAAGATGCCAAAGAAATTTCCTTGGCAGAAATGGCAACTTCTTTTGGCAAAGTTAATTTTGGTGCTAACTATCTTAAACAAGATGACACCAAATACTGGGGCGTAAATGCTGCAACTCAAATTACCGATAATGCAGTGTTCAATCTTGAGTATGTAAAGAATTCTGACACCAGTGCTAACGGATATCTTGCTGAAGTGAAATTTGGTAACGCTGCGAAAAAAGGTGACGTGGATTATTCCTTAATATATCGTGATATTGAAGCAGGTGCGATTGATAATCACACTACTAATGGTAACTATATGGATTCCAAAGGATTTAAAGTAAAAGCCAATTACAAAGTATCTGATAATGCTAACCTTGCCGTATATCATGATATGGGTAAAAATAATACCACCGACGCTGATCAAAAACGTACTAACGTAGAATTTTCCGTTAATTTCTAGTTATTAACTTATTTTACCAAAAGCGGCTCAATTGCGAGCCGCTTTATTTTTTCCAAGTAACCCATAACTTACATGGCATCAATTATTAAATAAGAGACAACCTATAAACAGGCACCAAAAATAAATTAAATGGAGGTTTTGCGTAATGTCAAGGAGTAAAAAACCAGTGAACCCTGCAGCGCAAAGTGGCCTCGATCATCTGAAAGAAGAAACGGCTGCCGAATTAGGATTGAAAGATTACAAAAACACGTACAAAGGTGCTCTTACCTCGGCTGACAATGGCCGGGTAGGCGGACAAATGGTTCGCAAAATGATTCAGTCTCAAGAAACTCAGTTTGGGCAAGGCAACACGCAAGCTACCGGCAGCACCATGACAGCCAAACAAGACATTAATCAACAACCCTAAGCAGGCGGAAGCCTGCTTTTCATATTGTAAAATCTGATATTCATCAATAAAAAACTGATATTTGCTAAATTTTTAACAGGAAATATAATGGCATAACCAGAATAAGTACATAATAGGCATAGCACCCATCATTTTCTAGGATATAGATTAGATACACCTGCTAAGCAAAGGAGGGTATTATTTGGAAGCCGTACTAATAAAAAAAATGTCCCAACATGTTGGACAGCAAGTGACTGTGCAAGGCTGGGTTTATAATCAGCGATCATCCGGTAAGATTATCTTTCTTATTATCAGGGATGGCTCCGGACTCATGCAAGCTGTGGTTGTTAAACAGGAAATCGGTGAGGAACTGTTTAAAAAAATCAGGAGTCTAACCCAAGAGAGCTCAGTTCGCGTGAAAGGGCTTGTACGGGAAGAGCCCCGGTCAGTTGGCGGTTACGAAATGAATGTAACTTCCTTAGAGATTGTTGGAGTTGCCGAGGATTACCCGATTACTCACAAAGAACACGGTGTTGATTTTTTGGCAGAACACCGTCATCTCTGGATTCGTACACCGCGTCAGGCGGCCATATTGCGTATTCGTTCCGAGATTGAACACGCACTCAGGAACTTTTTTTATGAGCGCGACTTTATCCTGGCTGATGCGCCAATCATAACACCGGCGGCCTGTGAAGGTACGACGAACTTATTTGAACTTGACTATCACGGCGAAAAGGGCTATTTATCGCAAAGCGGCCAACTGTATAATGAAGCGAACGCGATGGCTTTAGGCCGTATTTATTGTTTTGGCCCAACTTTCCGGGCAGAGAGGTCTAAAACCCGCCGGCATCTGCTGGAATTTTGGATGATCGAAGCGGAAATGGCCTACTATGATATTGACGATAACATGAAGCTCCAAGAGGAAATGATAGGCTATGTAATTCAGCGTGTGCTGGACAAATGCCTGAGTGAGCTTAAAACGCTGGAACGTGATGTCGAGAAACTGAAAGCCATCAAATTGCCATTTCCACGGATTAGTTATACCGAAGCAGTAGAAATTTTAAAACAGGCTGGAGAAGAGTTTACTTGGGGAGATGATTTTGGCGCTCCTCATGAAACCATTATTTCCAGTCACTTTAATGCGCCGGTATTTGTTCATCGCTATCCAACCGCGATCAAAGCATTTTATATGAAACCTGACCCGGATAATCCTGAAGTTGTACTGGGAGCCGATTTATTGGCGCCTGAAGGCTATGGTGAAATTATTGGCGGCGGCCAGCGTATTGATGATTTGACATTATTAAAACAGCGGATTGCGGAGCACAAGCTGCCTGAAGAAGCTTTTGCGTGGTATCTTGATCTAAGACGGTTTGGTACAGTGCCACATTCCGGTTTTGGGTTAGGTCTTGAACGGACTGTTGCCTGGTTGTGTGGCCTTGAGCACATACGCGAAACGATTCCATTCCCGCGTATGCTGCATAAAATGTATCCATGATTTTTGAATAACGGGAGGAGATAAAATGACGTTAAGTCTTGCCGCACCACATGCTAAAGGAAAATTTGCGACTGATAAGATCTTTGGGGCCTCGGCAGCAGCCAATAAGGATGCTGCCCAATATGGCAAAGATAAAGTTGTCAACGCTACTATTGGCGCAATCCTGGATGACAAGGAAGCGCTGGTATGTTTGCCTACAGTGGAAAAGGTTTACCGCAGCCTGCCAATTAATGAAGTGATTAACTATGCGCCTATTGCTGGTCTGCCTGAGTTTTTGGAGGCTGCCACAAGTTTGGCTTTTGCCGATAATCGGCCTGAAGCTTATACGAGTGCCGTAGCAACTTCCGGCGGCTCAGGGGTCATACATCATACGGTTGCCAATTACACAGAGATTGGGGATACTCTGCTAACTTCCGACTGGTTCTGGGGTCCGTATAAAGTGTTGTGTCAAGATGCTTTGCGCAAGTTGGACACCTATACTTTGTTTGATGAAAAACAAAATTTTAATACTAAATCCTATGAAAGCAAAGTTGCAGAACTGTTAAGAAAACAAAACAGCCTGGTTACTATTATTAATACCCCGGCACATAATCCTACCGGCTATAGTTTAAGCAACAGCGATTGGGACAGTTTGTTGGATGTAGTTAAAAATGCGGCTAAAGACCAGTCCAAACGCTTGATACTGCTGGTGGATATTGCTTATATTGATTATGCGGGCGAGAAAAATGAGTGCCGCGCATTCATGAAAAAGTTTACTAATTTACCGGACAACGTGCTTATTATCCTGGCTTTTAGTATGTCCAAAGGCTACACTATGTATGGGCAGCGCACAGGTGCGATGATCGGCATTTCCCCCAATAAGGATGTTGCCCGGGAGTTTGCCGATATTAACCAATTTACCAGCAGGGCTACCTGGTCTAATATTAACCGGGGATGCATGCGGCTTTTAGCGACCATTTATAATGATAAGACCATTATGGCGCAAGTGGAGAAAGAACGCGCACAATACTATGGACTTATCCATGCGCGGGCGGATATTTTTGTCCGCGAGGCCAAAGCAGCTAACCTGCACATGCTGCCATACATAGCCGGCTTCTTCCTGACTGTCCCGGCTAAGGATCCTGACGCCGTATGCAATAAGTTGCACGAAGACCATATCTTTGCTGTACCGCTGGGAAAAGGAATTCGTATTGCCGTATGTGCCGTTCCGTCATTTAAAATAACCGGAATGGCTGCCAAAATGGCTCAGGCCATGGCTGAAGTCGAAAAGTAAAATAAACTTGGCAATGAATAGTATAGATTACCATTATTCATTTATTAAAGTGTGGGAAATACTAATAAAAAGGAGGTCGATCCGAATGAGCTGTCAGCACAATAACCTTATCGACGACACTACCCTTGAATTTCCTCGCACCGGCTTTTGGATTGTTCATGTAATAGGGGCCTTTTTTTTGGTATTACTCGGGATGCGTTTGGCAGTAAGAAGAGCACCGTTGCCAATCATCGCCTACCGCTTGCTGAAAATGTTGCGATAAGTACTTTTCTAAAAAGGAAACCTGGCGCAGCGATATTGCTGAGGCCAGGTTTCTTTATGTGGCACTGTAATTTAATGCAGGAAATGGGGTCATATGGTTGAATAATACATAGAGTGTATAGAGAGTTTTATCCGCATAAGGAGGCCTTTTAGGTGTCAGAGAAAATAGTAATTACTTTTTCTAATGGCCGTACCGAGGAGCATGACAAAGGCGTTACATTACTGGAATTGAGCCGGGATGCCGCCCATAGGTACACAACACCGGTAGTGGCCGCAAAAGTGAACAATGAAATTAGAGATTTGCAAATTGTGTTAGAGCAGGATAGTACAGTTGATTTTATTGATCTCCGCAGCGATGCCGGGATGAAGGTTTATCAGCGCAGCATGACTCTGGTTATGATTGTAGCTGCACAGGAACTATTTCCCGGTTGTGAAGTGACGGTGGAGCACTCTTTGAGTAAAGGGTTATACTGTGAACTGCACCATGGACGGGATGTGACACCGGAGGATATTGTCCAGTTAGGGAAGCACATGCGGCAGATCATTGCCGAAGATCGCCCGATAGTTCGCAAAGTACTGTTAAAAACGGAAGCCATCGAGCTGTTTAAGGCCGCCGGCCGTACCGAAAAAGTCAGCCTGCTAGAGCAGATTGGCAGGGAGCAGGTAAGTATTTATTATTGCGGTCAGGTGTATGATTACTTATACGGGACAATGACGCCGTCTACCGGGTATTTGAAAGTATTCGAGCTTAAATATTATCCGCCGGGAATTATTTTACGGTTGCCTGAAAAGGAAAGTCCGGATAAATTGCCCGAATTTAACGAAAATCCAAAGTTATTTAAAGTGTTTCAGGAAGGGGCAGAATGGGGCAATATCTTGCGTTGCGGTTATGTGGCTACTCTTAATGAACGCACGAAAACAGGGGGGATCCGAGATATTATCCGGGTAGCGGAAGCATTGCACGAGAAAAAAATTGCGCAAATTGCCGATTTTGTTTCCGCGCACCGTAACGAAGTCCGTGTGATTTTAGTAGCTGGACCTTCTTCCTCAGGGAAAACAACCTTTGCCCAGCGTCTCAATATTCAGTTAAGAGTAAATGGCGTGTGGCCTGTACCTGTTTCTCTGGATGATTACTTTGTTGATCGTAATAATACACCGCTTGATGAAAATGGAGACTATGATTTTGAAGCTATTGAAGCCATTGACTTAGAATTATTTAACTCTCATTTGGCCCGAATCTTAGCCGGGGAAGAAGTTGAGATGCCTACCTTTAATTTTAAAACAGGACAACGGGAATACCGGGGCCACCGGATTAAAGTGGATAAAGGCCAGCCTTTAATCATTGAAGGCATTCATGGCCTTAATGAACGTTTGACAAGTGCCGTTCCCCGGCATTGTAAAATCAAAATTTATATTAGTGCGTTAACACAACTATCCATAGATAGTCATAACCGTATCCCAACGACAGATGCCCGGCTTATTCGCCGCATTGTTCGGGATAGCCAGTTCCGCTCACATGACGCGTTAATGACTCTTAAAATGTGGAATTCAGTGCGAAGGGGCGAGGAACGCAACATCTTTCCCTTCCAGGAACAAGCCGACCTCATGTTTAATTCAGCTCTTATTTATGAATTGGCCGTACTTAAAAAATACGCTGAGCCCCTTTTGGAAAGAGTCACCCGGAAAGAGCCTGAGTATTCGGAAGCGCGCCGGTTGCTTAACTTCCTGGAGTATTTTAAATCAGTAGATGATGATGAAATCCCTCACAACTCTATATTACGCGAGTTTATCGGCAAGTCCTGTTTTGATAAGCATTAAATTGTAAGCCCC
This sequence comes from Sporomusa acidovorans, assembly GCF_900101845.1. GTDB lineage: Bacteria > Bacillota > Negativicutes > Sporomusales > Sporomusaceae > Sporomusa > Sporomusa acidovorans. Next base: position 110,716 of record NZ_FNAM01000009.1, on the reverse strand, counting down.
TGTCCGTTATTTACGGACAGGGGCTTTGGCTTTTCGCTTTTATTTTGGGGGTGCAGGGTTAAGTTTACGGGCGAGGATGGTCGCCATTTTGCTTGTACCAGTCATAGCGGGCATATCATGATAATGGCCAAGTTTGGCCAGAATTGAATAAACCTGAGGATTTTCGACAGGTGTATGGGCTGGCGCGGCATTACCATAATCGTTTACCCGGGCAGTTCCCTCTTCGGGGGGCAGAAGCCGTCCGGGGCCGCCTACGCAGCCGCCCTTACAAGCCATCCCCTCGATAAAATTGGCCTTTAATTTGCCTGCGCGGATATCTTCCAGGAGTTTCGTGCAATCAGGAATGCCATCCACCTTAATGGGATTAAACTTTTCCGCCCGGCGGGGAATTAGTTTTTCCAGTGTCATGCCTACGGCGGCGCTGACGCCGCCTGTCCGGGCATATATCCGGCCACCCCAGGAAGCTACCGGATTTTCTTCATCCGGTTCTGACGCCGGGTTGATAGTTGCCGCTTCGAGGATCGTAGCAAGTTCCTGGAATGTTAAAACAAAGTCGATAGCGCCTTTAAGATCAGGCAGTTGTGCTTCTGACTTCTTGGCAATACAGGGACCAATGAAAACCACTTTGGCGTCAGGTTCAAGTTCTTTGATTACCCGTCCGGAAGCGATCATTGGTGATACGGATGGTGATATATGAACCATTAAATCAGGAAATTTGTTTTCAATTAATTTGATCCAGATCGGGCAGCAGCAGCTTGTGATTAAAAAGTCGTGTTCACCCTTGACATGCTCATTGTACTCAAAGGCTTCCTTGATGGTAACCAAATCGGCGTATAAAGCTGTTTCTACCATTTCACTGAACCCCAATTTTAACAGGGCGCTTCGCAATTTACCGGCTGTTACTTCCGCTCCAAATTGACCGGCAAAGGCAGGAGCTACCGATGCGTATACTTTGTGTGTATTTTGACGCAGTAAATTGATGAGCGGAACAAACTGGGACTTGTCTGTCAAATTATCAAACCTGCAGGCCTGGGCGCATTGGTCGTCTGTTTTGCATTGATTTTTGTCAATGGAGGCCTGTCCCAGTTCGTCCCGGGTGATTGTGCTAAGCGGGCAGTGGGTTTCGCAGGCAGTGCCCTGGCAATTTTCATAAATCTGCAGGTTGCTGATCGCAGCCGGTTCACTGCCCATGCCCATGAGAGCCTCTTCGTCATACTCATTAATTACTTCTTCGGAATTATTAGGCTCCAGCCCCATGGCCAAACGAATTTGGTTGGCGACAAGGCGGCGCGTTGCCTTATCTTCAAACTCCCGCTGTAATAAATGACATATTTCTTCTTTACGTTCAAATAACTGGCCTTCCCAGGCGGCTTTTGCCACTTGATACAGGATTCTTGGACGAATATTGAGATCAGGAGGGTTGTTTTTTGCCATATTTATTATCACCTGTAAATATATATTTTTTGCTACTCTATATGGATACGGTTCTGTCTGGTTAGTTTATGTAATTTTTATTTTTGTAGTATAGCATTTTGGCTTATTGTTGAAGAGACATGGTAAAGGAAGCGTAAATGGATGAATGTCTGATTGCGCGAACAAACTAAACTATGAGGTGAGACCCATGGAAAAAGTTTGTCCGTTGTGCAATGCCCTGCAGGCAATTGTCGAAACATGCCCCTACTGTGGAGGAAAAATGGTTGACGGCGGTTCGATTAGCAATTATCTGGGACCCTATAGTCCCTATATGGATAAAGAATCCCTGCCTCTTCAATCAGAAGATTATTGTTTGCATGTAATCTATTGTCCAGTTTGTGCGTATGATACCCGGATGGCGTTGGCGTTGGTGGCAATATAAGGGTATAAAAGGCGAATTTGGGCAGATACTAACAAAAAATAAAGGAGTGAATAACCTTATGTCCAATCCAATAGTTAAATGCACTGTTGATCAATGTACCCATTATATGCCCGGAGATCAATGCATGGCCGCCAAAATCAGTGTGTATAATGATGCCATGAAAGGAACATCGGCCAAGCCGCAGGATACTCTGTGCCGCGCTTTTCATCACCGTAAAACAATGGGTGATATGGTTGGCGCTTTGCATAATGCCAACATTGGAGGAACGGTATCAGCGGCCTTCATGGAAGGTACGCAGATCACTCCGGCAGTAGAATGTTTTGTCAATAATTGCAAGTTTTGGCAAACGGGCAATTATTGCAATGCGGAACATATTCATGTCGCCGGTCCGAATGCTTCCAAGACAGCGGATACTGACTGTGATACTTTTGAAAATAACAGATAATTTTTTCAATAGATAACGCCGGAGCGGTTGGCTCTGGCGTTATCTGTTTAGTGTTTATGGCAGCCGCAATCACAGTTTTCATCATGGTCAACAATTTCAATGCAGTCAAGCTGAGCCTTTACCTGTGCTTTTATATGATCAATATAAAGGCGGCGAAGCTCAGCCTGTTCAGAGCGTTCTTCATCGGTAAGACCAACCTCGCGGCTTTTTTTGGCCAAAGCGTTTATTCTGGCAATTAATTCTGGAGTTATCATTAAGCAATCCCTCACTTTTTTTGTCTGTTTAAACGAATCAGGAAATAAAAAATTTTGTTGGATTTCCTGTATAAAAATATATTTATAAACTATTTATAAAAAATACTAGCAAATTATTGACAAATGTGCAAGCAGGAATGAAAATAATAATTAAAAGATAATTATTTTTAAAATTTTTTTATAGGAGCGAGAAAGAATATGACTAAATGGCGTTGTAAGGTATGCGGGTATATCCATGAAGGAAAGGAACCACCGAATGAATGCCCAATTTGCGGTGTTGGCGCTGAGGAATTTGTTGCCTATGCAGAAAATGTGATGGAGCAAAAGAAAGCTAAGCGTTGGAAATGCACGGTATGTGACTACGTACATACGGGGGATACGCCGCCTGCCAAATGCCCGCTGTGCGGTGTTGGTGCCGAACAATTTGTATTGTTACTGGATGATAATGTGGCACTGACGGATCAGGCCGTGCTAACAGCCGGACTTGATACCGTCAACTCGGCCTTGGACAAAATAAGTTATGGTCTTTATGTCGTCACTTCCGTTAAAGATAACAACATCAACGGACAATGTTGTAATACGGTGTTTCAATTAACCAGTAAACCGTTGCGTATTTCAGTATGTCTTAATAAAAGGAATCTTACGCATGACTATCTAATGAGCAGTGGTATTTTTGCCGTGTCGATGCTGGGCACGGAACAAATGGAGGCTGTTCGGCAATTTGGTTACCAATCAGGACGAAATGTGGATAAATTCGCTAATGTTGAATATATTCCCGGACAAAACGGCTGCCCCATACTGAAAGACTGTCTTGCTTATGTGGAAGCGAAGGTTTTGCCAGACAAGACGGTAGATGTAGGATCACATACGTTATTTATTGCCGATGTAACTGCCGGCAGAATGGTGGCAAACGACGAAGTACTGACATATAGTCTTTATAGAAGCAAAAAATGATGAGATTATATAGCGTACATCTAAAACGCAGCAGGCAGCAGGCATAGTATACGTGTTGGCTTCCTAGAATCTCTTTGACTGAGGTATAAATTGCCTGCAAAAATTTAACGCGTTGTCAAAAGCAAATACGATTGTGAGGGTGAATAGCTTTGTATGATTTAATCATTATTGGCGGAGGCCCTGCCGGCATGACAGCCGCTGTGTACACAGCGCGTAAAAGATTGAAGGCACTTATGTTGACAAAAGAATTTGGCGGTCAACCCATGTGGACTATGGATATTGAGAATTATATGGGCTATCAGTTTATTACCGGACCGGAGCTTATGGAAAAGTTTGATGAGCAGGTAAGAAAGTTCCCTATCGACATTAAATATGAAGAAGTTACCGGGTTAACTCAGGGCACGGACGGAACTTTTCATGTAATCAGTGATGGTGGTAAGTATCAGGCCCAAGCCGTTATTGTCGCTTCGGGAAAACGGCCACGCCGCTTGGAAGTGCCGGGGGAAGCTGAATTTATTGGCAGAGGAGTCAGCTTTTGCGCTACTTGTGACGGACCTCTCTATGCCGGCAAGCATGTAGCTGTGGTTGGCGGCGGCAACTCCGCCTTGCAGGCTGCCATTGAACTTAGCGGCGTGGCGGAAAAGGTTTATCTTATATCCTTGCATGGCTATAACGCTGACCCCATTGTTATTGAAAGACTTAGGGAGTTAACTAAACCTGTTATTGAATTCAGCGGTTACACAACGACTGAAATCAAAGGAAGCGAGGCCGTAGAGTCACTTATAATCAGCAACAATGAGACTAAGGCGCAAACCGAGCTTGCCATCCAGGGAGTATTTGTGGAAATTGGTTTATTGCCGAACTCTGAATTTTGTCAGGACATACTGGCGTTTAACAAATACCGTGAGGTAGTTACCGACTGCCGTACGCGTACTAATATTCCGGGGTTGTTTGCTGCCGGTGATGTGGCCAACGGTCCTGACAAACAAATTGTTATTGCGGCTGGTGACGGCGCAAAGGCGGCAATGGTTGCGTATGAATACTTACTGCATAAACACGGGATAAAATGAATGTAGTCAGCGGACAAATTGACACCTGCTGTGCGTGGCAGGTGTTTTTTCTTTACATACACTTGGCTTTTCCTTAAAATTGAGTATAATATTATCATACCTGTAAACAGATAATAGAAATTTTTGGAGCGTGATGATATGAAAACTGTTATAACAATTGTCGGGCGGGATAGGGTAGGCATCATTGCCATGGTCAGTAACATTTTGGCTGAGAATAATATTAATATCCTTAATATCAACCAGAATATCCTGGAAGGTTTTTTTAACATGGTCATGCTGGTCGATATGTCGCAATCTATTATTAGTCTAAAGGATTTAGGTCAACTGCTTGGAGAAAAAGGGACTGCCATGGGTCTTGATATAAAAGTGCAGCATGAAGATATTTTTAATGTAATGCACCGCGTATAACTATTCTTGCTAATGAGTCTTAAACTTGGAGGCTATACATATGTTTACAATAAAGGACGTTCATGAAACGAATCGCATGATTGAAGAAAACAAGCTTGATATCCGGACAATTACGATGGGCATTAGTTTACGGGATTGCGGTCATCCGGATATGAAGAACTTTTGTCAAAATATCTATGACAAAATTACCCGTACTGCAGAAAAGTTGGTCAAAACAGGGGAAGATATTGAAGCAGAATACGGTATTCCCATTATCAATAAACGTATTTCGGTAACGCCGATTGCCATTGCCGCCGAAAGCTGCCGTGCCGATAGCTATGTCGAAGTAGCCAAGGCGCTTGATGCTGCCGCCAAGGAAGTAGGCGTGAACTTTATCGGCGGTTTTTCAGCGCTTGTGGAAAAAGGATTTACCAACGGAGACCGCATTTTGATTCGCTCCATTCCTGAGGCGTTAGATGTAACGGAACGGGTATGTTCCTCAGTCAATTTAGGTTCCACCAAAGCCGGTATTAATATGGACTGCGTCCGGGAAATGGGCGAAGTCATCAAGCTTACCGCCGAACGCACCAAGGACAGAGATGCTTTGGGGTGCGCCAAACTGGTGGTGTTTGCTAATGTGCCTGAGGACAACCCCTTTATGGCCGGTGCTTTCCACGGAGTTGGTGAACCGGAGGTTGCTATTCATGTGGGCGTAAGCGGGCCGGGCGTGGTCAAACGGGCATTAGAAGATGTACGGGGGCGTGATTTCAGTGCAGTAGCCGAAACTATAAAACGCACTGCTTTCAAAATCACCCGTGTTGGTCAATTGGTGGCGCGGGAAGCATCCAGACGGCTTGGTTATCCTTTCGGTATTATTGATTTATCATTGGCACCGACACCTGCGGTAGGCGACAGTGTAGCCCATATTCTCGAAGAAATGGGATTGGAGAGCTGTGGCGCACCCGGTACGACGGCGGCATTAGCCCTCTTGAACGATGCTGTTAAAAAAGGCGGTTTGATGGCTTCTTCGCATGTGGGCGGTCTGAGCGGAGCGTTTATTCCGGTTAGCGAAGATGCCGGTATGATTGCCGCAGTGGAACGCGGCAGCCTGTCTTTGGAAAAATTGGAGGCCATGACCTGTGTTTGCTCGGTTGGCCTTGATATGATCGCTATTCCCGGTGATACTTCGGCAGCCACCATAGCGGCTATTATTGCCGATGAGGCGGCTATCGGCATGATCAATAACAAGACGACGGCAGTGAGAGTTATTCCCGTACCTGGTAAAAACGTAGGGGATACTGTTGAATTTGGCGGATTGCTTGGCTATAGTCCGATACTGCCTGTAAGCAAATTTAAATCAGACGACTTTATTGCCCGGGGGGGGAGAATCCCGGCGCCGATTCGCAGTTTGACCAATTAACAGGCAATGACAAAAAGGCGAGATTGCCAGATTCTTGTTCGTAGTGGCAGGTACAGCAAAGTTTCCTGACCTACGAGCCGGAAGAAAGCAATCTCGCCTCTTAGTTTTTATAGGAAAACGGTCTTAAAACATTGAATTATGGGTCAGCATTTTCGAATTAAAGGTATTGAACATTTTGGTGTTGAATTAGGCCATGATATACTAAAAAAGGACATAATGTAAATGGGGTGAATCTATGGAACCGGATATTGACCTAGGTCATACACTTGCCAGGCTCAAAGTTCTTGTAAAAGAAATAGGCTTGCTGCAAAAAGAAAATTTAGGAAAAGTTAACTTGGCTATTGATGTAAAATCAACAGCTATTGATATTGTAACCGAAATTGATAAGAAACGGCAACCAGGCGATTGTTGATCAGGTGTTCCAGGAAGTAAAACCGAAATAATACAGGGAGGCTGATTATTACTTTATGAAGAAAGATTTTTGCGAACTGGGCTTAACGCCATCCCTGGTGCAGGGGCTTGCCAAGACCGGGATAACAAAGCCCACAACGATACAAACCAAGGTGATACCGCCAGTTCTGGCAGGCAAAGACCTTATCGGTCAATCGCCCACCGGTACAGGAAAAACCCTGGCCTACCTATTGCCGCTCTTTCAGAAGTTAGATACGAACAAACGTGAGACACAGGCCTTTATTCTCGCGCCGACTCACGAACTTGCCATACAGATTCTGCGACAGATTGAATTGCTGGCGGAACATGCCGGCCTGGCCGTAACGGCAGCCCCCATCATTGGTGATGTTAATATTATGCGGCAGATTGAAAAACTCAAGGAAAAACCGCATATAATTACCGGTTCGAGCGGACGGATTCTTGAATTGGTGCAGAAAAAGAAGATAAACAGCCAAACAGTTAAGACGATTATTCTTGATGAAGTGGACCGGTTGCTTGATGATAAAAATGGTGACAGTGTTAAAGCTGTTATCAAGACCACGCAAAAGGACAGGCAGCTTTTGGCCTTTTCCGCGACAGTGCCGCGGGCGGCGCTTGAACGTGTCACAGCGCTGATGAATGACTCTGTTGAAATCTTATTGTCACAGGATGAGGCCGATAGTAAGCCTGATATCACACACATCTATTTTGTCAGCGAACAGCGGGATAAATTTGAATTGCTGCGCAAGATTGTGCATACCATTCCGATTGACAGAGCGCTGGTTTTTATTAACCGTAGTGACGATGTTGAACTGACAGTGGACAAACTTAAGTATCATAGCTTGTCTGCGGCCGGCATTCATGGCCGGTTTGTAAAAGAGGACCGGAAAAAGGCTATGGAGGGGTTTCGCAGCGGCAGACTTAAGCTGCTGGTAGCTTCTGATTTGGCGGCGCGGGGGCTGGATATCCCGGGTATCGACTTTATTATTAATTTAGACTTGCCGGAAGATCCGGCCGTTTATTTACATCGGGCCGGGCGTACCGGCCGGGCGGGAAAAAGCGGGATTGCGATTTCACTGGTCACACCACGGGAGGCGGCGCTAATACCCCATTACGAAAAATCTTTAAGGATAAAAATACAACCAAAGCAATTGGCTTATGGCAAAGTTTTTGATAAGAAAGCAGGAAAAAAGTCAGGAGTTAGGATTAAGTGAAGTTATATATTGCTGAAAAACCCAGCATGGCAGCGGAGATTGCCAAGTGTCTTCCCGGGCCGGTAAGCCGCAAGGATGGGTACATTACCACCGGCGACGGAGTCATTACCTGGGGTTATGGGCATATTCTCCGCCAGGCGGAGCCGGATGAATATGATCCCAAGTACCAAAAATGGCGGGCGGAGGATTTACCGATTATACCGCAAAGCTGGAAGCTATTAGTGGCCGATTCCTGTAAAAAACAGTTTGAGGTTGTCAAAAGCCTGATTGACCAGGCTACGGAAATCATTCATGCCGGTGACCCTGACCGGGAAGGCCAGCTGCTTATTGATGAAGTACTGGACTATGTGCATAATCAAAAACCGGTTCGCCGGATTTTACTCAATGCATTGGATGAACAGAGCATAAAAAAAGCGATTGCCAGCCTGCGGGATAACAGAGATTTTCAGAACTTAAAGGAATCAGCACTGGCCAGATCGCGGGCCGACTGGCTGATTGGCATGAATTTGTCGCGGGCTTATACACTGGCTGCTCAGCAGGCGGGACACCGGACAACCTTGCCGGTTGGCCGGGTCAAGACGCCGACTCTCGCGCTTGTCGTCCGCCGGGAACGGGAGATAGAGAACTTCAAACAAGTTAAGTATTTTACCGTTAAGGCTGATTTTGATCAGGATGGCACGGTTTTTACCGCTTATTGGAAGCCGCAGGAGGAACAGCCGGGGCTTGATGCCGAAGGACGGCTGGCGGATAAAACCATTGCCAAGGAATTGTTTTCCAGGCTGCAGACGTCTAACGAGCCGGCGACGGTTATTTCCTGCGAAACCACCGAAAAAAGAGAACTGCAGCGCTTGCCGCTGTCGCTTTCGACCCTGCAGGTCATGGCCGGCAAAAAATTTGGCTATGACCCGCAGGGAGTGCTGGATACGGCGCAAAAACTTTATGAGCGTAAGCTGACCAGCTACCCGCGTTCTGACTGTGAATTTTTGCCGGAATCGCAGCAGGAGGATACCGGTGTCATTATTGCTAATCTGAGCAATCTTGCCCAGAATGAACTGGCCGGCTGGGCGGCCAAAGCCGATACTGCTATTGTCAGCCGTGCCTGGAATGACAAAAAAATTACCGCTCACCATGCCATCATACCGACGGTAGTACGCTGTAATTTCGCCGGCTTAAGCGAGACGGAAAGAAACATTTATTTCCTTATTGCGCAGGCGTATATCGCCCAATTTTATCCTGTGCATGTTTATGACCAGACCCGGGCTGAACTTAAGTATGCGGCTGAAGCATTCATAGCCAATGGCCGGATTGTTAAGGAATTAGGCTGGAAAGAAATCTATAGCGCCGATACGGAAGAAAAAAAAGAAGAAGACAGCTCAATGCTGCCAGCTATGGTTAAGGGTGATCAGCCGCGCTTTGTCAAGGCCTCGGCTGAAAAGAAATCAACTAAGCCGCCAGGGCGGTTTACGGCGGCAACCTTGTTGGCCGCGATGAAGGAAATCCATAAATATGTAAAAAATCCTGATTTAAAAAAACAGCTTAAAGATGTGGCCGGTATCGGTACCGAGGCTACTCGCGCCACGATTATCAAGGAATTAATCGAGCGCGGCTTTTTGCGGGAAGAAACTAAACGGAAATATTTGAAACCGACAGAACCGGCGTATTTGCTGGTGGACATATTGCCGGAAGAGATTACTTACCCTGATTTTACCGCATTATGGGAAGATATTCTGCATCAGATGGCTGATGGCAACGCCAGCCTGGATACATTCCTGCTGCAGCAAGCCCGGTTTACGGCCAGCCTTTGCAGTAAAGCCAAACGCATGAGTATTCCGCTTAAAGGTGATCATCCCTGCCCGCGCTGCCGCAAAGGGGTGCTGCAACTGAGAAACGGCAAGCATGGCAAGTTTTGGGGCTGTTCGCGCTATCCGGCCTGCCGGGCTTCCTTTGATGATAAAAATAATAAACCGGACATACCGGCACCGACGGTACGGCAACAAGGGCAAGGCTGATTAGGCCTTGCCCTTCGGTTGCCGCTTACCACGATAAGTTTTGCCGCCGCTTGTTTCGCCGGCAGCTTTTGGCTTGCGGCGGCTTCTTAAATTATTGCCGCCATGACGTGAAGCTTTTTTATCAGACAGATTTTTACCGGCTATTGCCTTTTCCGAAACTTTATTTAGTCCGGTAGGTTTTTCTTTTTTGCTGACATTTTTAATTACCTTTTGCCCGTTGGCTTTATATTTTTCAATTGTTGAACCGATGCCCCGCTCAATTAACCGCAGATACATTTGTTCACCGGGGCTGACAAAGGTAATGGCTGTTCCGGTTTCCCCGGCCCGGCCGGTCCGGCCGATGCGGTGGATATAGCTTTCGGTGTCATGGGGAATATCGTAACTGAAGACATGGGTAACGCCTTCGATATCGAGGCCCCGGGCGGCAATATCAGTGGCAACCAGAAGCTGCAATTTGGCCTCGCTAAAACGCTTCATAACCTGGGCGCGTTTGGCCTGCGATAAATCGCCGTGCAGTTCGTCTGTTTTGTAACCGCGCTGCAGCAGGGCGGTATTGAGTGCTTTGGCACGTTCCTTGGTATGGCAAAAGATGATCGCCAGATACGGCTGGTATTCATCAACCAGGCTGCAGAGCCTGTCCAGTTTATCTGTTTCCGGCAGTTCCATGATAATCTGTTTGATTTCATCTAAGGTAACATTATCACCCTGGATGCGGATATCTGCCGGCTTGGTCATATACCGTGCCGCGAGTGAACGCACTTTGGGCGGCAGCGTCGCCGAGAACAGCAGAGTCTGGCGTTTGGGGGAAGTCAAGCGGATCACCTCTTCGACTTCCTCCAAAAAGCCCATATGGAGCATTTGATCGGCCTCGTCCAGCACGAGTCTGGTTACGCCCGCAAGCATCAGTGTTTTGCGGCGTACATGGTCAAGCAGGCGGCCGGGAGTACCAATGACGAGATGGGGCTGGCCGCGAAGTTTACGGATTTGTTCCTCCACATCCTGACCGCCATAGACGGCTAATACATTGATGGACAACACTTGCGCCAGCTTAGCGGCCTCGGTCTTGATTTGCAGGGCCAATTCCCTGGTGGGGGTGACAATTAGGGCCTGCACATGGGGGGCTGAGTTTCTGATTCTTTCTAAAATTGGCAGTAAAAAGGCCAACGTTTTACCGGTACCTGTTTGCGACTGGGCAATCACATCTTTGCCTGCCAATATAGCCGGAATGGTTTGTAGCTGAACAGGGGTAGGCTGGTTAATGCCGGATTGTTTTAGAAATTGAGCCAGTTCGGGGCGGATGCCCAGAGCTGAAAAATTGGTTGTCATTAAAAACACCTTTCTTTTCTATAATAAATGAGCTGTTATTTCAGTTTGCACAAGCAAAACTAAGGGTATACGATATAGATGAGAATCTAATATACTACTATTTTCCATAAAAGTAAAGAGCATTTCTTCAACAAACCTGATAAGTGTGTTAAAATGAAGAAAACTCATGAAAAGGACAGTACTATGAATTTATTATCGATCGAGAATTTGACCAAAAGCTATGGCGAGAAAGTTTTATTTAAACAAGTTACCTTTGGTATTGACGAAGGCGATAAGATAGGTCTGATTGGTGTCAACGGCACAGGTAAATCGACCTTTTTGCAGGTAATTGCCGGCGTAGAACCGGCTGATGCGGGTAAAATCACGACAGGCAATAATGTACAGATCGAGTATTTACCGCAAAACCCTGAGTTTGATGCCAATGCTACCGTGCTGGAACAGGTTTATAAAGGCCATTCACCGGTGATGAAGGTGTTAAAAGAGTACGAACAGGTGCTGATGCAGGGGCAGCAGTGTCCGGGGGATGAGGCTTGTCAAAAACGGCTCATTATCTTGACGCAGCAAATGGATGCCCAGAATGCCTGGCAACTGGAAAGTGATGCGAAAACCATCCTTACCAAGCTGGGAATTTTTGATTTTACGGCGATTGTCAGCACACTATCGGGCGGACAGCGTAAACGCATTGCTTTAGCCAGCGCCCTTATTAATCCTGCTGATCTTTTAATTCTGGATGAGCCTACCAATCATATTGATAACAATACGGTGGCTTGGCTGGAACAATATTTGGCCAAACGCAAAGGCGCACTGCTGATGATTACCCATGACAGATATTTTCTGGACAGAGTGGCAAATCGTATTATCGAGTTGGATAAAGGCAATTTGTATGCGTATACCGGGAACTATAGCACGTTTTTGACAGCTAAGTCCGAAAGAGAAGAACAGCAGGAGGCCAGTGAGCGCAAACGCCAGAATATCCTGCGCAATGAGCTCGCCTGGATAAGACGGGGAGCACAGGCCCGCAGTACCAAACAAAAAGCCAGAATTGAACGGTTTGAAGAACTTAGTGCCCAGACGCCTTTGACGGCCGACGCCCAGTTGGAAATTGCCGTCGGTGCCAGCCGTCTGGGAAGGAAGATTATTGAAATCAGGGATATTACCAAAACGTATGAAGGTAAAACGCTCATTAAGAACTTTAGTTATATTGTTCTTAAAAATGACAGGGTCGGTATCATCGGCCCCAATGGCAGCGGTAAATCCACCTTGCTTAACCTGATTGCCGGCAGGCTACCTGCTGACAGCGGGCAGGTTGAGGTTGGACAGACAGTGAAGCTTGGGTATTTTTCGCAGGAAAGCACCGAAATGAACCAAAATTTGCGCGTGATCGAATATATTAAAGAGGAAGCAAATTATTTGCCTACTGCGGATGGCGGTACCATTAGCGCAGCGCAGCTTTTAGAGCGGTTTCTCTTTCCGCCCGGCCAGCAATGGACGCAGATCGCCAAGCTGTCAGGCGGGGAAAAACGCCGTTTATTTTTGCTCAGAGTTCTCATGAGTGCGCCCAATGTACTCTTGTTGGACGAACCTACCAATGATCTGGACGTACAGACACTCAGTATTTTGGAAGACTATCTGGAAGATTTCCCCGGTGCTGTTATTGTGGTTTCCCATGACCGGTATTTTCTTGACAGGCTTGTTGATAAAATATTTGCCTTTGAGGGGCAAGCAAAAATTACCCAGTACCCTGGCAATTATTCGGATTATCAGGAAAAAGTCAGCATGCAGGAAGCCGAGCAGGCCGATCATAGGAAAAGTGAACCGCCTAAGAAACAGGGCGGGCAGGATAAACCTAAAGGACGGCCCCGTAAGCTGTCTTTTAAAGAACAGCGGGAATATGAGCAGATAGAGGATGTCATTGCCGGTGTTGAGCAGGAACTTGCCCAGATAACTGCGGCGATTAATACGGCAGGCAGTGACTTTGAACTATTGCAGGAACTGACTAAAAAACAGCAGGAACTGGAAACAAGACTTGATGAGTTGCTTAACCGCTGGACGTATCTTAATGAATTGGTGGCGGAATTCGACAACTAAGCAGATAAAGGAGTTAGTTGAAGGACGATGAATATACAAATAGTGGGGACAAAAAAATGTCAGGATACCCGTAAGGCTGAACGGTATTTTAAAGAACGCAAGATACCTTTTCAGTTTATTGATTTAACGGTTAGAGGGTTAAGCAAGGGAGAACTGGATAAGGTAAGAGCAGCGGCTGGCGGCCTGGACAATCTTATTGACAAATCAGGCAAGGAGTATGCTAAACGCAATTTGAAATATTTGGTTCACAACATAGAGGAAGAACTGCTGGAGCATCCGCTCCTATTACGGACGCCGATTGTGCGCAACGGCGCTAAGGCGACAGTGGGGTATTGTCCGGAGGTTTGGAGTAGCTGGAGCTAAATCGATAGCCAAAGTAAAAACAAATGAAAAATGAAAATCCCGCTTCCTAGCAAGTGATTAGGCAAGAACTGATCATTGGCGACGGAGGTGGTTTTTTTATAGCCAATGGTCGGAAAGGGTTTGTGAGAATTTTATCATGCTTATTGTCATTTAGCAGGACATACCCCAATAAAGGGCGAAAAAGTTAGTAATATATGGAATAAAGACACAGTGTACTTATGTGCGTGGAGGCGGGATATCGCTGAAAAATTCAAGACTTCCGCTCTGGATGACCTATTTGGGGAAAATGAAAGGGGGCGAAATAAGTATATGGCAGTATCAGAAAAAGCAGATGTTTGTCTTGTCAATATGCCGTTTGCCGATCTTGCCCATCCATCATTGGCACTGGGATTGTTGAAAAGTGCCCTGATGCAGGTTGGAATCAAAACAAAAGTGGAATATAGCAATTTGGCATTAGCCGAACAGATTGGTGTGTATAAGTACCAAAGCATAACTCACTCTTACCGGCAAACCTTTGGCGGGGAGTTTGCCTTCGCTGCCGCGGCTTTTTCCGGGTACAGGCTGCCAGGAGACGAGCTATACTATACGCACCGCCGGCATACCCGCCCGGCAGGGGTTGATCCACAGTTCCTGGAGAGACTGCTTGCTATTGTCCGTGAAGTGCGTTCCCTGGCGGTTGGTTTTGTAAACGAAGTGGCTGAACGCGTTCTAGCCAGTCACCCTAAAATTGTCGGCTGTGTGTCTCTATTTGAACAGAATTGTGCTTCCTTGGCACTGTTACGGCGGATCAAACAACTTGCACCGGCGGTAGTGACGGTTATGGGCGGCGAAAATTGCGAAGGCAAGGCCGGGCTGACCATGGTAGAGAATTTTCCCTGGTTGGATTTTACTGTTTCCGGTGAGGCCGACCATTGTTTTTCTCAGTTTTGCCGGTCTGTGCTGACACAAGGAGGTCTTGCTGCCAAAAATGAATTGCCGTATGGCGTGTTATGGGCAGGTATGCCTTTTAACAGTGACGATCAGGTGCCACGCCTGGTTGTCGACGATATGGACAGCGTTCCTGTCCCGGACTATGATGATTATTTTCATGCATTACAACAAAGTTTATTGCAGGAGCATATTGTTCCCGGTTTATTAGTGGAAACGTCCCGGGGCTGCTGGTGGGGAGAAAGACATCCCTGCACGTTTTGCGGGCTGAACGGTCAGGGCTACCGTTATCGTCCAAAGTCCCGACAACGCGTGGCAACTGAATTTGCTACGCTGTCAAAACGCTATGGTGTGCAGTCTTTTGAAGCGACCGACAACATTCTGGGCATGGAGCATTTGCGCACCGTGATTGCCGATTTTTCGGTATTGCCTGTAACATATAACATTTTTTATGAAACCAAGTCTAATCTTACCCGGGAACAATTGAGCAAATTGGCGGCAGCGGGAGTTCGCTGGCTGCAACCGGGAATCGAGAGTCTGCATGACGGCCCTTTGTTATTAATGAATAAAGGGAATAAGGCTATTCGACATGTCGAACTATTAAAGAATGCGCTGGAACTGGGTATCCGTTGTTCCTGGAACCTGCTGTGGGGGTTTCCCGGTGAGAAGGTGGAATGGTACCGGGAAATGAAAGCCTGGATTGACCAACTTGTTCATTTGCAGCCGCCGAATGACATGATTCAAATGGCCTTTGACCGGGGCAGCGTCTATGTAAATCATCCGGAACAATATGGGCTAAAACTGTGTCCTGCTCCGGGATATCAGTATGTTTATCCTGATTTGCCGGGGCTTATTGATCAGTTGGCGCATTATTTTGCAGACTCTAACCAGGATGAACCGGCTTTTGATCCGGTTTATCGCCAGCTGGAAGAAAAGGTCAAGGTATGGAGCAAAAGATTCTGGAGTAAATCCAGAGCGTTGTTATGTATGAGGAGGGTCAACGAAGAAGTATGGGAAATAGCGGATTCGCGGCCTTGTGCCGTGCAATCGTGCCATAGGCTGCGTGAAATAACCAAAGATGTTTATCAAGTGTGCGGCAGTGTAACTAGTAAGCAACAGCTTGCGCAACTTGTGCGAAGGGTAGCAGGGCGGGATTGGGGCGGCGAAGAGCTTAAAAAAGCAGTGAAGTATTTAAAAGCAGAACGGTTATTATTGGAGATCAATGGTGACTTATTGGCCTTGGCGGTAGCGGAAACTCGGCCATCGCTGCAAGAACTTGCTGACTATCCGGGTGGCTATGTGTCTTGCGGGCACCTTTCCTGATACTATAACGATCAGGTATGACGGAAAGTGATGCGATCCGCAGGGAATAGCCAGATAGGCTGTCTTATGCTATCATAGTAAAAGAAGCAGTTGGCATTGGATTTTTTTAACAGCAACTGCTGGTGATTAGAATTGGAGATAAAAATATATGTTGACAAAGGCACGGGTAATATTAAAAAAATATTACGGTTATGATGAATTTCGGCCAGGGCAGGCCAAGGTTATCGGGAGTTTGCTTGGCGGCAAGGATACCATCGCCATTATGCCTACCGGGGCAGGCAAATCATTATGCTTTCAGATTCCAGCTCTGCTGCTTCCCGGTATAACCATCGTGGTTTCACCGCTCATTTCGCTAATGAAAGATCAAGTGGACGCGTTAACGGAAGCAGGAATACCGGCGACGTTTATCAATAGTTCGCTCAGTGGCTCAGAAGCGGGGCGGCGCCTGCAGCATATGCGTGCCGGACGGTATAAACTGGTCTATGTAGCGCCTGAACGGCTGACCGCCGACTGGTTTTTAGCGGTTGTGGGACAGCTAAAGATTAGTATGCTGGCTATTGACGAAGCCCACTGTGTTTCGCAGTGGGGTCATGACTTCCGCCCAAGCTATCGCAATGTGAGCACGTTTATTGCCAATTTGCCGGCAAGACCGGTAATTGGTGCCTTTACGGCCACCGCTACGCCTGAGGTCAAAAATGATATTGAAAATCTATTGGCATTACAATGGCCGCAAGTACATATAACAGGCTTTGACCGGCCTAATCTTTCTTTTTCTGTTTTGCGCGGCGAAAACAAACCGCAATTTGTCCAGAAATATGTTAAGGCCAATGCCGGTCAGGCCGGCATTATTTATGCGGCAACCCGTAAAGAAGTCGACACGCTTTATACGCTGCTCAAGAAGAGGGGGATTGCTGCCGGGCATTATCATGCAGGCTTAAACGATGAAGAACGCAAGTTTCAGCAGGAGCAGTTTTTGTATGATGATATCCGGGTTATGGTGGCCACCAATGCCTTTGGAATGGGAATTGACAAATCCAATGTACGTTATGTGATACATTACAATATGCCGAAAAACATGGAGTCTTACTACCAAGAGGCCGGCCGCAGCGGACGGGATGGCGCACCGGGCGAATGTATCCTGCTGTTTGGACCGCAAGATCCGCTGTTACAGCGTTTTTTGATTGATAAGTCCGTTGAACAGCCTGAACGTAAACAGCACGAATTAAAAAAGCTGCAGGAGATGGTGGATTATTGTCATACACCCGATTGTCTGCGGCATTATATTTTACAGTATTTTGGCGAGCCCACAACCGAAGAAGGTTGCGGTCATTGCGGCAATTGTACGGCTGATGGCGAACAGGTGGACATTACGGTGGATGCTCAAAAAGTCTTTTCTTGCATTTACCGCCTGAAGGAAAGGTTCGGCATTTCCGTTATTGCCGATGTGTTAAAAGGGTCAAAAAATAAAAAAGTCCAACAGTTGGGCCTTGACCGGCTGCCAACCTATGGCTTGATGGCGGAGCGCACCGTACAGGCTATTAAATCCCTTGTACAGCGTTTGGTTGCTACCGGCTATTTACGCCTGACTGAAAGCGAATATCCGGTAGTAAAGTTGGAACCGGAGGCATCTTTAGTGTTGCGCGGTGAGACCAGAGTTTGGCAGAAGGTATTTACCGAACGTCAGCCTGTTCAGGATGATACTCTGTTTGAGTTGTTACGGCAGTGCCGCAAACGAATTTCCGAACGGGAAAATGTTCCGCCGTTTGTTGTGTTTGCCGATACGACCCTGCGGGAAATGAGTCAGCACCGTCCTCAAGATCTTGACGCTATGCACCAGATCAAGGGGATTGGCGAGTTAAAACTACAGAAATATGGGAAAGAATTTTTGGCTGTTATTACTCGCTATTTAACAGAGCATGCTGCGCCGGTAGGCGGTACGGAGACAGTTGTTGCCGCCGTACCGGCTAAACAGGCGGCAGGCAAAAAGAGCAGCAAAGCCGAGGCCGAACCCAGCCATCTTATTACCTTAACCATGTACCGTCAAGATATGAATTTAGAAGAAATTGCTCAATCGCGGGACTTAACCGTCAACACCGTGCAAAATCATCTGGTACGTTGTGCGCAAGAGGGGCATAGTATTAATTGGGACAGGCTTATTCCCCAGCAGTACGAAGAACTTATTATAGCTACCATAAAAAAAATTGGCGGCAACCAATTGAAGCCGATCAAAGAAGCTTTGCCCGATGCTGTGAGTTATGCCGCAATAAAGGCGGTGCTATGCAAACATTTCAGCATGGCAGGCAAGGCATAACACTAGGTAGGTAATATGCCGTATACTTACATTGTTCAATGTGCGGACGGAACCTTTTATACCGGCTGGACTAACAACCTGGAAGCAAGAATTGCGACTCATAATAAGGGGATTGGTGCCCGCTATACCCGCAGTCGTCTGCCTGTTGCTTTGGTATACTATGAACAGCATGCTACCGAAAGCATGGCTCGCAAGCGTGAGTATGCCATAAAACGCCTTAAGCGCAAAGCCAAGGAAGAAATGGTGAAAGCCTTTACTAAATATATTTCGCTTGAAAAAGACTGAGCGATACAGACCGGTGGTATATTTGAACAAAGTTATCGCATTAAATATAAACAGGAAGTGGAAAATAACATGGACGGGACACAACGAAAAAATATAGTACCAGGTGCGAAAGTGAAAATTGTGCAAAAACCGCATCAACGGTCAGGTCAGTTAACCGAAGGAATCGTCAAAGACATTCTGACAAGCAGTCCGGTGCATCATCGTGGGATTAAAGTCCGGTTAACCGATGGCACCATTGGCCGGGTTCAGGAAGTAATCAGTTAGAAATTCAAAAGAAAATTATTGGATGTGGCTCATAAAATGAACTAAGTTCCATATTTGAAACTTAGCTCATTCTATTAAACAGTGCGGTTATCAATACGCGCGATTTCCCGTAAGGAATTCATTAGTGCAGCAAATCGTTCAGGTTTTATGGACTGTTGTCCGTCGCATTTGGCATTACTAGGGTCTTGGTGAACTTCAATGATAACACCATCAGCACCTACGGCTACAGCGGCTTTGGATAAAGATTCAACCATCCACCACAGTCCGGCTGCATGACTTGGGTCAACAATAACCGGCAGATGGCTGAGTTTTTTGATTGCCAGCACGGCACTGAGGTCAAGGGTATTACGGGTATAGGTTTCAAAGGTCCGGATGCCGCGTTCGCATAAAATTACGTTTTCATTGCCCCCAGCCATAATATATTCGGCAGACATTAAAAGTTCTTCGATAGTAGCGCTTAATCCCCGTTTGAGCAGGATAGGTTTATTAATTTGCCCGGCTGCTTTTAAGAGATCGAAATTTTGCATATTGCGTGCGCCAATTTGAATAACATCGATATCTTCGTGGTATTGTTCCAACTGACTTATTGACATAATCTCGGTAACAATGGGCAGCCCGGTTGCTTGTTTGGCCTGTTTTAATAATTCAAGTCCTGCTTCCTGCATTCCCTGAAAGCTATAAGGTGAAGAACGCGGTTTGAAAGCGCCACCCCGCAGAAAACCCGCGCCGGCGGCTTTTACATCCTTGGCGATACCGATAATCTGATCACGGCTTTCAACCGAGCAGGGACCGGCGATAATGGCCAGTTGATTGCCGCCAATTGCTTGTGAGCCAACCGGGATGACCGTATTTTCAGGATGGAAGGAACGATTGGCCTTTTTATAGGGTTCTTGTACAGACAGTACCTTCTCCACATACGGCTTGCTCAGTAAATAATCACGGTCAAGTTTGCCGGTATCGCCCACAATACCCAGGATAGTTTGAAATTTACCGTATGTGGGCCATACACTTAAGCCGTAGTTTTCTAATTCCTGTTTCAGTTTTTCAATTTGTTCAGGTGATGCTAAAGTATTTAATACAATAACCATTACGAACGCCTCCTGTTAATAATATTTTTAAGATAAGACTTGGCTTATGCCAAGTCCCTTAGGACGCCGGCAGAAGCCTTAGTCGTTCTTACTTATTATCAGAAAGGTTATACTTTCTGATAATGTAAAATAAAAAACCTAAGGCTCAATGAGCCTTAGGTTTTTTTATTTTTTCTTAAGGTTGATACCGGTTAAGGTTAAGGACTCACAGATAAACTTGTTATTAAATTATTCAACTTAAAAAAGCCTGCGCTAAAAAAGTTAGCCCAAGCAAAAAAGAAAAAGTATTCATGTTGATATAATTTAGCTGTTGTTAGCATCATGATCGTCACACCTAATATCTTAATGTTTTAAAAGTATGTTTTTATTATAACAGACAATTAGGCTGTGTCAAGTTAAGTTTATATCAAAGCAAATAATAAATTTATTTGTAATTGATATAGTAAATTTTCATAATAATTGTTTCTGATAGAAACACGAAAAACCTGCATTGTATCCACGTGTTTTGCGTGTTTCAGTCAGGGCAGTTTGGTAAGAGAGCACCGTTAGTTAGCTTACATGGCGGTCGGTGGAATTTTGCTTTGCAGCATTTATGAATAAGGAGTCCCGGAGTTTTTCCTGGTCAAGTTCATTCTCAAGTTTCGCGACAACTATTGTTGCAATTCCGTTACCAATTAAGTTGGTTATCGCTCTTCCTAAGGACATGAAGCGGTCTATGCCAAAAATGATGGCGAGTCCGGCTACAGGAATTCCTGGTATTACTGATAGAGTTGCTGCCAATACGATAAACCCGCTGCCGGTTACGCCGGATGCTCCTTTCGAGGTAAGCAGCAAAACAGCCAGGATGGTAAGCTGATGGGTCAAGGTAAGTTCGGTATTGGTTGCCTGCGCTACGAAAATAGCGGCCATTGTGAGATAGATGGATGTGCCGTCAAGGTTGAAGGAATAACCTGTGGGCACAACTAATCCGACTATTGACTTGGGGCAACCCAGTTTTTCTAGCTTTTCCATAAGGCGTGGCAGTACACTTTCGGAAGAAGAGGTGCCAAGCACAATGAGCAGTTCTTCTTTAATATAAGCCAGAAATTTAAAAATGCTAATACCGGTCCATCTGGCTATAGCACCAATAACTACGAGGACAAAAAGGGCGCAGGTTATGTAAAAACATCCTAAAAGTTTTGCCAGTGGACCAAGCGAGGCTATACCATATTTGCCAATTGTAAAAGCCATGGCACCGAAAACGCCAATTGGAGCAATTTTCATAATGATATCGACAATGACAAAAAAGCTGTGGGAAATATCGCTGATCAGATTATATATGTTTTCGCCTTTTTTGCCCATAGCCAGTATAGCCCAGCCAAAGAGAATGGAAAACAATAACACTTGCAAAATATCTCCTTTGGCAAAAGCGTCAACCACGCTGGTGGGGATGATGTTCATAAAAAAATCCACAGAACTGCTGTGTGTCTGGGCGGCTGCCGTATAGGCAGCGATAGCCTTCGTGTCCAATTTACTGACATCGACATTCATGCCGGCACCTGGCTGCAACCAGTTTACCAGGAATAAACCCATGATTAAAGCAAAAGTGGTTACAACTTCAAAGTAGATCAGGGCTTTTGCACCTACCCGGCCAACCTTTTTGATATCATCCATTCCGGCGATACCGGTAACAATTTTGTCGGTTTCAACCGAATGGAGCATATCAATTTTTGCTCCATTCGGTGACGATGATTAGGCTAAAGAACTTGTTACGGATGGAACTGGTAAATTAGCTGAATACGATATTGACAAAGGCATAAACTTGTTGTTAACTTTAGAAGAGATCTTATAAATAAAGTGCAAGCTGAAAAAACCGTTTAGAATTTGTATTTACATTATGTGGCTGTTTTCGCAAACGCCGTATTAAGTTGTAAAAACTTATTTTGTAAAATAGTGTTGAACTATTTCCATAAAAGTCAGGAGATTGTAATTTGCTCACAATATTTTACTGTTATATTGTGATAAATTTAGATCGCGGCAACAATTGAAATAAGTCGAAAGATGTAATATGATAGAATTAAATAGAAAGCGGTTTTTTCTGCAAGTTCGATTTGAATTAAAAAAACAAGAAGTGTTTACAGTTAAGAAGGTTTAGGGTTATTGCCGGGCAAGGATGCCATATACAAGACCTAGATGGGGTCTTGTATTATTTTTAGTATATGGATTGCAGGCCAGCCAGAAAACGCCGAATAATAAGGCTGGGTTAATCATCAATGTTTAAAAAACTATTTCAAATTAGTCAGGAGGCTCAGGTGTGAGGTCAATTTTGATAGAGAATTTAACCCCGGGGATGTTATTGAGTGCAGAAGTAACGACTGGAGAGCATGAAGTTAAGTTATTAGACCGTGGCACACGGTTAACGTCAGCCTACATAAACAAAATAAAGAATTGGGGAATTTCTTCCTTGTGTGTGGGCAACGGAAAAGAAAGAATAGGGAAAAGAGCTATAGAAATTAAGCGCACAAGGGTAGATTTTTTAAAAAATTATACAGAAACAATGAACCGGGTTATCGAGGCATTTCGGTATATTCAAAAATTTAAAGAGGTTCCCATTCTGGAGTTACGGGAACTGGCAGAGCACAAGATTATTCTTTTAGCGGAGACCATTGGTGCCATTGATTATTTATACGAAATGCAACGCCATAGTGAGCATACCTTTCAACATTCACTCAACGTAGCGATTATTACGGGAGTCTTAGGAAAATGGTGCAATTATCAGGGCAAAGAGCTAAAGAATTTGATTCTAGCCGGATTACTCCATGATATCGGGAAATTAGCTATTTCTTTAGCAATCCTTGATAAGCCGGGCAAGCTGACTTGTGAAGAATTTGAAGCCATTAAACGGCATTCAGGTGAAGGATATCAACTGGTTCAAGGATTGGAGCAGGTCCCGAACAGTGTTAAACTGGGGATTTTGCAGCACCATGAGCGTTTGGACGGAAGCGGCTATCCAGCTGGTCTTCATGGTGATGAAATTCATCATGATGCAAAAATTATTGCTATTGCCGATATCTACGAGGCTATGACTTCAGACCGGGTATATCGCCGCAGAGTAACGCCGTTTGAAGCGCTTGACACAATTGCGAATCAAATGTTTAGCGGGCTTGAACCCGAAATTTGCCTGACTTTTCTTAATAATGTCCGGGACAGCCTGATTGGAAGTAATGTGGTGTTAAGCACCGGGCAAATAGCCCAAATTATTGCTTTCAACATCCGGCATAAGTATGGTACGAAACCAATTGTTTGTATGCATAATGGAAAAATGGTAGATCTGCAGAAAGATGAAATCCATATTGTGGAAGTTAACTAAATAGCTCATTACATGCAGGCGGTAATGCACGTGCAGTGGTTCAAGAACCTTAAGATGCTACACAAATTATGAGCCTGGTTTTGCTGGCACTTATCTAAATATAAGGACATAAAACATCTCTTGTATGAAAAATGCAAGGGATGTTTTATGATCCGGTACGATAAAAAGGATAAACTCTGGTATTTTTACTAGAGTTTATCCTTTAATTAAGGTACAATATTTTTGTCGTTACAAGTAATAGATTGGGGGATTTTGATGTGCGAATTACAAAAGCTATAAAGCAGCAAATGATTGATCTTTTAGAGCAAAACTATAAAAATACGACTACGGCACTAAGCTATTCAACACCTTTTGAATTACTGGTAGCTGTGATTTTGTCCGCGCAGTGCACCGATGTGCGTGTAAATATTATTACGGCACGGATGTTTCCCCAGTATAATACACCGGAGAAAATTCTTGAACTCGGTCAGAGCGGATTGGAAGCGGCAATCAGGGATTGCGGCCTTTATCGGAGTAAAGCAAAAAATATCCTGGCTACCTGCGAAATCTTGTGCAGAAAATACGGTGGACAAGTACCGGATAGTTTCGATGAATTAATTAAATTACCGGGAGTGGGCCGTAAAACCGCTAATGTATTATTAAGCCAATTGTTTGGAGTCCCTGCAATTGCTGTCGATACGCATGTCTTCCGCGTGGCCAACCGGCTTAAATTGGCAACCGGTGATACGCCGCTGACAGTAGAACAGGGACTTATGCGGGCCATTCCCCGGGAAAAGTGGAGCGACGCTCACCATTGGCTCATTTGGCATGGACGCAAGGTTTGTAAGGCGGCGAATCCTCTATGCGATCATTGTCCACTTCATGAATTATGTCCAAGCAGTCAAATTGATTCTAATTAATATTGTATAAATATTATTAATGATGTATAATAATGCGGTAGACTTGGAGGGATGGATGATGATTTTTCGTAAGGCTAAGTTTAGTGATGTGGAAGATATTCTTAAATTAATTAACGATTATGCCGAGCAGGGGCTCATGCTGCCCCGGGCACGAAATACTTTGTACGAAGGTCTGAGAGAATTTATTTTGGCCGAAGAGGATGGAAAAGTCGTTGGCATTGCTGCATTGCATCTGGTTTGGGAAGAGTTGGGAGAAATTCGTGCATTGGCTGTTCATCCCAGTAAAGTGAAAAGCGGGGTAGGAAGCAAGATTGTCGAATTATTGACAGAGGAGGCTAAATTACTAGGGGTTAAAACTCTGTTTGCCCTGACCTACCAGCCCGGTTTCTTTGCTAAACTCAATTTTAAAGAGGTGCCCAAAGAAAGTGTGCCTCATAAAATGTGGAAGGAATGCATTAATTGCCCTAAATTTCCCAATTGTGATGAGATTGCTATGGTGAAGGAATTATGAAATAGCAAAATAGAAGAGCGATTAGGTTAGCTATGAATTGCCACTAACAAAAATTGCGCAAACTGACGTCATTCTTTAAGGGGCGTCAGTTTTTTTGCAAATAATATTCAATTCTTTACTTTGTTTTGGATCAGATTTTCTCCCTTGCAATTGAGCCAGCAGTACTCCGGACAGCATCAGTGTACATCCAAGGAGTTCGTAGAACCCCAGCCTTTCATTTAAAAAAATATAGCCACCAAGAGTTGCAATAACTGTTTCCATACTTAGGATAATTGCAGCATGCGAAGGTTCGGCATGCTTTTGTCCAACAATTTGTAATGTGTAGGCAATGGCAGTGGAACAAATTCCCGTATATAGAATGGGTACGCGGGCTTGTAAAATGGCGTCTAGAGCAATAGGCTCAATTAAAAGCGCAGTTACGATACTAAGCAGTGAACAGGACATAAATTGAAGAAAGGCAAATTGTAGTGTATCAACCTTTTTGGCAAAATGGTCGATAAATAAAAGATGGGCTGCCCAAAAAAAGGCCCCGATTAATTCCAGAAGATCTCCGTAAGAAATGGCAAAGCCTTCTTTGACACATAACAGGTACAACCCTGTTGTCGCTAACATACAGCCACACCAAGTTTTGGTTGTAATATGTTGCTGCAAAAATATGCCCATGATTGGTACAATTACGATGTATAAAGAAGTTATAAATGAAGCCTTCCCAATCGCAGTGTATTGCAGTCCGACTTGTTGCAGGGAAATAGCAAAAAAAATGATTATTCCAGCAATAAAGCCAATGCGCCAACTGCTTGTCATCTCATTATCTATGCTATTATTTGAATTATGAGGATTTATTTTACAAAAGAAAATAAGTGGTAATAAAGAAAGACTGCCTAATGCAAACCTAACACCGCTAAACGTAAAGGGGCCAATGTAGTCCATACTAACTCGTTGTGCTACAAAGGCCAATCCCCAAATCACTGCCGCCAGTAGTAATAATAAATTTGATTTCAATTTTATATACTCACCAGGCTTTTTTCTTGATTATTTCTAAATTAACAGGTTACAGTGATATACTAATATCCTTAACGTTTAAGGAACGGAAATAGCGTATAATAAAGTTTGCAACAAGAATCGGAAAAACCATTAGCAACTCCCAAAAAGGTAAGTATCCAGTAAACCATAAGGAGTTGCCGATGGCTTACCCCTAATCAGTTTATCAATATTTTTAGGATTTTTAGCGGCTTACATGGCCTCCAGCCCTATTGGAAAGCATTTTTCTTTTTGGTGCGACAAATACGTAATAATATATCATAACAAGGAGAATAAATGGAACGCCAACGTAAATGGCGATGCGTTGGCTTTCATCAAACCATAAGCCAATTATAATAATTAAATTAAGGAAAAAGCCTAAGAAGGGAACTAGTGGGAAGAAAGGAACCTTATATTTTAAATTTGCAACTTTTCCGCCATTATTAACATATTGCTTACGAAAGCAATATTGTGAGGCGCATATTCCCATCCAACCCAGCACACAGGCCAAGCCGCAGACGGAGATCAGCCAGAGATACAATGTGTCTACAGCAACCACACTGCATAATAATGATACGGCGGAAACCGCCATCGTCAAAATTAATGCATTCATTGGAACCTGCCAACGGTTTAATTTTCCAAAGACAGCAGGAGCCATATTTTCTTTGGACATTGCCCACAAAATGCGGGTTGCGCTATAACACCAGGAATTACCACAAGATAACGCTGAAGTAATAACGACCAGGGTCATAATCCTATAAGCACCAGGGACACCGGCATATTGAAAAATTTCAGCAAAAGTACTGTCTTTTACACCAGCTTCTTTCCAAGGAACGATAGCTGCCACAACGACCATTGACAGTACATAAAACAATAATGTTCTAAACGCAGTGTTGTTAATTGCTTTGGGAATAGTTTTTTCCGGCTTTTCACTTTCACCGGCGGCGACTCCGATAATTTCAGTTCCGTTATAAGAGTACGCAACTGTTATCATTGCTAGCAGTACTGCGCCAATGCCATTAGGAAAGGCGCCGTCTGTAAAATAATTTTTAAAACCAATTGCCTCATGACCGCCGGCATAACCCATAATTGCCAAGCCACCAACCACAATACAGGCGATAATAGCGCCTACTTTTATACTTGCAAACCAAAATTCCGATTCGCCGAAAACATCAACACGCAAAGAATTTAAGCCGAATAGCAGACAACCAAATAGTAGCACCCAGATCCATTCGGAAATTCCCGTCATGGTAGTTAGTAGCATACCGGCAGCCACTAAGTCAATTCCAATAGTAATTGCCCCGTTTAACCAATATAACCAGCCCAAGAGATAACCAAAGGCCGGTGAAATAAAAATACTGGCATAAGTTTGAAACGCTCCGGCTACTGGCATTTCTACCGCTAATTCTCCCAAACATAGCATAACCATATACATGATAAAGCCGCCAATAGCATAGGCTAGTATACAACCAATTGGCCCGGCCTGATTTATTGTTGAACCTGAAGCTAAAAATAGGCCGGTTCCAATCACGCCCCCCAGAGTAATCATAAATAGATGGCGACTTTTCATTCTGCGATTCAAGCCAGACTGCTGTTCCATAGTCTGCTGAATTTTATCATTGAAATTATCATTCGCCATTAAAAATTCCTCCTCAATCATTCTCGATATGAATCCTTAATTCCCATGTTTGCAATTTATCTTATTTTTTAATTTAATGAGCATACAATGTTTCCGTTTCTGTTCTGGCGAAAATAGAATAGTAAGATTTGTTGAGATTAGGAATATCTTTTACATATTTGTTGCTGTTTCAAATCTTTACCCAGAGTCAAAAAAAATAATAATCATTTTTCTGTTATATTTAATATTATAAAATTGCTTTTTTGCTGTAGCCATCAGATCATTGCCTCCCTTCATATAAGTGATAGTGGCTTACTATTCAAATATTTATGCAATATTTATGCCAAACTATTGCATAAAAAACAGACTGTGGTTACTCCGCGCTCTTTATAGGCATTTTGTTAAGAACTATAGCATAAGTAGAGCAATTGAATTTATAAAAAGATAAAATAACATTTTCTATTTTTCACAAAAAAAACGATTGTTTAGCAAAGTATTCCGCAAAATTTTTTGCATTAATCAAAAAAAATTAATATTAAATTAACTTGGCAACTTTGTAATATAGTAGTATTTTGTACGACGTCAACTAGTAATTTAAATATATGCCAATAAATTAAGGCTGTTGAAAAATTCAACAGCCTTAATTTATTGGCATAATTTTTGCGACTATTCTATTTTGCTGGTATTGATACTTGATAAATTTTATTTAAAAAAATCTATTGACAATTCAGATTAGTTAGCATAATATAAAAAATGTTATTAACCACCGCGGTAGTCTATAATAATTTTATTAAATTTTCTAAAAAGTAAGTTAAATAATTAAGGAATCGAGGAGAAATAAACATGAGCGTCAATATTAAAAACAGAAATTTCTTGACATTAATGGATTTCTCAGAAACAGAAATTAAGTATTTGCTTGATTTGGCTAAGAACTTAAAGGTTGCTAAGTATACAGGTACCGAAACACAAAGATTAAAAGGAAAAAATATTGTGGTCTTATTTGAAAAAGATTCGACAAGAACAAGATGTGCGTTTGAAGTTGGCGCACTTGACCAGGGAGCGCATGTTACTTATCTTGGACCTACGGGAAGTCAAATGGGTAAAAAGGAATCTATCGCCGATACGGCCAGAGTATTGGGAAGAATGTACGATGGCATCGAATATCGAGGATTTGCGCAAAAAACAGTTGATGATTTAGCAAAATATTCTGGAGTTCCGGTATGGAACGGTCTTACGGATGCGGACCATCCTACTCAAGTTTTAGCTGATTTCTTAACGGCGCAAGAACATTTAAATAAGCCCTATAACAAGATGGTGTTTGTTTATGTTGGTGATGGTAGAAACAATGTGGCAAATGCCCTAATGATCGGGGCGGCAAAAATGGGTATGGATTTTAGAATTGTGTCTCCCAAAGAATTGTTTCCTGATGAAGAATTACTAACAAGATGTAAAAACGAGGCAAAAGAATCAGGGGCAAAAATAACAGTTACGGATCATGTTGAAGAAGGTGTGCTGGACGCTGATGTACTTTACACAGATGTATGGGTGTCCATGGGTGAACCGGATGAAGTTTGGACTAAAAGAATCAATATGTTAAAGACTTATCAAGTTAATATGGATATGATCAAGTTAACAGGAAATGAAAATGTGATATTTGAACATTGTCTACCATCTTTTCATGATTTAAATACTACAAAGGGTAAAGAAGTTTTTGAAAAATTTGGGCTGAAAGAAATGGAAGTAACTGATGAGGTATTTGAAAGCAAATATTCTGTGGTATTTGATGAAGCTGAAAATAGGATGCATACAATAAAGGCTGTTATGGTCGCATCGTTAGGTGAATAATTGGGGAGGAGAAAAAATGAGGGTAGTAGTTGCATTAGGCGGTAATGCCCTGCAGGCAGAAGGAGCGTCGCCAACCGCAGAAGCTCAATTGCAAGTAGTAAAACAGACTGCTGTGCATTTGGCTGACATGGTTGAAAAAGGGTACGAAGTTATTATTGTCCATGGAAATGGTCCTCAAGTGGGCAGACTTGTAATTCAGAATGAATATTGCAGTAAAATTACACCCGCAATGCCTTTTGATGTATGTGGTGCAATGAGTCAAGGAATGATTGGCTACCATATTCAACAAGCGCTAAGAGATGAATTAACCAAAAGAGGAATAAATAAGCCGGTGGCATCAGTAATTACACAGGTTGTTGTAAATAAGAATGATCAAGGTTTTAAGAAACCAACAAAACCAATAGGCCCTTTTTATAATGAGGAAGAAGCAAAAAAACTGATAAAGGAAAAAGGATATGCTATGGTGGAAGACTCCGGCAGGGGTTTTAGGCGGGTTGTAGCATCCCCTCAGCCGGAAAGAATAGTTGAAATTAATACAATTAGGACACTGATAGAGAAAGGTAATATTGTTATTACCGCTGGCGGCGGTGGAGTTCCGGTTGTAGAAAAGGAAGACCGTAGTCTTGAAGGTGTGGCTGCAGTCATTGATAAGGATTTTGCTGCTGGAAAACTTGCTGATGAATTAGATGCGGATGTGCTGATGATTTTAACGGCGGTAGATAAAGTCGCTGTAAATTTTGGCAAGCCGGATCAAAGAAATTTATCGTCAATGACTATGGCGGAAGCCAAGAGATATATTGCCGAAGGTCAATTTGCCCCGGGAAGCATGCTCCCTAAAGTGAAAGCAGCTTTGAAATTTCAAGAGTCTAAAATAGGAAGAAAATCTATCATCGCTTCACTTGATAAAGCTTTAGAAGCATTACAAGGGAAAAGTGGAACAGTTTTTGTAGGATAAATTAACAGTAACTGTTAATTCAAAGAAGGTGATAAAGTTATTTAAATTATTATTCTCGTAGAAAGGACAATTATAAACCTCGATTTTGTAAATGGCTACAATATATCTCTTCGTTCGAGATAACAGAAATTTTAATAGAAATATTATGTTATTAGAATTTTACAGAAACATTAATAATTGGGCATATATAAAATCTCGGACTGGAAAATAATTAGTTTGGTCTTACCTAACGTTATTATATAGGGGGAGAGAATATGCAAACTAATAATGAAGTAAAAGAAGTTCTTGAGAAGTCTCAGGGACTCGAACGTGGTATGTCAAGCCGACATATTTCCATGTATACGATTGGTGCAGTAATAGGAACAGGAATATTTTTAGCTTCTGGTAATGTTATCCATACAGCTGGGCCGGGGGGAGCGATAGTTGCCTACGTGCTTGGTGCTATCATTATGTATTTAATGATGGCTTGTCTTGGAGAGCTAACTGTAGCAATGCCGGTTTCAGGTCAAGTACAAGCATATGCTACCGAATTCATAAACCCTGCTATGGGATTTACAGCAGGATGGTTAAAATGGATCAGTTGTGCGGTGACCGTTACGGCTCAAATTGTTGCTTCATCCATTATTATGAAAAATATTTTTCCGGGTATTGATTCCTTAATTTGGATTGTTTTATTTACAATTCTACTTTTCGTACTCAACGTTTTGCCATCAAGAAACTTTGGCGAAACAGAATTTTGGTTTGCCAGTGTTAAAGTAATAGCCGTCGTACTTTTTGTCATAACAGGAATTGGTATTATCACAGGTGTAATTGGAGGAAAAACGATCGGATTTACGAATTTTGTTGCCGACGGGGGGGCTTTCCCTAATGGTTATGGTGCAATCGTAGTATCGATGTTATCTGCTATTTTTGCATTTGGCGGGTCTGATCTTATTGCCACGGCAGCAGGTGAGAGCAAAGATCCTGGAGTTGAGATGCCAAAGGCTATTAGAGAATATATTATTGGAATAACGTTATGTTATGTTGCCTGTATTTTTTTGATTGGGTGTGTTCTGCCCTGGAGGCAAGCAAATCTTGCTGGAAGTTCTTTCGCCTATATGTTTCAAAATGCCGGAATCAGTGGGGCAGCCCTTTTAGTGAACATTATTGTTATTACTGCCGCTTTATCATCAGCCAATTCATTTTTATATGCAAGTACAAGAACGTTGTGGTCGCTTGCCAAGCATGATCAAGCACCTAAAATATTAGCTGAGATAAATGAAAAAAAAGTACCTATGTATTCACTGATTATTTCTATTGCATTTGCAGCATTGGCAGTTGTTTCAAGTTTTATTGCAGCGGATACAGTATATCTTTTTCTTATATCATTGCTTGCCAGTATTGATATTTTTATTTACGCAATTGATTGTGTCTGTCAGATGCGCTTTAGAAAACGTTATATAGCTGAAGGAAACAAAGTTGAAAACTTAAAATATCAAACGCCATTATATCCAATAACACCGATTGTAGCGATTGTATTTTATATAGCAATTGCGGTGGCGATGCTCTTTGATCCTACGGAAAAAATGGCTATTTATGCAGGAGTTCCAACAATATTGATATTATATTTTGGCTTTAAATTCTTTTCTAATACAACTAATGTATCTAAAGAAATTGCAAAGTAATTGAATTATAAAGATGCTAGATAATACAGAAAAATTTGTATTCTTGTATGCGTCTAAATTAAAAATAAATATCCGCTATAGTAGTTAATAAAGCTGTAGTAAAGCAAAAAATTAAGCCAGAATTTAGTTATAACTAACATAATTCTGGCTTGATTTTATCCAATATGTATATTTTGTCGTAATTTTTCAAGATTCTCCCCGAATTCCTTATTGAGCTCTTCTTTATGTTTTAAATAGATTTCAGCAATATAGATATCATGCATAATAAAAGACTCGGTTACTAGCATAAAGGCGATATTTTGTGTCCATACAGCACAGCTATTTTGTTCGTTAAAGGAAGCAAATAAAGATTCTTTATTGTCGATGACTAGACTAAACCAGCGCCCATATTTGGCGGCGATTTTATGCATATCGTGCATTTCGTGGTAATATATTTTTCCAACTGTTTTTTGGGTAGTGCCATACAGTACTGAAACGACGTCAATATTTTTTTCGCTGGCAGCGAATAGATCCTTATAAAAAAAATCATATTCCTTAGCCCATGCTGTTAAATAGATACTTTTTTGTACATTTCCTAACATAGATTTTATTTTAGTATATATTTGTTCAGAACCATTAAAATGCCAAATATAATCTGTTGTATTATCAGTTTTTATATTTTTAATATTGTCTTTTAGATAATCAATTGTAGTTTCTGTTTCCGTTTTATAATTTTCAAGGAATTTATCCAATGGTAACGCCGCATATTTTGTAGGGTCAGTTCCATTAGGTAGCGCAATCCCTTTTTCGATAAGTGATCCGACAGTTCCGTATATTTTTGACTGTGGGACGCCCGAACGTTTGCTAATTTCGTAGGCTGTAATTTCTTGATTTTCTAGTAGTGTCAAATAAACCATAGATTCATATTTCGTTAAGCCTATTTTCATAAGGTTGCTAATAATATTTTCAATAAATTTCATAATTAATTCCTCCGGGAATATGTAACATTCGGAAAGGACGAATGTTTCTTTATAAGCATTTTATTGTGAGCAAAATGTTAAAAGCTTTTACACGTTGTTGAGATAAAGTCTATTATTAGACCCAGTATTTTTCAGCTTTCTCAGAACTACGCAAGATACTCATTAAATATATCACGTATTCATTGATTTTTAAAGTAGCTTAATAAGTAAGTATTTAATTATTATGCCATATAAAAAATCAAAATATAAAATAAGGTGAAGAAATGAATGATTTTTCTGCAGAAAAAATATTAAATAGTTTAATAGAAAATTTGGAAGTTGGAGTTCATATCGTGGATGTGGATGGAAAAACCAGATATTATAATAATGCTATGGGGAAAGTTGAGGGTATTTGTCCTGATGCCGTTTTAGGGAAAAAAGTAAATGAATATTTGAAGAATGTCGCAGAGAGTGAGTCTTCCTTGATGAAAGTATTGATATCAGGAAAGAAAATCGTTGACCTGATCCAACATTATGGCAGTGGAAGCAAAAAGGAAATTACCACCATAAACACAACGGTACCGGTTGTTTCAGAAAATAAGGTAATCGCAGCTATTGAAATTTCTAAAGACATGACGCAATTAAAAGGTCTGACAGAAAGTATATATAAATTGCAAAATTTATATAAAAAGCAGAAAAAAAGGCATTATACTTTTGATGACATATATGGGAAGAGCCCTAAAATGAAGAAGGCAATTGAAAAAGCAAAAAAAGCCAGCATGTCTAATTCATCGGTATTATTATATGCGGAAACAGGTTCGGGGAAAGAAGTATTTGCGCAAAGCATTCATTACGGCGGCATGAGGAAAGACAGACCGTTTGTGCCGATTAATTGTGCAGCCATTCCGGCTACTTTATTGGAGTCAATGTTATTTGGCACGGAAAAAGGAGGTTTTACAGGTGCGGAGAATAAAAAAGGGTTATTTGAAGAAGCAAACCATGGAACTATTTTATTGGATGAAGTGAATTCTATGGAACCGTATTTGCAATCGAAACTTTTAAGAGCACTTCAAGAAGGCGTTATCCGGCGTGTTGGCAGTAATAATAATATTGATGTTGACGTAAGGGTTATTGCCACAATCAATGAACAGCCGGAAAAATTAATGGAAGAGGGTAGGCTCAGAAAAGATTTTTATTACAGATTAGGGGTATTAAGAATTAATATCCCTCCCCTTAGAGAACGCAAAGAAGATATTCCAATTTTAGTGGATGAGTTGATTAAGAATTATAACAGGACTTTAGGAAAATCGATAATCGGGATTGATCAGGAGATGTTGAGGAAATTCCTCGAATATCAGTGGCCGGGAAATATCAGGGAATTAAAAAATGTTATTGAAGCCGCAATCAATATGGCGGATGATCATTCTGTTTTATCGCAAGACTGTTTTGATTATATCCTTGGTAATAACGATTCGGACATTACCTTTATGGATGTACATAATATCGTGGCCAATGTGGCTGGAAAAATTAATTTAGATGGTTTTATGACAGATATTGAAGAAGCTATTATTCAGAAAATATTGAGAGAAAATAATAATAACATTACTAAGACCTCAAGAAGTTTAAATATTTCCAGACAGGATCTTCAATATAAAATTAAAAAATATGGAATAGATATTGAAAAAAAATCTTGAGCTTATCCTATTGTATTGAATTGAAGTGATACTGTGACTTATCTTTGTCAGTGTTCGGAAAAACTATACATACAGATTATAAAAAAGTACAACCTTCCCCCAAAAATGGAGGCCGTACTTTTTATAAATATGCATTTCAATAATCTCTTTCCCAGCTTTCGGGGGTAAAAACGGCCTGTATAATTGTTGTTTGATAGTAAGTACCTGATGATTCAAAAAAAAGCAAAAGATTTTGCATTGCCGCAAATTATTTTGCGGTAGAATAAGTGAAATCGCAATTAGAAGCAGGCGGGACAATAGGGACAGGATTATTTTTAGGTTCAGGATATGTATTAGAGAAGGCAGAACCAGGGGGAACCTTATTAGCTATCTTTTGGGGGCAATCGTAATGTATTTGATGATGTTTTGTTTAGGAGAATTATTAATTGCAATGCCAATAGCAGGGACGGTACAAGCCTATGCAATAGAATTTATTAATTCTGAGCTAGGATTTACTGTGGGATGGATAAAATGGATAGCTTGGACGGTTACTATAGCTTCTCAAATTGTGGCTTCGTCAATCATTATGAAAAATATTTTTCCTGGTATTGATTCGTTAGTATGGATTATAGGCTTTACAATATTATTGTTCATTTTAAATGCCGTGCCTAGTGATAAATATGTATGGGAGCAGTATTATATAAAAAAATGAAACCAGACATACAAAGTCAAGAGTTTCAAGCTGAGAAAACCAAATAAGAAATTATTATAGTGAAAGGGGCCTGCAATCATGCTGAAAGAACAAATCATGGATACTATGTTTAAGCTTGCTTTAATACCAGGAATTTCAGGGACTAAGAGCGAGAATTTTGCGGCGGTAGGAATACATGATATTTTGAAAAAAATGGCTTATTTTCTCAAAAATCCAGAATTGCTAAAAGTTTACCCGGTTCAAGACGATCCATTAGAGAGAACCGTTGTAACGGCAATGGTAAAAGGGAAAAAAGAATCAAACAAGACTGTTATTATCACAGGTCATTATGATGTTGTTGGTATTGATGATTTTGGACCATTAATGGAAATTGCGTTTGATCCTATAAAAATTACGAAAAGGATTCATGAACTTCCTCTAGATGAAGACGCTACTAAAGATTTACATTCTGGTGATTGGATTTTTGGTAGAGGAACTGCAGATATGAAATTCGGAATCGCACTAGGAATTGAAATTCTTCGTTATTATTCTGAGCGGAGAGATTTTTCAGGTAATATTTTATTTATTGCTGTACCGGGAGAAGAATCTAATTCAGAAGGGATGCTTGCGGCAGTCCACATTTTAGAAAGACTTCAAAATGAAAATAAATTGGAATTTAAAGGTGCATTTGTTTCAGAATGTTGTCTCCCGGATTACGTGGAGGATGATACTAAAAAAATATATTTGGGTACTTGCGGTAAAATTATGCCATTGTTATTTTTTGCGGGAAAGGCAGCTCATGTATGTGATTCAACAAGTGCGTTGAATCCTAATTTATTGGCATCAGAAGTAAATGCTATGCTTGAATTGAATACGGACTTTTGCGAATCATCTGGAGATATAGTTACTGCTCCGCCAACTTGTTTGAAACAAACTGATTTAAAAGAATATTATTCCGTTCAGACTCCTCTTTATGCAGCGGCCTATTATAATTTATTAACTATCGGCAGGAGCACTAGTGAGCTTATATCTTTATTAAAAGATATTGGAGTCAAGGCTTTTGACAAAATAAATGAAAAATGTAAAGGGTTTGGGATAACCTATGAACCACGGGTTATGACTTATGAAGAACTTTACGAAGAAGTCAAAAGAAACTTTACTGGAGATTTTGATAATCATATGAATGATTTTATTGACAAATGTACAGCTGCAGGAATGGGGTTACAAACTACTGCAATCCATAGTGTCAAAGAAACTTTTAATTATTATAGTGTAAAGGAGCCTACCATTGTTATTTCATTCGCACCTCCGTTTTATCCGAGTAAATCGTTGGATAAGTCTAGGGCTAATGATGAATTTTTGTTACACACAGTACAAAAAATGTTGGATTTTGCGAAAGTAAATTTTAAAGTAGATATAGCAAAAAGAAATTATTTTATGGGCATTTGCGATTTGAGTTATACCGGTAATATTTCAAAGGCTGATGTTGAGAATTGCAGTAAAAATATTATTGGTATGTATAAAAATTATACAATTCCCTTCGAAAAATTAAAGCTATTGAGTATACCGGGAGTTGTTTTTGGTGGTTTCGGAAAAGATTTCCACAAATGCAGTGAAAGATTAAATCTTTCTTATTCCTTTGAAATTGTACCTGAACTTTATAAGTTTATGATTGAACATTTACTTTTATAGGCTTAAATAGTAGTTTTCTATTTGGGTATTTGAGGAAGATTTTTCATGCTTTGCCGCCCAAGAAGGCCCCAAACCAAGGGGAATGTAGAACGATGTAAAAGATAACTTTCTTCAGGCAGACAGTTCCGCGATGTCGATGACCTGAATCTTCAGGCGCCTGCGTGGTGTCGTAAAGTACTTATCTCTGTCAGTATTCGGCAAAACTATACATACAGATTATAAAGAGTACAACCTTCAAAAAAAATGGAGGTTGTACTTTTTATAAATATACATTTCAATAATCTCTTTCCCAGCTTTCGTGGGTAAAAACGGCCTGTGTTTGACAGTAAGTCCTGATAATTCGATATTTTACCCAAAAAAGCAAAGGATTTTGCATTACCGCAAATTATTTTGCGATAGAATAAGTGAAATCGCAATTAGAGGCAAGATCTAATTGCGGTTTCATTTTATTTTATATAGTTATATAACGGTTTCATGGGATTTCTTTATCAATAAAAAATTTTTTAACTTTAATCTTAGTTGGCACAATAATTGCGATAATAAAATAAGTACATGTACATTTCTTAAAAATACAACTATGGTAGGTGAATGGTTATGATTAACAAGGGTACATGGGTTGAAATTGAAGAAGTCGTTTTAACTCCGGAAAATCGGGCTCAAACTATACCGGAAGAAACAAAAATCACGCCACTTAAAGCCTGGATCAGAGGAAATTGCCTTGAAAATTGTGAACGGGGAGATGCGGTAGAGGTTATAACAAATGTGGGAAGGATTGCCAAAGGGATTGTCGTAGAGGTAGAACCCGGATATTACCATACTTACGGTAAATATGTAAAAGAGATAAGTCATGTGGGAAAACAAGCAAGGGAAATGATTGGTCAGTAAAAGAGAACAATTGGTCATATCTTATGGGAGGTCTACATGATGAATGAATATGAGAAGTTTATGGTCAAAAAAAATGAAATTATGCTTAAGTCGGTGGGAATTGATTTTGATAAATATGAAACTGGAAAACTCGCTTTTGACTATGAAGGTTTAATGAGAGATGTCGGTTACTGTCTGCAGGACGTAAAGGCAATACAACAGGAAGTTGGCGTAGGCAATACACCATTGTTGGAATTAAAAAACATTACTACATTAGCAAGGAAATCATCTAAGACGGGAACAGCCGCCAGGATTTGTGTAAAAGACGAAAGCTGCAATCCGTCAGGAAGTTTTAAGGATAGAAGAGCGTCTATTTCGGTATACGACGCCATGAAGAGAGGCTATAAAGGAGTTGCCGCAGCTACTTCCGGAAATTATGGCGCTGCCGTAGCCTCGCAAGCCAATATTCGGGGACTTAAGTGTATTATTGCTAACGAGTGTTATGATTCAAGGAAAGTTGGGCAGCCGGAAATTCTTGAGAAAGGGAGAAAATGCGAAAGCTACGGG
This sequence comes from Sporomusa acidovorans, assembly GCF_900101845.1. Taxonomy (GTDB): domain Bacteria; phylum Bacillota; class Negativicutes; order Sporomusales; family Sporomusaceae; genus Sporomusa; species Sporomusa acidovorans. The sequence continues at coordinate 72,418 of NZ_FNAM01000009.1, read as the reverse complement.
GCAGAAGTTATCAGGCTTACCGTAGGACCTGAATTATTTTATGCTTTCTTAAAAGTTCTTGATGATACGGAATTTTATAATGCTTCCCTATATTCTTCTTTTGGCGTAGCGGGCGTTGAAACGTTAGGCTATGAAATATCCGAACAATGTAGAGAAAAGTTTGGTAAAGATCCGGTGGCCGTTGTTATAACACATGCCGGCGGCGGAAATGTTACTGGTACTGCCAGAGGACTTTTTAAGGCTGACGCTGCCAGTACTAGCATAATAGGTGCTTCAGTTGATCTTTCCGGTCTGCATATGGCCTCCGATATAGCTTTCAATAAGAAATCATTTACAACAGGACATACCGGTTTTGGGATTCCTTTTGTAACCAATCCGGACCGATCTGATGTTCCGAGAAGTGCGGCAAGACCATTAAGATATTTAGACAGGTATGTAACGATTACACAGGGTGAAGTATTTTGGATGACTGAAATATTAGCGCAACTGGAAGGAATGGAAAGAGGGCCTGCCGGCAATACCTCGCTGGCGGCTGCCTTTGCAATTGCGCAGGAATATGGGGATGATGATATCATCGTTGTCCAAGAAACAGAATATACGGGAGCGGGAAAACATTTAATCCCGCAATTGAATTTTGCAAAAGAAAATGGGATTGGAGTTTTTGTCGGAGATCCCCAAGATCAAATTCCAGGAAAAAACATTGTCATTCCGTCACATCCATCGATTGTTTCAGTAAAAGATGTGGATTTAGCGGGGCTACGAAATTCCTATATCAATAACGCTCTCAAAAAGGTGCATGATAACAAACTTAATGAAATAGATGTGAAGTTTTTATCGGAAGAAACCAAAATGGATAAGCAAGAAGTTTTAAAAGTATTAGTACAGCGTGACATTCAAGTTGGATAGGAGGAGTTTAGGTTATGAAGAGAACAGATGATTTTGAACAAAGTAGACATCACTTAAAAAATTTGACAAATGAACAATTGTATGAAAGGTTTTGGAGTTTAACTGAAAAGATTGTAGAACCGATTGTTGATTTAGCATATACGCATACATCACCGGCTATTGAGCGCTCGGTTGCGCTGCGAATGGGGTTTTCCAGTTTGGAAGCTAAGCCGTTAGTAGAGTATGGTGCAAAATGGAATCTGCTGGGAAAAGGGATTGGAAACGTTATTTTGACTTATGCTGATTTAAAGAAGATAGATTATCTTGAAGCCGGTGCTGAATTGGCGAAAGGGATAGGCTGGGATAAGGTTGTTGAAAAAATGAAAAGTGGTGAAAAAAATGCTTGAAAAGCTGGATGAAAATAAAAAACTTATGGTAGAAGAGGTATTAAAAGATTTAGATAAATATGAACCAAAATGGAGAGGATGGCATTGGCGGGAAAAATATGACAATGGAAAAGCCGGCGAATTTACTTATCGTGAAATATCAACTCCGTTAAAGAAAAGTCAACCACTTCCTGCGGCAAGAAGTTTTGAAAATATAGATCCGCAACCGTTACCGGTCATTACTACGGAAATTGCTTCCGGCAGATTTGAAGACGATCTAAGAAGAATGAGAATGGCTGCCTGGCATGGCGCCGATCACTTGATGGTGATTAGAACGGCCGGCCAGAGTCATTATGATGGATTAATCGAAGGAACGCCGGAAGGAATCGGCGGGGTACCTATTACGAGAAAAGAAGTCAGAGCAACAAGAAAAGCGATTGATTTAATAGAAGAAGAAGTCGGTAGAAAAATTAATTTTCATTCTTATGTTTCCGGTGTGGCAGGTCCCGATATAGCCGTAATGTTTGCTGAGGAAGGTGTTAATGGGGCCCACCAGGATCCGCAATATAATGTGCTATACAGAAATATTAATATGTGTCGCTCGTTTGTCGATGCCGCTGTGGCCAAGAAAATAATGGCTTGGGCAGGCATGCTGCAAATTGATGGGGCGCATAATGCCAATGCCACCGCCATGAAGGGCTATAATGTAATGCCCGAATTGATGGTGCAGCACGCCATTAATGCCAAGTTCTCTGAATTGGTGGGGATGAAACCGGAAAATATTTCTCTATCCACGGTACCGCCGACATCAGCGCCGGCTCCGTGTATGAGATATGATCTACCATACGCTGTGGCGCTAAGACAGTTTTTTAGAAAATACAAAATGAGAGCGCAAATGAACACGAAATATATTGAGTCGTGTGAACGGGAAGCAACCGTTGGGCATACATTGAATTTGCTGATTTCGGAATTAACATCAGCAGATATTCAAAGTACAATAACTCCTGATGAAGGAAGAAATGTACCGTGGCATTATAACAACATTCATGCTGTTAATACAGCTAAACAGTCATTTATAGCCATGGACGGCTTAATGGATATGATAGAACTGAAAAGAAACGGTTATTTACCGGAAAAATCCAGGGAGATTCAAGAAAGAGCAGTCTTATTTTTAGAAGAAATGCTGGAAGTAGGCGGATATTTTAAAGCGGTTGCTGCAGGATTCTTTGTGGATTCTGGTTTGTATCCGGAAAGAAATGGAGATGGTATCGCCAGAAAAATGGATGGTGGTGATGCTGTTGATACCATCGTAAAGCGAGAAGAGGACTATTTCGCACCGGTTTGCGCTCATTTTGGCCATAACCATGTGCCCAGTCAGTATAAAAAACCTTGTGATCCCATTCGTGAATGCACATTATGCAATCATTCTAAAATTAAATATATTGATGAATTGGATGACAATGATAATGTGTTTAAGAGAATGGAGCGGGTAAAAGAAGATGGTACGGTGTTTCCCGAAGTGCAATGGGCCAAAGACGGGTATGTAAAGGTTACTTTATGTATTCCTGAAAATGAACAAATCAGTGAAGCTGCAGCCTTGGAAATGGGCAAGAGAATGAATTTGAAAGATGTTGAGCTTGTGCATAAGCAAGTATTGCAAAAAGCCGAGGGAACACTTGTTGAAATTAAAGGAATTTGTGACTTTGTGCCTGTAAGACGGGACGAACTAGTGCTTCCCAAACGTAGAAAAGTACTGCCTAATCAAGTCATGAAAGATTATGTAAAAGAGCATCCCATCAAGGTTGTTGCGGCGACAGTTGGGGAAGATGAACACTCTGTCGGTTTACGAGAAGTAATAGACATTAAACACGGCGGTGTTGAAAAGTTTGGAATGGAGACAATTTATTTAGGCACTTCATGCCCGCTGGAAAAATTGGTTGATGCCGCGATAGAATCGAAGGCACAAGCTATTTTATGCAGTACAGTTATTACCCATAATGACGTGCATACGAAAAATATGAAGAAGTTAAATGACCTTTGTATTGAAAAGGGAGTAAGAGATAAAATCATCCTTGTTTCCGGAGGTACACAAGTTACTGACGAGATAGCAAGGGCCAATGGAATGGATGTCGGATTTGGCAGAGGATCAAACGGTACTGATGTTGCATCATTCATTATTAAGAAATTAATGGGTGTAGCGGACAACGAAAAATAAAAGTATTGATATTTAGAAATTTGCCTGTTTAGAATGAGGCGGTAACCTTCTATATATTCCGCATTGAATTTTGCGGGCGCAGGCGGATGGTGTATTGGCAACGCCCCACCACTGGCGTTTGACTTCCGCTTTTGCCAACACACCACCCGCCTGCACAAATCTTTAGCACGTTGTATATAGATAGGGGGGAATAAAGTTGAAAGTTGATTATTTAGTGGCGGAAATTGGCAGCACGACGACGGTAGTCACAGCCTTTAGTTCCAAACAGGATAAACAAGGAAGATTTTTTATTGATATGTCTTTTCAAGGAAAAGGCCCCACTACAGTTTTAGAAGGTGATGTAACAGTTGGTCTAAAAGCGGCGATACGCGAGATTGAAAATCAGCTAAAAGAACCGCTTGTCTGGGGCAAAATGCTCGCTACCAGCAGTGCGGCCGGAGGCTTGAAAATAACTGTTCATGGGTTGATGGGGCAAATGACTGTCCGAGCAGCTAAGGAAGCGGCATTAGGTGCCGGTGGGGTAATAAAAATGGTTACGTCCGGGAGAATGCGAAAAAGTGATTTGAAAAAAATATATGAAATCAATCCTAATATGATCATGATTGCCGGCGGAACAGACTATGGTGAACGAGAAACAGCGTTATATAATGCTGAATTAATCAGTAATGAACAATTTAATAAGCCGGTATTGTATTGCGGCAATATTGCCAACCAAGAAGAAATAAGGGAAATCTTCAAAGGTCAGGAACTCTATATAATAGAGAATGTTTACCCCAGTGTAGATGAGTTGAATGTTGAACCGGCACGCAAAGTAATCCAGGAAGTGTTTGAAAAAAATATTGTAAAAGCCCCGGGAATGAATCATATCAAAGAGATGGTGACAGGAAGTATTATGCCAACACCGGGCGCGGTGATGGAAAGCGCTAAATTGTTATATGACTTACTGGGGGATTTATTGGTGTTTGATGTTGGCGGAGCAACGACAGATGTTCACTCCGTTACTGAAGGAAGCAGTGCTATATTAGATATGCTGGTTAATCCTGAGCCCAAAGCTAAAAGAACGGTAGAGGGTGACCTAGGGGTATTTGTAAACAGTAACAATGTTATAGAACTGCTTGATATCAGGGATTTGGGAGGGTTTTCAAAAGAATATATCGCGCAGCACATTACAGCGATCCCCATTGAGAAAGAAGATATTGCAGCAAGCCGCTTATTAACGAAAAAAGCGGTTGACGTTGCCCTGAAAAGACACGCCGGTACGCTTAAAAGAAAATATGACGGTGATGGCGGCTTTATTGCGTACGGCAAAGATTTATCCCAAGTGAAGTATATAGTGGGCACAGGCGGGGCCCTGACAAGAATTCCGGGCGGCGAGACAATACTGACGGCGATAAGGTATTTGAAGGAAGATGTGACAATGATGCCGAGAAAGGGCGCTAAAGTTTTGTTGGATAAAGACTATATTATGGCTTGTGCCGGAGTGTTAAGCAGAGAAAATAAAGCTGCCTCGCAGGCATTGCTAATGCAAAGTTTAGGGATAGCGAAGGTTATGGAGGCGGCAGTTGTATAAGTGCTTTTGAAAAGGGAGAGGAATTATGAGGCAGGAATATCCATGCATAGATATCGATATAGCGAAAATAATCCATAATATTTGTGAAATTAAAGCTATTTGTCATAACGAACACATTGATATAGGTGCTGTTAGTAAAGGGGTTTGTGCCCAAAAGCCAATTGTAGAAGCTTTTCTTAAGGCCGGAATTACGCAAATTGCCGATTCCAGAATGAAAAATTTGAAGAAATTACAGGATTTAAATTGTACGAAACTATTGCTGAGAGTTCCGATGCTAAGTGAAATCGATGATGTTGTTCAATATAGTGATATCAGTCTTAATTCCGAGATTAGTACCATCAGTAAATTAGCGGAAGCGGCCGCCAGGTTAAATAAAATTCATAACATTATTCTTATGGTTGATGTAGGGGATTTAAGAGAAGGGGTATTGATAAAGGATGTTATGGATACTGTTGAAAAAATATTACAAATGAAGCATATCCATTTGTTTGGTTTGGGGACAAATGTGACTTGTTACGGGGCGGTAATTCCTGATAAACACAATTTAGGGATGCTCGTTAAATTAAAAAAAGATATAGAAGAGAAATTTTCAATTACAGTACCGATCATTTCAGGGGGGAATTCCAGTAGCTTATACATGGTGATCAATCATACAATTCCTCGGGAAATTAATCAATTGAGAATTGGTGAAGCCATTATGCTAGGGAGGGAAACCTCTTACGGGCAGCTTATACCTAATTGTTACAAAGATGCGTTTATTATTAAAGGTCAAATTGTGGAACTGAAAGATAAACCAACAATTCCAATAGGGAACATTGGTGTAGATGCTTTTGGCAGGAAGCCGCATTATGAGGATAAGGGGATAAGGAAACGGGCGATTGTTGCCATAGGTAGACAGGATATAAAGGTAGACGGATTAACACCCCTTGATGAAGATATAAATATTTTCGGTGCCAGTAGCGACCATTTGATTCTTGATGTGACTGATTGCAAGAAAAAATTTACTATTGGTGACGTAATAGAATTTAACGTTGATTATGGCTGTCTGTTGATTGCAATGACATCACCTTATGTAAAAAAATATTATAAAAATGAACAGGCTTATAGTGCATAGTTATATGATTTTAAATTAGTTATTTATCATTAGGAGGAGTTATAATGAAAAGAAAAGTTAGAGTCGTTGTTTGGGGATTAGGTTCTATGGGAAGCGGCATTGCCAGAATGATGTTAGGTAAAAAAGGTTTTACAATTGTCGGTGCTATTGATATGGATCCTAAGAAAGTCGGTAAAAAGCTTTATGAAATATTAGAAATTGCGGCGAACGAAGATAATTCTTGTACAGTTACCGAAAATGCCGAAGATGTTATAAAAAAAGGTTTTGCCGATGTTTGTCTTTTGGCGACAGCTTCTTTTACAAAAGTTGTATTTCCTCAGATTAAGATGGCAGCGGAAGCTGGCATGAATATTGTTACGACGGCAGAAGAAATGTCCTATCCGCGTGTAGTTGACCCTGAATTATCTGATGAAATGGATAGAATTGCTAAGGAAAATAGAGTCTCGATACTCGGCACAGGTGTAAATCCCGGTTTTATTATGGATTTGGTAGTAATTATGCTTACCGGAGTCTGTGATACAGTGGAAAGCCTTAATGTGAAAAGAATTAATGATTTGGCCTGTTTTGGTAAGGCAGTTATGGTAGAACAGGGAATTGGTCTGAAGCCGGAAGAATTTATTCAGGGAGTAAAAAATGAAACCATTGCCGGTCACATTGGTTTTTTGCAATCTTTCGGAATGTTTGAGGAAGCCTTTGGCATCAAAATGAATAATATCCGGCAAGATAAAGAACCAATTCTGACGAAAGTACCAAGAGCAACGGATATTGTTTCAGTCAATGCCGGTGATGTGGCAGGTTGCCGACAGCTTGGATATGCTGATTTTGATGGCAAAACATTTATTACGATGGAACATCCGCAACAAATTAAACCTGAATTAGAAAATATTGAAACAGGAGACTATATTACTGTTAATGGCACGCCAAATATGAATCTTCAGATAAAACCGGAAATTCCGGGAGGAATTGCGACTATTGCTATCTGTGTTAACATGGTTCCGCTTGTCATTAACTCCGAGCCGGGACTAAAAACCATGCTTGATTTGCCAATTCCCCGAGCGATTATTGGTGATGTTAGAGATCTTGTGAAAGCTTTGGATTAAAATAGTGAATCAATAATTGCCGGTATCAGCTTTTGATGCCGGCAATTTTGATAAATATATCGAGATGATGAAGGCTTTTACCAGCAGTAATGGCAAAAGGCTTATTTAAGATTATTTTTTAAAAGAATAGGTGGAAGCAGTTCAGTTATAAATATGACATGGTCGCTTTTTTTACAGGGTAATGGTTTGTCCCGGATTTAAAATTTGTACAGAAATGGAAAGTGCTTCTACTTTTTCTTTAAATAGTTCTGGTGATTGAGCAATAACCGGCCAGGTATTGTAGTGCATAGGAATTACTGTTTTCGGCTTGAGCATTTTTACTGCCTCAACCGCATCTTCCGGGCCCATTGTGTAGTTGTCGCCGATGGGCAGCAAGGCAAAATCAATATTTTCTAAACGGCCCAGCAGGGCCATATCGCCAAAGAGGGCAGTATCACCCGCAAAATAGATTGTTTTGCCAAAAAAATTAACAATAAAACCGGCGGCGTGTCCGCCGGGAACACCGGCGCCATGAAAAGCGGGCGTTAGTTTTACATAGCCAAAATCAAAGGTACGCTTACCACCCAAGTGCATGCTGATATTGGCGCATTGCTGCTGACCGACTAGCGAGGCGATTTCAGCAGTGGACAGTACGGTTGCGCCGGTGCGTTTAGCTATGTCTATCGTGTCACCAAGATGATCGCTATGCCCGTGGCTGACCAGAATATAGTTGCAACTGACTTCGGCCGGATTACCAGGATTAACCGGATTGCCGGTAAAAAACGGATCAAATAATAATGTGGTATCTTTTGCGCATAAACTAAAACAGGCATGACCATAAAAAGTTAAGTTAGCCATTATTATACCTCCCAATAATTTTTAGTATAGTATTTTTCCCAAGAGAGTAATAAAATTCCTGCTAGCTGAAGAAAAAATCATGAAAGTTAATTTTAAGAGGAGGTTAATCAGCTAAAAATGGAGAAGTTTCTACAAATATACGGAATATTGCAGTAAGTATGTGTGAAATTAATAAAGCCCGTTATTGTCATAGTGTAAGTAGCGATCATCGTCATTTGGTTTTCGCTATTTTGGCATAATGTCCGGGGGGTTATATTGCGTATTATATATAGGTAAAAGGAGCGACAATCATGATCCCGGTTATATCTGTAGTAGGGCGGTCAAACAGTGGTAAAACAACTTATCTGGAGAAGTTAATTGCGGTAATGAAGCAGCGAGGTTATAAAGTTGCGGTTATCAAGCATCATCACCAGGATTTTGAAATGGATCAGACAGGCAAAGATACGTGGCGGCATGCTCAGGCCGGTGCGGATGTAGTATGCCTGACTTCCCCTCATAAAATGGCATTGATTAAAAAATCTGAACAAGAAGTGCCGCTGAATCAGGTGATCCAGCTCATTCGCGATGTTGACATCATCTTTACCGAAGGCTACAAGCAGGAAAAAAAAGCAAAAATTGAAATATACCGTCAGGCGGCCGGCCATGATCCCTTGGGGGTTAAGACGGAACTTCTGGCTGTAGCAGCTGATACCGTAATTTATGATGCAATTCCCCATTTTTCCCTGGAAGAACCGGCAGCCATGGCGGACTTTTTAGAAGCAAGTGTACTAAAATCGAAATAGTAAAGGACTGATTGCTATGTATGACTGTCATAACCGTCAAATCAACTATTTGCGGGTTTCTGTGACAGACCGCTGTAATTTTCGTTGTGTTTACTGTATGCCGACACAGGGCGTAAAAATGCTCAGCCATGAAGGAATTCTATCCTATGAAGAATTTCTACGGATAATAAAGATACTTAGCAATCGTGGAGTTAATAAGATCCGCCTTACCGGCGGGGAGCCGCTTGTCCGCAAAGGTATTATTGAGTTTATTCGCAACATTACCGCCTTGCAAACAATTACCGATTTGTCCATGACGACAAATGGCAGTCTGCTGGCGCCGATGGCCGCTCAGCTAAAAGCTGCCGGTTTAACCCGCGTCAATATCAGTCTTGACACGATCAATCCCGAACGGTTTCGCCAGATTACCCGTGGGGGGGAGTTGGCTCAAACTTTAGAAGGAATTGAGGCTGCTTTAGCCGTGGGACTAACACCGGTAAAACTAAATGTTGTGCTAACTAATCAAATAACCGAACAGGATATTGCCTATTTCCTTGATCTAGTACACCGCACGCCCATAGCGGTCAGATTTATTGAATATATGCCGATAGGAGAAGTTCAAATCGGCCCTGGTCCAAGTATTGATGAGGTGAAAACTACGATTAATTCCAGCGGGCGGGGAGTATTAAAACCTGTTTTGGATATTTACGGCAACGGTCCCGCCAAGTACTACACTTTGCCCCAGGCCCCAGGCTCATTTGGTTTTATTACACCGCTTTCCGACCATTTCTGCGGAGTGTGCAACAGAATTCGGCTGACTGCGGATGGAAAATTTAAACCATGTTTATTGTCCAATCAAGAAGTTGACGTAAAAAGCGCTTTGCGCAATGGCGCCAGCGATGACGAAATTGCGGAGATTTTTTATCATGTTATAAAAAGTAAACCACAGGAGCATTCGCTGACAAATGCCGCTGAGCCGACTCAATTTTTCCGGAAGATGTCGCAGATAGGCGGATGATAATTGGTGAAGCTGGGCTATTTTTGCCGGTTAGTTGCTAAGACGAAATTTGCTAGCTCCAGAAGGGGGAATCATAGTGGAATTAACCCATTTTAATCATGCAGGCAAAGCCCGTATGGTAGATGTAACTGTCAAAGACGAAACAAAACGGGAAGCAGTGGCGGAAGGACGGATTGTTATGAAGCCTGCTACCCTCGAACTGGTGAAGCAGGGAGCCCTGGGTAAGGGTGATGTTTTGGGAGTCGCACAGGTCGCCGGCGTAATGGGGGCCAAACGGACATGGGATATAATCCCCATGTGCCATCCGTTGCTGTTAACAGGGGTTAATCTTGAATTTACTGTAGACGATGCAGGCAATGCTATTGATATTCGGGCTATAGTTAAAACGACCGGCAAGACTGGCGTAGAGATGGAGGCACTGACAGCGGTATCTGTCGCAGCATTAACGATTTACGATATGTGTAAGGCGGTAGATAAGGCCATGACGATTGAATATATCCGGCTGCGGGCCAAATCGGGTGGAAAAAGCGGTAATTTTGTAAGGGAGGATTAAAGCATGCAGGGAAAGATTGTAGCAGTATGCACCAGCAAAAATAAAGGTGAACGCAAAAAAAATGTTGGGGAAGCAAAATTGTTGCCGGGAATGGGGCTGGAAGGGGATGCTCACGCCGGCTTTATGCACCGGCAGGTAAGTTTATTAGCTCTGGAAAGTATCGAAAAGATGCGGCAAAAAGGTCTTGATGTGCATCCGGGTGACTTTGCCGAAAATTTAACTACTGCGGGTATTGACCTGCCTTCACTGCCAATCGGCACAAAACTAAAGATTGGTGAGGTCTTGATGGAAGTCAGTCAAATTGGCAAGGTATGCCATAATCGTTGCAAAATCTATTATCAGGCCGGTGACTGTGTTATGCCTAAAGAAGGGATATTTGCCATTGTAGTGACAGGTGGACAGGTGGCAACAGGAGATATTCTGGAGGTGATTGAAAATGTATAGTATCGGTATTATTACAGCCAGCGATAAGGGCTCACGCGGCGAGCGCGAGGATTTGAGCGGTAAGGCCATCGCCGAAGTTATGGCTGAGCTTGGCGAGGTCAAGCGGTATGTCATCGTCCCCGACGAGCGCGAAGCCCTTAGCCAGGCTATGATAGAAATGGCCGATGATTTGAAAATTGATCTTATCCTTACGACCGGAGGTACTGGCCTTGGCCCACGCGATGTTACTCCGGAAGCCACGTTGGCCGTAATTGACAGACAAGTTCCCGGTATTCCCGAAGTAATGCGAGCCAAGTCATTGGAAAAAACTTCACGGGCTATGTTGTCCCGCGCGGTAGCAGGAATGCGCGGCAGAACGTTAATCATTAATCTTCCCGGCAGTCCCAAAGGTGTGCGGGAATGTTTAGAAGTTATATTACCGGCGCTGGATCATGGCTTAGCCATCATGAAGGGAGAGGCTGGTGAATGTGCCAGGTCGTAGTTCAAAAAGTATAGGAGTTGAGAACAGTTTGTCCAAACCAATCTATGTAATCGGCCACCGGAATCCGGATACGGATTCTATTTGTTCAGCAATTGCTTACGCACATCTAAAAACGGCTTTGGGCGAGCATACAGTTCCGGCACGTGCTGGTAAAATTAACGCGGAGACCAAATATGTATTGGATGTCTTTGGCGTGCAGCCGCCTGAACTGATTTTGGATTTATACCCGCGCGCAAAAGATGTCATGCATGAGAATACAATCGCTATTCATCCCTGGAATACCTTGCGGAAGCTTGGTCAGCTTATTAAAGAGCATAATTTGAAATCTATTCCGGTTGTTGAGAGTGACAAAAGCTTAGTGGGCATCGTTACTGTCAGTGATTTGGCAGAGCGATATGTTAATGAACTGGGCATGCAGGATTTGCGGGAAACAGGTGTCGACTATGCCGGTATATTACAGTGCCTTGGCGGAACTTTGGTATGCGGTGGAGAGTTGTCAAAAAGAATTGAAGGACATGTTAAAATCGCTGCTTCCCGTACGCAGACTATGGCTAAAGTGATTCAGCCCGATGATATCGTGTTAGTGGGTGACCGCACCAGCGCTCAGCTTGCCTGTATTGAGATCGGTGTGGCCTGCCTGATTGTTACCGGCGATTTCGCAGTGGCCCCCGAGGTCGTAAGGGCGGCACGGACGGCAGGTACTTATATTATAAAAGCGCCGCAGGATACCTATACCTGTGGGCGGTTGATCAACCAGAGCATTCCGGTACGGAAAATCATGAAAACGAATGTGACCTCCTTTAAGCCTGATGATATGGTTTCTGACATAAAAAACAGTATTATTCGTACAGGTTACCGTAATTATCCTGTGGTTCAGGCAGGAAAACTGGTGGGACTTATTGACCGTGACAGACTGATCGTCCCTGAGCGCGATCAGATTATCTTAGTGGATCACAATGAACGCTCGCAAGCAGTGGATGGCATTGAGGAAGCAAAAATTGTTGAAATTGTTGATCACCACCGCTTAGGCGGGCTTGAAACCAGTGAGCCAATTTTTATCAGACATGAACCTGTGGGATCGACAGCTACGATTGTAGCCAATATGCACTGGCACAGGAATGTAGCTATCCCTCAGAAACTAGCCGGTCTTTTGCTGGCTGCCATCATTTCCGATACCGTACTTTTTAAGTCGCCGACCGCAACGGCGAAAGACCATGATACGGCTAATAAATTGGCCCAGATCGCCGGACTTTCTATTCAGGATTTCGGAATGGCGATGCTAAAAGCCGGTTCGGTAATTGACAAGCTGACACCGGCCGATATTGTTGCCACCGATCTGAAAGAATTTCAGATTGGCGAATATTATGTTGCTATCAGTCAAATCTCTGTTATGGACCCCGAAAGCGTGCTCCAACAGCAAAGCCAGATCGAGGCTGCTTTGCAGGCAATCTGTATAAAGGAACAGTATAATATGGCGATACTGCTGGTTACAGGCATATTGGATGAGGCAACCTACCTGATGTTTTACGGTCAGCCGTCAGGGCTTATTGCCACTGCTTTCGGCCCAGGACGGTCAGACGGCAGCTGGTTTTTGCCGGGTGTTATGTCGCGTAAAAAACAGGTTGTGCCGCCATTGATCGACGCTGTTCGCCGGCTATAAAGAAATTATTATGTCTGCATAAGTAGTATGCTATAATGTTATCATACTACGTATATGGGAAGGAAATGTGGACTGGAATGAATACTTACATAACAAGTGGTGTATGTGCCAGAAAGATCGAGTTTTTGGTCGAAGAAGGGATTGTAAAAAAAATTCAGTTTCAATCAGGCTGTTCCGGTAACCTGCAAGGTGTAAGCCGGCTTGCAGAAGGAATGAAAGTGGAAGAGGTTATCAGTAAGCTGAAAGGAATCAAATGCGGCGATAAGAATACTTCCTGTCCTGACCAGTTGGCGAAAGCATTGGAGGAGTTAAAAGGCAAGGAGTAGCCCGGACAGCCGCAATTTAGGGGGCATTATCATGGAGTGTGAAATTATCTATAAGACTACCGGCGAGCGCTGGGGGATATTTCCCCGTGACATTGGTGAGTTCCAGGCACGAATTAAGGATACTATCATCAAGAAGTCGGCTAAAATTGAGATTATGTCATGTTCCTTTACCCCCGATGAAAAAAATAATCGCCATCAAAAAGCGCTGGCAGGGTTAGTGGACCAATTAACGAAGGCAGGCTGGGAACAATTACCGGCTGAGGGAGAAGCCTGGTATAATCTTAGATTTTACAAAAGAACTGTATAATGTATTTAATTAATTTGGTTTTGGTTCCTTGACAAAGGAATGTGATCGTGCTATAGTCTTTGTCAACAGCATATATAAATGCAATGAAGGGGATAAGTAAATCAGCTATGCTATTTTCAGAGAGCCGGGGGATGGTGCGACCCGGTAAGCGTGTTGATTGAAATACACCCATGAGCAGCAGGTTGAACGATTTTCCAGTAGACTGCGCCGGAGGCCACCGTTATCAGAGGCTAGGGTATCGGAATAACCTGTACCTGAAGAAAGCGGCTTGCTAATTTTAAGCAAGCAGGGTGGTACCGCGAGCACAAGTCTCGTCCCTGTTAGGGGGACGGGGCTTTTTATATTTTTACACGGAGGCGATAATTGTGATTATTGTAATGAGCCCAGCCGCTGCGCAGACTGAAATTGACAATGTAGTGGCCCGGGTAACCGGCGCTGGTTTGAAGGTTCATCTATCGGAAGGAAAAGTCCGCACAATCATTGGTCTGATTGGCGAGAAAAAACTTATGGCCCAGCTTCCCCTGGAGGCCATGCCCGGGGTGGAAAAGACAATTGCTGTTACTGCCGGGTATAAGTTGGTTAGCCGGGAATTTAAAAATGAAGATACGGTCATTGATATTGGCGGTATCCTGGTTGGCGGCGCAAACCTGGTTGTAATGGCAGGTCCCTGTGCGGTGGAAAGCAAGGAACAACTGCTGGAATCAGCTAAAATTGTCAAAGCGGCCGGTGCCCAGTTTTTACGCGGGGGGGCTTATAAGCCCCGGACTTCGCCCTACTCTTTTCAGGGGCTGGAAGAGAAAGGACTGGAGCTATTGGCGGAGGCTAAGGCTGTAACCGGACTCAAGATCGTTACCGAAGTTGTCGATATCCAGTCTGTTCCGACAGTAAGTGCCTATGCGGACGTTCTGCAAATTGGGGCCCGCAACATGCAAAATTTCCAACTTTTAAAAGCAGTGGGCAAAAGCGGTATGCCGGTGCTGTTAAAGCGTGGTATGGCGGCAACAATCAACGAATGGCTGCATGCTGCCGAGTATATTATGAGTGAAGGCAATTTTAATGTGATGTTTTGTGAACGCGGCATCCGGACATTTGAGGATTACACCCGCAACACACTGGATTTAAGTGCGGTGGCAGTCCTTAAAAATTTGAGCCATCTGCCGGTTATTGTTGATCCCAGCCATGGTACGGGCGTGTGGAAATTGGTCAGACCTATGGCCAAAGCGGCTGTTGCCGGCGGCGCCGACGGTTTGATGATTGAAGTTCATCCTAATCCGGCAGAAGCGTTATCAGATGGCAATCAATCTTTGACTCCGGATAACTTCCAGGCGTTAATGAATGAAGTGGGCGCTATTGCTGCAGTAGTGGGCAGGAAAATGGCATGAGACCGGCTGTTAAGCAGATTGCCATCATCGGCATGGGGTTAATTGGCGGCTCACTTGGTTTAGCTATCAAAGCCGCTCAGGGATCCAATATAGAGATTGTCGGGATTGACACCAATAAATTAGCATTAACCATAGCCAAACAGTGCGGGGCCGCCGACTTGATAACTACCGATTATAAAACCGGTGTAGAAAATGCCGATATAGTTTTTTTGTGTACGCCGGTACTGCAAATAGCGGCACATATAAGCGAAATAGCATTCCATGTAAAAAAAGGCGCTATTTTGACTGACACCGGCAGTACCAAAACTTATTTGATGGAAAAAATCGCAGCAGTGTTACCGCGGGAAGTTCATTATATTCCCGGCCATCCCATGGCCGGACGTGAAAAAAGCGGCATAGAAGCCGCAGAATGTACACTTTTTCGTGATAAATGGTATATTGTTATACCTGATGCAAAGGTCGACTCCCGGGCTATGGAAACATTATGCCAGGTGATTAGCTGGACAGGAGCCAGAATAACGCAAATGAATGCCGCTCAGCACGACCGGTGTACCGCCTTAATCAGTCATATGCCTCATATTGGGGCGGCTGCCCTGGTAACTTTACTCCAGTATTCCGAAGATCAGGAAACCAGCATTAAGCTGGCTGGCGGCGGTTTCCGGGATACAACGCGAATTGCCTCTTCCAATGCCGATATGTGGGCGGATATTTGTATGACCAATACCGAGCCCATTGCCGACAGCCTGGACAAATTCAGTCAAATCATAAGCGACGTAGCCGAAAAAATTCGGCAAAAAGACAGAAACAGCATTCACGCCTTTTTTGCCAATGCCAAGGCGCGGCGCGACGCGTTGCTGCGGCTTGAACAGCAATTCAGTGAATAACGCTGGTCCACAAACAAATTAGTAAAGGAAATTCCAGTAATATCCGCCGGAATCTCTTGCAAAATTTACAATAAGCACTATAATTAAAAATGGATGGGAATTTAAATGTCGCCGCGTCCTGAAAGTGCACCACCACTTTCAGGCACGCGCAGGTGCACGACCACCTACACGTAACAGTTAACTGTCCACGACGACAATATTTATTATACCCAATTATTTCTTCTCGTACAAGCAAAGGTATGTTTGGGTATTTTTTAAATTGTGCGTGGCGATTAGCTGTGCGACTTTCCGCAAGCATCACAGCACGGGGAGTTTTGCTTCAAAACAAGTGAGCAAAGTCTCCAAACGATGGCAAAGTATGAAATCAAGCCGCTTGTGTAGGTAAGCATACCTGGCACAGGCGGCTTTTAAATTCCCCCCAAAAAGGCGCCGCGCGGACGGCAAGTTTACGGGCGGCCTAAATAACGGGGGGTATATACAAATGGCAATTTTCACAGGGAAAGCGTTATCGAATATTAGCACTGCGCTCGGTATATTCCAAAACAGAAAGAAGGTGGATGAAATATGAAGTCTATTTTGGAAGAGTTGTATAACGGCAATATATATCCCGCTGAATTGATTTTTCCAAAAGCCCCCGAATACCGACCATTAAACAAAAGAATATCTGACACGTTAGAAATGTGGCAAAAGAAGCTTCCAGAAGATGATTACAATCAACTGGATAACCTGCTGGATTTGCATTCTCAATCAAGTTCGATGGAAGCCTCCGAATCATTTCTGTACGGATTTAGACTGGGCGCATTGATCATGATTGAAGTATTGACCGAAAAGGAGAAACTTGTACGTGGAGAAGATTAAATACTGGAAAATACGGGGGACAAATTTAAAATTTAGCGAATAATTCTGGTCCAGTTGGCATTGATTATTTGGGCAATTAGCTTTTTGCCTTCAATATCGAGGTGTAAGCCGTCAATTGCCATATAATCGGGAAGTTCCCGGTTACTGTCGGCCAGGTAAGGTTCTATGTCAATAAAATAGCGTTGCTGTTTGATAAAATTATTGACAGTGTCAAACTCAGTCCGCCAATTGGAAACCGTTTCCTCATTAAAAGCTTCGCTAATTGCGTCAGGATTAATTGGCGGCAGAGTTAGAAAGATGGGGCGGATACCGTTAATCAGGCATTTGTCACGAATGCCTGAAAGCTCGGTAATTACTTGTTCGGCGGGAACGCCGCCACGCAGGCTGTTGGAGCCACCGAGAATAATTAAATACTTTGGTTTAAAGGGGAGCACATCCTGGTCAAATCTAGCCAGCATAGCCGCTGAGGTATCACCGCTTTTACCTAGATTTACAGCGGGAAAATGGAGATAAGTCTGATAGCTGTAGTCAAAATCGGCAGGAGAATAGGAGATTGCTCCCCCGCCATGGGTAATACTGTCGCCAAAGGTTGCTGCATACTGCCCGCGGGTTAAATCGACAGTAAATTCAGTGGCGTCCGAATAGACGCCGACCGGATTGCCGGCAGCATCAATACCGCGTACCCGCCAATAATATTTGCCGGGAGTAATCCGCGGCTGATCATCATAACAGTCAGTTAAGCCTGTTACTGTTTTGCTCCAAATGCGGTATACGGACGGCTCAATACCATCGGGGTTTTCCGGTGGCTGGCTGGTAAGCTCGATTTCGTAGCTCAGAGCGCCAAATACGGGAATCCAGGAATAGGCGGGATAGAGAGGCGCAGGCAGGTTTGGCGGTTGATGATTATTGGGGAGGGGCTTTATTACCGGGATAAGGTTGTGATCAATCCAAATTTCAGTCGCATCGGAAAAGACGCCCAAAGGATTGCCTTTTTGATTCAATGCGCGTACCCGCCAGAAAATATGATTGCCGTTATACCAGGCCAAATCGGCATTATAGCCGTTGGTAAAAACTTCGCGGGTTAAGCGCAGCTGCTTCTCAGAAGAAGAAATTTCATTAGGATTTTCCGGTGGTTCTGTGAGAAACTCAAGCTCATAATATACGGCACCGGGCACAAGTTTCCAGGTGAGCATTGGCCGGATGGAGGCAGGAGCGGCAGCAGGATAAAGCGAAGTAGGCTCAGGTTTGACTTTGTCGAAATCTTTGACCGTACTGCCGCTGGCTTCCGCTAAATTCACATAGTCGGAGTATTTTCCCAAAGGTGTATGGAATATGGTTTGGGCAGACACCCGCCAGTAGGTGCGAAAGGGAAAATTTTCGTCAATTGCCAATTGGTTTTTCCATGTTCGGTAAATGGCAATGCGTTGACTGCCGTCGCTCTTCAGGTTATCAGCGGTTGGCGGCATACTTAAAGCCTCCACCTCGTAATAAGCAAAATAAGGTACCCGTTGCCATTTTAAAATATATTCGTTAGCTATATGGTTAACTTCTAAATTAGGTTTAAAGCTATTTAGTCCAACCGCTTCCGAAACTTCCAGAATGTAAAGCATAGCGATTGTTAGAACAGCAATAAAAAAAAATCGTTTCAAAAATTTACACCTACCAAAACATAGTTTCACTCTTTACTATATTACCATATTTTATTTATAATACAAACTATGATCATTTACCGCTGTTTTATGAATAGCGGTTTTTTTGCAGTTTTCTATCTAATCGTGTTAGAATAGGAAGACAGAGGAGGCGATTATTGCGGAACAGTTTTTTCAAATAGTAGTAGATTATATTGCTCTTTGGGGTTATACCGGTATTATCATCGGTATGGCGCTGGAGAGTGCATGCATACCTGTACCGAGTGAACTCATTTTTGGTTTTGCGGGGTATTTAGTCTACCTTGGCAAGCTTGATTTTACTCTGAGTATTATTGCCGGGGTGACAGGCGGGTTAATAGGGTCTGTGGTTGCCTATTTGGTAGGTTTTTACGGTGGAAGGCCTTTTGTTGAAAAGTATGGAAAATATCTATTGCTGTCTAAATCGCATATTGATACTGCCCAAAAATGGTTTGACCGTTATGGCTTGAAGGCGACTTTTTTTAGCCGGTTATTGCCGGTTGTCCGTACCTTTATTTCATTGCCGGCCGGATTTGCCAGGGTAAATCCCGGTAAATTTATCCTCTATACTTTGCTGGGTTCTGTCCCTTGGACTGTGGCTTTAATTTACGCCGGACAGGCGCTGGGGGAAAACTGGCGGGACTTAAACGCGATGGGACATGAGATTAGTCTGGTAGTTGTCGCTGTGCTTGTAGCTGCCGCAGTATATTACTTGCGTAAGAACCGGACACAACAATCTAGCTAAATAAAACTGCTACTATTATAATGAATAGTATAATGAGCTTAAGTCCGATTCTGTGAAGGGATGAATTGTGTAAAACTATGAAGCAGCAGGACGATATAAAACGTAAGCCTAACCGTCTTCTTCAGGGAACACTTGTGCTGACGATTGGTGGAATGGTTGTAAAAGTAATCGGCTCACTTAATTGGATTATATTATCCCGTGTGCTGGGTGGGGAAGGGATTGGCCTGTATCAAATGGCTTTTCCTGTCTATTTATTGGCTCTTAGCCTGTCGAGTGCCGGTATTCCAGTGGCTATTTCCATCATTACGGCTGAAAAGGTAGCTTTACAGGATTACCGGGGGGCTAACCGGGTTTTTTATTTATCGCTGGCGATTCTTACTGCAACCGGAATTGCCTTAAGTACGCTAGTCTACTTTGGCGCCGAGTGGTTGATTGAATACAAGGTTATCCGGGATCCGCGGGCCTATTATGCTTTGCTGGCATTATCGCCGGCAATTTTATTGGTTACCTTGCTTTCCAGTTTTCGCGGTTATCTTCAGGGCTGGCAGAATATGACTCCTACCGCTGTCTCTCAAATTGTTGAACAATTATTTCGCGTGGGAGCCATGCTGTTGTTTGCTGTTTGGTTGCTTCCCAGAGGCATTGAGTATGCCGCCGGGGGGGCAAGTATGGGAGCCGGTGCCGGTGCGGCAGCCGGACTGGGTGTATTGCTTTATTACTATTGGCGGTTGCAGCGAAAATGTAAACAAGAATTACCCCAGGAAAAGCCTAAACTGTACATACATGAACCGGCGGGCAGCATTGTAAGGCGTATTGTAGTATTGGCGCTGCCGGTCTCGCTGGCTAGCATCATGCTGCCATTGGTGCAAAATCTTGACCTGTTAATTGTGCCTGCACGGCTTGAGGTAGCCGGGTATACCGTTGAACAAGCGACGGAGTTATTTGGTTATTTGACGGGTATGGGGGTCCCGTTAGTTAATCTCGCCACGATTATAACGGCGGCGCTGGCCACCAGTATTGTACCCGCTGTGTCTGAGGCTAAATCCCTAGGAGATACCGGTCAGATCCGTGAACGAGCGGTAACGGCTATGCGCCTGACTACTATCGTTACAATTCCCGCGGTTGCCGGTCTATGGGTCTTGGGGACACCAATTGCCGCTTTTGTTTATCATGCGCCGGCGGCAGGGGAAGTAGTCAGAGTACTTTCTTGGGGCGTATATCTGCTGGGTATTCATCAGGTAACAACCGGCGTTTTACAGGGGATGGGTTATACTGTATTGCCGGTTATCAACATGGGGATTGCGGCGGCGGCCAAAGTACTGTTAAACTGGAATCTAACCGCTATGCCGGCTTTGGGAATACAAGGTGCAGGCTGGGCAACTAACGCCGATTTTGGTGTGGCGGCTCTACTCAATTTGTATTTTGTTGCTAAATATACCGGTTTCCGCATGGACCTGCGGGGATTATGGAAAAGTATTCTTGCTGCCGCTATTATGGCGGCAAGTATTGATGTTATTTATCAATTAATGGTGAGGGATGGAGTGGGTGATGCAATAGCCACTCTGTTCGCAATTTGTCTGGCAGGTATTATTTACGCTGCCGTCCTGTTAATGCTTGGGGGACTGACAGAAAATGATGTCCGGAGAATCCCCTTTTTGGGTTTGCGGTTGTCCCGATTATTCACAAAGCTAGGATTATTAAAATGTAAATCCGAAAGGTAAATAATAAGTAAAATAGTAAAGAAGCTTTGTGGAAAAATCCCGCAAAGCTTCTTTGGCTAATGTCTATTGTTTGGCTGTATAGCCGGCGATTCGTGCCAAAGTTTTTACTCTAAGAGTATCTACACCACTGAAATTTATATTGGGTATATAGTATGTTTCCAGCTCATCATGTAGCTTTTTAGCTTCATTAATGTAGGCGCCTGCTTTACTAAACAGTTCCCAGAAAATTCCCCGGTCATAATCAATAACAGCTTCTAAGCGGGCGATAATGCTTGAATCCAGACAATCATTCATATCAATAATCGCCGTAGCGTTACCGAAAGGCAGATTATGCGGCGGAGTTGAAGTTATGAGAGCGGTATCCAGGGCAGGAATAAGGATGTGTTCTATTTTACACGGATCAAGGGGGCAATAGTAGGTTTCAATCGACAATCCTTTGGCGATAGCTGTAGCGGCTATTTTAGCCAGCAAAGTGGCTTTGCCTGTACCGGGGAGGCCTGTAATGATATAGCGTTTTGCCATACCGCTCATAATGGAGTCAATATAGTTTACCGGACCAATCGGTGTAATGGCTGAGGCAAAAAGTTTGCGGTTTTTGCCGTAGCCGCTGGTGGATATGGTGCCGAAAATCTGTTCGAGAGTCTCTGCTGTTTTTTGATTGGCCAGGTTAACATTCATGGCCTCGCCGTTTGCGGCCTCCCAATCATCGTAGATAGCTTTGGCGGCGGTTAACATTCGATAGGCCCGCTGAAAACGCTTGCTGATTTCTTTGGTGCAGGCTAATATTTCAGCCTTGTTATCAACCAGCTTCTTTTCATTCCAGTATTCGCCAAGATTCAGGATTTCATCAACACTGCCCGGATGCTTTGGATCCACAATATGCGGAGAGGTTCCGTCAATTAAAGCAACGCCAAGCTCCGGGATAACCAGTCCGTCCAGCGAATTTGGGTCACTTGCGCAGTGATGATGTTCGATCGTGTATCCCCGTTCAGCAACTGTTTGACCAATCTTTTTCATAAATGTTGATTTGCCGACACCAGGCCCGCCTTTTAATATAAAAATTCTTGCGGCATCAAAAGGTATTATGTAATCATAATACGAGAAAAAGCCTTGGGGGGTATTACCACCAGGGAACATATGCCTGATTTTTTCTCCAGCCATTTTTATCCTCCCATTTGTAATACTAGCGTTCCTTATAATGTATGATGCAGGCTATGCGAGTATTTCCAAACTGCATAAAAAAACTGCAGGACATTCTTTATCTGGATCATTCGAGAGTAGGATTTTCATTTTGCGTGTAGAATAGAATTTACTTTAGCCTTTTACCTTCGTATATTGGGAGTGATTTTGATGCATATTGTACTGGTAGAACCGGAGATTCCCGGTAACACAGGAAATATTGCCCGGCTGTGTGCAGCTACTGGCTGTGAATTACACTTAGTAAAACCTCTGGGATTTTCTATTGAGGACAAGTATTTAAAACGGGCCGGTCTTGATTATTGGCATTTAGTCAGCGTACATGTCCACGAAAACTTCGCCGAAGTATTACAACTATATCCAGGACATAATTTTTATTTTAACACTACCAAAGCCAGAAAACGCCATAGCGATATCGTTTACCAAGCCGACGATTTGTTGGTATTTGGTAAAGAAACTGCCGGCTTACCGCAGCAGCTACTTAACAAATATCCGGATAACTGTGTTCGCATTCCCATGATTGAGGATGCCCGGTCACTCAATCTGTCGAATTCAGTGGCGGTTGCTGTGTATGAAGCGCTTAGACAACAGGAGTTTCCTGGACTTAGGTAGGGTTTAGCCGTTAGGATGGTGATATCATGT
The DNA here is from genome assembly GCF_900101845.1 of Sporomusa acidovorans. Lineage (GTDB taxonomy): Bacteria > Bacillota > Negativicutes > Sporomusales > Sporomusaceae > Sporomusa > Sporomusa acidovorans. The sequence goes on along the minus strand of NZ_FNAM01000009.1, from coordinate 49,665 downwards.
TTGCACAATTTGGCCCGGCGGGTAACCCGGATGCGTTCTATGAAACAGGTTTTAAGGCCTCGGCAGATATGCCGGAATGGTTGGCAGCCCAAAAGCTTACGGCTTACGAATATCAGTGTAGCCGTGGGGTCACGATCAGGCAGTTAACGGCTGAATTAATTGGTCAGAAGGCTGAGCTATTTGCTATTAAGCTTAGTATTCATGCCCCTTATTATATTAGTCTCGCGACCGAGGATGAGACGACAGCAGCTAATACCATGCGACATTTTCTCCGCTCCCTGGAGGTAGCGAAATGGATGGGAGCTGACCGAGTTGTGTTTCACATTGGCGGCCCTGGCAAAGGCGCTGACCGTCGTCAGGCCATGGAGCGGGCTAAACGTTTATTTGTCAGGGTTTTAGAAGCGGCCGACAAGCAAGGATTGCTAGGGCCGCTGCTTTTGCCGGAAACTATGGGTAAACAAAATCAGCTTGGTTCGCTTGATGAAGTATTGGAATTTTGTCAACTGGATAAAAGGGTTCGGCCAGCTGTTGATTTTGGTCATTTGCATGCCGTGACAGGCGGTTTGTATACAACAGGTCCGGAATTCTCCGCTGTATTTGAGAAAATTGGCGAGTTACTGGGAACGGAAGCAGCAAAAAATCTGCATATCCATTTTAGTCCTATTGAGTTTACCAGGGCAGGCGAGAAACGGCACTGGAGTTTTGGCGATCCATTTGGCCCGCCTTACGAACCGTTGGTAGCTGTTATTGCGGACTGCGGGTATTCCCCGCGGATTATCTGCGAGTCGGCAGGTACCCAGGCTAAAGATGCTAAAACTATGCAGGATTATTATTACGGTATGTTGAAAAGGGATTTTTAGCGTATACAGACCTACCCTTACGCATAAAATAGATGGTGAACTGGAGGAATCTTCATGACAGTGCATGATAAAGCTCACGACTTAGGGAGATCATTAAGAAATTCTGACGAGTATCAAGCCTTCTTAGCTGCTAAACAAAATCTTGATAAGGATGCAGCCAGCAAAAAAATGGTACAGGATTTTTTTAAGAAAAAACTGGCAGCAGAATATGATCTAATGGCCGGTAACCCGGAGGATAAAGAAAAATCTCAGGAATTACAGAAGATGTATGAGCTTATTGTTTTGAATCCCCAAGCCAGGGACTTTATTCACGCCCATATGCGCTTTCAGCAGTTAGCTGCTGACATCTACAAAATAATTGGCGATGCGGTCGCCGAAGGAATGGATATATTTGGCAAAGAATAATATGCTGGTAAAAAAGAATGTGAATTTTTCTGCCGAATTAAAAGATACTATTCCCCCGGAAAGACTGCTTGTTCATGAACCTATGTCCAAACATACGACTTTTCGAATCGGTGGTCCGGCTGATTATCTTGTTTTTCCCGCCACAGTTCAGGAAGTGTCCAACGTTTTGTATATTGCTAAACAATATCATGTACCTATTACTGTATTGGGGAATGGCTCTAATGTGCTGGTATTGGACGGGGGAATTCGCGGCGTTGTTTTAAAATTTGGATCAGAAATGGGTTACCTGCGGCACAAAGGGCACATTGTTTATGCCGGTGCCGGGGCGCTCTTAGCTAAGGTATCCAAATACGCTGCGAAATATAATCTGACAGGGTTTGAATTTGCCATCGGCATTCCTGGCAGTATTGGCGGTGCAGTATTTATGAATGCCGGTGCCTATGAGGGTGAGATGAGCCAGGTAGTGCAGGCGGTTACGGCCGTAGGTCAAGATGGTGCGTTAAGACGGTTTGTACGGGATCAATTGGAATTTGGCTACAGGCATAGTGTATTTCAGGAAAATGGTTGTCTAATCTGCGAGGTAGAATTGGCGCTTGTAAGCGGTGAGAATCATTCGATTCGCGTTCTTCTTGACGACTATACCGCTAAGCGTCAAACCAAGCAACCGATTGAAATGCCGAGTGCGGGCAGTACGTTTAAGCGCCCCCAAGGCCATTTTGCCGGCACGCTGATTGAACAGGCAGGACTAAAAGGCGCCAGCGTGGGCGGCGCGCAAGTTTCTACGAAACATGCCGGTTTTATTGTTAACGCCGGTGGCGCGACAGCTCAGGATGTGCTTACATTAATCAGCAAGGTGCAAGAGCGTGTTTATCAGCAATTTGGCGTTGCGCTTCATCCGGAAGTAAAAATATTGGGGGAAGCGTAAGTAAGTTAGGTTAATAAGATTAATCGGTAACAGGTAAACCGGGACTATGGTCCCGGTTTTTACTAGTTTAGTGCAGGGAAAAAGGCCCAGGACGTAGAATTTAGAAAATACCAGCACAATTAAATGAAAAGGAGCCAAGCCAATGAAACTAACGTTTTTGGGCGCTGCCGGAATGGTAACCGGCTCTTCTTATCTATTGGAAGCGGGGCAAAAGAAATTTTTAGTTGACTGCGGGATGTTTCAGGGATCAAAGGCTGTTACTGCACTTAACCGGCGGCCTTTTCTGTACAATCCTGCCGAAATTGAGGGTGTATTTTTAACTCATGCTCATATTGATCATAGTGGCTTGCTGCCTCGCTTGTGCAAGTCGGGATTTAAAGGATCTATTTATGCTACCAAAGCAACGGCAGAGTTGTGCAGTATTATGTTGCCGGATAGTGGTCATATCCAAGAGTTTGATGCGGAGATTGCCAACCGCAAGGGGAAGCGTGCCGGACGCAAGCCGCTGGAACCGTTATATACGGTAGATGAGGCTTATGCCTGCCTGCCGCAATTTTCTCCCGTTCCTTACGATAAGGCACTTGCGATATCGGCAGAACTGACGATTACCTTTCGGGAAGCCGGTCATATTTTAGGTTCATCGATGGTGGAAATTATGGTAACGGAAAATGGGGAGACAACGAAAATTTTATTTTCCGGTGATCTGGGTCAGCCGGATCAGCCCATAATCCGCGATCCGGCAATCATTGATCAAGCCGACTATGTTATTATTGAGTCAACCTATGGGAACAGGATGCATGACCCCGGCGATCCGGTCGAACGCTTAGCGCAATATATCAATGACAGCGTAAAAAAGGGAGGCAATATTGTTATTCCCTCCTTTGCAGTGGGGCGTACGCAAACTCTCCTTTATCATTTGCATCACTTGTTTAAAAGCGGCCAGATTCCCGATATTCCGGTGATTATCGATAGCCCGCTGGCTATCTCAGCCACGGATATATTCTTGAAAAATTCCCAGGAATATGACCGTGAAGCCTATGATATGCTCTATAAAGATCAGGATCATCCCTTGCGTTTGCCGCAATTGACTTATGCCAAAACTGCGGAGGAATCCAAAGCGATTAATAGTCTGGATCATCCTGCCATTATTATTTCAGCAAGCGGTATGGCGGATGCGGGGCGCATTCTCCATCATTTGAAACATAATTTGTGGCGGCCGGAGAGTACCGTATTGTTTGTGGGGTATCAGGCCCAGGGGAGTTTGGGAAGGCGGCTATTGGAAGGCGTGAAAAAAGTAAGAATTATGGGAGAGGAAATTAGCGTTAAGGCCACAATAGCTAACCTCGACGGTTTTTCCGCACATGCCGACAAAGAGCAGCTAATTACCTGGCTGGGAAATTTTAAGTCTAAGCCGAAAAACATCTTTATTGTTCATGGCGAGCAAGAAATGTCGGAACCATTCGCCGCTTTTATCAAGGAGAAGTTTGACATACCCACCTACATACCGCAATATGGTGATGCTGTCAAGATGACTGGCAGCAGCTGGCAGGTCGAGCCTTCGGCGATTATCGCCTTTGAGCCTGCGGTCCAACAGCTTAGAGAATATCTTGACGAACTGGAAAAAGAATACGGCGATTTCCGGCGCAAGCTCGAAGATTTGGTTCTTATCAATGGCAACAAGCTGCAAGATGTACTCAAACGTATGGAAAAAGTCCGGGTTTTTGTTAAAAAGACGCTTACTGATTTGTGGTCGTAAAAATTTCGGCAGAAATTTGATTGACATCCGGTAATCTGGTATAATATAGTGAATTGTGCATGACACTACAAAAGGGTGCAAAATACAATGCATCCTTTTACTTATCCTGTCAGAAAATATCTCTTTGACCGGATACGTGCAACATTGGCTGCCGCTTTCTCCTAAGACTCGACAGGCTATGTTTTCTTTATTATAGGGAGGCTATTATTTTATATGGAACGCAATGACTTACGTAATATCGCTATTATTGCCCACGTCGATCATGGCAAGACCACTCTAGTTGATGCCATGCTCAAACAAAGCGGAGTTTTCCGTGCGAATGAGCATGTTGTCGAACGCGTTATGGATTCCAATGACCTTGAACGGGAACGCGGCATTACCATTTTATCGAAAAATACGGCGGTGATGTATCACAATACAAAAATTAATATTGTCGATACTCCGGGACACGCCGACTTCGGCGGCGAGGTGGAGCGGGTACTCAATATGGTCGATGGTGTTTTGCTGCTGGTCGATGCTTTTGAAGGTCCTATGCCGCAGACTAAATATGTTTTACGCAAAGCTCTGGAGCAAAAACTTAAACCAATTGTTGTAATCAACAAAATTGACCGCCCGGACGAGCGCGTGGAAGATGTCGAAGATGAAGTGCTCGAACTGTTCATTGAATTGGATGCCAATGATGAGCAGCTTGATTTCCCCGTAGTTTATGCAACCGCCCGCGAGGGAATTGCCAAAATGAATATGGCGGATGATGGTAATAACCTAAAACCGCTGTTCGAATGCATTGAAAAGACGATACCTGCCCCCAAGGGTGATATTGACGGGCCCTTACAGGTTATGATTACCACCCTTGATTATGATGACTATGTGGGGCGGATTGCTATTGGCCGGGTTGTACGGGGAAGGATTAGCAGCGGGCAAACTGTTACTCTCCTCAACGGCGAAAGCGAAAGCAAGGGAAGAATCGGCAAATTGTATATCTACGAAGGCTTAAAGCGTACCGAAGTCCAAGCGGCGGCTTTAGGCGATATTATTGCTATAATCGGACTTGAGTCTGTTAATATTGGCGATACGGTAGCCGACACGGAGCATCCGGAAGCTTTGCCGGCCATTCGCATTGACGAGCCGACACTGGCTATGACTTTTTCCGTAAATACCAGCCCGTTTGCCGGGCGGGAGGGGCAGTTTGTAACTTCGCGCCATTTGCGGGAACGGCTGTTTAGAGAAGCGGAAACCAATGTCAGTCTGCGCGTTAGTGAAACCGACAGCCCGGATGCCTTTGAGGTGGCAGGCCGCGGTGAACTGCATTTGTCAATTTTAATTGAGACAATGCGGCGTGAGGGCTATGAGCTGCAGATTGGCAAGCCGCAGGTAATTTATAAAGAAATTAACGGCAAACGCTGCGAACCAATGGAATTTTTGACAATTGATGTACCGCAGGAATTTATGGGGCCGGTTATGGAAGGCCTGGGTACCAGAAGGGCTGAACTTGTCAATATGGTCGAACTGGCCGGTTACTTGCGGATGGAATTCATTGTTCCGGCTCGCGGGTTGATTGGATTTAGGTCAGAGTTTTTGACCAACACCAAGGGAAATGGCATTATGCATCATGTTTTTCATGGTTATGTGCCCTATAAAGGCGATATTCCCGGCCGAACCCGGGGTGCGTTAGTTGCCTTTGAGCAGGGAGAAACCAGCGCTTATGGTATTAATAGTATCCAGGACCGGGGCATTATGTTTGTTGTACCCGGGCAGGCGGTATATGAAGGGATGATTATTGGGGAAAACGCCAGAGAACTGGATATGGATGTAAACCCCTGCAAGAAAAAACACGTAACCAATATGCGGGCCAGCGGTACGGATGAGGCGGTGCGGTTGACACCGCCGCGAATTTTAAGTTTGGAACAGGCGCTGGAATATATTAATGATGATGAAGCTGTAGAAGTTACGCCGAAAAGCATTCGTTTGCGCAAAAGAATTTTAGATCGGCATATCCGCGGCCGTGAACGTAAAAAAGAAGCGTAAGGCGACAAAATCCAATAAAGATTTCTTAATCAGGGGGTTAGTAGCGCTACACTGCTAGCGCTTAACCTCCTTTTTTCCTGCATCCTGCCGGTAACATCTTTATTTGGATGCTATATTGTTGTGAAAAAGGCCGATAATGGCAAAAAATTTGTCTTTTCTCTAGTAATAAAGTCCTAGTTAAACTAGGATATTTCGCCCTTTTTTCCAATAATACGAATTTTAATCTTATGTTGGCAGGAATTATTATAAACCTTGTCGAATAGCTCCTAAAAAATGGAGTGAATTATGAACTTTTTTGAGGAGGCGTTTACCAGTGGCGCTTGGGTTAATGGATAAATTAGCTAATTTTTTAATACCAATAGAGGAAGAGGCCGCGCCGGAAAAAACTGAAACGCTTGCTATGCAGGAAACGCCTGAACAGGAGCCTGAACGTCGCCCTAAATTAAAGGTACATAGTCAGCAATCAGGAAATCTTAAAGTTTTTGTTGATCTGCCGACCTCATTCGACGATGTACAGACCTATGCCGACTACCTTAAAGGAAATGTTGCTATTATTGTTAATTATCAACAGGTAGATATGGCTACGCAACAGCGGATGAGTGACTTTCTTAACGGAGTATCTTATGTTCTGGGCGGTACTGTACAGCGAGTGTCGGAAAGAGTTATACTCTATGCTTATTCCAGCATTGAGGTGGATAAAAAAATTTTTGCTTATTCAGTACCCACTTATGTACGGGTGAAAAATGAAATGCAATAAGAGGTTATTTATTGATTGAAAAGCGCTATTTATCTTATTAGATAAGTAGCGCTTTTTTTATTGATAATTAGTAGTCTTTTATCATATATTTCATTTAAAAAACTAATTGGGGAGGAATGGCCATGAAGGGATTTAGACATAAGATGGGTAAGTTTGGGTCGTTAGTTAGTTTGATGCTGCTTTGTACGATGCTTATACTGTTTGCCGTCAATCTTCCGGTATTTATGGGGTCAACTGCGGGCCGGATTTTTGCAGGTGCTTGGGCGGCTTTTGCCTTAGTGATCTTTGTGTCGCATTCGGCCTCTTTACTGGCAGGGCAGCGGCGGCAGAACGTATTAATGCCATTATTAGGTAAAAAAGATGCCCGCACCCGGAAGAATAACCGTCGGATGCGGGTGGTACATGGCTAACTTGCTACCTGTTATGATATCTTTTTTATTGCTTGAGTTAATACGTCAGATAAATTGTTTAATAAATTGTCCAAGTCGTCGCGCGTAATTACCAGCGGCGGTTGGAAAGCCATAACATTACGGTCAGGACCATTTTTGCCAATTAAGAAACCGCGATTTTTCATCTGTTCTAGAATAGTGTCAAGCTGAATTGCAGCCGGAGAATGGTCCGGATTGACCAGTTCTGCGCCTAGCATGAGGCCGTGACCGCGAATATCGCCAATGAGGGGAAATCTCTTTTGCAGTTCGGTCAGGCCGTGTTTTAGGTATTCACCCAGTTGAGCAGCACGGTCGGGTAAGTTATTTTTGGTGATTACGTCGAGCGTAGCTAAAGCGGCAGCCGAGGTTACCGGATTGCCGCCCAGTGTTGAAGCACCAGGGCGGGTATAAGTATCGGCAATTTCCGGCCGGGAAGTGAAAGCGCCGACAGGAACGCCGTTAGCGAGAGCTTTGGCCATGGTCATTATGTCAGGTTCCACACCATAATGCTCGATGGCAAACATTTTTCCTGTACGGCCAAAGCCAGTTTGGACTTCGTCAATGATCAGTAAAATATGATAGTTATCAAGGATTTCTTTTATTCGTTTGAAGTACCCGGGAGGCGGGGTAATGATGCCGCCATTGCCCTGAATGGGTTCGGCGATAAAAGCAGCTACCTGCCCCGAGGTACCTGTTTTTATGATGGTTTCAACTTCATTGGCACAAGCCAGATCACACTCAGGATACCGCTTGTCGCAAGGGCAGCGATAGCAGTAGGCATTGGGAGCGAAACTAATACCGCCTACCGGGCTGGTATCTGTCCGCCACATTGACAGGCCGGTCAGGCTCATAGTCAGCTTTGTGCGGCCGTGAAGGCCTTGTCGCAAGCTGATAAATTCCTGCTTGCCGGTGTAAATGGAAGCGAGTAAGGCGGCGCCTTCATTGGCTTCGGTGCCGCTGGCACAAAAAAATGTTTTTTGCAGGCGGCCGGGAGTAAGCTGAGCGAGACGTTCTGCCAGATTTACAATGTTTTCCGTGAGATAGATGGTGCAGGTATGCTGTAAGGTAGTAACTTGGTTACAGATCGCTTTGGTGATTTCGGGATGGCAATGTCCGCAATTAACGACTGACACACCGGCAAAACAATCGAGATACTGTTTGCCGGTATGATCATAAAGATACTGCATTTCGCCCTTGACTAACTGCATCGGTTCTTCATAAAAGTGGTACACACAGGGAATGATGTACTCGTGCTTTTTTTTAAGGATTTCTTTCGGGCCAATATATTGACTGCTTTCCAGGTTGTTCATACACTCACCTCTGAATTGGAATCATGATAATGTTTATTATTACCGTCTAGCGGGAAATCCGGTAGCGGAAAGCACCGATGCCGAGCGGCCGCGGGCTGGCGGCAGCCAGTTTATCTGCCCGCGTTTTGTCATACGTATAGCCGTCATTCCGGAAAATCTTGTCGAGTTCTGTTCGGTAGAGCGCCGTGGCTGAGCCGACAAGCTCCGGCGGATAATGCTGTCCTTCAATCCGGAAGTGGCGGACGCCTGCATTCATCAGAGCGGGCAGATGGGGGAGCAGGCATAAATCTTTGGCAAATAAAATATGGTTACGGCAATATTGGTCAATTTTAATGTCGTGGCGTTCACCGGCGCTGTCTACAAGCGAGTACTGCTTATCTAAACAAACATGCCGGCAGGGATACGCCGCCGTTTTTTCCAGAACTGCCGCAGGAACACAATGGTCAAGTACCATGGCTTCCAGGGCGCCGTGGACGATCAATTCTAACGGTAAAGAACTGTTGTGTGCCAGTTCCGCAATTTGCTCATAAGTGGCTTCCAGGGAGATTGTAGCCTTGCAGGCGCCATTGTCTTTCAGCCAGGCGGCAGTCAGATGGTTAAACAGATTAAAAGAAAAGTCAGTCTGAATGGGCAGTGTTAGGGTATTCTGTGCCAAACGCAGCATACCGCTGTTGGCAACCATGATGCCATGCGGTTTTATGGTTTTCAGATCTTTGAACAACTGTTCGGCTTCGCCTAATTCGCGTTCCATGGTAACACGGGGTGTGGTCACAATGACTTGCGCCTTATAGGTATCCGCGAGGTCGACAGCGGCTTTAAGGTCTTGTAACGTCCAGGGTTTATTGGGCTTAAAGGCTTCGCCGCCAATATAGGCGACATTGGCCCCATTCTGTAATGCGCTGGCTAGAGCGTCAAGACAAGCCACCCGGACAGCCAAAACAGGGCGTTCTGTCAAGGGCCGTTTCGCTGGCGCAGGCAGCGAAACAGTGGCCCCCAGTCCGGCTTCCTTAACCGCTTGGCTGAAAAAGCGCGGCTCGCGTTCGCCGCTATAGCCGATTGAGCTGGCACCGGGATTGCCGAGCGCATAACAGGTAGAGAAGTCACGGGAACGGTACTCGTAAAGTTCCTGCCAGTCTGCAGGATCAAAGGAATAACCGGTTGGATCGGCAATATAACGGTCAATGGCCCGGCGGTAAAGTTTTACAACCCGGCTGACAAAATCAGCCGTACGCATGCGGCCTTCTATCTTGAATGAGCATACGCCGGACTGAATTAATTGCGGCAGGGCGGTGTACATACACATATCTTTCATAGCCAGTTTATAAGGGCCGGGATCATGGGCGGCAACATTTTGTCCGGTTACGGTATCCACCAACTGATAAGGCCAGCGGCACGGCTTTAAGCACCGGCCACGGTTGGAGCTTTGTCCAAATACGATTCCCGAATGATAGCACTGGCCGCTGTGCGATACGCACATGTCGCCGTGAATGAAGTATTCCAGCTCAATACCGGTGCGTTCCCTGAGCAAGGCAAGCTGCGACAAGGTTAACTCACGGTTGGCTACTACCCGGGTAATGCCGTAATCCATCAGTGATTTGACCGAATGTTCATTATGCGTATTCATCATAACCGAGGCATGCAACGGCAGTGAAATTTTCATTTCCCGGGCAAGTTTTAAAATGGCTAAATCCTGGATAATCAGCGCATCAGGCTGAATTTGTTCCAATAGTTTGAGATACTCACGCATACCGGGAAGTTCCCGTTCACTGATCAGGTTATTGACAGTAACGTAGAGCCGGACATGGTGTTTATGGGCATAGGCAATGGCACGCGCCAATTTTTCATCATCAAAATTAGTATCGGTGCGGTGAAGACGCATATTAAAGCGCTTGCCGCCAAGGTATACGGCATCAGCCCCGGCGGCAATTGCGGCTTCCAGCACGTCCCAGGTGCCGACAGGGGCTAACAGTTCAACAGATTGCGGCGTTAACAGCATGTAGTTCACTCCATATGTCAAAAGATATTATTCGAAAACTTCGGCAGCCTTTGTTAGTAATGCTGGCGGCAGTTCAATGCCGAGATTAGCGGCAACAAAAGCGTTAAGCTGAATTTCCGGATTGTCGACGATACCGACGGGGATGTCGCCGGGTAAGCTGCCGGCAAGAATTTGTCTTGCCTTAGCGGCACAGGCATGCCCGAGGGCATAATGGTTGGCTACCAATGCACCTAATGCACCTAACGGAACATTGGGCGCATGCGAGGTTATGATCGGCAGGTTGACTGTTTCGGCATAATAGGCCACACTGGCAAAATTTTCTTCCACAACGCGGCCAATGGGTAAAAACAGAACGTCAAGCGACGGGGTTAACCGGTCAGACAAAGTAGATAAATCTTCAGCTTTATTGATAGGCAGATCGACAAGGGTAAAAGTAGAACCGGCGGCCGCTTTAACATTATGAACTTCCAAAACAGCATTCGCGTCGGTGTTATGATATAAAATACCGACTGTTTTTGCAGAGGGAAGAAGTTCGTGGATAAAAGCTGTTTTGGCGGCGGCCGGCACCATTCCGGCTACCCCGGTGGCTTTGCCGCCCGGTTTTGCCATAGTCTGAGCCAGGCCAACGCTTACCGGATCAAATACCGGTGTAAAAACTACCGGAATATTTTCCGCTAGCTGTACAGCCGCCTGGGCCGCAGGGGTGGAACAGGCAAATATAAGTTCGACATTTTGTTTAGCTAAATTTTCGGCAAGCTGCGGTAAATCCTGCAATGCACCGTCAGCATTGCGGTAATGAAATTGGACAGACAGGCCTGTTTCAGTCAGTCCGGTTTTAAAGCCGCGTACTGCGTCGTCCAGGTTTTGTGTTAATTGTAAAATACCGATTTGATGCAAGCGGACAACACCTCTGGATTCTTATTTTCAAACAAACTTAAAGCAACATGAGCTTGTGCATCGTCCAAGGCTTGGCGCAAGCTATGTTTTTCTATTTTACAGTTTCCACATAGGCAGGATTAATACCTGCAATTAAAATTGTGAATTTCGTAAGCGTTCACATATCGGTGCAGTCGTGGTAAACTAAAGAATAAACATTTATACTGGAGGATATGTGAAATTTATGTTTGTCCATCTTCATAACCATACAGAGTATAGCCTGCTAGATGGAGCCGGACGAATTACCGACCTGGTTCGCCGGGCCAAAGAACTGGAAATGCCGGCTGTAGCGGTAACCGACCACGGTACTATGTATGGAATTATCGAATTTTATAAGGAAGCTAATAAGCAAGGGATTAAACCCATTATCGGCTGCGAGGTCTATGTTGCGCCCCGCTCGCGCTTTGATAAAGCGGCCGGCGAGGGGGAGTCCTATTATCATTTGGTTTTACTTGCCGCTAACGAGCAGGGATACCGGAATCTTATCGAATTGGTTTCCCGCGGGTTTAGTGAGGGATTTTACTATAAACCCCGGATTGACAAAGAAATATTGCGCAGTTACGCTGAGGGGATTATTGGCTTAAGTGCCTGCATTGCCGGTGAGATTCCCGCAGCTATTTTACGGGGAGATATTGACGGAGCTGAACGGCTGGCAAGTGAGTACCGGGAAATTTTCGGTGCGGATAATTTTTATATTGAGCTCCAGGATCATGGGATGCCGGAAGAGAAACAAGCCAATCGGCAGTTAGTAAAAATTGCGCAAAAACTGGGTTTGGGTCTTGTTGCCACCAATGACGCTCATTACATAGAAAGACGGGATGCCGAATGTCATGATGTTCTGCTGTGCATTCAAACCGGTAAGACAGTTGACGATCCGGGACGGATGAAGTTTCCCAGCGACGACTTTTACCTGAAAAGCTCAGCCGAGATGGCGGAACTTTTTGCGGAATATCCGGAAGCACTGGCCAATACGTGCAAGATCGCGGAACGCTGCAATGTTACTTTTGATTTCGGGAAGATTTATCTTCCTGATTTTCCTACACCTGACGGAATCAGCGATTTTGAGTATTTAACCCGGTTGTGCCAGGATGCGTTGCCGAAACGGTATCCGGCAACAACGCCGGCAGTGACAGAGCGTCTTAATTATGAACTTGACGTCATCAAAAAAATGGGTTATCCCAGCTATTTCCTGATTGTCTGGGATTTTGTCAACTATTCCCGGCGACAATCAATTCCTGTCGGACCCGGGCGTGGTTCGGCTGCAGGCAGTATTGTCGCCTATTTGTTGGGGATAACTAGTATTGATCCTCTTAAATACGGCCTGCTGTTTGAACGGTTTTTAAATCCGGAACGAGTGTCTATGCCTGATATTGATATTGACTTTTGCTATGAACGCCGCAGCAAAATTATTGAATATGTTGTAGAACGCTACGGCAGTGACCGGGTGGCACAGATTATCACCTTTGGTACCATGGCGGCAAGGGCGGCTATTCGCGATGTAGGACGGGCCCTAAACCTGCCTTATGGAGAAGTTGACCGAATTGCCAAACTGGTGCCCGCTGAGCTTGGTATTACATTACATAAGGCATTGGCCGCCAATCAGGAACTAAAAGGCCTGTATGATACCGATGATACAGTAAAAAAGCTCATTGATCTGGCTATGGCGGTCGAAGGTCTGCCTCGCCATGCGTCGACGCACGCGGCAGGAGTCGTGATTGCCCAAGAGCCGCTAACGCATTTTGTGCCGTTGCAGCTGTCAAGTGAGGGTTTTCTTACCACTCAATATGATAAAGACCGGATTGAAGAAATTGGTCTGTTAAAAATGGACCTTTTGGGACTCAGAACCTTGACGGTTATTGGCGATGCCATCGCGCTTATCAAAGAAAATCGGGGTGAAGAGCTTGATATAGAACATATTCCGCTTGATGACAGCAAAACCTGTGCCATGCTTTCCGTAGGTGACACATCAGGCGTATTTCAAATGGAATCAAGCGGCATGACTAATCTTGTGAAAGATCTCAGGCCGGAGCGGTTTGACGATTTGATCCCACTGGTGGCGCTTTACCGGCCGGGGCCGCTTGGCAGCGGCATGGTATCTGATTTTATCGCCGGCCGCCATGGAAAAAAGCAAGTGACCTACCTGCACCCGTTGCTTGAGCCTATTCTAAAAGATACTTTTGGCGTTATTTTATATCAGGAACAGGTTATGCAAATTGCTTCCGTATTGGCGGGTTTTACTTTAGGACAAGCCGATCTTTTGCGGCGGGCAATGGGCAAAAAAAAGCACGCCGTATTGGCCGCGCAGCGGGAAAACTTCTTAAAAGGGGCCGCCGAACGGGGAATTGATGCCAAATTGGCGCAAGATGTGTTCGAACTCATGACGCATTTTGCCGATTATGGTTTTAATAAATCCCACAGCGCCGCTTACGCTCTGGTCGCTTACCAGACTGCTTATCTCAAGGCGCACTACCCTCAGGAATTTTATGCCGCTTTGCTGACAAGCGTCATGGGAGCGAATGATAAGGTCGGCTATTATATTGAAGAATGCCGGCGGCGGGGGATTGACGTTTTACCGCCGGATATCAATGCCAGCGGCAAGGCTTTTTCTGTTGACCATGGAGCGATTCGCTTTGGCTTGGCCGGGGTAAAAAATGCCGGCGATAATGCCCTCGAAAGTATTATTGCCGCCCGGAAAAAAGGGGGGATTTTTACCTCGCTTGTTGACTTTTGCGCCCGGGTGGATATGCGGCTGGTTAATAAGCGGGTGATTGAGAGTTTGATTAAGTGTGGGGCCTTCGATTCACTCAAGGCCCGCCGGTCACAGTTGTTGGAAGTGCTGGAACAGGCGGTTGAAGTGGCTGCCTGCCGGCAAAAGGATGCGGCAAGCGGCCAATTAGGTCTGTTTGGTGAGGATACGCTGGAATGTGTGAATGACGTCGTGTTGCCCGATATACCCGAATTGCCGCAGGAACAACTTTTGGCATTGGAAAAGGAAATAACCGGCTTCTATGTAACCGGTCATCCGCTCGATCAATATCGGAGCAAACTTGCGACTTTGCCTGAATTGGCGAAATTGACAGAAGGGCAGTATAGCGACGGGCAGCCTATCCGGGTGGGGGGACTAATTGCCAATGCTAAGCGCATTAATACCAAAAATGGCAGTATGATGTGCTTTGTTACGCTTGAAGATTTTTCCGGGCAGGTAGAGGTTGTTGTATTTCCCCGGACTTTCGAAAAAACAGGCCGTCTCTTGGCTCCCGATTTACCGGTGATGGTTTACGGGCGTCTCAATATTCATGAAGAAGGGGCCAAAATTATGGCCGAGGAAATTGTTCCGCTTGGCAGCGCCGGCGCCGAAGTAAGAATTACGTTGCGTAAAGATCAGGAAACATCAGTTGTTTTAAACGGACTGAAAGAACTACTCAATAAATATACCGGTTCATCTGCGGTTTATCTGCATCTAATTGATAGCCGGCGGGTTATCAAAACCGAGCGGGATTTTTGGATTGAGCCGTCCCCGGCTGCGCTTGCGGCGATCGAAACCCTGCTGGGGAAAGGGACGGTTACTGTTGGTTAAGCACAAAAAGTGATAACATAGCCGCCCCCTCGCGGGCATATTGTTTAGCCGTAAGATAAGCATTGTCAGCCATAGGCGCCGCTGAACCGCTGGCTTCGATACCCAGCTGTCGGGCAAGTACTAAGGACCGTCTGATATGCGAGGCATTTGATACTATGACGGCGCTGCGAAACCCTCTTTCCCGCATAATTTCTTTGGAATTGAGTAAATTTTGATGTGTGTTGTAGGATTGATCTTCTAGGAGAATCTTTGCCGCTGGAATCCCCTTGGCAACCAAATAGTCGTGCATAACGCTTGCCTCCGTGGCGATTTCGTCAGCACCCTGAGCACCGCTGACGATAATTGCCCGTGCATAGCCCGCGGTATAGAGCCGTACTGCCTCATCCAATCGCAACCTGAGCATCGTGCTCGGTTGTTTGCCGATCAGCTTGGCTCCCAAAACAATGATGGTATCACTGGGGACCGGTTTTGTAAGCTGGCCGACAGCAATAATGGGAACCTCAACCACGGCTACAGTAATCATAACTAAGAATAATAGATATCGTCTTATTTTTTTACTTACGAGTAACTTCACTTGCTATTTGCCTCCAGGATGTTTGGATTGTTTATTCTATTATAGCACTTAGCTTTCTTGCCTGTGAGAGGATATGATACCGGTACGCCGGAAAAGTTTAAGAAAATTGTTATTGGATTTTATATAGTTTTACAAAAAATGTTGCAGTTTTCCAGTAAATAATATTAGAATAAGAAATGTTATAGTTTGTTACCATGCTTATCATTTACAACAGGAGGTACTACATGGAAATAATAGTCTGTGTCAAGCAAGTGCCTGACACCACCGAAGTTAAAATTGACCCTCAGACAAATACACTGATTCGTCAGGGCGTACCAAGTATTGTAAATCCTTTTGATAAAAATGCGTTGGAAGAAGCCTTGCAATTAAAAGAAAAGCACGGTGGTAGGGTAACCGTTATTTCAATGGGACCGCCACAAGCCCAAGAAGCGTTGAAAGAATGCCTCGCCATGGGAGCCGATGAAGCGATTTTAATGAGTGACCGCGCTTTTGGCGGCGCAGATACCTTGGCTACCAGTCGCACTCTGGCGGCAGGAATTAAGAAAATTGGCAACTTTGATGTAATTTTCTGTGGTAAACAGGCTATTGACGGCGATACTGCCCAGGTAGGGCCGGAGATTGCCGAACATTTGGATATTGCCCAAATTACCTATGTCTCTAAACTTACTATTGATGGTGATACTGTCAGGGCTGAACGTGAGCACGAAGAAGGTTATGAAGTCATCGAAACCAGGCTGCCGGTGCTCCTTAGTGTAGTCAAATCAATCAATGAACCACGTTATCCCAGTATCAAAGGACGGATGAAAGCCAACCGTAAAGAAATTCCCATCTGGACGGCAGATGATGCAGCGGTTGAGCCTGAACGTATTGGCCTTAAAGGCTCGCCTACCCAGGTGCGCCGCATCTTTACCCCCCAGCAGCGGGTTCAAGGTGAGATTATTCAGGAAGAAAACGCCCGTGAGGCGGTAACTCGTCTGCTTACTAAATTAAATCAGGCGAAAATTATTTGATAACAGGGGGAATGAAAGATGGCTGTAATTTTAGATAAAGAACAGTGTATTGGCTGTAGTGCCTGTGTCAGCGCCTGTCCGTTCGGTGCCATTGTCATGGAAGGGGATAAAGCCACCGTTACGGACGCTTGTACAGTATGCGGCGCCTGTATTGATGTGTGCGCTGTAACGGCTATTGCCCGTCCCGCCGCCGCAGAACCGGCGGTAGATCTAAGTGAATATAAGGGTGTTTGGGTATATGTTGAACAATTTCAGGGAAAAGCCCGCAATGTCGGCTATGAACTTCTGGGCGAAGGCCGCAAGCTGGCTGATGCTATGGGGCAGGAATTAGCAGCAATCCTAATTGGCGACAGTATAGAATCCTTGGCCGGGGGGATGTTTGCCAGTGGTGCCGATAAAGTTTATTTGCTAGAAGGCGAGGAATATAAACACTATAGCACAGATGCGTATACAAGGGCGATGACTGACTTGATTCATACCTATAAGCCTTCTGTTATCCTTATGGGGGCAACGAACGACGGACGCGACCTTGGCCCCCGGGTAGCCTGCCGTGTAGGAACGGGGCTAACCGCTGACTGCACCAATTTGGGCATTGATGAAGAGACCGGCCTTGTTGCCTGGACAAGACCGGCGTTCGGCGGCAATATTATGGCCACAATTCTCTGTCCTAACCATCGTCCGCAAATGGGGACGGTCAGGCCGAATGTATTCAAACGCCCGGAACCTGATAAATCCCGCCAGGGTGAGCTTATTCGTGTTGAAGGTAAGATTAAGGCGACAGATATTCGTACCAAGCTGGTTGAAATTTTAGCGCTAGCTGATACTGCCGCCTGCAATCTCGAGGAGGCTCAGTTTATTGTTGCCGGCGGCAGGGGAATGGGGAAACCGGAAAATTTTGAGCTTATTGAGGAATTGGCTGCTTTACTGGGCGGTGCGGTCGGTGCTTCCCGCGCAGCAGTTGACGCCGGCTGGAAACCGGCTATTCATCAGGTTGGCCAAACCGGTAAGACAGTAGCACCCAAGGTGTACATAGCCTGCGGGATCAGCGGCGCTATTCAGCATTTGGCCGGAATGTCGACTTCTGATGTTATTATTGCGATCAATAAGGACGCAGATGCCCCGATTTTTAAGTTTGCTGATTTTGGAATCGTTGGCGATGTTTTAGAAATATTGCCGGTGTTAATTGAAGAAATAAAAAAAATAAAGCAGGCTTGTTAGCAAATACAAAAATCCCGCGCACTGGAATGTCAATGTGAGGGATTTTTGTCTGTCTTTTTATATAGAGTTGTCCAATAAAGCTTGCATATAAAAAAACTTACCTTTCAAAGAAGTCAGCGGTTATTCTGTTTGTCCGGTTTTTTTGTAAAATCTTGTGTAGACAAAATTTTCTTTTTGGTCAATTTGTGTTGATACATATTTGCATCGGCTGCTACAAAAGCATTTTTTATACTTCTTTCTCCAACCTGTTCCCTAAGGGCGATTCCTACTGATATATCAAGCGGCATTTCCGGATGAAGATGTCTTTGAGTAGCGGCCTCACTCACAATCCGGTTACGGAGATTTTTGAGTAACGAATATTCTGCGTCTTTAACAATGACAGCAAATTCATCGCCGCCGATTCTGGCGACAATATCGTTTTTTGAACAACACCCGGAAATAATTTTGGCGGCAAGTTTGAGAAATTTATCGCCGGCGGCATGTCCCCAAATATCATTTACCGTTTTTAAGCAATCTAAATCACAGACAATGATCCCGATTTGGTCATTCAAATATTCAAGTCGAGCAATTTCCTGCTCAAAAAAGGTACGATTATAAAGTCCGGTAAGAGAATCATGTAAACTGAGGTATTGCAGTTTTTGGTTCATTTCGAGCAGCTCGGAAGTAACCGTGTTAACCAGATGGGTTAACGCTTTGAGAACACCGGTATTTCTTTTGGTTACATGATCATTCACATAGTTATTACATTCCCTCTTTTGCTCAGTCTGTTTTAGGCATGACTTTGAAACTGCGGACACACTAGTATTAGCCGATTCGGCTAATACCAGTACGGTCATTGTGGCGTTAAGCAATTGATTCGTATTGCCAATGTGAAAAAATTCTCCCAAAGTAAAGAATCCGGCAGTAGGAGCTATTTCCTGCAGTGGCTTGGTTTCAATTTTGCTAAGCTCCTGAAGAAATCCTCTGCGGCATTCACAAGAATAAATAAAAATGCTTTCTGCCGGGTGCGCTTTTATTGTTTCGCATAAGACGCTGATTGCCTCTGAAATCATGCCAACATGCCCAAAGCTTAAACGGACTTTTTCACCCTCAAACAACTTGGCGGCAAACCCGATTGAATCGTCTTCATAATAAGTGTAAGGTGTGCTGGCTGAACGGATTCCCTGCCGTTCAACAATCAGGGGATACTCAAGAACATTGCAGAAATCGCCGATTTTGTCAAGCCCCAAATATTTTTTATAAATTTCATAGGCCGGTATATCGTCAATTGTATAAATTCGCTGTCCGTCAGTCTTAGTTATAGTCATTTCTTTGCCAATAGGCTGCCACCCTAAGTGAGAATAGCAATTGACGGTTATGTCGTTACCTTCTATAGCAACGCCAACTACGCCACTGGCAAGTATCTGGTCATTGCAAATTACATAGTATTGTTCGGAGCATTGTTCTGTAAAAGAGTTATTGCCGGCTATTCCACCGGCAACAGGCAGTCTTGGATAAAAGGATTGAATTCCCATCAGCATCTCCTGCGGATCGGATAGTCCTGTGGCAAACAGAATCAATAATTTTGTCCGATCATTCCCCAGCTTGGCGGCAATGTGTTGACCTAATTCGAAATCACGGTTGCCGGTTGCGCGGAAAAAACCGGATGTGATGGCGCTTTTTTTTAAAATGGAAAAGGATAGAACTGTCTGCAGCCCAACTACCTGTCCATTCACAATTTCGCCGGAAGTTGTTGTACCGATAATAACGGCATGGGGGAGTAAACTTTTAATTTCAGCAGTTAATTGTGCAAGAAATGACTTTTCACAATGTCCGCTGAAGATTTGCACCAAAATGGTTTGTTGGCCGGAATCAAGGAAAATTCCATGATTTTGCTGGACGAACCGGGATAAGCCAATGAAGTCTTCATACAGTGTATTAAGTGTTTGCATATTCATCACCCCCTGTTTCTGTAGGGAAACGGTTAGTAATAGCGAAAGCCTTGGTGCGGTAGATTGGCTTGATTCCTATGAATTTGCACAATTTTAATAAAATTTTAGCATTATATTAAGACTTAGTCTAGTGTGTGTTGAAAGAATTTGTTTGGATCCGTACTGGGTGAACAATATAACGAAACATCTATAATTGTTTGCAAATTATTGTACAATAGTTGTTGGGATTATCAACTTGCAGTACTATATAATTATTATATTCTAAAATTAATAAGGAGAATGAGATATGGAAGTTATGCGTTCAGTGTGCCCGTACGATTGCCCGGACACATGTGGCTTGCTTGTTCACGTAGAGAATGGAAGAGCTATTAAGGTTGAGGGTGACCCGGATCATCCTTTTACAAGGGGAATGCTTTGCCCCAAGATGGGGCATTATGAAAAAACAGTGCATTCTAAGCGGCGCATCGTAACACCTTTATTGCGCAGCGGTAGTAAGGGAAGCGGTAATTTTGTAGAGGTTTCCTGGGACGAAGCCATCGAACGAATTGCCGGGAACTGGAAACAAATCGTTAATCAACATGGAGCGGAGGCCATACTGCCTTATTCTTACGCAGGAACTATGGGGTTAGTTCAGAGAAATGCCGGACATCCTTTTTTTTATCGCCTGGGGGCTTCGCGGCTGGAGCGAACGATTTGTTCACCGGCCAAAGGGCATGGCTGGAGCGCCGTTATGGGGAAGACAATGGCGCCACACCCCAATGAGATTCACAAGAGTGATTTAATTATTCTTTGGGGTATTCACGCGTTGGCAACAGATATTCACATTATGCATGACATAACCATTGCCAGAAAACGAGGCGCCAAGGTTTGGCTCATTGATACCTATGAGACGCCAACAGCTAAAGTCGCTGATCAAGTTATCGTAGTCCGGCCGGGTACTGACGGCGCTCTGGCACTTGGCATCATGCATGTTATTGCACGGGATAAACTGGAGGACCGGAATTTTATCAGCCAACACGTGCAAGGGTATACAGAATTGCAAGCAGCCGTGCTGCCTGATTATTCACCGGAGACAGTCAGTCAGATAACCGGCATTGCCGCCGGTGAAATTGAACAGCTTGCCAGACAGTATGCGGCAGCCAAGGCGCCGTTTATCCGTTTGGGAAGCGGTCTGTCCCGCTATGGTAATGGCGCCATGACTGTCCGAACCATTACCTGTTTGCCTGGTATTGTGGGGGCCTGGGGAAAACCCGGCGGCGGATTACTGGCTGGCACATCTACAGAAGCAGCATTTGCTATTAAAGCGATTACTCATGAGGAATTTTTAGAACAGCCAACGCGCATTATCAATATGAATAAACTGGGTCAGGCTTTGAACGAAGTAACTGATCCGCCAATAAAAAGCCTGTATGTGTATATTTCCAATCCGGCCGCTATAGCGCCTGATCAGAACCGGGTTTTGCAAGGGTTAGCCCGGGAAGACCTGTTCACAATTGTTCACGAACGCTTTATGACAGACACGGCCAAATATGCCGATATTGTTTTGCCGGCGACTTCTTCGCTTGAGCATAGTGATCTGTACCGTTCCTATGGAAATTATGTGGTCCAGCGTGCCTACCCGGTGATTGCGCCGGTAGGGCAGGCAAAATCAAATTGGGAAGTATTTTCCTTACTTGCGGGGGCCATGGAGATCAAGGAGCCTTTTTTCAGCCAATCTGCGGATGAACTCATTGATGCTATGCTAAGGAATCCATCTCCCTGGCTGGCAAAGCTGCCACTTCAACCATTGCAGGCGGGAAGGCCGCTTGAATTGCCATTGCCTGACGGGTACAAGACTCAGTTTAAGACACCTTCAGGAAAAATAGAAATCCTTAATCCCCACGAAGACGATAAGTTGCCTAGATATATAAAACCACATGGGGATGATGCCGAATTTTGGCTGATTAATTCTCCGGACCCACGTTTATTAAACTCATCTTTCAATGAAAGGGAAGAGTTAACAACGGCCAACAAAATGCTTTTACAAATGAATCCGGAAGATGCTGCCGGCAAAGGACTAAAAGACGGTCAGCTTGTATTTGCCAGTAATGAACGCGGTGAAGTGGTCTTTACGTTAAAGATTTCGGCTAAAATTCCGGCCGGGATTGTGGTTGCAGAAGGCGTATGGTGGCTTGAGCATGTTCCGGGCAACCGTTCCGTCAATGCCCTGACTTCACAACGCCTGACTGATAAGGGCAAAGGCAGTACATTTTATGATGTCAAAGTAAATGTTAAAGCCGCAGGAAACGCATAATAAAAAACAAGTCCCGCATTCCGGCTGGAGGGAATGCGGGCTAGTGGAAAGTTAATTAGAATTCGTACATTTTTCCACTCTGTTTTTGGCATTGGTAGTTTTTCCCTTGGCTATGTATAATCCGGCTAAAATAATGGCAGCGCCGATGAATTGAAGCCAACCAAAGGTCTCACCCAGGAAAAAGTAGCCGGCGCAGATCGCAAAAACAGGGGACAGGTTGTTATATAAGGAAGCCATGGTGCTGCCTGCTTTGGCTGTTCCCCATACCCACAGGCAATTGGCCAGACACAAGGGGAAAATTCCTGAGTATAAGAAGCTGGCCCAGCCCGGCCAGGGTACGGCTTGCCAGTCTACGGTGAGTACCGCGGGCAAGGAAACCAGGGAAAATAGTCCGGTGGAAACCAGTAAGATATAGGCGGAAATTTGATAGGCGGAGTAAGTAGCTGACAAAGGCTGGGAAAAAATTGTGTAATAGCCATAACTCATCTGGGCGGCTAGCAGCAGCAGGGCACCAAGAATATGATCACCCGAAAGGCTGACTTCCTTACCGGTGCCAGCCACCATTAGCGTGACGCCAACAAGGGAAATGAGGATGCCTTTAATCACTACCAGTTTTATTCGTTCAAACCGGTGAATATGATTGATAATGGCAACACTGACAGGAAGACAGCCCAATATAAGGGATGCATTGCCTGATGTGGTTAGCTGGAGGCCAAAAGTAAAAAAGATTTGAAAAGAGAAAAAGCCAAGACTGGAGATGCTGAGTGCTTTCCAATCGTCACGCTTAAAAGGCACCCAGACACCCATACCCCGCAGGACCAGCCAGCCGGCCGCCAGGGCTACAAACATACGGGCAGCATTATAAGGCAGCGGGGGTATATACATAAGACCAATTTTCATGACAGGCGGGTTAAGTCCCCACAGAAAAGCGACTAAAACAAAGATTGCATGTACGCGCATGGAAACACCTCACGAGATAATATACAATAAAAAACGGTGGATTCCTTCTCCGATACTATAGCAAACCGAAGGTAACATAACTCGAAGGAGTATAGCGAATGATTAAGAGTGTATTGTTTGATCTTGACGGCACCCTGCTGCCACTTAACCAGGACGACTTTGCGCGTGAATATTTGACGCATATTGGGGCTAAAGTGGCTCAGGTAATCGATCCGAAGAAATTTGTCAGCCAGCTCCTTGCCTCCACAGATGTCATGGTTAGGAATAAGGACAAGACGAAAACGAATCAGCAGGTGTTTTTGGAGGACTTTTTACATAAGATTGGCGTTGCCAGGGAGATTTTACTACCGGTTATTGACGAGTTTTATGAGACTGATTTTGTTTTAGTAAAATCAATAACCCGCCGGGCTGCCGCCGCCCGTCAGGCCATTATGGCCGTAATCGAGTGCGGACTGGACGTGGTTGTGGCGACAAATCCGATATTTCCTGCCAGCGCAGTTCGACAACGGCTTGCCTGGGCAGGGGTAGATGATATTAATTTTAAACTAATTACCAGTTATGAGCAAAGTCATTTTTGTAAGCCACATGTAGAATATTACTTGGAAATCGCCGCTCATCTTGGCCGGCTGCCGGCAGAATGCCTGATGGTAGGAAACGATGTTAAGGAAGATTTGGCTGCTGCCCGGATTGGCATGACAACTTATTTGGTGACAGATTGTTTATTGAATGTGAAAAATGCAGTCATAAATACAGATTATCAGGGAACACTACAGGAACTGGCGCAGACGATTGCGCAAATTATTAAGGAAAGGTAAAAATGGCCTTGACAAGATAAAAATCATGCGCTAAAATTTTAATAAAATTGATGAATTGTAAAACAGCTGTGAACAGGACGAGTACATGTGTACACTTTCGTTCAGCGAGCCGGTGACCGGATTTCCGGAGGTGTGATGACCGGCCTTAAGAGCATGTGGAATGGACCTGTGAGCTGCTCACCAAACGCGTACGCAAGTAGGCTGGGCCGGTTGCCCCCGTTAGCGGGCTAGGGTATCGGATAAGAAATATAATTATCCCGTACCTGAATAAGGGAAAGTGTCAGGCTTTTCAAATAGGGTGGTATCGCGACCATTTCGCCCCTGGGGTGAAATGGTCTTTTTATTTTCAGCCTGCATTTTTTAAAATAGGGTGGTACCGCGACCATTTCGCCCCTTGAGGTGAAATGGTCTTTTTTATTTTTTTAAAGGAGGATAAGGATATGTTAAAAGACTATCTTTCTCAGACAATTACTGGTCAAGATCTTTCCAGAGAGGATGCCCGCGAGGCTATGCAGGTAATTATGTCCGGGCAGGCCAGTGAGGCTCAAATTGGCGCTTTTTTAACCGCTATGAGAATGAAAGGAGAAAGCAGTATTGAGGTTGCCGGTTTTGCCGAGAGCATGCGCAGTCAGGCTCTAAAGGTAACATGCAGCGCCAAAACAATTATTGATACCTGTGGAACTGGCGGTGACAGACAGGGAACGTTCAATATTTCAACGGCAGCAGCTTTTGTTTTGGCCGGAGCCGGACTCAACGTAGCGAAACATGGCAACAGGGGGGTGTCCAGTTCTTGTGGCAGTGCGGATGTACTGAGCGCATTAGGGATTAAGCTAGAACTGTCGCCTGAGGCCGTAGCGGCGGCCATTGATACGATTGGGGTTGGGTTCATTTTTGCTCCTAGTTTTCATCAGGCTATGAAGTATGCTGTTAAGCCCCGCAAAGAACTCGGTTTTCGTACCGTGTTTAATTTGCTGGGGCCATTGACCAATCCGGCAAATGCCAATTGTCAGCTCATTGGCGTATATGATCCGAAGTTGACTGGCAAAGTGGCTCACGCCCTGGCCGAATTAGGCGTGACAAGTGCCCTGGTTGTGCATAGCTTGGATGGTCTTGATGAAATATCAACCGCTTCGCCAACCCAGGTAGCCGAAGTACGCGGCGAGAAAATCCGCTCCTATGTAATTGAGCCGGCAGCCTATGGCTTTAAACGCTGCACGGTGGCTGATTATCAGGGGGGGACCATCGAAGCTAATGCTCAGATTATTATTGAGCTTCTTAAGGGGGAACAAGGCTTCAAACGGGATATTGTCCTCATGAATGCGGCGGCTGCGCTTGTTGTGGCCGATGCGGCCGGCGATATGGAGGAGGGAATTGCGCTGGCCGCAAGAAGCATCGACAGCGGTCGCGCTTACGCTAAACTGGAAGCGTTACAAGCCTTTACACAAAACTGTCAGGACAGGGGGGACCTACCATTATCATAAAGATTTGCGGTATTAGCACCCTGGATGCGGCGCTGGCTGCCAAGAATTTTGGCGCAGATTTAATCGGTTTCGTGTTTGCAGACAGCAAACGGCAGATTACACCCAAACAGGCACAGGCAATTTCCCTGCAGGTGCCGGGAATTAAAAAAGTGGGTGTGTTTGTCAATGCGCCGCTAGGTGAAGTGCAAACCGTGGCCAAAGAGTGCCAACTGGATTATGTGCAGCTTCACGGCGACGAATCCCCGGAATACTGCCGCCAGGTTGGTTATCCGGTTATTAAGGCATTCCCGATAAAACCGGGCGTTAGTGGAGCGGCCTTTAAGGATTATCAGGCGGCATGGACTTTATTTGACAGCTTCAGCGTGAGACAGCAGGGCGGAACAGGCCGGCCTTTTGACTGGCGGCAGGCACAAATTCTGGCAATGCAGGCACCACGGCCTTTACTGGTTGCCGGCGGTTTGACAGCGGACAATGTGGCCGCAGCCATCCAAATACTTAAGCCGGATGGGGTAGACGTTTCCGGTGGCGTTGAGACCGATGGGGTTAAGGATGCAGCAAAAATAGAGCGGTTTATTGCCGCTGTTCGGCAGAGGGGTAATCTATGTTAGCTAAAATTGTCCAACAAACAAGAAAAGCAGTGGCAGCCGCCAAAATAGGCAGGCCGATTGCGGGGCTAGGTGAGATAATGCCAGGATGCTTTGCTTTTAGCAGCGCAGTTTCCCGCAAGGATTGGACTTTAATTGCCGAATGCAAGCTGGCTTCGCCGGCTAAAGGAAGATTGTGCAGCCGGTATACGGTGATTGAACTTGCACAAATTTATGCCAGTCAAGGTGCTGCTGCCCTGTCGGTGCATACCAACGCTGCTTTTTGCGGCAGCATGGATGATATTATGCGGGTCAAAGCAAATGTTGAGCTGCCGGTATTGTGTAAGGAATTTATCATTGACGAGTATCAGTTATATGCCGCCAGGGCTGCCGGCGCTGACGCGGTGCTGCTGATCGCCGCTATTTTATCAGACGGCGAACTGGTGCGTTTTTTGCAAATCGCCCGTAAACTGGGAATGGACTGCTTGGTGGAAGTGCATACCTTGGCCGAGCTAAAACGGGTGCAGCAGACTGATGCCGGAGTGATAGGGATTAACAACCGGGATTTACAGACTTTTACGACTGATATTGAGCAAACGTTTAGGTTGTTGCCTTATTGTGAGCCGGGCCGCCTGATTATCAGTGAAAGTGGCATTAAGGATGGTCATGATGCTGAAAAATTAAAATCAGCCGGTGTAAACGGCATTCTCGTAGGGGAGAGTCTGGTTACGGCCGATAATATAGCAGCTAAGACCTGGGAACTGGCTTTGATTGGTTCCAAACAAGAAGGGAGAGGTTATGATGCCTGATAAAAAAGGAAGATTTGGGCAATATGGCGGACAGTTTGTGCCGGAAACGGTTATGCCGGCGCTGCTTGAGCTGGAAGAAAGCTATTATAAATTAAAAAACGATGCCGGGTTTCAAGCAGAGGTGAACTTTTATTTTAGGGAATATGCCGGCAGACCGACCCGGTTGTATTATGCCGCCAATTTAACCAAACATTATGGGCGGGGAAAAATCTACTTGAAACGGGAAGATTTGCTTCATACCGGTGCGCACAAGATCAATAACGCAATCGGCCAGGCGCTCCTGGCGCGGCGTATGGGGAAAAAACGCATTGTTGCTGAGACCGGAGCCGGACAGCATGGGGTGGCATGTGCCACGGTGGCTGCGCTGTTTGGCATGGAATGCTGCGTATTTATGGGAGAAGAAGACATGGCGCGGCAAGCGCTTAATGTTTTTCGCATGAGATTGTTAGGAACCAAGGTTGTGCCGGTGACGAGCGGCAGCGGCACTTTGAAGGATGCGACCAGTGAAGCTATTAGATATTGGGTTACTCATATTCAGGACACCCACTATATTATCGGTTCTGTGGTCGGCCCGCACCCATACCCCATAATCGTGAGAGATTTTCAAGCAGTTATCGGCCAGGAAGCGGCAGCGCAGATTGCCGAGACCGGCGAAAGGCTGAAATACGTGATCGCCTGCGTGGGGGGCGGCAGTAATGCCATGGGAATATTCTACCAATTCCGGGATAATGACACAATAACTAAGATTGGTGTCGAGGCTGCCGGCAAAGGGCTGGCTACCGGCGAACACGCAGCTTCGCTGACATACGGAAAACCAGGGGTTTTGCACGGGGCCTTGAGTTATCTGCGGCAGGATAGTGACGGGCAGGTAATTCCCGCTTACTCGGTATCGGCCGGTCTTGATTATCCCGGCGTCGGGCCGGAGCATTCCTTCTTTAAAGATACCGGCAAGGTACAATATACGGCAGTGACGGATAAAGAAGCTTTGGCGGCATTTGAACGGCTGGCCAGGGTGGAAGGCATTATTCCGGCTTTGGAAAGTTCCCATGCAGTAGCCTATTTAGAGTACCTGATGCCCCAAACAGCGGCAGACGATGCAATTATTGTCTGTTTGTCCGGACGGGGGGATAAGGACGTAGAGATGGTAGCAAAAGTAATGGAGGGATCGGCAGAATGAAACTGGCAGAAAAGCTATGCAATTGCAAATCAACCGGCCGTAAGGGGCTGATTATCTATATTACGGCCGGTTATCCCGACTATCATACAACTTTGGAAGCTGTTAAGGCGGTCGAAGCAGCAGGAGCCGATTTGGTGGAGATTGGCCTGCCATTTTCTGATCCGATGGCTGACGGTCCGATCATCCAACAGGCGGCTGCCCAGGCACTAGCGGCAGGGGCTACGGTTGGGAAAACTCTTGAATTGGTAACCAAGCTTAAGCAAGAAACAACAATCCCGCTGGCGATTATGACCTATTACAATATTGTTTTGCAGTATGGCATTGATAAATTTACCGCAGACTTTGCTCAGGCCGGCATTAGCGGTTTGATTATTCCCGATCTGCCGCTGGAGGAATCGGCTGCTGTGGAACCTCTCTGCCGGCAAATGGGAATAGACCTTATTCAATTTATTGCGCCCACAACTACCCTTGAGCGTCTTAAACCCATTTGCAGCCAGGCTGCCGGTTTTTTGTACTGCATTTCGAATACCGGCGTTACCGGCGTGCGCCATATTGATTATGGCCAGCTTGCACCGCTGTTGGCTGCCGTACGCCGGGAAACCGACCTGCCGCTGGCTATTGGCTTTGGTATTGGCACTCCGGAAGCAGCGCGGCAGGCGGCTAAACAGGCTGATGCCGTTATTGTCGGCAGCGCAGTTATGGAACGCTTGATGAAACAGGACGTTGCTGCTGTGCGCGAATTTACCGCCTCACTCAGACTGGCGCTTGACAGGGGGGAGCAAGGGTGAAGGCTTTTCCGGAAAAAGAAGAATTTTGCCGGCTGGCAACAGCCTATACCGTATTTCCTGTGTGTATGGAGCTATCAACAGATATGGAAACACCGGTGTCTTTGTATTATAAACTGGTGGGCGACGACCCGGGCTTTATCCTGGAGAGTGCGCAAACCGGAAAAAACTTTGGTCGTTATTCCTTTTTGGGAACAAGGCAGTTGGCAACGTTCACTGCCTATCATGACCATACTGATGTTTTAGTAGATGGCCGTATCTCGCACCAGCAAGGAAAACCGCATGGATTGCTAAAAGATTTCTTGCAACGATTTTCCATGCCGGAAATATCCGCACTGTCGTCTTTTGCCGGCGGGGCGGTCGGGTATGCCGCCTATGAAGCAGTGGCTACCTGGGAAAGGGTATGCGGCTTGACAATACCTGATGATTTACCGCTTATGGAATTATTAGTTTGCAAATATATCATTGTTATGGATCATCTGACTCATTCCACGCGGCTGATCAATTTGATACAACATACTCCCGGTGCGCAGGCTGCAAAAGAATATGATCAGGCGATAGATGAGCTGGAACACCTTGTTGCAAAGCTTAAACAGCCTGTAGTTTTACCGGAAACCAAGCAAAATTTGGCTGGAAAAGCGGAGGGGGATAATCGGGCAGAACGAAGTAGTGAGGAAGAGGAAGCTTTGCTTAAAGAACGGTATATCCGCATGGTAAAGCAAGGCAAAGAGTATATTGCGGCCGGCGACATATTTCAGGTTGTGTTGTCGCGCCCTTTCCATTACAAACTGACACGGCATCCGTTTACGCTCTACCGGCAGTTAAGACAGGATAATCCGTCACCTTATATGTTTTATATAAATTTCGGCCATAAGCAGCTTGTTGGTGCCTCGCCGGAGCGACTGGTCAAGTTAGAAGATGGAAAAGTTCTGACTTGTCCAATTGCCGGCACACGCCGGCGGGGCGAGACGCCGGCTGAAGATGATGAACTGGTTGCCGAATTGCTGGCCGATGCCAAGGAATTAGCGGAACATGCCATGCTCGTAGATTTAGGCCGCAATGATATTGGCAGGGTCAGCCTTCCCGGAACGGTCAAACTTGACCGGATGATGGAAGTGGAAAAATATTCTCACGTTATGCATATTGTTTCTGAAGTATCAGGTCAGATTGACCCGAGGTTCTCGGCGGTAGATGTGTTGACTGCCTGCTTTCCGGCAGGTACGGTAAGCGGCGCGCCCAAGGTACGGGCAATGGAAATTATTCAGGAGTTAGAGGGCGACATACGCGGTCCCTATGCCGGTGCGGTAGGATATTTCGATTTTCGGGGAAATATGGATACCTGTATTACCATTCGCACCTTAATCGTTGACGGACAGCAAGTTACGGTGCGGACAGGGGCGGGGATAGTCGCTGATTCCGTGCCGGAGACGGAATACCAGGAAATCAAGAATAAGGGCAGGGTTTTAATGCAGCTCATTGAGGAGGATGAATACCATGATATTACTGATTGATAATTATGATTCATTCACCTATAATGTCTATCAGTATGTAGCGAATTTAGGCTATCCGGTCACTGTCATTCGCAACGATAAAACAACAGTCAAGGAAATAGAAGATGCCAGTTATCGTGGTATTATTATTTCACCAGGGCCGGGAACACCCGCTCAAGCTGGCATAAGTAAAGCCGTTATTGATCAGTTTGCCGGCAAGATTCCCATCTTGGGCATTTGCCTTGGCCATCAGGCGATCGGTGAGGTATTTGGCGGGAAGGTTATCCGGGCGCCGCAGCCGGTGCATGGCAAAGCTGAATATATTATTCACAAGGGAAAAGGAATTTACCGGGATTTGCCCAGGCCCTTTACTGCCGGCAGATATCATTCCTTAATTGTTGACAGAAACGGGCTGCCTGATTGCCTGGAGGTCACAGCCACTTCCCAGGATGATCTGATTATGGGGCTTCGCCATCGGGAATTTGACGTTGAAGGCGTACAGTTTCATCCGGAATCCATCTTAACGCCGCAAGGCAGTACTATTTTGAGCAATTTTTTAATGAAAACAAAGTAAAAACTAAAGTTTATACTTGAAAAGATACTGTTTGCATGCTATATTAGGAAAAATAACAGGTAAAAGACGATGAAAAGGAAAAGTAGGTAGATCGATTGCTTTCCAGAGAGCCGGGAGGGTGGGAACCGGTATGCATGGGTTTGCTGAAGTTCACCTTGGAGTTGCTTGCTGAAAGCTAGCCGGAAACGGCGCAGATGGTAGGCGGAGCCGGAGACCTTCACCGTTATCAGCGAAGGGGAGTATCGGCAATGGCCTGTGCTCTATGAGAGATTCGCCGCAAGGCGGATAATAAAGGTGGTATCGCGAGATAAGCTCTCGTCCTTTCGGGGACGGGGGTTTTTTATTTTATGGAGGGATCATATGATAAGGACAGTCGGTTACTTAGGCCCGCAGGGAACTTATTGTGAAGAAACGGTTTTACGCTTGTATGGTAAAACCGGTGCACGTTTCAAACCGTTTATCGGTATTGATACCGCCATACGGGCTGTTGCCGCAGGCGAAGTTGATGAAAGTATTGTACCTGTAGAAAATTCATTGGAGGGTTCGGTCAATATTACGCTGGATACAATCGCCCATGACGTTAATTTATATATTACAAAAGAAGTAATCCTACCGGTTAAGCACAATTTGCTGGCGAAAAAAGGAAGTCAAGAAATAGCGGCTATTGTTTCTCATCCTCAAGCTCTGGCTCAGTGCCGGAAAACACTGGAAAATCTATATCCCGAGGCCAAATTGAAACCGGTTGATAGTACCGCCGAAGCTGCTAGAATCGTGGCAGCCAGTGATGGGTTATTTGCGGCTGTAGGTAGCCTAAAGGCCGGTGAAATTTATGGTTTAACAGTATTAAAAACCAATATTCAGGATAACTCTTCCAATTCTACGCGGTTTATCGGCTTGGAAAAGCAACCGGTTACTCAGGTAGCAGGCAAATGCAAAACGACTCTGGTCTGCCAGATCAATGGCGAACGTCCAGGCAGTTTATATCATATATTAGGTGAATTTGCGCAAAGAGCAGTTAATCTTACCCGTATTGAGTCGCGCCCAGCGCGTACCGGGTTGGGTATGTATATTTTCTTTTTTGATATGGAGGGCAGTATTGCCGAATGTAATATTGCCGCCGCTGTCCATGCTGTTGAAGCCAAATGTTTGTGGCATAAAAACTTTGGTTCCTATCCGGTGTATCAGATTGCTGAATAAAAAGAACTTATTATTTCCCGCGGTCATATCACGCAATCAGTCAAAGCGGCTGCTATCAGCTTTCAGTTCAAGTAATGGAGAATTTATCTTTGGGCCATAATAAAGTAGGAAGGGGGGTGTTCTTTGTGGCAAAAAAAGTGGCTGTTGAAGATAATTTATCATCAATTAAACAGGCTTTAGAAAAAAGAGGCTACACCGTAGTTAGTCCTAAAAACGCGGAAAACGTAATGGCCTGTGTCGTTATGGGCATGGATAACAACCTAATGGATATACAAAACACAGTTACGAAAGCGCCGGTTATTGATGCGGCCGGTATGACACCGGAGCAGGTAGTTTCGCGAATAGAATCTCTTCAATAGCAAGTAAAACCCCTTCACATCACGCGAAGGGGTTTTGGCTTTATAACAAATTCTTGCATTTAATCCAGAAAACTGCAATTCGTAGAGAAGGTGGAAAGGAAAAGACGGCGAATTACCTAGTAAAAGGTAGGTGGGATAGATATGAATAAGCATAAAGTAGTCATTACAGGACAGGTTTTGCCTTCAGCGCTGGCGGCAATTAAGCAACAGTGTGAAATTTATCAGTGGCAGGAGACTACGCCGCCGCAGCTAGCGGATTTAATACCATGGTTACAACAAGCAGAGGGATTGTTTGTCACCGGAAACATTAAAGTAAATGATACGCTGTTGGCTGCAGCGCCAGGTTTAAAGGTTATTGTCCAGCCGGCAGTTGGCTATGATAATATAGATATTAAGGCTTGTACCAGCAGGCAAATTCCATTTGGCAATACCCCCGGCGTACTGAATGAGACCACGGCGGACTTGGCCTTTGGGCTGCTTATGACCGCGGCCAGGCGCATTCATGAAAGCTGGGCCTGGGTACGGGACGGAAAGTGGCGGCCAGGAGTGCATTTCCCATTAGGTATAGATTTATATAATAAGACGCTTGGTATTGTCGGTATGGGTGCGATTGGAGCGGCGGTTGCCAAAAGAGCGCAGGTCAGCGGGATGAAGGTGATTTATTATAACCGCCGGCCGCGAACTGATCAGGAACAGCTAAAAGTCGAGTATCGCACTTTTTCGGAACTTTTAGCAGAAGCTGATTTTATTATTGTATTGACGCCATTGACCCCCGAAAGTAGAGGCCTGTTCGGGGCAGAAGAGTTTGCGCAAATGAAACCGACAGCTTATTTGATTAATGCAGCCAGAGGTCCGGTTGTCGATTCACAGGCCTTATATACGGCTTTGGTTAATAACGAGATCGCCTACGCGGCGCTTGATGTTACAGATCCGGAACCATTGCCGGCAGATCATCCGCTGCTTACATTGCCCAATATTCTTGTTGTTCCGCATATTGGCAGTGCCACGATAGAAACCCGTAACAAGATGGCGATGCTAGCAGCCAATAACCTTTTACTTGGCCTAGCGGGCAAATCGTTGGTCACCTGTGTGAATACGGAAGTAAATTATCGCTAATAAGTGTTCTTTTCAGTAGTCTGGAAGGCGATAGAGAAAAAGCAAGAACGAGATTGCTGTGCTGCATTTTCCGCCTGTTGGAGTAAAACAAATCATTGCCAGGCGGGGGATGTTCATGGCAATCTCATTTTCTTTCGCATTTTGTTATGGCTTTAGGCAAAACCAGCCCAAAAAGGTTATAATATAGAATGAACAATTTGCATGATGTCATTAGCTGCAATACGACACAATCGCATAGTATAAATTATCATTAGAATTTGTGGAGGAAAGTGTATGGATCAATCCGAAGCTTTAGGGCAAGAAAAGATCAGCAAGCTTTTATGGGAGTTTTCTTTACCTGCCATTGTCGGGATGGTAGTCAATGCTTTATATAATGTTGTAGACAGTATTTTTGTCGGCAACGGGGTTGGTGATATCGGCCTTACTGCCGTAACGATCGCTTTTCCCATTATGATTATTTTAATGGCGATCGGTATGCTGATTGGCATTGGCGCTTCCACACTGGTATCAATTCGTTTAGGTGAGCAAAACCGCGGCGAAGCTGAGGTTATACTTGGAAATGCATTTAGTTTAATGATTGTAGCTGTTTTAGCGACTTCAGTGTTAGCCCTTGTTTTTTTGGATGAGCTATTGGTATTATTGGGGGCTGAACCGCATGTACTGCCCTATGCCCGCGAATTTACCAGAATCATACTTTTAGGCAGCATTTTTATGCATATTGGCTTTGGGCTTAATAACATTATCCGGGCTGAAGGCAATCCCAGAGTGGCAATGGCAACGATGTTGATTGCAGCGTTTTTGAATTTTATCTTAAACCCGTTGTTTATTTTTGGGTTTAAACTGGGAATAGCAGGATCAGCGTTAGCTACCGTTGCGGCACAGGCAGTCGCGGCGGCATGGGTACTTCGCTATCTTGCCGGCGATCAGGGTGTTCTTAAGCTTCGCTATTCGAATTTGCGCCTTGATAAAAATATTGTTTACGATATTTGTAAAATTGGTTTGTCGCCATTTTTAATGCAAATTGCTGCCAGCACTGTAACCGTGCTATTTAATTTCAGCCTGCTCCGCTATGGAGGAGAACTGGGAGTCGCAGCAATTGGCGTAATTAACCGGGTAGGGATGTTGATATTGATGCCGATATTTGGCATTAGTCAAGGGGTTCAGCCAATACTTGGCTATAACTATGGCGCTAAAAATTATGATCGCGTAAAAGAAGTTATGAAACTGGGAATATATGCGGCCACCGTAGTTTCCATTATTGGCTTTGCCATAACACAACTCTTTTCCACGCAAATTATTCGCCTGTTTAATGACAACACCGACCTTATTGCTATGGGGGCGAATGGACTTAAAATATTTACCTTAGTGCTGCCTATTGTTGGTTTTCAAATTATTGGCGCCAATTATTTTCAGGCTGCCGGCAAGGCCGGGTATGCGATTTTTCTTAGCATGTCCCGCCAAGTTATTATTTTGATACCGGCAATTATCATACTGCCCCGTATATTTGGATTAGACGGAGTTTGGCTGGCCATGCCGGTTTCTGATGTTGTTTCGTCTATTCTGACGGCGGCATATTTATGGTTGGAATTACGGAAGTTGTCTCCTAAATTGCTGGAAAATAATTCTTAAAAGCAGCCTGGCCGGTAGTTGCAGGAACTAACCAAAAGGGCGCGAATATTACCAGTAGTAGTACGAAAGGCTGGTAGATATGAAAAAGAAGATACTTGTTACCTTTTTTTCCATACTTGTTTTCATGATGATGATGATTTCTTCGGTTGGGGCGGCTAATGGTAATGGCCAGGAGACGAACTTGATACAAATGAAAGCCGATGCCCAGAGGGTGGAAAAACTTCGTTATGGTTATATTACATATGAGAGAAATAAAGTGATATATTATTGGTAGTTTTATTGAAAAAGGGTGGACCTTGCACAGGTCTGGCCTTTGTTTTTTTTTTCAACATGTTGAAGTTTTAAAGAAGAACAAGCAGGATTTTCTATATTATGTGTGTAAGGAAAACAACAATATGAGCAATTTGCTATTACGAATAGGAAAGGACAACACATATGAACAAGCGTATTCATCAATTGGTAAAAGACGGGAACGATTTTGTCATTACTCTGCGGCGGCATTTTCGCACCTTTCCAGAGACCGGCGGGGAAGAAGTTGAAACTCAGAAAAAAATTATCGCTGAGCTTATCGCTATGGGGCTAAGCCCCCGCTCAGTCGCCGGTACAGGGGTTATCGTTGACATTATCGGTGGCCAAGCGGGCAAAACAGTTGCCATCCGTGCCGATATTGATGCTTTGCCTATTCAAGATGAAATTGATAAGCCGTACCGCTCACAAAACGCCGGCTGTTGTCATGCCTGTGGTCATGACGGCCATACGGCTGTGCTGCTAGGCATTGCCAAAGTATTTAGCGCAATTAAGGGAGAACTGACAGGTACAATCAGATTGCTGTTTCAACCAAGTGAAGAGAAACTTCCCGGCGGCGCGCTGGCGATGATTGCCGCTGGTGCGGTGGATGGTGTGGATGCGGTGATTGGCACGCATTTGTGGCAGCCGCTGCAAGTCGGTACTATGGGTTTAACCTATGGGCCATTGATGGCTTCACCCGACAAATTCACCATTACGGTTAAGGGCTCAGGCGGCCATGGCTCTATGCCGCATCAAACGATAGATCCTTTGTCTGTCGGCGCCCAAATTGTGCTGGCGTTAAAGACCATTACCGGCAATAATGTGGCTGCCAATGAGTTGGCTGTACTATCTGTCGGAGTTTTTAAAGCCGGCGACGCCTTTAATGTTATACCTGACAGCGCGACCCTACAGGGAACGGTCCGGTCATTTTCGCAAAACACTCGTGAAACCATCTTTGCTTGCATTGATAGAATTTGCCGCGGTATTTGCGCAGCTGCAGGCGCTACTTATAGTCTGGAAAGCGTTTATGGCTTCCCGCCTGTTATTAATAATCCCGAGGTGGCAAAGGTTGTTGCTCAATCCGCTGAAGACGTGCTTGGCAAGGATGCCGTCATCGAGATGAAACCGGTTATGGTTGGCGAAGATTTTGCCTATTATCAGCAAAAGGTACCGGGTTGCTTTATGTGCATTGGTGTTGGCAATAAGGAAAAGGGAATCGTCTATCCGCATCACCATCCTAAATTTGATATGGATGAAAGCGGGTTTAGCTATGCGGTAGAGATCATGGCAGTTTCCGCGTTGAATTTATTGAACTAATTAATATTTATGATAGCCGGGACTTTATTCGGGCTATTTTTCTTTAGATATACTCATTCTATAATAAAAGGAAAAATCATATAGATGGTGAATTATATCTAGACAAGTTTTTCAAATAGGGGAGAAAGAAGTAAGCACTGGTAACACCCGGACCTAAGCAGGCATTTTGATGAATTATAGGTTGCAAGGGCTTGTCAGAAAAAACCATTTTTTTTAGCAGGAATACAGTCGATTTTGGAGAACAGAGTTATAATAATAAACTCATGGCTAGTTCTTGAGGTAGTTATTAGTAAAAGAAGCTAATAGGAGGATACTTTATGTGGACCGTAGTATATATAGCTTCTAATCGGGCACAGGCGGAAATGTATAAAGATGTACTGTGTAAAGAAGGGGTGCTTGCCAATATACGCCCAGCGGGTGTGGTTTCGGCCTTTGGAGATGGCTTGTATGAAATTTTGGTTTTGGAATCGGAAGCCAATGAAGCAAATGCTATCCTATGTCAACACGTAATACGGTAATCATAGTAGAAATGAAGGAGTGATATAGTTGCTAAAAAAAACCAAAATTGTTTGTACTGTAGGTCCTAGTACAGATAAACCAGGTGTTTTAGAGTCCATGATGGAAGCCGGCATGAACGTTGCACGTTTTAATTTTTCCCATGGCTCGCATGAAGAACATGCAAAAAGAATTGTCCGGGTACGCGAGGCTGCCAACAATGTAAAAAAACCGATTGCTCTTATGCTGGATACGAAAGGCCCGGAAATGCGCTTAGGGCTGTTTGCAGAAGGCAAGGTCAAGCTGGAGAAAGGCCAGAAGTTTGTACTGACAGGTCGAGATATAGTCGGTACCAAGGAAATCGCTTCCGTTAATCAC
Organism: Sporomusa acidovorans; assembly: GCF_900101845.1. Taxonomy (GTDB): domain Bacteria; phylum Bacillota; class Negativicutes; order Sporomusales; family Sporomusaceae; genus Sporomusa; species Sporomusa acidovorans. Next base: position 12,210 of record NZ_FNAM01000009.1, on the reverse strand, counting down.
AAACTTTTGCCACAGGAGGTTGCTCCGGGTCAAACTATTCTAATCTCTGATGGCTTGGTAAGCCTTCATATAGATGCCGTGGAAGGCGATGAAATTATTACTACCGTAAACAACAGTGGCCAAATCGGTGACCGCAAGCGGGTTGCCGCCCCCGGAGTTGCTGTTAATTTACCGCCGCTTTCAAAGCAGGATATTGCGGATGTTAAATTTGGAATTGAAAATCACATGGATTTCATTGCTGCTTCTTTTGTTCAGCGGGCAGCTGACGTGTTAGCGATTCGCAAGATCCTTGAAGATGGCAATTATTCGATGGATATTATTCCTAAGATTGAAAATGCCGAGGGTGTAAAAAATATTGATGAAATCATCAAGGTATCAGATGGAATAATGGTGGCCAGAGGCGATCTGGGTGTAGAGATTCCGGCCGAAGAAGTACCGTTGGTGCAGAAGATGCTGATACAAAAATGCAATAAGGCAGGCAAACCGGTTATTACAGCCACGCAAATGCTCGAGTCCATGGTGGCAAATCCCCGGCCTACGAGGGCGGAGGCCAGCGATATTGCCAATGCCATTTTCGATGGATCTGACGCAATTATGCTTAGCGGAGAAACGGCATCAGGACAGTATCCTTTGGAGGCCGTACAGACTATGGCAAGGATTGCCGTCCGTACAGAAACCTCCTTGCATCATAGGGATATTTTAGTGGGGAAAGGTATTCAACTGCAGCGTACTACGACCGATGCGATCAGCCATGCTACTGCCCAAATATCTCATGAATTAGGGGCTGCCGCTATTGTGACTTCCACACAGTCGGGTTATACTGCACGCATGGTATCCAAATATCGTCCGCAGTCTACCATTGTGGCTGTTACGCCCAGCGCAAAAACAGTGCGGCGGATGCTGCTGTTATGGGGTGTTTATCCCATTTTAGGACCTAGTTTCAATAATACTGATGAAATGGTGCAAAGTGCGGTAGCCGCTTCGCTGCAGGCCGGGGTTGTTAAAGACGGTGATTTAGTGGTAGTTACGGCAGGTGTACCGGCTGGGTTGTCAGGAACAACGAATATGATCAGGGTTCATGTTGTTGGCAATATTCTGTTGCGTGGCACAGGGATTGGCCAAAAAGCGGTTACTGGTCAAATCGTTGTGGCTACTTCTCTTAAGGAACTAAAAACTAAGTTTCGGCAGGGAGATATCTTAGTTGTCAATAGTGTTGATGAGGAAATTGCTCCTTATGCCGCTCAGGCAGCCGCTATTATTGCTGAAGAGGGTGGACTGACCTCCCATGCAGCTATCGTAGGGGTAAGTTTTGGCATGCCGGTACTTGTTGGCGTTGAAGGTGCAACAGACCGTCTCCAGGATGGGACGGTAGTTACTGTAGATGCTTCCAGAGGTATAGTATATCAGGGAGAAATTAACGCTAGATAGGGAGATACCCTTATGGCAGTGTGGTTATTAATGTCGGTTGCGGCAGTGGCAATATGTATAGCCGCCTGGTGGTTCTACACCAGGCGGCTTGACTGGCGCTTTAGGCATATTGAGTCCTATTTGCGGGGACTATCTACTAAACCCAAGGTGAATAGGACGGCTGGCAAACCGATTATGCGTCAGCTTTATAAAATTTTAAATACCAGTATAACTACCGGAAAATCCGCTGATGCTTACCAGGCCCTTGATTTATTGAAACTGGCGCTAGGCCATGGTCTAGCACGGGTTGGTGAACCGGTACGGTTAACTGCGTCTATTTATTTGGCTTTGCGCTCTAACCAGCTAGATGCTGCCGGTCACGCTATCGATGCCTTTCGGCCTCTGCTAAAAAATATGACTGCGGCAGAATTGCCGGCGGCCATCGAACAGCTTGGCTTAATTGCCGTAGTAAGTTTAAAACAGCGAAAGAACTTTTTGGCGGCACGTGCGGTCGAGGTTATCTTTACCAATACGGGAATTCTAAAGGATGAAACCGTGCATATGGCTTTTATCAGGGCCATACGACTCATAGGGTTAATTGCTTTACGCCGGAAGGACGACGGACTTATTCGGGAAATCCAGGCGAATTTGGCAGGCTGGCTGGCAACGGAAACGACAGACGGATCAATCCATGAACAAGTGGCAGGGATAATATCTGCCTGGCTGCATCAGGTAGTAAAGACCGGTAATGTCGCTATGTTTGCAATAATAACACAATATGTTAAACAATTGGCTGACAAAAAGATGTTGTCAGCCAAGGCATTAGAAAATATTGTTGCGGAATGTATTCATTTAGCCAGTATGGATAGTCTCAATCCCTTTAGTCAGCTAAATGGGCAGATAGCTATGTTCAGTCTTGATTTGGCAGTGCAGGCTAGAAATATTAATGTTTGGCGGCAATCGCTCGGCGGTGCCATGCAGGCGTCACGGCTGGCTGTAACGCAGCGAACCCTGGCGGAGAGTTTTCCGGTAGTTTACCCGTTGTTGGAGACAGGTCGCCGCCTGCTAGTAGCTGAACTGAATTCCGGACCTATGAATGATTTATTTCGCCAAAAGGCGCTTTATATACTGATCCGTGAATGCCTGCAATTGGTCGAGTTTGTTTCACGGCAAAACTTTACCGCAACGGCAGCCGATATTATTGAGCAAATTTATCAGGAATGGGCCAGCTGTCAGTCCAATGCTGGGCAGCATAAATCGATCAAACGATTTTGTCAATTGTTATTCTTGTATTGTGTACGGATAAAACGCCGTCATAAGCGTCTGCCAGGCGAAGAAAGTGAGTTTAATGCTGAAAATGTTATCAGCACTGCGGAGCGCGAACACTTAAAAAAAATAGGTTATTTATCTTAAGCAAAAAGGCGGACTAATCGTCCGCCTTAGTTGGTTGCATAAAATTAACTTTTTCCCTGAAGCCTATTTTTGTTGGCGTATGAGCCGCTAAGCAGTAAACCCAATAAGGGAATCCGCTGGCCGATTTGATTAATCATAAACGCTAAACCAATACTGACAACAAGGGTTGCGAAGTAAAAACAAATTGTTGTCAGCGGTGTTAACGATTTGGCCATTTGGTTAAGTTCAATAATTAAATAATACATAACTAAGGGGTGAATCAGATAAATTGGATAAGAATACTTACCTAATAGCTTAAACGGTGCCGTTAAGTAAACAGGAAGGGGACCGGAGAAGATTTTAAACCAGAATAAACAGCAAGCCACGGTATAAAGTACACCCAGGGGGCTTAGCTGATGAACCGTGTTAGCGGTTGCCTCTAATGTGTACTGGTTATGGTAAACAAGATAATAATAGTGGATTAGCATTCCAATTAATGTAAGAAAAAAACAAATCGTAATTCGTCCGTTCTTTTCCTTAAGAAAATTAAGGAACTGAGAATAGCGTTCTGCACAAACAGCACCAAGAATGAAGATAAACAAATAATGAAAGACTAAATAACTCATACGGTGTTGGATTGCCAAATTTAGATAGTAATTGTCATAGGTTGCTTTAAGGATATAACTGGAGTAATAGTTAAAAGCAATTTGTACCAATAACAAGCCAAGTAAGTTTACGGTTGGAGCCTTGAGAATAAAGCGGACAAGTTGTCGCCAGAGGGGCATGAGTGCATAGAACCAAATTAGAATCACTAAAAAGTATAACTGATAGGAAGCTAACCCAAATAAAAAGTATTCGTAAATCAGCGGCCGGTGCCAGAGATTTGTGTCGCCGCTTATCCAGGTATAATGCAGCATATAAAGAATGGACCAGGCTAAATAGGGTAAAAGCACAGTTTTAAAACGTCTGTTTAAAAATGTTGGGTAGTGGAAATCCCTGCTGAGTGGTTGGCTGATAAATAAGCCAAAAGCCGATACAAAGAAAAATATCGGCACGCTAAAGCGGGTAACGATTTCGTATAAAGCGAACAGATGTGGATTGACAGCCGGGTATGTGAGCGAATAGGCACCTGTATGAATGCCAAGCACTCCGAGCATGGAAATACCGCGGATATAATCTAGAGCAACTATACGTTGATTAGCCATAGATTTCATTGCTCCTTACGATGCTTACGGCCCTGTTGCTGGCGCAGCTTAGAAATTGTATATCAGAACTATTTCGATGATTAAAAATAGAGCAAGATATCACCATTAATTATAGGTTTAAACTAGTTTGACTGCAAGAGACTTTTATAAAACGTAAGGAGGCTTTTTTACTATGAAGCCAATTGGTTTGTTAGACGGGAAAATAATAGATTTACAGGAAAATATTGTGCCTATGGAAGATCGGGGGCATCAGTTCGGGGATGGTGTTTATGAGGTAACAAAAGTGTACAACGGCTATTGTTTTGCACTAAAGCTGCATCTTGACAGATTGTACCGCTCCCTGCGGGAATTAACGATCCCCGCAGTTTATACTTATGAAGAATTGGTTGAGTTCCATGCGTTGCTTATAAAAGAAAGTGGTATTAAGGATGGTGCTATTTACCTGCAGATTACGCGTGGCGTGTCGCCCAGAGCGCACGGATTTCCTGAACAGGTCGTACCACGCTTAACCATGTCAATTCGTCCTGTCAGTGCGGTACCGGATAAAAATAAAGTAGAAGGTGCTAAAGGATTATTAATTCCTGATGAAAGATGGCTGCGGTGTGATATTAAATCACTCAATCTTCTCGGCAATGTGCTGGGAAAACAAAAGGCCAAGGACGCAGGTTGCTTTGAAGGTATTCAGGTCCGTGACGGCATTGTTACGGAAGGTACTAGCAGCAATTTCTTTGTTATCAAAGATGATGTTCTGTGGACACATCCTACATGCAATCTAATTTTAACCGGTGTAACCCGGACTTTGGTTATTGAAAAAATTGCTCCCGAACTTGGTCTAATCGTTGTTGAGAAAAAATTTGATGAGGAATTTGCCAAATCAGCACAAGAAACTTTTGTTTCAGGGACCAGTAGTGAGATTACCCCTATTATAGCTTTAAACGGCCAGCCTGTTGGCAACGGCAGCGTTGGACCGATTACTCATAAAATCCAGGACGCTTACTGGAAACTTATAGATGAAGAATGTAAGCGCAAATAGTAAATATATATTCCGCATTAAAGAAGTTTGCAGGCAGAGCTATACTATTTTCCGCCTGAACCGTAAAACATGGCAGAGAAGAAAGGAGAAACGTCATGAATTTAAGGATTGTTGAGCAGGCAAAAGAGTTCATTGGCCAGGAAGGCGGGGCAATAACAGTCAAGATTGAAAAGCGTTTAATACCCGGTTGAGGCACTCCGCGGGCTGCCGCCGTCCCGTCCGTGCGACTGGGAAAACCTGAAGATCATGAAAAAGATAATTTTGAAATTATCGTCATTAATGACGTCACAGTATACACCCATAGTTCGATGATCAACTACAATGATCAAATACCTTTACGTGTCGATACCGAAACTACCTTATTTGGCAAACGCCTGGGCATCTATGGTTCGTCTATTCCTGCCCAGGGTTGTGGAAATTGTACGTCATGTTCATAAAAAAAATGCTGGAGGCGCTATGGCCTTCCAGCATTTTTTTACTCAATGATGTTGTTCGCACAGCTTGAACAACCGCCACCCTGCTCCTGGATGGCCTCTTCTAGGCGGCCATTGTTATACAGGATCATTTCCGCAATAGCCATTGGTAAAACTTCTGTTAGGAGTACTTCCATTGCATTATGCACAGCTTGTTTTTGATCCCGGTGACTGAGAGCAGTGGCAAGTTTTTCTTCGATTGGTTCACGATACGTAGTTAACCAGCGTTGATAGTGCGCCAACAGCGAAGGTCCGTCAAAATACATAGAGAACACATCCTTTTGTTTTTTATCATTAATTCCGGATTAAGTTAAGGGATAATATCTTTGTCAAGTGTGCCAATGAATAACATTCGAACATGTCGCAATGCTTGACAAACAAGGGGAGAGAACTATTTTGCGGCCAGCGGTCTTTGGACTGGGTATTCAGCCACAAAACCCGTTTAACCTTTTTGTTAATAACCGCCAACTGATTTGCCGTTTCTAGCGGCGCTAAGGTATTGGCATCGCTGATAATGAACAATAGCGTAGAAGGTGTGAGTAATTGCCTGTAATTATTTTCGAGACTGGATAAAGCAATAAACAAGTTGGTACCCTGGCCTATCTGTGCGGAGTTTGCCAGCAATTTTTCGGATACTTGGGCAAAGTCCGCGTCACGGCGAAAATAACCGGTTACCTGTTCCAGATCGGTAGCAAAAAGAAAACTTTCGATATTTTTTACAACACTGGCCAGGCCAAACAGCAATGGGAGGGTAAACCGAACGAATTTTGTCATCGAAGCCGAAACATCGCAAAGAACGACAATATTCGGTTTATGGATTTTTTTCGTTTTATATTTTAAAGAAATCATAATACCGCCATAATGCATATTGCGGCGAATACTTCTGCGAATATCAATAAGCTTGCGCCGGCCAGTCATGCGGAAGCGCCGGGAGATACGGGTAGTCAGGCGGCTGGCCAACCGTTTAATTAGGGCTGTAACTTGGGGGATTTCGTGCTCAGCAATGTCCTGCATATTTTTATACAGCAGTGGATTGCGGCCGCTGCCACCTATTCCTGCCGCCGAATCTACCACATGGTCAAGTTCTTCATGACCAAGCAACTGGCGACGGGCCGCAGCAAGCTGTGCTAAATCTTCGGGTGACAACTGGCGCTGCCAGTATGAAAGAGAACTTTTCAGTAAATTTTCTACTACCGGCTGAAAGGATTTTGTAACCTTATGGCCGGTGGAGGTTTTTTCCAAAAACTCCTGAATCCGCTCTTTTTCCTGATCAGACAAGCGTTTATAAACATCCTTGAGTTCGCTGGGAATCTCCAACGGCTGTCCCTGGAAAACTAACTCTTCCTCTGCCTGTTTTGTTTGCTCCAGATCATGCTGCTGCTTAGAATCCCAGGCAGTGCGTTGTTCCCGCTTGGTTTCGGGCGGCACAAAAAACAAGTTAAAGGCTTCATTAAATGCAGCTTGATCTTCGGCATTTTTGATTAAGGTACTTTTTAATGCTGCCCGAAACTCAGCCTGATCAAAGCTGTCAATAACCGTTAAACTATCGACAGCATCAATAGTCTCCGCAATGCTAATTCGTACTCCGAGCTGGCGCAAAATTTGAATAAACCCGACAATGTTATCTGTAAGTGAGTTCAAGATTTAACCCTCACAGCTTGCGTTACTATGGCAATGAAAAATTGGGGGTTTAGGGCCTGTCGTCTGATTGACTGCAGAACATAATCCATCTGGTCCTAAATCCTTTTGAAATGCCAGCAAATCGTCGCGATTTTTAAACAGCAGGCCCATTGTTTGTCTGACTAAAGCTGGATCCAAATGATCGGCATGCATAGCAAGCAACGATCTTGTCCAATCCAACGTCTCGGCAATGGAAGGCTGTTTGCTCAGTGTTAAATTATTCCGCAGGTGATTGACGGCAGTTGCAATTTGCAGCGCTAGTTTCTCCGTGGCCTCTGGAATTTTAGTGCGAATGATGTTGATTTCTTTTTCAATCGAAGGATAATCGATATACAGATAAACACAACGACGGCGCAAGCCTTCGGAAAGTTCGCGGTCGTGGTTACTTGTTAAAACTACGATAGGAATGTGTTTAGCGCTAATTGTGCTCAGTTCGGGAATTGAGATTTGGAAGTCTGAAAGTATTTCGAATAGGAAAGCTTCAAATTCTTCATCGGTTTTGTCAATTTCATCGATAAGTAAGACCGCGCGTTTTTCGGCACGAATAGCCTTTAACAGCGGACGTTCTAATAAATATTCGGGCGAAAAAATATCTTGTTCCGAAATGGCCTCGCCGGAGGTATTATCGCGGCTCATTTGAATTTTAATTAATTGCCGTTGATAATTCCATTCATATAGGGCTTTATTTTCATCTAAACCTTCATAACATTGTAGACGAATAAGTTCAGTATCAAAAACTTTACTAAGAACTTTGGCAATTTCAGTTTTTCCAACACCGGGAGCGCCCTCAATCAATAGCGGTTTTTCCAGTTTTAAAGCCAGATAAATAGTAGTTAACAGTTCTTTATCACTTATATACCCATAGGCTTCAAAAGCAGCTTTAAGTTCGGGTGCGCTAAGGTTTTTTAATTGATTGTCCATGATATTTGCTCCTATATTAAAAAAGTAATGTATTGCTTTAATTTTACAGCAACTTAATAATAATTGACAAGAGAAAACAGTTCTTTTTTAAGAAATACCTTGCTGGCTATATCAAAGCATAAAGATTTAGGAGGCGGTATGCTGCAAAAGCGGAAGTCAACCACCAGTGACGGAGCAATATATCACCCGGCCTGTGGCTAACTTCTTTAATGCGAAATGATAAAAAGCAAAAGTTACTCAAACAGAGTAACTTTTGCATAGGACGAATGATAAATTGAAAACAATAGAAGCTATAAATTTATGCCAATAAATTCACCGCTTTTGAACGGCGTATTTTCGACTAGCTGGCTTGGTAAAATGTTAAAATGCTTAAAGAATTTTTTTGCCCCAATGTAAGCGCCTTTTGCCGCGTAACGTACGGGAAATGTATTTGGTTTCAATTCTTCTACCGGTAAAATGCCTAAAGCACGCTTTTCCGGATCATAGCCAAGCATGCAAAAACTATTATTTTCCAGTAATTGTGTGGCATTTTTGTTGAAAACAATTCGGCCGTTGGGGCGCACTTCTACTGCCGGCTGGTCATTTTTTGGCTGGCGCACGCGGTGTGGTGCAAACAAAGTAAAAGAGTAATCTCTTTCGTCACTCATGGTTTTCACTCCTTGGAAATATGATATTCATTAAAAAGTATGCTCAAACTATGGAAACTATAAACATTAATAAAAAAATTTTTATTGGTTTTTTGATATTATCCAAAGTAAAAGGTTTAAAGGCAGGAATTTTGGAAATCCGGGCATAATTTATTTTAGGGAATACTTTCTTTAACAACAGACATATCCAGAAAAAGAAGGGGGAATAGCAATGAATCAAATATGGTTTCAAATATTAGCTATTATGATTGTCGGCAGTATGCTAAAATATGTTGTTTTCAGCACATTGGCCTGGGTAATTATCGATTTGGCGGTACTTGGGATTTCTTACTTATTGTTGCGGCGCGATCCATTTACCGATATGAAACGGTCTATGTTATTTCTTGGCGGTTTAACAGTCGTTAATGTATTAGTTGATCTGGGCATAATCGGCGGTATGCTCGGCAATCTTATTCTGTTGGGACTTTTAGCCTATATGATGTTTGGACGCGATTATAATAGCCGTCGCCGGAGGTAATGACGTTATTATGTCGGACAATCGGACGATAACGAGAACAGCGCTCTTACTGGCGCTTACCTTGATTTTTCAGTCCTTACGGTTTTTTATTCCTTTGCCGCCATTTTTATCTACTTTTCTTATTGGAAGTTTGGTTAACGCTTCACTGCTTATTGCAACTGAAAAAATAGGGTTATGGTCAGCACTTGTTATTGCGGTCGTGACACCAGTGGTGGCGTACTTTCAGCAATTATTGCCATTGCCTGTGTTTATTATTCCTGTGGCGTTAGGAAATACAGCATATGTTTGTTTATTTCTATTTGCAGGCAGGCAGCGCCCGGCGCTGCGTGTTGCTTTGGCAACATTAGGAAAAAGTGGATTGTTATATGTACTATTTGCCTGGCTGTTGACATTTATCGCTATTTCACCCAAACTTGCTGCCGGCATTATGCTGGCAATGAGTTGGCCGCAGTTAGTAACCGGTGCGATTGGCGGTTTTATAGCCTTCCTGATAACCAAACGCATTTAGCAGACACTCCTTTTATAGGAGTGCTTTTTTTTACCTATACAAGAATATTAGATTTTAAGCAGGAATTTAAGGTGACGATGGCAAAATATTCATAGTCATTTAAAAATAGTCTTGTGTATTTTCCGGACCTATTGCCATGGGGAGGAGTTATTATGCAAGTTCATCACGGCTTAACCTTGGCGGATATTGTTAATGTTAAAGTGCTACAGGAAATCCAGGATAAATTTTCCGATGCTACGGGTCTGGCTGCCGTAATTGTGGATAGTGCCGGGCAGCCAATAACAATCCCTAGCAATTTTACCCGGTTTTGCAATTATGTTCGCTCCACTTCCAAAGGGCTGGCCCGTTGTATGGGTTCTGATGATTGTGGGGGGAGAATGGCGGCAAGTTTGTCGCGTCCTTCTGTTTATCGTTGCCATGCGGGGCTCATGGATTTAGGAGCGCCCATTAGTCTGAATCAGCAGCATTTAGGCGGTTTTTTGGCAGGGCAGGTCATACTGCCACAGGACGGAGAAAATATTGCCGATGAAGTACTTAAAGGAGTAGCTGATCTGAATCTTAATAAAGAATCTGTGCTAGGTATGTTGACAGAAATTCGGGTGGTTCCCGAAGAACGTGTTAGAGCAGCTGCTGATTTACTGTATATAATGACAAATTACATTGTAGAGATCGCTATGGCAAACATTGTACAAAAACAATTAATGGATGAATTGAAAGCGAAGGCCGATTTAGAAAAAGTGCTAAGAGAAACTGAGTTAAAGGCTCTGCAATCGCAAGTAAATCCTCATTTTTTATTTAATACCTTGAATACCATTGCTCGTCTTGCCCTTTTAGAAGAAGCACCCCGTACACAAGAAGTGGTTTATGCTTTATCAGACTTGTTGCGCAACAATTTGCGGAATATTGATGAAATGATCACTGTTGATGAAGAAGTTCGTTATATTCAAAATTATTTGCTGATACAAAAAATGCGTTTCGGGGATCGAATTCAAACCACAATTAACATTCCAGAGAAGTTATTGGATCAGAAAATTCCGGTTATGACATTGCAGCCTTTGGTGGAAAATGCAATTATTCACGGACTTGAGCCAAAACGGGATGGCGGTACGATTGAGATAGCTGGTGATATTCATGATGGGCAATATGAACTAATAATAACCGACACCGGCATTGGCATTACTAAAAATCAAATTGAGCATATTTTCCGTAATGAAAAGAGAGTTGCCGGGAAAGGTCAAACTACTGGTTTGGGAATTATCAATGTTCATAAACGTATTCAGCATTATTTTGGCCCGCAATGTGGGCTTGAAATTAGCGGAAAGCAAAATGAAGGAACGATCGTAAAAATTTCTTTACCCTATGAAATGGTAAAACAGGAAGCTAGATTATAGGTAAAATTACAGCAACGGAGGGACAAGTAATGAGCGAACAAAATCAAAAGGAAACGGCCAAGGATTTGGCCGGACAATATTTTAAAGAAGGGTATAATTGTGCCGAATCGGTTGTCAGGGCTTTCCGGGATTTTTACAAATTGGATGTTTCTGATGAAGCGCTGCGGATGGCCTCAGGTTTTGGTGGTGGTCTGGGACATGCGGGTTGTATGTGCGGGGCACTTTCCGGTGCGACAATGGTACTTGGAATGCTCCAAGGCAGGGTGAATAAAGAACAAAGTCGCGGACCGGTTTATGGCAGTGCCCATGAATTTCATGAAGTTTTTACCAAGCAGTTTGGCGCGGCTTGTTGCCGGATACTTAACCCTCATGAATTTGGCAGTCAGGAGCAGCGCCGTACTTGTTTGAAAATCACTAGTACCACAGCCGGAATATTATTGAAATATCTCGAGGATAAACAACTACTTCCTACAAATAACTAGAATAACCGGGATAAAAGCTTGCCGTTATCACTCAGCCACTTCCGGCATTCCTGATAGCTAGGGCAGAAGCGTCTGACCTGCTCCCAAAATTTTGCCGAATGATTAGGAACAAGTATATGGCATAACTCGTGAATAACCAAATAATCGGCTATCCTGGGGGGAGCCATGACGATTCGCCAATTATAATTGATATTGCCGAGACTTGAACAACTGCCCCAACGGGTTTTTTGATCTTTAATCGTTATTTTGGCGGGGCAGACGCCGATTGCGTCGGCCCACTGCTTAGTTTTCTCAAGAAATAAAGTTCTAGCCTGGTTGACAAACCAGGCTTTTACTATTTGTTCGGTGAGACTAGAGACCTGCTGATGGTCAACATAATGCTGCGGTACTTTTACCTGGAGACTGCCGGTTGATAATACTAGTTCAGGTTTGTTGCCGCCAGATAAAATAGTAAGAGTATAGGTCTGTCCCTGATAGAGTATTTGCGATCCGGATAGTAATTGCCGATTTATGGGATTCTCCGCCAAAGCAGCTATTTTATTCAGGCGATTGCT
>NZ_FNAM01000013.1 GCF_900101845.1 Sporomusa acidovorans | reverse complement strand
AAATCAGTTGCAGCACTCTGGCAAAGGTTAAACGGCTTGGTATACCGTTTTCCAAAGAAAGGATCGTATTAAGCCATTGCTTTCGGCTAACCGCGAAATCATAGATTTCTAGCGCACTGTTAGCATTACAGGTTACTGCAAATAAACAGATGAGTAATATGTCCGATAGCTTATGTTTAATCTTCCATGCCTGTCGTGGATCTGACACTTTTTCTAATATCGCAATGAGATTTTCCATCTTCTTCACCTCATTGCCTTATATTTTCTATTTCTCTCTTTTTTCCTCTTTTTTTATAACTTATTTTTCATGAACATCCCCTGATCAGTACGTAAACGGTTATTGACCAATGGGGTAAACTATATTACAATAAGATAGAATATAGCGAAGGAGCACTAAATAGTGCTCCTTTGCATATGTATAGTTATTATCCGGAGAAAAAGTACGTCTCACCGGATAGAATAGCTATATATCCCTTAAAGGTATAGCTGCTGCCGGCGGCCTATAGCTTTCGGCCCAGCTAATGAATTAGGAAGAAGGTGAGAATGACAGAGCTAAGGATAAGAATAAGGATTGCGACAAAAACTAAACCAAAAGCGCTGGTGCTTGGAAATTGGTTCCAAGCAGACGAGGTAGAGGTTCATCGAGCAGTCAGCGGATGCCTCTCGGCGGTTGCCGTCGTGAGCTTGCCGACAAATCCGCAGGGTGATCTGCGGCACAAAACGGCAGCGTGCAACAAAATCCATATCGCCTACAGGCGATGACAATTTCGTGATACTTGGTATTGACATTTTAGGAGGATTATATATATGTGTGGTATTGTAGGCTATATTGGTCCCGATCAGGCTGCTCCCTTTTTATTGGAAGGAATGAGCAAACTTGAATACCGGGGTTATGATTCGGCGGGCATCGCTGTCTTTGACGGCAACAGTATACATGTAGAAAAAAGTGTTGGCCGACTGAATATACTTGCCAAAAAAGTTGAAATTAGTCCGCTGGCAGGTCATGTTGGCATTGGCCACACCCGCTGGGCAACACATGGCCGTCCCTCTGACGCCAACTCTCATCCGCATACCGATTGTACCGGCAAGTTTGTTGTTGTGCATAACGGCATTATTGAAAACTATATGCACCTCAAGGAAAAACTGCTGGCTAAAGGCCATAAATTTACCTCGGAAACCGATACGGAAGTGATCGCTCATCTGCTGGAAGAATACTACCAGGGAGATTTTGAGGCGACTGTTAAAAAAGTTCTGGAAAATATTGAAGGCTCCTATGCCCTGGTTTTTATGTGCCAGGATGAGCCGGATAAACTAATTTGCACCAAACAAGACAATCCATTGGTTATCGGCCTTGGTGAAGGGGAGAACTTTATTGCCTCCGATATTCCCGCCATCATTAACCGGACGCGCAGAACGTATATCCTGAGTGATGGTGAAATGGCCATTGTCACTAAGGACTCCGTGTGGGTGACAAACCGGCAGGGGGTACCGCTCACTAAAAAAGTATTTGAGGTTAACTGGGATGCGGAAGCGGCTGAAAGAGGCGGCTATGAGCATTTCATGATCAAAGAAATTTACGAGCAGCCTAAGGCTGTCCGGGAAACCATGACCGGACGGATCGCCAAGGATGACAATGGTATAAACTTTGAGGAACTGCAATGGCTTAAGGAAGATGTCACAGCCATTAAAAAGATCGCTGTTGTTGCCTGCGGCACGGCCTATCATGCCGGAATCGTCGGCAAATATCTGATCGAAAACCTGGCCCGCATTCCGGTAGAAGTCGATGTGGCTTCCGAATTCCGGTATCGTTCACCGCTTATTGACGATCAGACGTTAACGCTTATAATCAGCCAGTCTGGCGAAACACTGGATACACTGGCCGCATTAAAGGAAGCTAAAAAATTGGGATCGCGCGTACTTGCCGTTACCAATGTGGTCGGTTCCTCTATCGCCCGCGAGGCTGATCAGGTTATCTATACCTGGGCCGGTCCGGAGATCGCGGTAGCTTCAACCAAGGCATATACCACCCAGCTTATTATTATGGCTATGCTGGCCATTTATATGGGATCGCTCAAGGGCACGCTGCCCCAGGCCAGAGCCCGCGAACTTTGCCAGGAACTGCGCAACTTGCCGAGTCAAGTCCATGAATTGCTGGAAGACGTTGAACCCATTAAAACCTTTGCCCAGAAATACGGCTTTAACGAAGACGTATTCTTCCTTGGCCGTTCCCTGGACTATGCCGTAGCCCTCGAAGGTTCTCTCAAACTCAAAGAAATTTCCTATATTCATGCCGAAGCATACGCCGCCGGCGAACTCAAACACGGTACCCTGGCACTGATCATCGAGGGAGTGCCGGTCATCGCCTTAGCTACCCAAAAAGATGTTTATGACAAAATGCTCAGCAATATCAAGGAAGTGAAAGCCCGGGATGCCGTTGTCATCGGGATTGGGCTCAAAGGCGACAAAGAGATTGAAAAACATGTTGACCATACCATCTATATTCCGGCAACGGATAAATTCCTGACACCCATTCTCTCCGTCATACCACTGCAATTACTGGCTTACTATGCTGCGGTAACGCGTGGCTGCGACGTGGATAAACCGAGAAATTTGGCCAAAAGCGTGACAGTGGAATAAGAAGCTTGGAAAAGACACCACCTCAGGTTGAACTGAGTCAATAAAAACGAAGATTGCTAAATACCCTCAGTTATAGAATAAGCAAACTATAACTGGGGGTATTAGTATGTCGGGTCAAAAGAAAACGAAACATTTTGATGGGAAGCAAAATGAGCGTCTCTTTGCTTCTCCTATCGCGTGAAAAAGATTTCCTCCACCATGGAAAACGCCTCAAGCAGCCGGAACTTTGTCGGTCAAGCTGCTTGAGGCGTTTTTATTATCGAAGATTTGCTGATTTATATACAACGTGTTAAAGATTTGTGCAGGCGGGTGGTGTGTTGGCAAAAGCGGAAGTCAAACGCCAGTGGTGGAGCGTTGTCAATGCACCGCCCACCTGCGCCTGCAGTATTCTTTAAGGCGGAATATATAGATTCAATTATACCAATAATTTTAATTGACTCAAGTACTAGATAAATATAATCCCAAACGGTTTCCTCTTGTTCGGACTCTCGGTAACAGACTTTTTGCCTGCCGGATGGCCAATAATCAGCGGTGCAACTAATGCGTACTTTTCCGGAATTCCGAGTTCCTTTTTTACCATTGGGTCAGCGAATATATTATGGGCTTCCCCAATCCAGCAGCACCCGAGCCCCTCTTCCTCGGCAAGAAGATGGAGATTGCCGGCAACCATGCTGCAATCATAAATGTACCAGTAGGATTCGGTGATTAAACTGAATTCCGTCTAAAATAGATACCCCAAAGACCTCCGTAATGAAAAGAAGGGATAAATGGTAAAAGGCGCACTCAAAATTGGCCTTTTACCTCTGGACTGGAATTACTATTCCTTCCTGCTGATAACGTGCATAAATTCTTTTAATAAATTGGTGACGAATTAAGGACTGATCCGTTACGGTTTTGACTCGCAATATAACATTGAAGTTGATACCGTACTCGCCAAAACTGCAGTATCGAACTAATGGTTGAACCCCTTTTACGCCTCCTTGGGTTTCTTCGAGGACTTCTTTGGCAACTGCGGCGGTAACTTTCTCCACATGGTCCAAATCACTTTCATAACTGACTCCTATGGGAATAGAAATAGAACATTCCGCGAAAGGCTGCGCATAATTAGTAATTATAGAAGAAGCAATATTTTTGTTGGGTACTACTACCATATTCTCAGTCGGAGTTTTTATTGTTGTATTGCGCCAGTTCATATCTACCACATGGCCTTCTTCGCCCGTGGAGAGTTTGATAAAATCACCTATCTTGATTTGTTTGGACAGCAGGGTGTTGATACCGGAAAATAAATTTGCCAAAGTGTCCTGTAATGCCAAAGCGGTAGCCAAACCGCCAACGCCCAAAGCGGTAATAAGTGGTGAAATGGAAACTCCTAAGGATTCCAGCAACACCAATGCGCCGATGGCGTAAACAGTCAGGTCAATTGTTGTAACTAAGATCGAAGTAGAAGCATAATATTCAGAACTTTTCCCTAGTTTATACTTAAGATACCCAGAGGCCAGGTGGGCTACCATAAGGGTCAAGATCATAATGACAACAGAATGGAACAAATGGTGGAGAAATTGCATCGGTCCCGGTGGAATATCCAGAAATTCCATAGCCATGTAGATACCAATGAGAATGCCTAGTAAGGTGGGTATTCCTCTAAATGTTTGCTGTAATAGGAAGTAAGAGATATTTGCTCCTTTTGCAATTATTTTGAGTATCCTAGTACATATCCACTGAAGCATGATAATACCTAGTCCCAGGCAAATAATGAAAACTACTAAATGCGTTTCAAAGCGACCGTGTATAATTTGATTTACTATTTCATTGAAAAAATTTAACATACTTTCCTCCTATGACAAAAAGTAATTATAGATACTTATTTTTAGAATTTCCTTAGAAATGGAAAAAGCCACCCCCGTAGGATGCGATTTCGAGGAAGCGCAGAGACGTCCCCATTTGTCTCCTAGCAGGACTTAGCCATCTTCTAATAGAAAATAGTCATAACTTATTGAGGCAGTTATGGCTATTTTTATTTTTAACATTATGGTGTGTTCGTTCTATCTTTCTGGCAACGGTAGTCGTGGCGGCGAATTTTGTCAACTTATTCGCTCGTTCACAATAGTATAGCGGATTTGTTAAAGTTTGTACGAAAGGAGATTTTTATGGTTAAAAAAAGGCAATTAAGAATGAAAAAAGTCGGCTTAGAGCATCTTGAGCAGTACAACCAACTGTTACGATATGTGTTTCAAGTAACCGATGCCGATCTGCGCAAGGTTGGCTGGGAAGAACGGGACATCGTTCACGCCAAATCACCGACTTTGGAACAGGCCGATGTGTGGGGATGGTTTGACGGCGATAAACTAGTGTCTCAAGTGGCGGTTTATCCGTTCCAGGTCCGGATATTCAATAAAACTTACGACATGGGGGGGCTTACCGGTGTCGGTACTTTCCCAGAATACTCCAATCAAGGCTTAATGCACAAACTGCTGTATCAGGCCCTGGAAAAAATGAGAGAGAAAAAGCAGTCGATTTCTTACCTGTATCCCTACTCGATTCCTTACTATCGCCGAAAGGGATGGGAGATTATTTCCGACAAAATAACTTTTGAAGTGAAGGATTATCAGCTGCCGAAAAATAAACAGGTTGCCGGAGAAGTAGGGAGGGTTGGTATCGAAAGCGACGATGTAAAAAAAGCGTATAAACGTTTTGCCCTTCAAACCCATGGGGCCATGCTGCGCGATGATCTGGCCTGGGATGAATACTGGCGGTGGGATCTGGATGACCTGATGGCCGCTGTTTATTACAGTGACGACGGGCAGCCGGCCGGCTATGTTCTCTACTGGATCGCGGACGAAATTTTCCATATCAAAGATATGATCTTCGTAAATGAAGAAGCTCGCAGCGGGCTTTGGAATTTTATCAGCGCCCACTTTTCCATGATCTCCAAGGTCGTAGGCAATATTCATACAGATGAGCCGCTGGCGTTTTTACTGGAGGACGCTGATATCAAGGAAGTCATCTCACCTTATTATATGGCCCGAATAGTGGATGTGGAGCAGTTTATTGCCCAATATCCCTTTAAGCCGGATACAAGAGAGCGAGAATGGACCTTTAACCTGGATGATCCGCTGCTTTCATGGAACCAGGGACCCTTTACATTGCGCATCGATCCGGCTGGAAACGGTGAAATCTTTCGCACGGCAGAGCGCAGTGGCGCAAGGATAGATATTCAAACCATGACAACCATGCTATTGGGGTACAAGCGTCCGGATTATTTGCATAAGATTGGACGCATTGCCTGCAGCCCGGAAATGGTAGATATGCTGGAGGATGCGATTGAGCAACAGACACCTTATTTTTCGGACTATTTCTAGGGAATGCAGTGGGAACTCTTACTGGGAGCCAATAGTAATGGCATAATCAAGGTCAGCGAAAACTTGAGCGCGAAATAAAAAATCCGAAGTCTTTAAGTAAGGCTTCGAATTTTTTTATTCGTCGTCGAATTTTACTTCATACGGCAGCAGGTATTATTTTCTTCTAGAAAGCGGGCTTTTTTTGTGCTGTCAAGCGTCAAATTTGGCTTGCTGTTCGGTTGTAAGCTGCTCACGAATAATCTTTGTGGAATCCTGTTTTATCTGTTTTATTTGCGAAAGACTCGTAGGGACAGTTCTTTCGATTCATTCACTATTATATTCCCATATAGGAATATATTTTTGCATTATATGAGGTAGATACTTAAAATGCAACTGCTATCCTAAAAATTTTAAATAAAAGTGCAATTATTTTAGATTAAAATATAGTTGCAAAATAAAACTGTTTCGTGTTACAATTAAAATAGAATTATAAGGGATGTAAATTCCTTTTAAAAATAGCTATGAGGAGAAAGTATATGGATTGCAGCGATGAAAGCAAGCAAAGTGCGTGAATTCTTTTTTACAATAAATTAAAGCCGGTCGAAATAAAAGAAAGCGAGGGAATTGAATTGGCAGATGCAAATAGCGCCGAAATTTTTAGGGAAATTATTAAGACATGTGTGAAAAAACTAGGTTTGCTGCAGAAGGCGGACGCCGCATGTTGTGGGATTACGGTTGCTCAATGCCACACTTTAGTGGAGATTGGCAGAACTAATGGTTTGTCGTTAAATGAATTGTCTGAGGCCCTTACTCTTGACAAGAGTACCATGAGTCGTACCGTCGACAACTTGGTTAAAACAGGGCTGGTAGAAAGGCAATCCGATAATGAGGATAGGCGTTACACAAAAATTACGTTAACAGCAGAAGGAACGGAGATGGTTAAGGCAATTAATAGCGGGATGGAGGAATATTTTGAGCGGGTTTTGCGTTCAATTCCCAAGGAAAAGTGCGAAGCCGTGATAGAGATCTTACCGTATCTCCTCACCGCAGTAAAAAATACAGAAATGGGTTTTGCTGTACGGCAAGTTTGTTCCGGTACTACACAAGATAAGGGAGGGGCTAATTGTGAGTAATAGCATTAGAGAGGTTGTCAAGAAGAAATACGCCAAGGCTATTACCGGAAAGAAAGGATGTTGCGGAGGGGCAGGTTCGGTTGGCTCCTGCTGCGATACCAGCCTTAACAAAGCGACGCAAAGCATAACCGGGAATTTGTATTCAGAGACAGATGTTGAGGGACTGCCTTTCGATATGATTGCCACTTCGTTCGGTTGTGGTAATCCAACGGCACTGGCTGAGCTTCATCCGGGAGAGATTGTATTAGACCTAGGCAGCGGCGCTGGGCTCGATGTTTTGCTTTCTGCTAAAAGGGTAGGACCTACCGGTAAAGCATATGGCCTGGACATGACTGACGAGATGCTGGCAGAAGCAAGAGCAAACCAGCAAAAATCCGGGATAACCAATGCAGATTTCTTAAAGGGCCACATTGAAGACATTCCACTCCCCGATAACACGGTTGATGTTATCATATCCAACTGCGTCATTAATCTATCTTTTGATAAAGATAAGGTCTTAACAGAATGTTTCCGCGTCTTAAAGCCAGGTGGCCGGTTTGCGGTATCTGATATTGTTTTAAAAAAATCGATACCTCAAAAATTGCAGCAGGATCTTACTGCATGGGCCGGTTGCATAGCCGGTGCTCTTAGCGATGAGGAATACAAAGGAAAACTATTGGCAGCTGGATTTGAAAATATCGATCTTGAGGTAACTAGGGTCTATGACTTTACTGACTCAGATTCCGAACTGTTTGCAAAGTTGTCTAAAACGGAGCTGGTAGACCTAGATGGTGCGATAGTAAGTTCCTTTATTAGAGCCCGTAAGCCTAAGGCAACTGCGCTAAAGGAGGGAGACTTTGTTATAAGGCAAGCGACCGCAACGGATTTGCAAAGATTAGAGCAGCTACTTGCAGATGCAAAGCTTCCGACAGACGGGGTTGAGGTTAACCTTGCTTACTTCCTGGTAGCCGAGACTAAAGACAAAGAAATTGTCGCCGTAATCGGTATGGAGCGCTCCGACTCGTATGGATTATTACGCTCGCTGGCAGTTAGTCCTAAATGGAAAAAGCAAGGACTCGCGAAGAAACTCCTAACCCATGCTATTAAGCAGGCTAAGTCGAACGGGATAAGCGAGTTATATTTATTGACAGAGACTGCAGCTAACTATTTAGCAAGGTTTGGATTTACAGAGATTTTGCGTTCCGATATTCCGGAAGAATTGATGAATAACTCGACATTGAATACCGCCTGCTCCTGCTGTAGCACGTGTATGAGATTAAAGCTATAATCGACCATGGGAATAGGACAGAAAAAGCAAAGGTCAGCCATACCAACAAGGATGGTAATAATATGAGGAGTTCCGTATTGGGGATGAATCTTGCAAACTGCGGCTGGAATCAATCCATCACGCGACATCGCAAAAAACGCCCGGTTTTGTGCATACATCATAACCAAGAGAACAGTTGACAAACCGCAAATAGCGCCTGTGCCTACCAGCGCCGAACCAAATTGATAGCCGAGAGTACGCAACGCATAGGCTACGGGTTCAGCATTATTTAATTGATCATAAGGCACGACGCCGGTTAAAACAGCAGCTACCAAAACATATAATACTGTACAAATCGCTAAGGAACCGATGATGCCAATCGGCATATCCTTACTGGGATTCCGGGTCTCTTCCGCTGAAGTTGCAATAGAGTCAACGCCTAAATAAGCAAAGAAGATAACCGCGGCCCCGGCCGAAACTCCGGAATAGCCAAAAGGCAGAAAGGAAAAGAGGCTGTTTGTCAGGAAAAATCAGCGATAATGGAAAAGCAGGTTGCCAAAAAGGTTGCCTAAGCGCCAAAAAGTTGCCTGCCTGTTCTCAGCCATCATTCGCTTGATGCGGCTGATTCAAGTTATACTTTCTGAGTTTTTTTAACACCGCCGTATGCGACAATCCTAATACTGAGCCTACCCGCCGCGCTGAACCAAACCGCTTAACCGTTTCCCGCAGAATGATTTTTTCCACTTGGGCTAATCGCTCGTGCAGGGTCTGATAGGTTTCAAAACGGACGTCCGGTACTTGAATTTGGCGCGACGGAGGACGGCGTCCCAATAAAATGTGCCGTTCTTCTACTGCCGTTCCTCCCACCAGGTTGACGGCCCGTTCCACCACATTTTCCAATTCCCGCACATTGCCCGGCCAGTCGTAATACTGCAGACGTTCCAGCGCCGCCGGGGTAAAGCCCTGCACCGGACGCTGCAGCTTGCCGGCAAAGCGTTTTAAAAAATATTCGGCCAATAACCGAATATCTTCCTGCCGCTCCCGCAGCGGCGGTAAAAACAAGGGAATCACGTTCAAACGATAATATAAATCTTCCCGGAACAAACCGCCGGCCACTTGTTTTTCGAGATCGCGGTTGGTTGCCGAAATTATCCGCACATTTATTGCGATCTCACGGCTGCTGCCCACACGGCGCACCCGCCGGTCCTGCAGGGTACGCAGCAGTTTGGCCTGTAAATGAACCGACATTTCCCCGATTTCATCCAAAAACAGCGTGCCCTCGTTGGCTAATTCAAACAAGCCGGGTTTGCCGCCTTTCACCGCACCGGTAAACGCTCCCTCTTCATAACCAAACAGCTCGCTTTCCAGCAAGGTTTCGGGAATGGCCGCGCAATTGACCGGTATAAAAGCCGCTTGAGCCCGGGACGATCCACTGTGGAGCGCCCGGGCAAACAGTTCTTTGCCTGTGCCGGTCTCACCGCATAGCAGCACGGTAGAATCACTGCGGGCATACAGGCGGGCCTGCTCCATTACCCTGGCCATTGCCGTACTGGTAAAAGGGATATCGGCAAAAGTCACCGGCCTGGAAGCTGTGATTTTGTGGACTAACTCCCGTACTTCGCGAATATCCCGGACAACCGCCACCGCGCCGACCACTTCTTCCTGCCTGTTGCGCAGCGGCAGGGTACTGACGATGCAGTAACCGCCCTTACTGTCGACAAAAACTTCACGATTACGAAAGGATTTTCCGGTACGCAGGGTTTCCAGGACGAACAAATTACCGGCCAAACTGTCGTCGATGGGTTGTCCCATGCTGGCAGCCAGGGATAACCGTAAGATCCGGACAGCCGCCATATTGCACTGCGTCAGGATGGAATCCTGATTGACGGTCAGAATGCCATCCTGTACCGACCCCAGGATGGCATTCAACTGCTCGGCCCGTTCCTTAGACGGCATCAACGCGATGGTTTCCACCCGGTACACGCCGCCAATTTTCCGCAGGGCCTGAATGAAAGCTTTTTCTCTCTCCGGTTCCAGCCAGGGACACTCGAGAAATACATTACCCTGTTCGACTTCCAGCGAAACAATATTGATCTGCCGTTTGGCCAAACACTGGGTAATATCATGAATAAGACCTACCCGATTCACACAGGGCAGCCGCAAACGCATAGAAAGTCCCTCCCTCGATTCAGGCTGTAACCGCAGGTTCCCCTGTTGGAGTCCCATGTTGGAGGAACCTGCAGTCCAACCCGGTTTGGGAGGAAATTAAAAGCGCATGGCAGGTCTTTCAACCTACACATGCGCTTGCTCTATCGCTTGCTGCTATCTGTAAGCAGGCGCTCTTGATCAAAAATCCGTTGACCGCCTGTTACCTTATGCAGATATTGCGCGCAGCCGCACAGCTCCGCCCCCGGACAAACACTCTTTTAACCGGCTGGCCGATGCTTGTATCCCAAGCGGCAACACGGTATAATAATAGTGTCGTCGTGGACAGTTAACTGTTGCGTGTAGGTGCCTAACCACCTGCTCGTGCCTGAAAGTGCTGGTAACACTTTCAGGACACGGCGACTTTTAATTTCCACCTATTTCTAATTATAGCTCTTTATACCGGAAATGCAAGTAAAATCAGTATATCCCTGGCGAGCATAAGGCAGCAGAGACGAAAGCGTCCCCGAGACACCCCACGACATGCCTTTTGGCTTTCTCATTACAAATGTGTGAAAAAATTACTGACAGTACCCCAAACTTTACAATAAATAATTAATTAGCTATAATGCATATATGGATAAAATTAAATTACATAATCCAACTCTTAGAGTTTTGCACATTTTAGAAGCTATATATAACAGTGTCGATGGCCTTACTCTTGCTGAAATTTCAAGACGTACTGGCATTTTCAAGGGCACGTTGCACCCGATAGTCATGACACTTTTACATGAAGGATTTCTCCAGAATTTTGGTTCACGAATTGTAATTGGTAAAAACTGCTTTAAACTGGGATATGCTTACGTCCATTCCTTGAATTATTTGGACATCCTTAAACCGCACATGAGAGAAATTGTGGCTGCTTGCGACGAAATATGCCAGCTTGGCATATTAGACGGAGGCGACGTACTCTATGTAGAGAAAACAGAACCGAATCAGGCAATACGAATTGAATCGTCTGCCGGCAAGACGATTGCCGCCTATGCAACCGCTCTCGGCAAATGTCTTCTTAGCGGTTTAAGCAATGATGAGATAGTTAAACTTTATCCAAACGAATTTATAAAATATACGGTAAGGACTATACCGGATTTAAAAATGCTTTTACAGCAGCTTGAGGCAGTAAGGAACAATGGATATGCTCATGAAATAGGTGAAACCAATATTGACATAGAGTGTCTGGCTGTTCCGATCAAAATTTCTGACAAGGTTTTGGCATCTATTAGCGTTAGTCTTCCCATATTTCGGTCTACGCCGAAAAAGACTGAGCAAATTTTGGCTGTTTTGAAACTGCATGCCGAATTGATTGCAAAAGAAATTGCGCTGCTACCAATGGAAGTAAAGCTGTTTTCTGACTGAAAATAAAAAACGACGTTTGAAGTGCACCTCCAAGTGTTAGACAATAATTCTAGCATTTGGAGGTGCACTTTTTCTTTATTTCCTTATTATTTAATTTTTCATTAAATTCTTGACAATATGGAATAAATTTGCTACACTTCAGGTGTAGTAAGTATATACAAACAGTGATAGTATATACGAACAAAAATTTAAAAGAAGGAGGACTTGATCAAATGAATGCCATTCACGTAAGCGAACTTGATAATGTTGCAACCGCTTTAGAACTTCTTAAAAAAGGCGATATTGCGCTTGGCGTAGCCGTTCTTCAGGACATACGCCAAGGCCATAAATTTGCAACTGCGGACATTAAAAAAGGCGAGCCTGTTATTAAATATGCTTCGCACATCGGTCTTGCAAGCTGTGATATAAAAGCCGGGGAATGGGTGCATGTACATAATATGGAAGGCGAACGCGGCAGAGGTGATACGGACAGTGGTGTAAGAGACATTAGACAGGATGTTTATTGTAAAACCACTGTTGCTCAAAGTGACAAAACATACAAGCTTATGGGGTACAGACGAAGTGACGGCGGCTTTGGCTTTAGAAATCACATTCTGGTGATTCCTAGCGTGCATTGTGCCAATAAAGTAGCGGAAAGTATTGCCAATGCCGTAACGTACAGTGACGAAGCAAAAAATGATGAAACGAATGTCGTTTACGTTATCCATCAGCACGGCTGCAGCGAGCTAAGCTACGATGTAAGACAAACGCAGGATGTCATCGTTGGAACCGGCGCCAACCCGAATGTATACGGTGTTTTGGTGGTAGGTCTTGGCTGTGAAGGTGTACAGGCAAGGGCTGTTGCGGAAGAAATCAGGGAAAGAGCGCCGTATAAGGCTGTGGAGTACTTTACTATTCAGGAAGCCGGCGGAACCGTGCGGAGTATTGAAAAAGGAGTACAAATAGTTAAAAAAATGCTCGCGGCGGCGCTGAAAGTGCAGAAAAGCGAAGGATCCTTGGCCGATATAGTGCTTGGCACCGAGTGCGGCGGGAGCGATAGTTTTTCAGGCCTTAGCGCAAACCCAAGCCTTGGCGCAGCTGCCGATATGATTATCCAGCATGGTGGCAGCGTAATACTGGCTGAAACAACAGAACTTATCGGTGCTGAACATATTCTGGCCAGCAGAGCGATAAATGCCAGCGTGAAAGATGCAATTCTCAGCACGATTAAGGGCTATGAAGATACCGTAATAAAATCGCATGCCGATATACGCGGTGCCAATCCCAGCCCGGGAAATATTGAAGGTGGCTTGAGTAGTATTGAGGAAAAATCGTTGGGTTGTATTTACAAAGCAGGCAACCAGCCTGTTGTGGCAGTGAAAGAGTACGCTAAAAGGATAACCGGTAAGGGGCTGACTTTTATGAACACACCGGGCAATGACATCGAACAGCTAAGCGGCATGGTTGCCGGCGGATGTAATATTTGCGTGTTTACCACCGGTCGTGGAACCCCGACCGGAAGCGCTGTTACGCCGACGATAAAGCTGGCGTCAAACTCGGCGGTATTTCAGAGTATGAATGATTCCATAGATTTAAATGCTGGCACCGTGATAGAAGGTACCAAGCACATTCAAGAAGTGGGAGAGGAGATCTTGGACTTTATTGTGGCGGTAAGCAATGGGAAACTTACTAAGGCTGAGATGAACAGACAAAATGATTTTTCCATTTGGCGGCTGGCAACAACTGTTTAAGATTTTAGAAGGAGGTCGAACGACATGGATTTGCAATTAAAAGAAAAGGTTGTTTTTGTAACAGGTGGCGGAAAAGGTATAGGAAGCGGTATTACACTTGCTCTGGCCAGAGAAGGGGCGATTCCGATTGTGCTTTCCCGTTCGGCAATTTTGCCTGAGTTCAAAGAAAAGCTGGAAGCGCTCACTAAGGATTATGAATTTATTCAGATTGATCTTAACGAAACGGATAAAATTCAACCAATTGTTGACGACATGGCAAAACGGAGGGGATCTATTTACGGTATCGTAAATAACGCTGGTGCCAATGACAATAAGGATCTAGAAACAACTTCCTGGCGGGATTTTGAGAAGAGCCTTCATGAAAATCTGACACATTACTATGCACTTGTTCATGCTGCCGTTCCGTATCTTAAAGACAGCAGAGGGTCCATTTTAAATATTTCTTCCAAAACAGCTCTTACCGGACAGGGCAAGACCAGCGCCTATGCGGCTGCCAAGGGGGCAATTTTGGCTCTGACCCGCGAGTGGGCAGCTGCTTTAGCCAAGGATCATGTAAGAAGCAATGCGATTGTCGTCAGCGAATGCTGGACGCCGCTATACGCAAACTGGATTAAAACCTTTGACGATCCGGAAGCAAGAAAAAAAGTTATTGCAGATAAAATTCCGTTTGAACATCGTTTTACATCGATTGAAGAGATTGCAGATATGGCAGTCTTCCTGCTTTCCCCGCTTTCATCGCATACCACGGCTCAGTGGGTATTTGTGGATGGCGGTTATGTTCATCTTGATAGAGCGTTAAGCTAAGTAAGGGAGGGAAAAAAATGGGTGACAATGTTAGTAGTAAAAATGTTAAGATAGCTGCTTGTTTGGTTACAGTACTGTTCTTTCTTTGGGGCTTAAGCTATGGTTTGATTGACGTTATGAACAAAAACTTTCAAAACCAGTTAGGCATTACCAAAGCGACATCCGGTCTGTTGCAGGCAGCTTATTTTGGTGGATATTTTGTCATTGCTACGCCCGCTGCACTGGTAGCGAAACGGTTTGGTTTTAAAGGCGGAATTATCATGGGACTTTTCCTGTATGCCGTGGGGGCCCTGCTTATCGTTCCGGCAAGCAATGCTCACAGTTTTACTATGTTTTTAGGGGCATTTTTTGTGATTGCCTGCGGCCTTGGCAGTTTGGAAACAAATGCCAATCCGTACATTACAAAGCTTGGTCATGATGAAGACGCAGCATTTCGCATCAATGTGGCCCAAAGTTTTAACGGTGTTGGCCAGTTTTTGGGGCCAATCATCGGCGGCAGCTTGTTTCTTTCTATCGCCAAGAGTGATGATATCGCCCGGAACATGCATAATGTTCAACTGGTTTATGTTGGCATTGCGGCCATTGTTGTATGTATGCTCTTTTTATTCCTTATTACTAAAATGCCGGAGGGAGCGGAAGTTTCAGACGGCGAAAATTCGGCGGAAGGCAATGGGTCATATAGTCAGCTTTTTAGCTATAAGCATTTTAAACTTGGCGCATTGGCACAGTTTTTATATATCGCTGCCCAGGTTGGTGCCGGCGCATTTTTCATTAATTACAGTGTTGAGCACTGGCAGGGACTTGCCGATAGCAAAGCTGCTTATTTCTTCGGTATTGCATTAATCGCATTCATGGTTGGTAGAATTGTAACGACTCCTTTAATGAAGAAATTCAGTGCCGGTAAAATTCTCGGCGTATATTCCGCAATCAATGTGATACTCATGCTTTGCTTGAACGTTGCAACCGGCAGCCTAAGTATATTCTTGCTGATCGCCTCCTTCTTCTTTATGTCGATTAGCTTCCCGACAATCTTTGCTTTAAGTGTTGTAAAAATTCCTGAGAATCTTGTAAAAACAGCTTCCAGTATCATTATTATGAGCATCGTTGGCGGGGCGATCATGCCCTTTTTCATGGGCCATGTTGCCGACAACTTTGGTACAGCGGCTGGTTATCTGCTGCTTTTACCTTGCTTTTTATATGTTGCGTGGTATGGATTTAAAGGCTGTAATGCGGAATGTGGTATGGATGTAAAGACCGAAAAGCCGAATGAGGAGATAATAAATGCTTGAAGTAGTTGATAGTCACTTTCACATTTGGGATTTGGACATATTGCATCTTCCCTGGCTGGATTCATGCGCCGGCATTAAAAAAAGCTTTAGCATGGATGATTTATGCAAAGCTTACGGTAAGCATGATCTCGATTTTAAGGGTGGCGTTTACGTAGAAGTTGACTGTGATAACGCTAGTAAAGAGGACGAGTATATTTATAATCTGCCTAGTTCTAAGATTTTGGCCAGAATTATGCGCGCGCCGCATTTATGCGCTCACATGCGGCTTCCCCTGGGAATTACCGGTGTGAGAGAGCCGCTTCATATTGACTCGTCGCCGCGCGGTAGATGCTTAGAACGAAGCTTTATAGAAGGGCTTGAAGTTTTGGCGGATCAGGATATGATTTTTGAGAGCTGCAATCGGGTAGCAGAACTGGAAGATATGTATCATGCAGTTTCCCAGGTGCCGCAGGCCAAGGTGATCATCAATCACTGCGGCAATGTGACAGAACTGACTGCAGCTTACAAACAGGCGATGAGAAAACTGGCAAAGTTACCTAATGTGTACTGCAAGGTTTCCGGGTTTGCTACCAAAGACAAGCTTTTTGTAAAAAATCTGCTTGACTTTTTGACTGGCGAATTTGATCATTCCAAACTTATTTATGCTTCAAACTTCCCGGTTGTGGAGTTGTACGCGTCATTTGATGAACATTTGCAGGCAGTAAGGGAATACTTTGGTGATGATGCAGACTTTTTCAGTAAAAATGCCAAGAAGCTTTATAAAATCAATAAGCCTCAGGTTTTTGCCAGTGTGATCCGACTTCGCCCGGAAAAGGCAGAGTACTATAAAAAACTGCATGCTAATCCGTTCGCCGGCGTAAATAAGATGATCAGAGAATGCGGGATCACCAAATATCAGATTTTTAACCGTGATGATTTGCTCTTTTCGATTATGGAGTACGGTGGCGACGATTTCGCATACGATATGGCCAAGATGGCACAGGACCCTGAAACGCAGAGATGGTGGCAGGAAACCGATCCCTGCCAGACGCGCATAGAAGGCGCTTTTAAGTCTGAGTGGTGGGCTGATATGAAACTCGTATATGATCTAGATTAAGAAGGTTGGATTTATGTCATTATATGTGGGAAAAGGAGAAGCACAATGGATTGTAAATATATTTGTCCAATTTTAACATCGGTAAAGGAAGACGGAACGGTAAATTATGAAGAAATGCACGCGTTATACGATCAGATTCTCGGTGCTGGTATCGATGGGGTGTTGGTCGGCGGTAGCGCCGGTGAATTTTATGCTTTTACCTATCAGGAAATGCAGGCTATGATTATCGATGCGGTGAAGCATATCAATCATAAAGGCTTCGTGTTAGCCGGTACGGGGCGGATGGCTAAAGCCGAAACCATTAGCCTTTCTAATGCGGCTATTGATGCCGGGGCAGATGCGGTTATTATTGTCGGTCCTTATTACAGTGCCTGTAATCAGGGAGACGTATTTACTTATTATGATGATGTTATGAGTCAGATTCACGGTAATATTTTCATATACAATTACGCGGATCGTACCGGCTATGATATATCGTCCGATACCATTTTGCGGCTGCTGGCTAAACATAAAAATTTGGTCGGTGTGAAAGATACCCACCCCGTACTAAGGCATACGCAGAAATACATTCAGGAAATTAAGAGTAAATACCCTGACTTCCAGGTGTTTACCGGCTATGACAACAATTGCATCCCAGCGGTTATTTCCGGCGGCGACGGTTGCATCGGCGCGCTATCGAACGTATATCCGGAACTTTGCCATAATGTCGCCGCAGCATTGCGGCAGGAAGATTTGCAGCAGATTAAAGCCGTGCAGCGGGAAATTGACAAGCGCATGCAGTTTTATGAAGTCTACACGCCCTTCAATCCGGTTATGAAATGGGCGATGAAGGAATTACATAAACCTATGCAGGAAAACTGCAAAGAACCGTTAACACCGCTAACTAATGAAGTAAAACAGTCATTACATGAATTTGCCGATGATTTATGGCGTAAAGATGAAAAATAAAAAGTAAGTGAAAAGTATCTTAGTTATGGGGGGAGTAAAGTGGCGAATCGTATTATCTTAAATGAAACATCTTATTTCGGTAAAGGCGCTATTCGTGAAATTGTCAATGAAGTTAAGAAGCGGGGCTTGAAAAAGGTCATGGTCGCTACCGACCCGGATTTAATCAAATTCAAGGTAGCCGCTAAGGTGACGGAGCTGTTCGATGCTGCCGGTATCGAGTATGCCGTTTACGATCACATCAAAGCCAACCCGACGATTGAAAATGTCCAGGAAGGCGTGGCCTTCTGTAAGGGACAGGGCGCCGACGTCATCGTCGCCATCGGCGGCGGTTCGGCTATCGACACAGCCAAGGCTATTGCCATCATTATGACGAATCCGGAATTCGCCGATGTTCGCAGCTTGGAAGGCGCTTCGCCGACGACGCACAAAGCCATGCCGGTTATCGCTGTATCCACGACGAGCGGCACGGCGGCGGAAGTCACCATCAATTATGTCATTACCGATCGAGAAAAGAACCGCAAATTCGTTTGTGCCGATCCTCACGATATCCCTGTCGTCGCCATTGTCGATCCGGATATGTGCGCCTCCATGCCGAAAGGCCTGTGCGCTGCCACCGGTATGGATGCTTTGGTACATGCCATTGAAGGCTATATCACCAAGGGCGCTTGGGAATTGACCGATATGATGCATTTGAAAGCCATTGAAATCATCAGCAAATGGCTGCGCAAATCCGTGGAAGGCGAATTGAAGGCTCGCGAAGAGATGGCTATCGGCCAGTACATCGCCGGTATGGGCTTCTCCAACGTCGGTCTTGGCATCGACCATTCCATGGCTCATCCTCTAAGCGCGCTTTATGACATCCCCCACGGCGTGGCCTGCGCAATCCTCCTGGCCCCGGTATTAAAATTCAATGCACCGGCAACGGACGAACGGTATCGCGAGGTAGCACGTGCTATGGGCGTAGCAGGCGTAGACGGTATGAGTCAAGACGAATACCGTCAGGCCTCTATCGACGCCGTGCAGAAATTGGCCGACGACATCAAGATTCCACGCCGCCTAAGCGAATTAGGCGTGAAAGAAAAAGATTTAGAATTTTTGGCTAGGTCTGCTTTAGCTGATGCCTGCACTCCGGGTAATCCGCGTGACGTAACGGTAGATGATATATTGGCTATTTATAAGTCCATCTATTGAAATACTTAATAATATTGAACGTGAACATTTCTTTTACAAGAAGCAGTAGAAATTAAAAATAGGGTGATGAGCAGCCTTGACAATTTGTAATCATTGTCAAGGCTGCTTTTGTTGCACCAAAGTACAGAAGGCAAAGGGTATATGGCCATCTTACCTGCAATAAATTTAGAATTCATGGTCACAATGGAAAATATCTGGCTGAGAGCATTCCATACCCTCACTCTGGATTGAGTTCAGTATTTCAAGGAAATGCTCGGCTTCTCTTCGAACATGATCGGCGAGCAGCGGTGGTATTAGAGATAATGCCGCACATTCTTTAATTAATTCTTCAGCGGTTGCTTTAAAATCTCGAAGTTGCATAGTTGATGTAGTAACGTCTTTTTCAAAACGCCAAAAATCATTAGTAATTCTGAAATGCCAAAGCATGCTGTCAAAGTCCCTTGCGTGTAATTGGAGTTGGTCAAACTTGTCACTTAACGCATTTGAAGTATCCACTAAATCACGTTCTGACGGATCAAGCAAACCACGAATGAATTTTAGGTGATCTCCCATAATCCTCAACCAAAATACATTTTCACTTACGATGGAATCTACAGGATACTTCATTTCACCATCTTTAACTTTTTGTAAAATTTTATGAAAGTACATAGCTTCGCGTGATATGTGATCAATTAATAATGGATAGTTGGCACCACCACGAATTTTGCATTCAATTAGTAGATGTAATAGATGTCTTTTAAAACAGAATATATTTTTTACGGCTGTCATGACCCTATCTATAAAACATAGAAAATCGTTTTCACTTCCGATCTGGCAAGCTCTTTTTTCCAGATCGGCAAACACCGCATAGAATTGATCTGCCTCTTGAATTAATTCTGTTTGATCACAAGGTAATCCCAATTTTATGAACAGAGAGTGCTCCTTCATAATACGCAACCAGAAACGAACTTGGTGAATATTTAAGGGAACAAAAGGTTTTACTTCTCTACAAAAAATATCCAAGTCGTACCCCTCCAAAAATATTTATATTACATATTATGTAACTACACTCTGTCTAGTGCTTAGGACTTAAAATAAAAAGGGACGGTTCGTTCTGTTTCCTTCTATTGAGGGTGACCGTAGCAGTTTGCACTCACTAAAATATTTGCGTTTTTAATTTATACGTTGTAGTATGGAAAAGTGATTATTTTCTTAGGGGGCTAATATGGGATTTCTTCTAACCTTCTTAGTAGTCTACGGACTGGCAAACTTATATATTGGTAATCGTTTTTTTTATTGGTTAAGAACGTTAGTATCTGTTCCACCAATATTTTATTGGGTTATATTTATTTTGGTAGTCACCGCTCCCATCCTCTCACGTATCTTGGCAAGATCGGGTATAGCTAAGACAGAAAGCTTATTTATCATTGGTGATTGGTGGTTAGCTATAACCTACTGGTCAGTGCTGTTGTGGTTTATTGTAGATATTACAAAAGTCGCTGATAAACGATTAAATTTCTTACCGGCTATAGCTAAAGATATGACCAACCAGGGGTATATAGTTTTTTTTATCCTTCTGGGAATGCTAGCTTACGGTGCTTGGAATGCGCTAAACCCAGTTATAACCCGCTATGATCTATCGATCAATAAAAAGGCCGAAGGAATCGATCATTTAAAGATTGTTTTGGTGTCAGACATTCATATGGGGCGAGTCGTTGGAATTGATCGCGTGGAACGATTAGCAAAATCCCTACATGAACTGAATCCGGATATAATTTTATATGCCGGCGATCAAATTGATGATGACGCTACCTATGTAGCAAACAACAAGATCGCAGAACCACTTCGGAATGTAAAAACGCGGTTCGGGTCATATGCAGTTCTTGGCAATCACGAATATATTAGTGGACAACCAGCCTTAGCAGTTTCACTATTAAAAAATAACGGTATTACTGTCCTTCAAGATCAAAGGACCACGATCAGTGATGCAATTTATATTGTGGGTCGTGATGATCTTTCTGCTGTCCGATATGCTGACAGAGGAACAGGGACACTTGCAGACATAATGAAAGATATTGATAAAAAGAAACCAATTATTTTAATAGATCATCAACCGTCACGCATTAATGAAGCCGCTCAACAAGGTGTGGATCTTCAAGTATCCGGCCATACACACAAGGGGCAGTTCTTCCCCAATAATCTGATCACGCAAGCAATATATGAACAAGACTGGGGCTATCTGAAAAAAGCTGGGTATCAACTTATTGTATCGTGCGGCTATGGTACGTGGGGCCCACCAATAAGACTTGGTAATCAACCGGAGATTGTCGAAATTAATATCAAATTTGAATAACACTTTTCAATTTAAAGTGGCCGCGGTAAAGATTCAAGTGACTCACAGGGATGGTTATTTTGATTCATTGGTTATCGCATCGCTGGAACCGTCCCCGCGAGTCTACAAAAATAGGACCCAGAGAACAGGCCAATGATAATGACAGAACAGGTTAATGCGTGAAAAATGAAAATTGGGTGGATTATCCTTATAAATGGACTCTCCACCATGAAAAACGCCTAAAGCAGCCGGAACTTTGTCGGTTAAGATGCTTTAGGCGTTTTTATTATCCATTGTCCCTGACAAAATATTGACGCCTTTGAAGACTTCCCAGACGGCATTCTGACAGGGTTTTGCTGTACAATAAGCGTGTTACCAGGTTAGACAATAACAAGGAGGCGCTAGCATGACCGACCTGTGGGTGGCAGGGGGAATAACCTCTCTATTGTTGATTTATCTTGTTTATGCTTTGATGAAACCGGAGGAATTTTAAAATGGCAAGCGATCTGACATTATTTGGCCTGTTTTTTGCAGTTCTTTTTGGCCTGGCTTGGCCACTCGGCCGGTATATGGCCAAAGTATTTAATCTTGAAAAAACTGTTTTTGATCCAGTTTTGCGACCAATAGAAAAAATACTGTATCGGATAACGGGGGTTGACGATTCGACAGAAATGAACTGGCAGCGCTATGCGGGCGCGGTTATCTGGTTCAATCTTCTGGGGATGGCACTGGTATTTATCATTCAGATGCTGCAAGATAAACTACCGTTGAATCCTGAAAATTTGGCGGCGGTGGCGCCGTGGCACGTCGCTTTCAATACAGCGGTCAGTTTTATGACCAATACCAACTGGCAGGCTTACGGCGGCGAGACGACGATGAGCTATTTTACGCAGATGGCCGCGCTGACTGTGCAGAATTTCCTGTCGGCAGCTACAGGCCTTGCGGTGGCAATAGCCTTTATCAGAGGTCTTACCCGCAAAACAACCCAGCTTATCGGTAACTTCTGGGTCGACCTTACCCGCAGTGTTATCTATATCCTGCTTCCCATATCGATTCTGTTTTCCGTGGTGCTTGTCCAGCAAGGTGTGCCGCAGACGTTGTCGCCCTATGTAAGTGCGCAGACCCTTGAAGGAGCGGAGCAAAAAATCGCGGTAGGGCCGGTTGCTTCCCAAGAGGCAATTAAATTGTTGGGAACGAATGGCGGCGGCTTTTTTAACGCCAACTCGGCCCATCCTTTCGAGAACCCTACCCCGTTTACGAACTTTCTTGAGACTCTTAGCATCTTTTTAATTCCTGCCGGTTTGGCATTTGCCTTCGGGTATATGGTAAGAGACCGGCGTCAAGGTTATGCGGTACTGGCGGCGATGACACTCTTGTTCCTTATGATGCTGACTCTTAACTATACCAGTGAGTTGGCCGGCAATCCTTTGGTAGCGGTGAGCGACGTCAGCGGATCTTCGGCAATGGAGGGTAAGGAAGTCCGCTTTGGGATCGGCGGGACTTCGCTGTTTGCAACCGTAACCACGGCCGCGTCCTGCGGGGCGGTAAATGCGATGCACGACAGCTTTACGCCGCTGGGCGGCCTGGTGCCGCTGCTGCAAATGATGCTTGGTGAAGTTGTCTTCGGCGGGGTTGGCGCCGGTTTCTACGGCATACTTGTTTTTGTCGTGCTTACTGTGTTTATTGTTGGCTTAATGGTGGGACGGACACCCGAATATCTCGGGAAAAAGATCGATTCCTGGGAAATGAAAATGGCGACTGTCGCCATTCTGATTCCGGCTGTTACCATCCTTATCGGCAGTGCCGTCGCGTCCGTAACAGAAGACGGGTTGGCCGGCATCGCCAACCCGGGTCCTCATGGCCTGAGTGAAATGCTGTATGCCTTCGCTTCCGCCGCCGGCAATAACGGCAGTGCTTTTGCCGGACTTACGGTCAATACTTTGTTTTACGATCTTGCACTTGCCCTGGCGATGCTACTCGGCCGGTTTGGCGTTATCATCCCCGTGCTGGCGATTGCCGGCAGTATGGCGGAAAAAAAAATAACACCGCCTGGTCCCGGTACTTTCCCGACCACGGGCTGGCTGTTCGTCGTGCTGTTAGCGGCCGTAGTATTGGTGGTCAGCGCACTGACCTTTTTACCGGCGTTGGCACTGGGACCCATTGTCGAACACGTATTAATGCTACAAGGCACTACCTTTTAAGGAGTGAAGGAAATGAATGAACGCAGTAGTTTCAATAAAGATATGTTAGTACAGGCAATTCAGGACGCTTTTAATAAGCTCAATCCTAAGACGCAGCTTCGTAACCCGGTCATGTTCATTGTCTATATCGGCGCGCTGGTAACCACCTGGCTGACAGTTCGTGACTTTTTTACCGGAGAGCCAATCGCCTTTTCTTTGCAGATAACCCTTTGGTTATGGTTTACCGTATTATTCGCCAATTTTGCCGAGGCGGTGGCTGAAGGCCGGGGGAAAGCCCAGGCCCAATCGCTGAAGACGGCCCGTTCCCAGACGAAAGCGCACAAAGTGAACGGCAACAGTACGATCCAGGTTGATGCTGCCAAACTTCGTAAAGACGACGTGGTTTTAATCAACGCGGGCGAATTTATTCCCGGTGACGGCGAAGTCGTTGAGGGAATGGCATCGGTGGATGAGAGTGCCGTAACCGGTGAATCCGCGCCTGTTATCCGCGAATCCGGCGGCGACCGGTCAGCGGTAACCGGTGGCACCAGGGTGCTGTCTGACTGGATTAAGGTAAGGATTACCGCGAATCCCGGCGAAACGTTCCTTGACCGGATGATTTCGCTGGTGGAAGGTGCGAAACGGCAGAAGACGCCTAATGAAATTGCGCTAACCATATTGCTCGTTGGTTTGACTATTATTTTTCTAGTAGCCGTGGCAACCATTGAACCCTTTGCCGTTTACTCAGGGACCTTAATCTCCGTGATCACTTTGATCTCCTTGCTGGTTTGCCTTATCCCGACAACAATCGGCGGGTTATTGAGCTCTATCGGGATTGCGGGTATGGACCGCCTCCTGAAGCGTAACGTACTGGCAATGTCCGGCCGGGCGGTAGAGGCTGCCGGGGACGTAAATGCCCTGCTACTGGATAAGACCGGCACGATTACTCTCGGCAACAGAATGGCAACCGAGTTTATCCCGGCGCCCGGTGTAAGCGAAAGCGAGTTGGCGGATGCGGCGCAACTGTCATCCTTGGCGGATGAAACTCCCGAGGGACGCAGTGTGGTTGTGCTGGCCAAAGAAAAATACAACATCCGTGAGCGGGATCTTACCACACTGGAAGCCGAGTTTGTGCCGTTTACCGCCCAAACCAGGATGAGCGGCGTCAATAGTAAAGGAAATCCGATTCGTAAGGGTGCTATCGATGCGATCCAAAAATATATAGGTGAACAGGGCGGCCAGTTTCCTGAAGAAGTGAAAGCGGCTGCCGAGAATATTGCCAAAGCGGGCGGGACACCGCTGATAGTTGCGCAAGGGACCAAAGCGCTGGGCACTATCTATCTAAAGGATATCGTTAAAGGCGGTATTAAGGAACGGTTCCAGGCGCTTAGGCAGATGGGCATCAAGACCGTTATGATAACAGGCGATAATCCGCTGACTGCCGCCGCAATAGCCGCTGAGGCAGGGGTGGACGACTTTTTGGCAGAGGCGACTCCCGAGGCTAAACTGCGGTTAATCCGCGAATATCAGGAAAAAGGCATGCTGGTGGCTATGACCGGTGACGGCACCAACGATGCGCCTGCCCTTGCTCAAGCCGATGTAGGTGTAGCGATGAACAGCGGTACTCAGGCGGCGAAAGAAGCCGGCAATATGGTGGATCTTGACAGTAACCCGACGAAACTTATTGAAATTGTTGAGATCGGCAAGCAGTTACTCATGACGCGTGGCTCGCTGACAACTTTCAGCATCGCCAATGATGTCGCTAAATATTTCGCGATTATACCGGCCATGTTTGCAGGCACCTATCCGGAGATGAATGTTTTTAACATTATGCGTTTGGCGACTCCGGAAAGCGCGATACTCAGTGCGGTTATCTTTAATGCACTGATCATCGTTGCGCTTATTCCGCTGGCCCTGCGTGGGGTAACCTACCGGCCGCTGGGAGCGGAAGTCATTCTTCGTAGAAATATTCTAATCTACGGTGTAGGCGGATTACTCGTGCCATTCCTCGGCATTAAAATAATTGATGTCATAATCGTCGCCTTGGGACTTGTTTAAGATAAAGAAGGGAGCTGGACGTCAATGTGGCGCCAAATAGTAAATTCTTTCAGAATGCTGCTTGTTTTAACCGTTATTACCGGTTTTGTGTATCCGCTAACGATGGTTGGGGTAGCTAACACGATTTTTCCGTCTCAAGCAAAAGGCTCGTTGGTTGAGCGTCAAGGGCAGGTTGTTGGCTCGAAACTGATTGGACAGAATTTTACGCAACCGGGTTATTTTCATGGAAGACCGTCGGCGGCCGGCAAAGATAGTTATGACGCCGCCGGCTCGGCTGGCTCCAATCTTGGTCCTACCAATAAGAAACTAATTGATACGGTTGCTGACAATGTGAACAAAGCACGTCAGGAAAATGGTCTTAGTGAGAGTGCCGCTATACCTGCCGATCTGGTAACTGCGTCGGCAAGCGGACTGGATCCCGATATTTCCCCGGAGGCGGCCTATCTCCAGGTTGAGCGCGTGGCTGAAGCGCGCGGGTTAGCGGCCAAGGAAGTAGCCAATTTAGTGGATAAACGTATTTTAAACCGGCAGCTAGCGCTGTTTGGCGAGCCAAGGGTTAATGTCCTGGAACTCAACATGGCGCTGGATAGATTAAAATAAGTATAAATAATTCCTAGTAATATGAAACTTAAAAACAAGGTTTATTTTTATGCTTTCTTTACGCCTTATCAAGATTAATTGACAGCATCTTAATGGTTATTATGGGTAAAATAAAGATGGGCCTAAGCAATTGCTTGCTAATTATAATTGGCACAAGGCAGGCTGCAGACTTAGTAAATACTGGCGGACAAAACGCAGAAGTGATAATTTGGGCGTTTTGTAGGTCAGTATGAAAAGACAGTGTATGGAGACGTCCAATGCACTGCCTTTTCGTTTTTTAACCCAATTCAAGCAAAATGATTTGTAACATAAACAAATTAGAGAAAATAAGATTCTTTGATCAGGCTAATCATTTTGACGGAATTCTGACACAATGCCTACGTAATTTGACCCATTTTTTACGGGATTATATGGTATTATTAACCTAAGTAAATACAATGATCTGGGGCTGTATGACAGTTTTTATAACAGGGATTTTATAAGTGCGGCCTTGCAATCGTGTCATTTATTACTGGCGAGATATTCGATAGTTAATATGCCTTATGAAAAATGTTCGACTCATTTTGGTAAAGGAAGGTAAATATATGGGCGCTTTTGAGTTGGCGGGTGTGATATTATTCGTTTTTGGTTTGGGTGTTTGTCTGGGATTACTGTTGTGGCCCAAATTAATAGGATTCAAATAACATCATGGGTTGATCTGTATAGTTGTTTATTACCAGATATATCATATTAATTCATGCAGGAAATAGGTTGTATGACAAAAAAGCGCGTTGATTTCATTTCAATGCGCTTTTTGTACAGGTTTTTTGCTCGTTTTGATAATATTTTTACAGGTAGTTTAGAATCTCAGACACGTTTCTGACGGGGTAAGAGCTATACTAACTGTAAGTTACAACTACTGGAGGAAAACTAGATGCCTATGAAGCAGGAGAATCGTACGGATCCTGATACGATTCTGCAAAAAATAGCAAGAAGTGAAATGGGAAAACTTACTGTTTTTTTAGGCGCTTCAGCCGGGGTGGGAAAAACCTACACCATGCTGGAGACTGCCCACGAACGTTTGCAGGCGGGGATCGATGTAGTCATCGGCTGGGTGGAGACCCATGGCAGGAAAGAGACGGAGGGCTTGGTTTCCGGGCTGCCTGTCATATTGCCTAAGTGTATTACCTATCGGGGCAAGGTAATACAGGAAATGGACATTGATGCGATTCTCGCCCGCAGGCCTGAACTTGTCCTGGTTGATGAACTGGCGCATACCAATATTCAGGGATCGCGCCATGTGCGCAGATTTCAGGATGTTGAGGAACTTTTGAAGGCCGGTATCAATGTATATACTACCCTTAACATTCAGCATATTGAGAGTCTGAACGATGTCGTTGCCCAGATTACCGGTGTTATCGTCAGGGAAACGGTTCCTGATTATGTGGTGGAACAGGCAGATAATGTTCAATTAATCGATATATCGCCGCAAGACCTGATTAAGCGTTTACAGGAAGGTAAGGTGTATGTTGCCGGCCAGGCAGAACAAGCGCTGCGGAATTTTTTCCGGCAAGGCAATATCAATGCATTGCGTGAAATGGCCTTGCGGTTTATGGCGAAGAGAGTAGACAGTGATTTGAGTGAATATATGCGCGAACACAAGATTGATGGTCCCTGGCCGGCTTCCGGCAAGGTCATGGTATGTGTCAGCGCCAGTCCTTTTTCCGCTCAGCTTATTCGTGCGGCTTGCAGGCTGGCCGCCGGTCTGCAGGCCGAATGGCTGGCAGTTCACATTGAAACCAATACTAAATTTTCGCTCAGGGAGAAAGAACGTCTGCGTGACCGTGTGGCGCGCAACATGCGCTTAGCGGAAGAACTTGGCGCTAAAACGATCAGCATAGCTGGCCGCGATTTACTGCATGAATTGCTGGCTGTTGCCCGCAACAATAATGTTACAGCCATTGTGGTCGGCAAACCGCAACAGAGCCGCTTAAGGGATATGGTACATGAATCGATTGTCAATAAGCTGATCCGGCATAGCGGCGGTATTAATGTTTATGTTATTCAGGCCCAAAAGGAGCAGCCAAGCCACAGTACATACATCAATACCGAAGCGGCACCTGTTCAGGGAAACTGGCAATATTATCTGCTGAGTTTTTGCATGATAATTGGTATTAGTGGCTTTGGCTGGTTTTTTAAGGATTTAATAGAAATTATCAATATTGCCTTACTTTATCAGTTGCCCGTAACCTTAAGCGCATTTTGGTGGGGGCGCTGGCCGTCTTATTTTACGGCGGTAAGCAGCATGGTTTTATTTGACTTTTTGTTTGTGCCGCCGGTTTTTGCCTTTACGGTCTATGATTTGCGTTATATTTGGAGTTTTATCACGTTTTTAATTGTTGCCTTTATTATTGGCGGACGTACTGAATTCTTAAGAGAAGAGGCTGATTTGGCACGTCAGCGGGAACGTAGTATTCGCTCGTTATATAGTTTCAGTAAAGAAATTGCTGCGGTGGTCGATTTGGCGACGATTACGCGCAGTCTGGCGATTCAGGCGGCAGACACCTTGGGACGTCGGGTCATGGTGTTATTGCCTGATGAGCATAATCAGCTTATGGTATGCGCGGAACACGAGCCAGGGGCGGCAATGAAACAATACACAATTCATCCGGTCGCTGATAGCACAGAAGCGGCTGTGGCAGCCTGGGTTTATGCGCACTGCGAAGCCGCCGGACGCTCGGCCGCAACCCTGCCGAGTGCCGACTATCTTTATTTACCGCTGGTTACACGGGAACACATTGTGGGTGTGTTAGGAATTAAAATCATCGAAAAACTTATTACTCCCGAACAACGCCGGCTCATGGAGGCTTGGGCCGGTCTGGCAGCGATTGCCATTGAAAGGGTACAATTGACGGAAAAGGCCCGCGAAGCGGAATTATTGCTTGAATCAGACAAACTGAAAAGTACTTTGTTTAATTCGGTTTCTCACGAATTGCGCACGCCGCTGGCATCAATTATTGGTTCGGCTTTAACGCTCAGAGATGCGGCCCAGCATTGTTCGCCTGAAGAGAAAAATGAGTTATGGGATAATATTATTGACGGGGCAAAGCGGATGACACGAATCGTGGCGAACTTATTAGACACGGCAAGGTTAGAAGGCGGAACATTACGACTGAAAAATGATTGGTGTGATTTACAGGATATCATTGGTGTAGCTTTGCGTCAGGTTGAGGATCAGATAAAAGAGCGGGCAATCCAATTCAATATTTCAGCGGAAGTTCCCATTGTACGTGGGGACGGTAAATTACTGGAACAGGTTATGGTAAATTTGCTGGATAATGCGTTTAAATACTCACCGGCCAATAGTCCTGTGGAAATAACTGTTGTAACCGGTAAAAATCAAGTTCAGGTTTCCGTTGCCGACAGAGGAATTGGCATACCGGCTGCTGACTTAACGCAGATCTTTGATAAGTTTTACCGGGCAAAGCAAATTGAGGGTAATAGTAACGGCATTGGTTTAGGATTATCGATCTGCCGAACTATTATAGAAGCCCATAACGGAAAAATTTGGGCAGAAAACCGCCCGGACGGCGGTACGATGATTCATTTTTTTATTCCCGTTCCCGAACAAGATAAAAGACTGATGGATCAGGAAGGAAGTATTTTCAATGGGAATTAAAATTTTAGTTGTTGATGATGAACCACAAATTAGAAAATTTTTAAAGGTTTCACTCAGAGTTGGTGGGTATGATACGGATGAAGTCACAAATGGGCAGGAAGCCATTCAACGTGCTGTAATATGTAAGCCCGATATTATTTTACTGGATTTGGGGTTGCCTGATATGGATGGCAAAAAGGTAATCAACCAAATCCGTGAATGGTCGCAAGTACCAATTATTGTCCTTACGGCGCGTGATCAGGAAAAAGAAAAAGTAGAGGCACTTGATGCGGGTGCTGACGACTATGTTACGAAACCTTTTGGTGTTGAAGAGCTTATGGCTAGAATACGAGTATTTATCAGAAGGACGACACGGGTTGATGATAAACCGGTTGTAGTATGTGGTGAGTTAACGGTAGATCTTGCGCAGAGACACATTTTTGTAAGCGGTAAGGAAGTAAAGCTGACACCGACTGAGTATGAAATCATAAAAGTTTTAGCCCAAAATGTGGGAAAAGTGATAACCCACCGGCAGTTATTTACAGCCGTATGGGGAAACAATTATTACGATGATAACCATTATATTAGGGTATATATTAATCAATTGCGGCGCAAAATTGAGGATAATCCTATCAGACCCAAGTATATTGTTACAGAATCGGGTGTTGGCTATCGGTTAATGGATCATTAAAGCTAGTTTCCCGACTACCCATACCCAGCACTTCCATATATTCTAGCTGATGCAGGCCGAGACGGGATTCAACGCGTTCGACGATATCATAGCGCTCATTATCAGGCATTTGATAAATCAAATCTATACAAGCCTGGTCGGCTGCCAGAATATCTGTCGAGCCAATAATACCAATGTCATGCCCATTTTCCCGCGCATGCGCAATTAGCCGGCCAAACGACGGAATTGCTGCCAATGCTGCCATCGTACCGCCGGCAAACTTTAAAAAGTTACGCCTAGATAATTCTTTGCGTTCTTTCTCTTGATGACCCGATGTTTCCATTTTTCTCACGACTCCTTTTTGTATATTATTACTTGGAACTTAAGTTGCAAGATCTGAATGGGAACTATTGGTAATAATACAGCTCTTCTAAAAGCAAAGCCCCTATACAGCAGGGAACAAAACTCTTGCTGCATAGAGTCTTTGCTTTTTTATGAAATTTTCATTTGCGGACAGATTCGCGAATCAAACCATTCCGAGCTTGGACAGCTCCGGCTCCCATAGCTTTGATAAAATCACGACGTTTCATGATAATGCCTCCATTTTTTCTCTAATAAATTGAGCATAGCACTTGAAGTCAACTCGAGGTCAAGCGTTTTTTCAAAAAAGTTCAGAAAAACAGGAAAAAGCATGAAAAGAACTCTTGACTTCGAGTTAGCTCAAAGTGATACCCTATGACCGTAGAATAAATCCAAAGCTTGTGAGGTGATAGAAGTAAAGAGATTTTTAATGGTTTTCTTTGTTCTAACGATAGGATTTTTCATTGTTCTGGCGGGCTGCGGCACGGAGGCAGGGAAAAGCAGTGGCGGGGCGGAAAGCTCCGGCAGCGTACAACCTTTTTTAGATGAGCAAAAATAGTTTGATTGTGTATTATTCCCATTCTGGAAACACACGTAAGCTGGCGAAGCTGATCGAGCAGGAGACCGGCGGAACGCTCTGCGAACTGCTGCCGGAAAAAGCCTATCCTGGCGACTACAACACAGTCGTGGAACAGTGTTGATGACAATATGAGGGTGCTGTGCCGGCGAATTCTTGTTGGTATAGCACCTTGTATTTTTTTAAAAAATTTTTAAAACTGATAAAAAAGCTATTGACTTTGAGCCGACTCAAGGTGATAAGCTCTATGAATAGAAACAACTGTAATTTTGCAGGGATGAAGGTGATTACCTTGAAAAAGCTGTTCGGTGTTGTTGCTGTGATGATGGTAGTTGGCGTATTCAGCTCGATTTTATGGCTGAAATGTTTTGTCTGCAGTAATTATGTGTCAGAGGAGGACTATGCCCGGATGGCACAGGAACTTGTAGATCAGTGTATAGAAAAATAATTTTTTGAGATAAAGCTGGAGGAATGCAGAAATGAAAATGAGATATATAGTACTGATGTTTGCCGTGGTTGCAGTACTTGCTTTTGCAGCGGTGGAAGCCTTGCAGAAGCCGGCTGCAGTGCCGGCGGTTTCGAAGGCGCCGCCGCCGACGGCAGCCGTATCTTCCAAGGGAGGTGACAAGGAACCGGGTATTCCGAAGACTAAAAAGGCATTGGTAGTATGATACTGTGGTAAAGCAGGGAAAACAGGAAGTCGAGTCAGGCTACAAGCCGCCGCTTAAGGCGAAGGTGGAAAATCTCGCAGCTTATGACGTTATTTTTGTTGGTACGCCGATTTGGTGGTATACGATCGCTTCCCCGGTTGCCACGTTTCTGGCTGAATCTGATCTGGCAGGCAAGACGATCATTCCATTCTGTACGCACGGCGGCTATGGGGCGGGTCATAGCCTGGAGGATATCAAAAAGCTTGCGCCCAAGTCCCGGGTATTAGATGAGCTTGTACTTGATGGAAGCAAAACGTACGCTCAAAAGGAGATTTATGCATGGCTGAGCAAGGTGGGCTTTGGCGAATAAATATTTTGGAATGAGACAGAATGGGGGATCTTAGGAAAGAAGGTGCAATATTGACAATTTCGGAAGTAAGCGAAAAATACGGCATATCTCAGGATACCCTGCGTTATTACGAACGCGTAGGGCTAATACCGCGTGTGCCGCG
The DNA here is from genome assembly GCF_900101845.1 of Sporomusa acidovorans. Classification (GTDB taxonomy): domain Bacteria; phylum Bacillota; class Negativicutes; order Sporomusales; family Sporomusaceae; genus Sporomusa; species Sporomusa acidovorans. Next base: position 93,620 of record NZ_FNAM01000013.1, on the reverse strand, counting down.
CAAGGCGAACGGCATTCGTGTTTACGATGAGCATAGCTGTGGCTGGGTAGAATTCATCCGCTGCATGCGCAGCGCCGGACTACCGATTGAGGTGCTCATTGAATATGTGGGGCTCTATCAACAGGGAGATGGGACCAAGGAAGTCAGAAAGCAACTTTTGCTTAATCAGCGTGACCAACTGATAGCGCGTATCAATGAAATGCAAGTAACGTTGGAGCGTTTGAACGGCAAGATTGCTCATTACGGAAGGGTAAATGAAGCAACGGAGTCTTTGAAAAAGGAAAAGTAAAATAGTTAACGCTTTTTTTTAACATAGCTCTTTATTGCAGACATGGTCAATGATTTCCTGGCTTATATTATTTCATACAAGTTATACAGTCTTAAAATAAATTTACAGTAGATGCCACCAGATTTTATGCAATCTGATGGCATTTCTTTTTATTTAAATTCTCTTAAGTTTTTTCTCAAACGGCAGATTCTTTGTACCATTATATCTATTCAGGTATTATTTCATTTAAACATCTTATGGCATTTAATGTTCTTGGATATCCTACATAGGGTAATAACTGGTTATTTTGACGGTAAGCCCGACCATTATCAAATAGTTCTGAAACGTCTTTTAAGTGCTCTACGATCTTCAGATGCTGGGGGCATGCTTTTTCACACTGTCTACATTCGATACAATCACCAGCCTTGCCATGATTTGAGGTAAGGTTTAAATAATAAACAAACTGGCTTGAAATATTATCGGTGATAGCGCGTTTTGAACTGTTATATAAGGAAAAATAATCAGGGATAGCAATCTTCTTAGGACAGCCTGCTTCAGTGCTCTCTGTTCGAAAAGGATAGATATTACATCAGTAAACAAATATCTAGACTGCGTTAATTCAAGAAGATGTTCCTGAAACAATAAAGAACATTATAATTTATTAGACCATCACGCCAATGAATGCATAGAATGCGGGTTGTGTATGAAGAACTGCCCATTCGGTGTGGATGTTATCAATAAAATGGAACAGGCTGTTAAGCTTTTTGGCAATTAAGCAATTATGCAGGTTATAGAATAAAAATGACGTAATAAATAATTGACATGAAGTTAACTCCGAATATTATAATATTGGATATCAGGAGGTGAAGCCGTTACGATTTCAGAAGTAAGTAAAAAATTTGATATTCCACAGGATACACTTCGCTATTACGATAAGGTGAGGCTGGTGTTTGGTTAGGACCAAAACGTTTGAATTGTCATTGAATGATAACGTTGATATTATCCAAGGCAGAGTAGTTTCCTTATCTGCGCTTAGTGTTTGATGTTGTGTAAGCGTTGAAAATTTATATTAGGCGAGTTAAGAAATAAAATATATCCTCTCTTTTCCGCAAGTAAAATCAAGCAATGCAATTTCCATTACTCTATAATGACTATAGAGTGGTTGAAACGAGGTGAACAGACGAATGTACGAGTGGCACAAGCAAATCCAAATAATCGTTGATGAAATTGACGAGTGTATTAAAAATCGTAACGGTGAAGCAGTAACGCTACGATTAAGGGAACATATGGTGTAACTCCAAGTGAATACCGAAAAAAGCCTATGCCTGTCGCCCTTCGTACAAAAATAAACCCTTTCGACCGCTACTTTTTCGGATTTGGAGAGATTGGTATGATGAAATCTACAGATGATGTTAAAATTTATTTTGTAACCATTCCCGCACACAAATTTTTGCACATTAAAAACTATGAGAGTAATGGGTATTGGGATTTTTGGCAAAAGCAAAGCCTTATTCCGGGACAGGACTGCGAAACAATTTGCGGCTTACTCGATAGTATCAAGGGCAAATTGGATGACGATGGTGGGAGCGAATCTAACAGTGGCAGCGGTCAGATTATGGCGTACATTAATGACCCGGACGGCAGACTCTGCGATTGGGGTATTCCACGTACAGAGTGTTATGGTGTACGTCTTCCTTTTGATTATAAAGGCGAAGTACCACCACAAATGCTTATGATTGATGTTCCCGAAGCCGAGTATATTGTTTTTGAACATGGGCCATTCGATTATGAGCAGGAAAATCGTAGTGTGGAGGAAAAGATGGAAAAGGCAATGGCAACTTTTGATTTTGCAGGCACCGGTTACTGCTTTGATACTTCCCCCGGTAGAATAATTTACTTTTCATTTAATCCGGAGCGGTTTTGGAAGTATATCAGGCCAGTACGGAAGTCATAATCAATAAAAAGCACCTGCCCAATTTGGCAGGTGCTTTACTACATATGATAACGTCCTGACACCGTTCCTTCACAGATAATGACTTCCAAGCCAGTTCTTAGTCCCTACTTGACAGCATCTTACGAACGCATCGGACTGATTCCCCATGTGAACCGCAATAAAAGCGGAATCAGGGATTATACGGAAGAAGACTGTAAGTGGGTCGAATTTATCAAATGTATGCGGGGAGCAGGCCTTCCAATTGAAGTATTGATTGAGTATGTTACGCTGTTTCAACAGGGTGATGCGACCATAAAGGTTAGAAAAGAGCTCTTGACTGAGCAACGGAAGCTTTTTATAGAAAAAATGAAAGATATGGAGAAAACACTGAAACGTCTAGATTATAAAATCGCAAATTATGAACAGGCAGTGGTTCAAACGGAAAAAGGACTAAGATCACCGACGGATTAGTATGGTTATGTCTTAGATATCTTGAGTTTTGAAAATGTTTCTTTGGGCGGGAGATTCTAGTTCTGAATCTATGAGTACCGTGCGGTTTGCCAAAGAATATTTCGGGGTAACGATGGAGTTGCCTGTAGAAATCAAATGTACTCATTTTTTAAGAAATAAAGAATGTCTTGGTGAAAAATGCCCGTTTTATGCGAAAGTTCATCGTGATCTGCTGACGGGATTTTGATGTAAGAGTAAAAAAGTTTAATTGCAAACTTATTTTAACTTGCAATTAAATAATTGCTGCTATATAATGGAATCAGGTTTAAAATACATTCGCAAAACTGGAATAGCAGTTTTGCCCTTTTTTTAGTCATATTAATTGCAAATTTATTTAAAGATGCAATTAATATATTCCGAATTTATAAAACATCATTTGCACAAAAGGAGCGTAGAAAATGAGTTATTTAGAAACGGCCCATGAACTGTATAAGGAAGCATCGCAGGCGGTACCAGAAAATCTTTGCTGTGTAGAAAGGCCTGCCCAACTTTTACCGGGACTGACAATTCCCCAAGAAATGTCGTGTATGGATTATGGCTGTGGAACGACAGTGCATTTAGGCGAGTTGTCGAGTAATGAAACCATTCTTTATGTGGGAATCGGCGGCGGTATGGAAGCGTTACAGTTTGCTTATTTTTCGCGCCGCCCTGAGGCAGTGATTGCCGTAGACCGCGTACCGGAGATGATAGAAAGGGCAAAGGCGAATTTTAAAATAGCGGAACAAGTGAATCCCTGGTTTAAATCTGAGTTTATAAAAATTGTCAGTGGTGATGCACTTAACCTGCCTTTGCCGTCAGAGTGCGTAGATGTTGCAGCGCAGAATTGTTTGTTTAATATTTTTAAGGAAAAAGATCTGCTGACTGCACTAAAAGAAATGTATCGTGTATTGAAGCCGGGGGGCAGATTATATATCTCCGATCCGATTACGACCCAGCCGATACCGGATAGCTTGCGCAATGACGAGCGACTGAGAGCGATGTGTTTATCCGGTGCGCTGTCTTTCGAAGCCTATGTGCAAAAGGTTATCGAGGCTGGCTTTGGTGAAATGCAAATACGCGCACGCCGCCCCTATCGCCTGCTTGATAAGGCAACGTACGGGGTTGATGATATTTTATTGGAAACTATAGAATTAGTCGCAGTTAAAGTGCCGGACAAAGAAATGGCGGCGGATGTTTTTATTGGGGAAACCGCTATTTACAACGGCAAGGAAGTAGCGTGCATCGATAATGTCGGACAAGTTTATAAGCGGGGAGTTCCCGTATCTGTTTCGCAAAGAATAGCAAAGCGGCTGCGCCAGCGCGAGGATTTCGTGGTTACGCCCCCGACCTATCATTATATCGGGCACAAGTCGTCCCCGGGCAGTTGTTGCTGTTGCGGATAATATTACCAAAATTGAAGGGAAGGAACAACAATGCGTGAATTTCTGGGAGAATTTTTTGGAACTTTTCTAATGGTTCTGTTCGGCTGCGGTTCAGTGGCCGTATCGGTACTGTTTAATTCCCACGCGGGACTTTTTCAGATTGCCGTGTGATTTGGGGCTTGAGTATCGGACTGGCCATCTATGCGACGCGATCACTGTCGTGTGCTCATTTTAATCCGGCAGTAACCTTGGCGATGGTGGCGAGTAAAAGAATGAAGGCAGCTAAAATTCCGGTATATATTAGCGGTCAATTTTTAGGAGCGTTGCTTGCGGGTTTTTTGCTGTATTTATTTTTTGAACCCTCCATTGCCGCCTATGAGGCAGCACATCATATTGTAAGGGGAACTGCGGAATCTATGAGCACCGGCAAAATGTTTGGAGAGTACTATCAGTTGCCAGGCGATGCGGCAATTGTTTCCATGCCGCTTGCCATGCTGGCTGAAGGATTTGGCACATTCTTATTGGTCTTAATGATTTTCTTTTTGACAGAGGGCTGTAATGTCGGGCGTCCCGATAATAATTTAGCTCCTATCTTTATTGGTTTAACGGTATCTTCCTTGATTTGTCTGATTGCGCCGTTAACACAAGCCGGTTTTAACCCCGCACGGGATCTTGCGCCACGGTTAGTTGCCTGGCTGACTGGCTGGGGGAGTTATGCCTTCCCTGATCAGAGTGGTGGATTTTTCTATGTATATGTACTTGCGCCGATAATAGGCGGTTTGGTGGCTGCAGCACTATTTAGCTATATATTGGAACCATTACTGAAAAAGGAACATAAATCCTGTGAGAGCTGTTAAAAGTACATAAACAAAAATGAAAAAGAAGATGGGGGAAATAAAATGACAACAAAATTAATTTTAGTTGGCGGCTTTCTGGGAGCCGGTAAAACAACACTGCTGGCAAAAATGGCAAGTATGGTGACAGACCAGGGGAAAAAGGTAGGCCTAATTACCAATGATCAGGCCTCTGCGTTAGTGGATACGGTACTATTAGCGCAATTAGGCGATAATAAAGACCGGGTAACGGAAGTAAGCGGCAGCTGCTTTTGTTGCAATTTCCCAGGATTTAAAAAAGCGGTGTCCCATTTAAGGGAGGAGCTTGCTGCCGACATAATTATTGCGGAACCGGTCGGCAGTTGTACCGACTTATCGGCAACAATTTTGCAGCCACTTAAGAAATATGCGGCAGACACTTTATCTATTGCACCGCTTTCGGTCCTGGTAGATCCTAAGCGCCTTAGCAATATTCTCGATAAAAAAACAGGTGATTTGCATCCGAGTGCAGCTTATATTTTGGAAAAACAGCTTGATGAAGCAGATATAATTGTCATCAATAAGATCGATTTGTTAACAGCGGAAGCGTTAGAAACCTTAAAAAATAGAACCGCTGCCCGCTGGACCAATACTTCTGTTTTTGCTATCAGTGCCCAAACAGGGATAGGCGTAAACGAATGGCTGACTGAAGTATCAACGCAGCAAAAGGCAGGAACCCGTTTGGCTGAAGTAGACTATGATGTTTATGCGGAAGGGGAAGCGGTGCTTGGTTGGCTCAATACAAGTCTGGAATTAAAAGGAAACCAAATGGATGGTGATGCATTGCTTCAGTCACTATTAAGCAATTTAGGAAACCGCTTTGATGCCGTACAGGCTTCGGTTGGACATGTAAAAGCACTTATGACAGCAAAAAATAAAATGCTTGTCGGCAATATCACCGGCAAAAAAGAGACTCTGCAACTTCGCGGGTCCGTTGGCAAAGTGGACGAAGCCAGCCTAACTGTTAATGCACGAGTGGAAATGTCGCCGGAGAAGCTAAGAACCATTGTTTTGGAGGCGATTTCTACAGTATGTAAGGATAAAATCGCCATAAAGGAAACGGCATTAAACTGCTTACAACCTGGCCGTCCGAACCCAACGTACCGTTTTGACGCTGTCGTGTAGCGTTAATGAAAAATGTCCATTTTACAGAATGTTTATCGTGATTTGTTGATGGACCTTTCAATGTGAAATAAAGGATAAACAAGATTGCAATTTAAGTTATGCTTGCAATCGATAAGACGTTGCTATATAATGGAATTGGATTTAAAGCACATCGCAAAACTGGAATCGCAGTTTTGCCATTTTTTTGATTTCGATAATTGCAAATAAAATTTATTTTGCAATTATTAAATTGTTATATGGGGAGGCCTAAAATTGCAATCTAAAAAACTAATACCGGGGATATGTCTGTTACTGTCCTTATGGCTTTTGGCAGTACCGTACTTTTTTCCACCCTGTGTTTCGCAAGTTCACGGGATGGGGCATATGGCTTGCTGGTATACATGGCGTGCGGAACCATTCAATGCAATTATGGCTGTCATTGTTAGCAGCTACCTCCTGTTAACAGCGAATTCTCAGGTAAAAAAAGCATTGGGGCTGATTCTTTGCCTCTGTGGGTTGATTGCCGCAGCACTTCCTCAGTCGTGGGCACTTGGTATGTGCGTCAAAGAAACGATGGCCTGTCATAAAACTTATCTGTATACAATGGTGGGGGCTATTCCCTTGTTTGTATTAGGCATAAGTATTTTTTATACCAATTTTCGCATTCATAAAGTGACTGATGAGGATGGAGTGGAATGACTGTATTTCAGATGATTGGCAGCAACCTTCTGCATAGAAAATTGCAAAACAGTATTCTTATTCTTATGATTGTTCTGGGTGTTGCTATTGCCTTTGCGGCATCTGCGCTTTATAAAAGTGCGGATACCGGTATGAATGAGGCGATTAAACGTATGGGTGCTGATATTGTCATTGTTCCCAATACGGCTGAAGTCGAAGGCGGCACTCTTCTTTACGGCGGTGCCCCTGTAAATGTTTATATGAATCAATCAAAATTAGATGAAATCAAAACCATTCCCGGTTTTATTTCCGTATCACCGCAGTTTTTTGTGCATACACTTTCCGGTGCTGACTGCTGCAGTATCGATATTCCGACACGTGTTATCGGGATTGATCCGGCAACAGATACTTATATTAAACCGTGGCTGCCTGAAGCCTATAACGGTAGATTACCCGAAAATAGCGTTATCCTTGGGGCCAAAAATGATTACGCAGGAGAACCGCAGATCAAGATTCTTGGGAAAATATTTGACATAGCAGCCGTTGCCGGAGAGACCGGCACATCAATAGACTATTCCATTTATATGAATATCAATACGGCTCGCCAACTGGTAAAAGATAATGATGAGTTTCGTTCTATGTGGGCTAAGTACGGACAACCTGAAAATCTTATTTCGGTTATTCTCGTCAGAGTAGAAGAAAGCGCGGATATAAATTTCATCAATGAATATCTTGCCAAAACAGGGAGCATAAAACCAATTATCGCTGTTGATGTGAAAAAAAGCATTCAGAGTCAAATGCAGCTTCTGATGCAAATCATTGGTACGTTTTGTTTTGCGATTATCGGTACGATTATCTTGCAAATATTTTCTAATTTCTATCTTTCCATGCGGCATCGCCGCAGTGAATATGGCACTTATCTTGCTCTTGGCGCATCACGCTGTAAGATTTATACGCTGGTTGTCGGAGAAGCTATATCTATTTCCGTAGTCGGCGGGTTTAGCGGCTTATTGGCCGGCATGCTCCTGTACCGTGGCTCCTGCAGCTTTCTTTCCGCTCTGCGTTCTTACCCGTTGGTTTCCCTTTCAGGCCGTGAGCTTTTCATAAGTGCGGCCATCGTCTTTATTGTTGGCGTGTTGGTTACAACCGCCGCCTCTATTTTGCCGGCATGGCAGGCGGCAAGGTTAGATCCAAGCAGTGTAATGACAAAGGGAGAATATGCTTGATGAACAAAATACGGATTGAACTCAATGCTATCCATAAATCATTTGGGAAAGCTGACATTCTCAAAGGCATTGATTTTATTGCTGCGGCAGGGACAACCACGTCTATCACCGGCAATTCCGGCGAGGGGAAAACTACCCTGCTCTCCATTATGGGGTTGCTGCAAAAGCAAACTTCCGGGAGTATCTTAATTAACGGCAAGGAGATTGCCGATACCGGCATTGCTGAGCTTTCCAGAATTCGTGCCGCGCGCTTTGGCTATCTTTTTCAAACACCGCGCCTGGTTGGTTCTTTGACTGCTCTTGAAAATATCCTTGTCTGTCCTGCCTTTGCCGGCAAAAACGATATGCGAAAAAGAGCTATTGCCCTTCTGGACACTTTTGATATGGGCAAGCGCCTGGACTATAAACCGGAACAGCTCAGTATTGGACAAATGCGTCGTGTTGCCCTTGCCAGGGCGCTTGTTATGGAACCGGATATCCTGCTGGCCGATGAGCCGACAAATGATCTTGATCCTACAGTATCGCAAATCGTCACATCTTCCCTCTTTAAAGCAGGAGAAAACGGAACTGCTGTTGTGATTGTCACGCATGACCGCTCTCTTGCTGCCAAGACGGATTGTGAATATCATTTGGCGGACGGTATTTTACATCATGTCCGCTAAAAAAGGAGGAGGTCCACATGAATAAAAAATTGATTGCTTTTTTGCTCGCATTCATAGTAACGACAGTTTTCGTCATGACTGGCTGTGGCAGCAGCCAGAAAACCGCCGCAGACCAAGACAAAAACAAGAAAACGGAACGGGTTTATAAAATTGGGTACTGGGGCGGTACCTGTGAAGCGCCCATCTTTGCCGCTTACGAAAACAAGGTTGCAGAGAAACTTGGTATCAAAGTTGAACTCGTACTTATGGGATCAAAAAATACTGCTGAAATGCTTTCTACCGGTAAAGTAGATGCTGTTCTTTCGTCCCCTGGTAGCTTCAAAGGAATTGAGCAGGGAATGGATCTTGTATTAATCGATTCCGCTCACACTGGTTGTATTCAAGCGTGTGCTCCGCTTAATTCTCCCATTAATAGTGCCGCTGATCTCAAAGGGAAAAGAGTTGGAGTAGACGCCATGGGAGGGCCATTTATGGCTTATATCAGCAATGAACTTAAACAGCATGGTATTGATCCGAAAAACGACGTTGAATGGAAGGTTTATCCGCCGCCCCAACTACAGACCGCAATGGATAAAGGAGAAATCGATTGCTTTGGCACATGGGATCCGTTTCCGCAGATTCCTGTAAATGAAGGTAAAGCAAAAATTATATGGAGCAATACAACCATGTCTCCCTACAAAAATTATACTTGCTGCTTTGTAGGTGTTAACGGCAAAGTCGTTAGAGAAGAACCGGAAGTGGCGAAAAACATTCAGGCATTTTTCAAAACCGGCGGCGAATTATGCAAAACACAACCGGATGAAGTTGCCAAGATGATGGTTGAAAAAAAATACACCGGCGGTTCGCCTGAACTGAATGCACAGCTTATCAAAGCATATCAATGGTTTTCCGATCCGGCGCGCGGGTTAAAGGACTGGAAATGGCATGTCAAAATCTTTAAAGAAGCCGGCATATTTGACGCAGCAACAAATCCGGAAGAACTGATTCAAAAATCTTATAAAATTCTGGAATAAAGTTTATATTTGGAGTAAGTGCTATGGAAACTCTAAAAAAACAATTTACAGCAAGGCCCATATTCGCAGAGCAGCTTTTAGCTTCAGGGACTAGGCAAACTTTAAAAAAACAATGCGCCTTGTGGGCGCCGGTTTTGGCACTAGTTATCACACTGGGCGTCCATATGGAAATGCCTAACCAACAACCGGTTCATGCCGACTACTATACGATGCTCATTTCTTGCCTCACGCTCGTATTCGCAGTTTGCGCTATTAGCGCAAATGTTAAGCCGAAATGGTGTGAAAAACTTTCCTATTACTCGTTGTTTATTACTGTCGTCATTCTGTTAACGCTTATCTATGAAATCATTACGTTAAAAGAAGCTTGGCTGCCATTACCGTTTTTTCCGTCGCTGGCAAAGATCTTGGAAGCGTATGTCACTGACTGGAAGGTTCTTCTAAAAAGCGTTGCCTATTCCCTGCGGCTGCTCGTTCTCGGTTACTTCATCGGTATGGCGCTGGGCATTCCCAGTGGCTTAATGATGGGATGGTACCGGAAATTCGGCTATTGGCTGAATCCTGTCGTTCGCATTATCGGACCGATCCCGGCTACCGCTTGGATTCCTGTCATACTGGTGGCTTTTCCGACCAGCTTTTCCGGCAGCGTGTTCCTTATTGCCTTATCGGTCTGGTTCCCGGTTACAGTTATGACCTGCTCGGGTGTCTGCAACATCAATAAATCCTATTTTGAAATTGCCCGTACATTGGGGGCGGATGAGCGCTATCAACTTTTAAAAATTGCCCTTCCCGGTGCGGCTCCCACCATATTTGTGGGGATGTTTATGGGCCTCGGCGGCGCTTTTGCCACCCTCATTGCCGCCGAAATGCTTGGCGTAAAAGCCGGCCTCGGCTGGTATATTAACTGGGCGCAAGGCTGGGCTGAATACTACAAACTCTATGCAGCCCTTGGCATCAGCGCGTTCATGTGTTCCGGCTGCACATCACTCCTGTTCAAAGTGCGTGACCGGGTTTTGATCTGGCAGAAAGGAACGGTAAAGTGGTAGAAGCAAAACAAGCATCCGGCGTACATGGGGAAATTTCCATCCGCAATGTTTCCAAAACATTTATTGACGCAAAAAACACCGAAGTAAAGGCTCTCCAGAATATCAATCTTGAAATCAAAGCCGGTGAATTGATTACGATCATCGGCCCCAGCGGCTGTGGCAAATCCACACTCTTGCGGCTGGTTTCGGGACTCGAAAACCCAAACGGCGGCGAACTGTACATCGACGGCGAACGTATCACCGGGCCCCATTTTACACGCGGTTTTGCCTTTCAAAATCCAACGCTGTTTCCGTGGAAGGATGTATGGCACAATGTCGCTACCGGTCTTGAAGCACGCGGTATTCTTAAAGAACATGCCGCCGATGTTGACGAATATATCGAGCTTGTGGGCTTGACTCCGTTCAAAAATGCTTTTCCCCATCAACTTTCCGGCGGGATGGCGCAACGTGTAGCACTTGCGCGTGCCCTTGTAAATCATCCGAAAGCTTTGCTTTTGGATGAACCGCTGGGCGCGCTTGATGCCTTGACCCGCATGAGCATGCAGGATGAGATTTTACGCATTTGGAACGAACGGAAAATGACGCTGCTTTTTGTTACCCATGACATTGATGAAGCCATTTATCTTGGAGACCGTGTGGTTATTATGTCGGCAAATCCCGGACAATTTCAAAGGATCATTGCTATTGATATCCCCAAGCCGCGCCGCAGAAATGACGATATCTTTTTTCGCTACAAAAAAATCATGCTGGATGCGCTGGGCGTAAGCATAGATTAAATGCTTTTGCTTTTGAAAAACAGGCCTATTTTTATAAAATTTGATGGGGTGGGTTCTATATGAATCAAGAGGTTGAACAAATTCTCAATCAAGCGATTGACGGTACAAAAATCACCAGTGACGAACTGCTGCTTTTGTTGCAGCAAGACCCGGAATCCCGTGAGGCATTTGCTATTTGGCAGGCAGCCCGGAAGATCGCTATGGAATCTTCCGGCGGGATGGCGGAAGTCCATGCCCAAGTCGGTGTAAATGCGGGGCCTTGCTCAAAAAATTGCCAGTTTTGTTCATTTGCTCCGGTCAACAATGTATTTCCTGAAGAAAAGCGTTATTCTACCGCAGAAATTGTTGAACGCGCTTTGCGTTTTGAAACAGATGGCGCCAATGCGATCTATCTCATGATTACAGCGGACTATCCGTTTGAGCTCTTTCTCGAAGTTTCCCGGGCAGTTCGCAAGAGACTTAAACCAGAATCAATCCTGGTTGCTAATGTAGGTGATTTTGGCGATGCGGAAGCAAAACAATTAAAAGAAGCCGGGTATGCCGGTATTTATCATGTATGGCGCATGGGAGAAGGGGAAACAACCGGAATCGATCCGGCGATTCGCCAAGAAACCATGCTAGCAGCTAAACGCAATGGTCTCAAAGTCGGAACTTGCATTGAACCTTGCGGTCCGGAACATCCTCTGACCGAAATTGTAAACCGAGCCGTATTTCTCCGTGATGAAATTAAACCAGTTCATACCGGCTGCGGCCGCCGACTTCCCATTCCGACATCACCGCTTAATAGTTTGGGCATTCTGGATAAGCTGGCACAGGCCCTTCGCATGGCGGCAACCCGCGTATTTTTCGGCTATGAAATTCCCTGGCATGCCGGTGATCATTCTATTCTTGGCGGTGTAACCGGCTGCAACCTTTCCTGGGCCGAATCCGGTTCTAATCCGCGTGACACCAAAGCCGATACCATCATCGGTGCGACTGTGGCAGAACGCAGGGATGCCTTTGAAGAAACCGGGTGGAAAGTGGTTAAGGGTCCGTCTGTCATGTTTGCCGGTAAATAAATTTATTGCTCGGTGTTAGTTAAGACTAGTGGAGGAGCACATATTAATCAAAATTAAACACTTATAATTGCAAACTGTTTTATACTTGCAGCTATAAGCGCGCTGCTATATACTGAAATAGTAGTGTGAAATATATGGCAGAACTGTAACATCGGCAGTTTTGCCATATATTTTAGATTTAAGAATTGCAATTTTTAAAAATTTAGCAATTGATATTTTAGTAAATTGGATAAAGTTTTGTCTAAAACTAAATGAAAGGAAGTTCTTTATGGAAGAACAGTCAAAAAAATTTGATCTATATGGCTATATTACAGCGCAATGCCTGCAGTATTTCCGGGAATCTTTGGTTAAGACTCCGTTGGCGATGGCCGAAAGTCTGATGAAACATTCGGAATTCAACATGCATTGTCAGGAGCACCATTATCTGGTGCCGGCAGTACTGCTCACGGCAGCCTGCCGGATACAGGGGCGGCCAGCCGATGATCTGGCGAAACTCCTGGAAAAAGCCCAAAGCCGTTCCCAAAATGTGCTGGGAAAATTTTGTGGTTTGTATGGCGCCTGCGGTGCGGCAATCGGCATTGGTATCTATGCCAGTGTACTGACCGATACCACGCCTTATTCGGTGGAGACCTGGTCCCTAGTTAACCTCGGTACGGCTGAAAGTCTGCTGGAAATGGCTAAAATAAACGGGCCGCGCTGCTGCAAACGCAATACATATTTAGCGCTGCAATATGCCTCAGCTTTCAGCCGGGAACACCTGGGAGTTAATTTGGCGGATTGTGATACGATTCAGTGTCGGCACAGTTCGCGCAATAAAGAATGCAAGCGCAGACAATGTCCGTTTTATTGCGAAAGCGAGTAAAGGAGGACTATGAATGTCAAGAGTGGCGATAAAAGTTCCGGAACTGGCTAGCAAAGTCACCGGAAAATATGCTTGTGAGTGTGAAAAAATACCGCTGGATATGCAGGAGAAGGAAGGCCTGATCTTTTGGCTGGCGGAGCTTGATGATTGGGTGGAAGAGGGGGAACCCATCTGTGAGGGGGAAGTCCAAAAAACCACGATTCAAATATCCGCCCCCTGTTCCGGAATGATCGAGAAAATTTGCTTGGAAGACGGTGATACCTTTAAATTTGGGGATATTTTAGGTTATATCGAAACAGAATGTTAGAGCATTTTCAGGAGGATAAATGAATTCAAATCTAATTAAGAAAACCGAGGCTCAATGTATGGCCGAGCATGCACCGTCTTGCCAGGCGGCTTGTCCGTTGCACTTGCCGGTGCGTATGCTGATAAACCTTATCAAAAAAGATGATTTTGACGGGGCGGCCGAGTTATTTCAAAAGTATAGCTATTTTCCCCGGCTTGTGGCCAAAGCTTGTTCGGCCCCCTGCGAGAATGCCTGTCAAAGAAAAGAACTTGACGAGGGCGTTGCGATTAACTTGTTGGAAAAGGCTGTTGCGGCTAACGCGACATTCTCTGTGCCACGGATTGTTCCTGAAATGCAAATCAGAAAGAAAATTGCGCTTATCGGCGGAGGAATGGGCGCGTTGGCTGCTGCCTGGGCTTTATACGAAAAAGGTTTTGCCCTTACTATTTTTGAAAAGACCGGGAATTTAGGTGGCAGGGCTTGTACGGCAGCGAATGTCAGTGCTGAAGATATAGCCGTGGATTTAGCCCCGCTTACGGCGCTGCCTATTGAATTCCGGTTTCATACCGAAATAGGCGGGGATATTTCTATGGCACAGATCCTGGAGGAGTATGACGGTGTCTATCTGAGCGGGGACAAAACTTTAAGCGACACTCGTATTGACCGAAAAACATTGCAGACCGCTAATCCCAAGGTTTTTGCGGGTGGCAGCATGTTAAGGGAAGACGGGCCTTACTCGATCGTCCAGTCTATTGCCGACGGTCGCAGGGCAGCTGTTTCCCTGGACAGATATTTGAAAAATAAATCGTTTACGGCGGCCCGCTATGGAGAAGGATATTATCAAAGTCAACTGAAAGTCTCACTGCAGGGTATGGGGAAAAAAGCTCGCGCAGTGAAAAGTACATATACCAGAGACGAGTGTTTAACAGAAGCTGAGCGCTGTCTGGACTGCCATTGTACGAGCTGTATCCGAGAGTGCAAGCTGGCGGAACGTTTTGGTAAATTTACAAAATCCTATATCAAAGAGATTGCCGATACCGCGCCTGTTATGGGAGGCGGTACAGATAAAAAGGAAGAAACAGACTGTACGTTGTGCGGCTTGTGCAAGGATATTTGCCCGAATGCCCTGCCGCTGTCCGGCGGGGAGAAGGCAGTGGGAAAGGTTGAAACATCGAATATTGATCTTCCGGTTCGGGATATGCTTTTTTCCAATAGCGATGAATTCAGCTTGTGCCGCCACCGGTCAGGCCTGGAAGAAAGCAGGTATCTGTTTTTTCCGGGTTGCCAAATGGCTGCCACCATGCCGGAATATATCGGGCCGGCTTATCGGTATTTGCAGGACAAGCTGGATAGTGTCGGGATATTTTTGGGCTGCTGCGGCGCTCCGGCTGAGTGGGCAGGTCAGTCAAAGCTTTTTGAGAAAACCATGTCCGAACTTTTGACGAAATGGTCACGGATGGGCAAACCGATCATGATCGTAGGCTGTACAACCTGCTATCAACAGTTTAAAGCGGCTGAGCCGTTAATGCGGGTGAAACTTCTTTGGGAGGTTTTTGCCGAATACGGTTTGCCTCAGGCCGAAAGAGAACCACATACGGTAGCTGTACACGACAGCTGTACGGTCCGCTATGAAAAAGAAATTCAAGATGCTGTACGCCGGATTTTGCAGGAAGCCGGCTATCAAGTCGAGGAACTGGCATATAGCCGGGAAAAGACCAAATGCTGTGGTTACAGCGGGTTAGTTTTCTGTGAGAATAAGGAGGCCGCCTTGAAGGCAGTTGCGGAAAGAATCAGTGAAAGTCCCTTGGATTATGTGGCTTACTGTACCGTTTGCCGCAATTATTTTGTTAGCGCCGGCAAACCGACTTACCATATTTTTGATGTAATTTTCGGCCAAGATACGCCGGAAACAGCCTGCCGGCCCGCGCCAGGCTTAAGACAGCAGGAGGAGAATCGCCGGATTTTGAAAAGGGATTTACTCCAAGAATTTTATCAGGATGGCCGGGAGCAAGGGGATGGGCCTCGGCTTTTCATCAGTCCGCAGGTACGCCGCCTGCTGGAAGAACGGCTGATTGACGAGGGCAATATCGAAAAGGTTATTCGCTATGCCGAAGAGCATAATCGGAAGCTGCTCCGTCCGGCGGACAACCATTTTGTTGCCGGTTTTAAGCCGGGTATTATTACCTATTGGGTGGAATACGCACCCAAAGACGAGGGTTACGAAATCTATAACGCTTATAGCCACCGCATCAGCATGGAGGAAGATTAAATGGCAAATTTTCAATTGGAGATTAAAAACAGTGAACGGATCCGGTGTGTGTCCTGCGATGTTGAATTGGAGCCTTTACCGATAACGCTGAGCTACCTGAAGAGTGCGTTTCCGGTGAAAATCCTGAGCTGTCCGCTGTGCGGTCAAAGCTATATTTCTGAGAGCCTGGCTTTAGGCAAGATGCTGGAAGCGGAAACGGCTTTGGAGGAGAAATAGAGATGAAAGACAGCGGGACACAAGAACATAACATAGAGGAAAACACCAGTATCTTATATGAAAATGAAGAATTTCAGCAATACACGGAGGAAGCCTTACGCCCCGGCGGACTGGAACTGACCAGAAAGGCAGTGGAAATTGCTGGCTTCCCGGTTGGCAGCCGTCTGCTGGATATCGGCTGCGGCTGCGGCAAAACAGCAGAGTTTTTGGCTGTGGAGTGTGGAATGGAGGCTTTGGGCATCGATATATCCGAAGAACTAATTGCTAAGGCCAAAGCCCGTAACAGTGCTCTGAATGTCCAAGTGGGAAGTGTTTACGATCTGCCCTACGGGAATGATTCCATTGATGGCGTGTTGACGGAATGCGTTTTTACCTTGTTTGAGGATAAACCGCTGGCTCTTAATCAAATTAGGCGTGTCCTGGTTCCTGAGGGCAAACTGATTATTAGCGATCTGTATATCCGGGAAAACGCCCAGGCCTTTGCCCGTTTGCCTATGGTTACCTGCATCAACGGCATTACCAGTCAGGATGTGGTCTGCCAGGAAGTGGCGGGTGCTGGTTTCAAGTTGAAGGAATGGCACGACGAGACCCCTGTCTATAAGGGATTTCTGGCTGGCCTGATTATGAATTACGGTTCGATGTCCGCTTTTTGGGAAAGTCTCGTAGGCTCTTGCGACAAAGCGTGTACGATACAAAATAATATTAAGAAGGTCAAGATCGGCTATTATTTATCTGTATGGGAAAAAGAGTAGGTGGTGAGAATGATGCATGAAGACAATGAAGTAAGGGAGCGAAAACCCAAAAGGAAAGTCATTCGGGAAACAGCCAGTGTATGTCCGGTTTGTCTGGAACGTATTCCGGCCCAAAAGACCGCTTATGGCGATACTATTTACCTGGAAAAAACCTGCCCGGAGCACGGCGATTTCAAAAGCCTGGTATGGGAGGGCAAACCTCGCTATCAAGCCTGGCTGCGGCAGGCGGACAACACCAAACCGGTGATTTGTGATACCGAGGTGGAAAGGGGTTGTCCTTATGACTGCGGTATGTGTCCACAGCATGAGCAGCAGGCCTGCTGTGTCCTGATCGAGCTTACCCAGCGCTGCAACCAAAACTGCAAATTTTGCTTCGCGGATGCCGGGCACAAGCTGGCGGAAATGAATCTGGAGGAAATAAGCGCGCTATACGACTTTTTGCTGGAACGCAGTCCCGGGCGGCCGTTCAATATCCAGCTTTCGGGCGGAGAACCGACCTTAAGGGAAGATTTGGCGGAGATTATCCGGCTGGGCAAAGCAAAAGGCTTTCCTTATATTCAGGTCAACAGCAACGGCAAGCTGTTGGCAGCGGATCCGGCTTATGCCCAAAAGCTGGCAGCGGCCGGACTTGACTGTGTTTTTTTACAGTTTGACGGGACTAACGATGAAATTTACCGGGAGATCCGCTCCGAGGCACTTATAGACATAAAAAAACAAGCGATCAGGAATTGCGGGCAAGCCGGTATCGGGGTCGTTTTGGTCGTTACGGTCGTTCCAGGCATCAATGACGGGGAGATTGGCTCTATCGTCGATTTTCTGCTGGACAACCAGCCGGCAGTGCGTGGCATCCATTTCCAGCCAGTCAGCTATTTCGGACGTTTTCCGGCGGAACCTACCGATGCGATGCGTTATACTATCCCCAGGCTTTTGCGGGATCTGGAAGATCAAACCCAAGGCCGGCTTCGGACCGGTAATTTTATTCCGCTGTTGACGGGGCATTCCCTTTGCTCTTTTCATGGTAATTTTCTGGTTATGTCTGACGGACAGATTTCTGCCATTTCCACTCCACCGGAAAAAAAATGCTGTTCCTGTCAGCAGGATGCTATTATCGGCGCTCGCAAATATTTAGGAAGCAAATGGGGCAAAAGGGCGGAAAGCACCGCATGCGACAGCGGCAACGACAGCAGTGACGGTGACGCTGTCGACGAGTGGGATCTGTTTATCAAGCAGGTCCATGAAAAGGGCTTCAGCATTACGGCTATGGCGTTCCAGGATGTCTGGAATATCGATTTGGAGCGGCTGCAAAAATGCCGGGTTCATGTGGCCACCCCCACCCACAAATTAATTCCTTTCTGTGCTTACAATCTGACGGATAAAGAAGGAAGAAATTTGTATGGACGGTATTGCTAAAGAACTTACCCCACTGGAGGGTTGGATAGCGCAAAAAATTGACGTGGACAAACTTAGTCTTCCTGCCCTCAGGGACTATCAAAACCGGGTTTTGCTGACGAGGCTCAATTACGTAAAGGAACGTTCCGCTTTTTATCGTGAATTGTATAAGGATGTTTGCGTAAGTGAAATTCGATGCTTGGCAGATTGGGAAAAGCTGCCGCTGATCAGGGACAGGGATTTACGGGAGCATGGCTCTCGTATGCTGTGTGTTGGGCAGGAGGATATCCACCGGATTGTTACCTTGGATAGCAGCGGAACGACTGGCGCCCCGAAACGGATCTTTTTTTCCCGGTCCGACCAGGAGTTGACCGTGGATTTTTTTGCTAACGGTATGACGACCATGACCAAGAGCGGTGACAAAGTGTTGATCCTGCTCCCCTGTGTACGTCCGGGCGGGGTAGGGGATTTACTGGCCCGAAGTCTGGGACGTTTTGGCGCGTTGGCTCTGAAATACG
This sequence comes from Sporomusa acidovorans, assembly GCF_900101845.1. Taxonomy (GTDB): domain Bacteria; phylum Bacillota; class Negativicutes; order Sporomusales; family Sporomusaceae; genus Sporomusa; species Sporomusa acidovorans. The sequence goes on along the minus strand of NZ_FNAM01000013.1, from coordinate 74,824 downwards.
GACCGGTTGATGACTGTCAAAAGGTTATTGGGCTGATGTTAAAAGAAAAGCCCCAAGTTGTCGTAGCCAATCCGGTGCAGATGCTGCTTGTAGCTTACTGGTACCGAAACAGCATTAAGCAGGGGACTACGCCTATTGAACTGCAGGCCATTCTGTTAAGTACGGACTATATCGCCGACAGTATAAAAGAACGCTTGACGGAGATATTCCAATGCCGGGTTCACGAGCATTACGGAATGACGGAAATGGGGCTGGGCGGCGGTGTGTCCTGCAGTGCGCTAAGGGGTTACCACCTGCGGGAAGCGGACATATATTGGGAAGTGGTGGATCAAAGCGGTAAATCCCTGCCGGTTGGGGAGTACGGGGAAATTGTCTTTACAACGCTGACCCGGGATGCGATGCCGCTGATCCGCTATGCTACCGGCGATAAAGGCAGGTTTCTTAAGGAACCCTGCTCTTGCGGCAGTGTTCTGCCATGCCTGGACAAGGTCAAAGGGCGCTTGGACAGTCCGCTTGATCTTCCGGCTCTGGATGAGATAGTTTTTGCTTTTGACGGGGTTTTGGATTATCAAGGCACATTAAAGGATAATATTTTGCTGCTGACTGTCTACTGTTTGGAACCCGGGCATAAGTGGCAGGCAGCGGACATCGAAAAGGTCTTGCCTTACAGGGCGAAGCTGGAGGTTCAATACGGCATTAGGCCCTATATGTATCAATTGAAGAAGCGGCAAATCAGTTTGATTTGAAGAGAGTTAATGAGATTGGGTGACATTATCAACTTCCTTTATGATTCTAATTTTTGCGGAGATGATGGGAGCTTCGGCAGGTCTTGGTTATTTTATTAAGTTATACGCAGAATATGCCAACTATACCAATGTTGTGGCAGGTATTATTATGGTTGGGCTTGTTATTACAATTTTGAATAAAGGTGTAAATATCTTGGAAAAAATGTTGTCAAATGGAGATGAAACATGATGAAAGATGTGCTGCATGGTAATTTTTGCAGCCTGTTTGAAAAGTGGTAAATGTTATGATAGAAGAAATTATTTATATCGAAAGCGATCAAACAAACCCCTATTATAATTTAGCACTGGAAGAATATTTGCTTTTCAATGTGAAGAAAAAGCAGTGTATATTGTATCTCTGGCAAAATTCAAATACGGTTGTAATTGGAAGAAACCAAAATTGCTGGAAGGAATGCAGCATAGACCAACTGCAAGCGAATGGAGGACATTTGGCAAGAAGGGTATCAGGAGGTGGTGCGGTTTTCCATGATGAGGGAAATTTAAATTTTTCATTTTTAGTGAAACAAAATGACTATTCTCTTGATAAGCAAATAAATGTTATTTTGCTGGCATTGCAAAAACTTGGACTTAACGCAGCGAAATCCGGGCGTAATGATCTTACTATTGGGGGAAAAAAAATCTCAGGAAATGCATTTTACGAAAAGAATGAACGCTGTTTGCACCATGGGACTTTGATGGTAAATGTAGATATCCGGAAGGTGTCCCAATATTTGCATGTATCGAATGAAAAGTTACAATCCAATGGCGTTAATTCGATAAGATCAAGGGTTGCTAATTTGGTAAATTTTTGTGAAGAGACTCTATCTGTTACCAGCTTAAAAGAAAAACTGGTAGAGGCTTTTGGTGAAACATACAGATTGACACCATTGAAACTGGGCATGGAACAGATTGATCACATTGATTTACAAAAATCGATTGATAAATTTTCCTCCTGGGAATGGATATTTGGAAGAAAAATCAATTTCAAGTATGAAATTTCCAAAAGGTTTGCCTGGGGTGAAGTTGTTTTTCAGTTTAATGTGAGCAGTGGAAAAATCGTAACAGTAGGAGTCTATTCTGACGCTATGAATTCGGATTTGATCGCAGCGATACCTGCGGTTTTGAAAGGGTGCATTTTTGAAAAAAACAATATTTGCGCTGCACTTTCTCAAGTACCTGCCCAGAATAGGGACGAGAAAAAAATAATGCGAGATATAGGTCAGATGATAGGAGCGCAAGAGTTTTAATTTAATCGCAATTAAATAATACTATAATAAAAACCACACGTCAGCACGCTGGACATGTGGTTTTTAAACTTATATTAATCCAGACTGCCTTGGCAACTGCTGCCTGCCCCGGCAGTACAACAATAGCAATGATCGTCTGCCAATACTTCACACAGTAACTCATCAGGCGTGAAATCGGCAATTGTTTTCGGTGAGCCAATGCGCATGCCAAGCGCCTGGTTGAAATCACAGTCATAAACGGCACCATTCCAGCCGATGTTGACTTGTGATACGCACATAACTTTCTTAAGGTTGTCCCTGTTAAAATTATCAACGAGGACATTCATATAGGCATCAAATTCGCCGCTTTTTTTCAGATCTTCCTTAAAACGGCCGCATGGTGCATTGGTGATAGTGAAAAGATGATTAAATTCAATCCCATAATTGTTTTTTAGCTGCTCCTTATAGGCGGCTTGCAATACCGCTTGCGGCCCCGGTAAGAAGGCGCCGCCCGGATTATACACAAGATCAAGGATGAGTCCGGTTTTTTCTTTTCCATAGCCAATACTGTTCAATAATTTCAATACACTGATATTGCTGTTAAATACGCCATCGCCTCTTTGGGCATTGACATTTTCTTCGCCATAGCAAGGTAATGAGCCGACAAGTTCAATTTTATTCGCTTTAAACAAATCAAGCAAATGCTTATACTTATCTGTGGTTAAAAGGGTCATATTAGTTCTGACCAAAATGCGTTTTACCGTACTGATTTTACGTAGTTCTTCGATCAGCAGCGGCAGATGAGGATTCATCTCTGGCGAACCCCCGGTAATATCGATAGTAGCTGCTTTTGCCTCGCCGATAAACTTAAGACACGCTTGCATGGTTTCGGCACTCATTTGTTCTGTGCGGTTAGGACCTGCCTGCACGTGGCAATGCTTGCATGTCAAATTGCAAACATAGCCGATATTCACTTGCACAATATCAATTTTGTTTCTGACTAATTTTTCTCCCGTTTCCTTGATGCTTTCACAAAATGTTTTCATGTATATCCCCCGTTCCCTATTAAGTAATTGCTATTTCCAATGATATAATATTTTTTTATTAATTGCAAGATATTTTTGATTTGCAATAATAAAGATAAAAACATTCAATTGCAAGTTGCTTTATACTTGCAATTGAATGCGCGCTGTTATATAATAGCAATGTGGTCTAAAACACTTGGCAGGACTGCAGTATTGCAGTTTTGCCCTATATTTTTGGCTTATCGATTGCAAACAAATTTATATCTGCAATTGATATTGCTATATATTGCGTTTGGGGTGAGGAAAGTGGCAATTTTTTTGAGGCGGGTTAAAGCGGACATCGATGTTGAAAACTTGGCATCTGCTGTTGTTCATCCCGAGGGACGCGCCGCCAGGTTCAGGCGTTTGATAAGAATTGGCGATGCAATCGGGTACAGTGATTCCCTTACACAACTTCAGCAGAAAATATTGAGTACAGCCATTTCCGTTATTTATTCTTCCGGCGATTTTGGCGCTGCGCGGACGGTATGCAAAATCCATATCAATCAATTTTTGGAACTCTGTAATATAAAACAAGATAACATGCATCATAAGCTGCTAGGTGAAATTGAAAAGGTAGCTTCCAAAGGGATATGGCTATATGAAAAAAGACATAAAAGGTTAATTCGGACACAATGGTTTCAAACGATCGGGTACGCAGACGGAGAAATTACATTTCAATTTACTAGTAAAATTCTGGAGCTGGTCGCCGCTATAGAACCTAACGATGTCGATAGGCTGTTAATCAAAGGAATTCAATATAGAGGGAAATATACGCGAGCCATTTTTGAAATCATTAGCTCTTCGAATGCGAAAGGAGTGACTGAGTACAGCATTTCTGAATTAATGAGACTTTTATCTTTGGAGCATACGCGCTATTCCTATGGACAGCTTAAGCTTCGGGTTCTGGAACCTTCACTGCAAGAAATTTATGATATCGATGATTCCATATTCGTTCAGTTTGGGCCAACCTTCTCAGGGCGAAGAGTGGAAGAAGTATGGTTTAAAGTAACGACCGGGGAAGAAGCCCGGAAATTGCGAGAAAAAGAGCCAAAATTTAAGTTTGCCTCTCCAAAGGAAAAACCGATCGAACAGCCTATGGCTTGATTCCTAGGATCTTGTGCTGATAGCCGAACCGAAAAACATATGAGAGGAGGTACAACGACTTTTAAGAAAGGTTTTGCTACCGGCATTTAGATAAGGCTTATATACTATATATTCCGCCTTAAAGAATACTGCAGGCGCAGGTGGGCGGTGCATTGACAACGCTCCACCACTGGCGTTTGACTTCCGCTTTTGCCAACACACCACCCGCCTGCACAAATCTTTAACACGTTGTATATAGCTCTTATAATTTATCTTATGATAAAAGAAACCAGCTAGAATGCAACAAAATAGGAGGCAGACTATGAATAAAAAAATAGCAATGGCACTGACCCTGAGCATTGCGCTGGGAATTGCGGGAACCACTTTTGCCGCTAGACCGTTTGCCGATGTGCCGGCGAACCACTGGGCCTACGATGCTGTGGCCAGTCTGGCGAAAGCTGGCATCGTTGATGGTTATGGCGATGGAACCTTCCGGGGCGACCACATTATGACCCGTTATGAAATGGCGATGATTGTGGGTAAAGCAATGGAAAAGGCCGAAAAGGCTGATGGGCAGCAAAAAGAACTTATTAAAAAATTATCGACAGAGTTTTCCGGTGAACTGCAAAATCTCGGGGTTAAAGTTGATAGCGTAAAAACGAAAGTTGACAAACTGCCGCAGTTTTCCGGTGAAATAAAAGACCGCTACCGCAACGGGGATATAACCAATCCGGCAGGCGTTAAACAAGGCACCTGGATTCAGCACAAACAGATTTTGGCCTTTGATGTGAACGGCAAAATCAATGACGACTGGAAGTATGTGTTTGAACTGCGCAACGACAACAAAACCAACCAAGGCGCCTATGCCGGTTACCTTGGCAACGATGAAAGCACTTCAAACTATGGCAGCTATATTCGGGTTGCCAATGTTCAAGGTCCAATCGGTTGTTTCAACGTCACTTTGGGCCGGCAAGACTATACACTGGCCACTGGATTTATTAATGGCGCTTCCACCTTGCAAGGGGCAAAAATAAGCTATGGCAACACCGTTAAGGTAAACCTGGTTTATGGCCGCGATTTCCGCAGCGGCAAGATTTTTTCATCAGATAAAAAGCAGTCTTTCCTGGCTACTAGCGACGAATTTTGGGACAGTACATCCGAAGGCAGCACAATTGTCACCGGCGGCGACGTCAGCATTCCGGTAGGCCCCGGCACATTGAAGGCTACATATTTTCAAACAAAGAACAACGACATTCATGTATCTACCAAGCGTTGGGAAGCCGGGTATGTAGTTCCCTTTGCGCATGACTATATTTTCACTGGCGCTTATGCCAAATCGGATGCCAGTGACTACAATAAAGGCTATATGCTACAAGTCAGCTATAAGGGCGCCGATCTGAATAAACCCGGCAGCTATGGTGCCTGGGCCCACTATCTCAAAGCCGATCCCTCGGTAATTTGGGATAGTTTTAGCGGTGTCGCTGACTGGACCTATGCCGCCTCAGGGTCGAAAGGTTATGAAATAGGGTTTGCGTATGTCCCGGCTAAAAACATTAAATGGGATTTTTATTATGATGATATTAAAGCCACCGTTCCCGGCGACAAATCAAAGACTAAGTTTTATCAGACCCAGCTGCATTTCTTTTTTTAATTGACTTGAACCGGTATGTGCTCATCCTTTAAGAGGATAGGCGGCGTACTTATGCCTGGCCTTGGTCACCCACGCCACAATTACTTGTCGAATTGACGAGATTGATGAAATTGTTGAAAAGTCCTAGGTAGGAATACTTAGTTTTTAAGGAAGTGACGGAAGTGCAGAACAGATTTCGGCAGTATGTTGACAAGACTGGGAAAGCACTGATACGGGATGCAATTCGGTGTCTGCAGGTAAACATGGGGTATTTGGACAATCTGCATTTTCGTCGCTGTCATGGTGGTGTGCCAATGAAGATGATGGGACTCGCGGTTATGCAAGACTGTTTAAAATTTGTTGATAATGCCGGAAAAATAGCCGTGGATATTTTCGGTGAGTCGTCAACATTAAATCCCAATCTGCCAATTCTTATCAAAATCCTTCGGCAAATAAAATCCGTAAAACAGATTATGCTGCGTGTCAATCTAGACATTATTGAGAATTCGGAATATCGGCATTTACCGGAATTTCTTGCTAAGAATAACGTCGAAATTATTGCATCCATGCCGTTTTATAAGGAAACTAACTTAACCGACCGACAAAGGTTTTTCCGAAAAATTGAAGTCCTGAAACAACTGAACAGTATCGGTTATGGTACAAAAAAATCGAATTTGAAACTTAATTTGGTGTATAGACCTCTAGGTGCGTTTCTGCCTGTTCAGGGTAATTTGGAAGCTGTATATCGCGAAAACCTGGGCAACGATTACGGAATTATTTTTGATGATTTTTTTGCCATACCTAATATGCCTATCGACCGATTTCGGGCATTTTTAACTCAAAAAGGTTTGCTTAATAGCTATATGAATTTGCTTATCCGCAATTTTGACGTTGCTAAATTGGATAAAGTAATGTGCCGGGAACAAATCAATGTTGATTGGCGAGGCAGATTGTTTGCTTGTTGTTTTAATCAGATGGTAAGATTGCCAGCCGTTACCTTTAAACCCATTGGAAAAATAAGACCTGAAGATTTGTTGGGGTTGTCTATTGAGACCGACGATCATTGCTTCGGCTGCACTGCAGGTGCAGTTTGTAGGGGGAGTTCTTCTTACTCCTGGATGAACCCGGAAAATAAGAAAGTTGCTCCTGTAAACTGCAGGCAGTTTGATGAATATAACGTACTACAATCAACTGTTAATCTGAGGAAATATAAAAGCTACTGCGAACGCCTATGCGGAAGCTGCCGGCAATCAAGGGGTTGTTAATAAAGCTTCCTTGATAACCCCGGGAAATTTGCAGGACTTAATCAAGAACGAAACTGTCAAAATAATTGACGTAAGACCACCGGAACGCTATCAGAAAGAGCACCTTCCCGGGGCCGTAAATGCCTGGTGGCAAGACTATATGGATCAAAAGGGTCCGGTCCCAACGCCGGAGCATTTTGCTGCCTTGCTGAGCAAACTGGGGATTAGTGATCAGGATACTATTGTGCTTTATGCTGATTCTGATAAGCATGGCCCTGCTTATGTGGCTCACTTTTGGTGGCTGCTCGATATTTTCGGTTATCATAACGCGAAGATGTTGGACGGCGGTTTGGAAGCTTGGCAGGCTTTAGGGTATAAATTGACTAACGCGGTTTTGAAAGTTGCCCCCGGCAATTTTAAGTTAACAAGGATAGATACCGGTAAATTGGCGACAACGGAAGAAGTTTGGAATGCCGTAAAAGAGCCTGATCCTAAGGTAATTATTTTGGATGTCAGGGAATGGGACGAATTCTCGGGCAGCATACAGGCCCCGGGCGCAGTGCGGAAGGGACGAATTCCCGGAGCCGTTTGGCTATACTGGGGGGATGTGCTGAATCCGGATAAAACGCTCAAAAATGTCGACGAGTTGCGAAAAATATTCAAAACCAAGGGAATTACTCCGGATAAGACGGTCATTACCTATTGCCAGGCAGGAGTCCGTGCTACGCATACTGCTTATGTGCTGAGTGAGGTTCTCGGCTACAAAAACGTGAAAAACTATGCCGGGTCGTGGATCGAATGGAGTCAACGAGGGGAACTGCCGGCTGAGATTGATGGGCAATAGGCTGCCTGAAGTGGAGGAGATGAGTGTTTTGAATAGATGTCTGGCATTTACAAAAAAGCAGAGACAAATCAAGACAGAAGCCACGCAGAAATTTGCAAAGGTAATAGAAGCAAATAAGCGTACTGCTGTAAGAGCAGTCGCTGAAAATAGTGGCTTGCCACACTGGAAGGAATTTTTATGGCCCTACTAGAAGTATTTCAATGTCGTATTTATCCGAAATGGGTTGCATGGCGCAGGTGCCGGTGAAAGGAACAATACGCGCTCTAAACCTCATAGTGTGTAATTTCTGTAATTTCCTTTGCAACTGGAAATAGTCGATTGCGAGCATGAATGTGACTTGCAATCGATATATCGCCACTATATAATAGTGCTATGAGGTGGAAAAATTGGATATTGTTTTAAGAAAAGTTCCAGATGATTTTGATAGTGAACAATTTGTATCTGCGGCGCTTCAGCCTGAGGGGCTTACAACAAATCCTAATAGATCGATCAGCGTGGAAAATGTAATCGGACGCCGTGACCCTCTTACCGAGCTACAGCAAAAAATGTTAACTGCGGCTATCTCTCAACTGCAGGTGTCCCCAACAAGTGACGCCATCCAATCAGCATGCGGGATGTCAATTCGTGATTTTTTAGAAGTGTGCGATCTCGACGCCAATCGACTGTATGCTTCATTAGTTAATGAACTGGAAAAGGTATCCACAAAAGGGGTTTGGCTGTACGAAAAAAACAGTCGCAGATTAATCAGGACGCAGTGGTTTCAAAGTATCGAATATACGGAAAACAGAATAACTTTTCAATTCACGGATAAAATTTTGCATTTGTTTGCAGCCATGGATCCCGATGATTTTGAGTGTCAGTTAATCAAAGGAATTCAATACAGAGGCAAACATACATTAGCTGTTTTTGATATTATTTGGTCTTCGAAGGATAGTGGGATTACGGAATATTCGATTCCCGAACTTATGAAGCTATTGTCTCTGGAGCACACCAGATATTCTTATGGGCAGTTAAAACTCCGGGTTTTAGAGCCTTCGCTTCAGGAAATTTATGATTGGGACAAGGCGATATTTGTCCGGTTTGGACCGACATTTTCCGGACGCAGGGTAGAAGGTATTTGGTTTCAAGTGATGACAGGGGAAGAAGCCAAAAAAATGCGAGAAAAGGAGCCGGAATTTAAATTCGCGCTTCCTGAGCAGAAACCTACAGTTGATTAGGCGAGAAGAGCGGACGATTGCATGATTATTTTAACTTGCAATCGTTGGCTTTTTTATTATATAATGGATATAGGAGAAATACCGGAATTTAAATGAACGATCAAGAGGTGTATGTATAATGCGTAAGTGGAAATTATTGGCGGTGCTGTTTATTTTGTTGTCGGCTGTTTTAGCAGCCAGTGGCTGTACAAGCACTCCGGCAGCCCAACCCAAGAATGATGCGTCCGCCTTAAAAGAGATTCGCGTCGGTGTTGTGCCATTGCCTCATTATGCTCATATGTGGGTGGCAAAAAAGAAAGGGTTTATTGATGAAGAATTGCAAAAGGTCGGGTTTAAGCTGAAGTGGCAGCCTTTTAGCCTGGGACCCATGGTGAGCGAAGCTTTTGCCGCCGGACATTTGGACATGGGCGTAATGGGCGATTTCCCTGCTTTTGTGGGCCGCGCTGCCGGCACGAACTACCGTATTGTTTCCGTTGCTTCCGCAGCACCGAAGGCGTTGGCGATGGTTGCGAAAAAAGATTCAGATATTGTTAAAGTGACTGATTTAAAAGGGAAGAAAGTAGCTACGACAAAAGGCGCGTATGGACAGAAACTATTGTCGCTGCTGTTGGAGCAAAATGGTATGACCATGAATGATATCCAATTTGTTCATATGTCTATGGATGATCTCTCTACAGCGCTGCTGCGCGGTGATGTCGCCGCCGGCGTTATGTGGGATCCTTTGATCACCCGCATGGAAGAAGCCGGCGAAATCAAGATTATCGCTGACGGGACCGGCATCTATGAAGGTTACGCCGTATTGATGGCGAACGGGGAGTTGCTTGATAAGAATCCGGAGGCGGTAGATGCCGTATTGCGGGCATTCCAGCGAGGAAATGAGTATTTGCAACAAAACCCGGATGAATGTATCAAATTGTTGATGGAAGATATAAAAATGCCTCAAGCGCAGTTAACAAAAATTATTGGCAAATTCAATTATGAGGGAAAAGTTACGGATAAATTTGTAGCTGATATGAAAGATACAGAAGAGTTTATGCGGAAAAACGGTTTGATTAAAAATCCGGTAGATGTTCAGTCCTTTATTCTTAGAAAATAAGATGATACTGATGCGAGTATAAAATATGTTGGGACTCGGCAAGGAGATGTAAAGGATGGAACTGGTATTAAAGATAGCGAAAGTGTACAAGCTCGGCATAACTACCGGCTTTCAGCAGTGGAAACGGATTTTATTACCCTGTATTTTGCTCGCCATATGGCACGGCATTACTGTCAGCGGCATGGTAAAACCGATCTTACTGCCATCTCCGGCCCAGGTATTTGACGCTTTTGTTGCTATGCTTTCTACCGGAGAATTGGTCACTCATCTGGGAACAAGTATGATTCGGGTAGTGGAAGGATTTTTCTTAGCTGCGCTGTTAGGAGTAGGGTTAGGCTTGGGGCTGGGTATTTTTCCCCTTATGTTTGAATTGATGGACGGCTTGATTCAACTGTTGCGGCCTATTCCCCCCATAGCCTGGCTGCCTTTAGCCATCCTCTGGTTTGGGATTGAGGAAGGATCAAAAATCTTTATCATTGTCATCGGCGCATTTTTCCCGATTTTTATCAATGTCTTAGATGGCATTCGGCAGACAGATCATAAATTTGTGGAATTGTCCCAGGTGCTGGAAGTACCCAGACGTAAGTTTATTACGAAAGTGGTTATCCCCGGTGCTCTTCCTTTTATTATTTCCGGACTTCGCGTCGGCCTTGGCTATGCCTGGATGTGTGTGGTAGCGGCGGAATTGTCTGCCGGGATGAAAGGCATCGGCTATATGTTAACAGATGCCCGGGCATTAGCCCAAACCGACAGGGTTTTGGTAGGCATGCTGGCCATTGGTGTAGTCGGCAAAATTATGGATAGTCTATTGCGTGTCATAGAAAAGAAAATTATCCGCTGGAAGGAGTCATTTACCGGGGTATGAGAGATAGCAATCATGTAACCATACATAATTTGACTAAGATATATAAAAAACAAAATAGCGAAGTGCTGGCGCTAAATGGAATATCTCTCAATGTATCCCGGAATGAATTTCTCTGTATTGTTGGCGCCAGCGGCTGCGGTAAGAGTACCTTGCTGCGTATTATCGGCGGGCTTGACAGGGAATACAGTGGCACAGTCAGCATTGGAAAAACCAAAATTACCGGTCCGGGTCTCGACCGGGGGATTGTCTTTCAGGAACACCGCTTATTGCCCTGGCTAACGGTATGGGAAAATATGGAGTTTGCACTGCAAAAGGGATCGAAAGAAGAAAAGAACAAACTTATTATTGATCACCTTAAGCTTGTGGGGCTTGAGCGTTTTAAAAACGCATATCCCGGGCAGCTATCCGGAGGTATGTCGCAAAGAGTCGCGATTGCCCGTGCTTTGGTTAACCGGCCGGAAATTTTACTATTAGACGAACCTTTTGGCGCTTTAGATGCGCTAACTCGCTTAAAGCTGCAGCAAGAGGTTCTGGATATTTGGGAGCAAGAGAAAACCACAATGATTATGGTCACTCACGACATTGAGGAAGCTGTATATATGGGAGACCGGGTTATTGTAATGTCAGAACGTCCCGGAACGATAAAAAAAGAATTTACGATAGATCTTCCACGGCCAAGAAATCGTTCTGATACGGTTTTTCAGCAGATAAGGAAAGAGATTTATCAGGAATTTCGCCAAGTTGAGGTTTAAGGAACTTTCATGTAAGATATGGAATATGGGATTAAATTAAATAGAGATAGAAAAAAGCCGGTTAGGGCAGAAAACTTGACCGGCCTCTTTTATTTTTCAGAAGTGATCCATAATCAAAGCTTTGCGAAATACTTAGTTGTTTTAACCATTTGGCTTACATATGAGTTCTCATTGTCAAACCACGATGTGACCTGAACTTGGTATGTATTCTCATTAATTTGACTAACTATGGTTTGCGTAGCGTCAAACAGTGCGCCATAGGTGATGCCAACTATATCAGACGAGACGAGTTCTTCTTCCGTATAACCAAATGAATCTGATGAGCATGCCTTCATGGCCGCATTGATGCTTTCAACCGTTATATTCTTTCCGTTAACAACTGCGATAAAAATAATTAAGCATCCTGCTGCAACTGGAACTCGTTGTGCTGAGCCGCTGAGTTTTCCAGCCAATTCCGGAATTACAAGTCCAATCGCTTTGGCAGCTTCTGCTGTGGTAGGAACAATGTTAGCCGGGGCTGAACGTGATCTGCGCAAGTTACCTTTTCTTTGTGGTCCATCCAGTATCATTTGGGTGGCCGTAAAAGCATGAATTGTAGTTGAAATACCGCTCTGAATGGGTACATAGTCATTGAGCGCCTTGGCCATTAATGCTAAGCAATTCGTTGAACACGAAGCAGCAGAAATGATTTTATCATCGGGTGTCAACAGTTTCTCATTTATACCGTAAACAATGGTTGACATATCTTTGCCAGCCGGAGCGGAAATAACGACCTTACCTGCGCCTGCAGCAAGATGAGCCTGTGATTTGGCTTTAGACAAATAAGCACCAGAACACTCTAGCACAACGTCTACACCAAGTTGCCGCCAGGGAAGTCTTGAGGCATCTGCTTCTTTATAGACTTTAATTTTCCTTTGGCGAACACTGATGTAGTCTTCGGCAAATTTTACCTCAGCGGCAAGCCGGTATTTACCTTGCGTTGAATCGTGCTTTAGAAGGTAGGCTAACATGGCAGCATCAGCTAAATCGTTGATTGCGGTCACCTCATATTCATCCGAATCAAAAAATTGCCTAAATGCAAGACGGCCTACACGGCCAAACCCATTGATTGCAATTCGTATACTCAATCAAAACTCCTCCTTCTGTTTTGTTGTATGTAAAGTAAATTTGTTGCCGAGTTATTTGCTCCTACATGAAAGTACAAATCAAACTAATGAGTTGAGGAAAAAATGTCATTACTACAACTGCACGGATAATCTGCATAATAATGATGTCTGTGTTTTGTACCCCTATATCTGACGAAATTAATGCCATGTCAGAAGCACCTGCGGGAGTTGTAATCAACATTGCTTCTTTTCTGGTGAATCCATACATTTTGCTTATGATTTTACCTGTAATGAAGCAGTTGGCAATATAGCCAAGAATAATTACCAAAAGTGGCAGCAATAGATGCCGCATATCAGAAATGTCCGACATCGTAATGCTGCTGCCGATATACGCGCCGCTTAAAATTTGTGCTCCTTGCTTTGCCCAGCGCGGCAGATAAGCGAAGTTAAATACGAGCTTTAAAATCAAAACAGATATAATGGAAAAAACAAATGCGCCTGCAGGTATACCTGAGTATTTTCCTAAAACTCCCATAATTACGGCCACTGCCATAGTTACTGAAAATGCTGCCCAAGATTTTGTGCTTGATTTTGCTCGTTTGGCAGTAAAGATTTCCCTGTCTGCATTTTCGGTAAAATTTTTTCGGTTATGATAAGCTAAAATCATTGATGGAAATATGCCAATACCCAATACTTGACGCGCCATTTGCATTACCGCAACTTTTGGTGCATCGGCTCCCATGTCTGCTGCGATAATCGGTGTATCGCTAATTCCTCCAGGAACAGCCGACATCAGCGATGTTACTAAATCTAAAGGACTCATTAAATAAATAATTGCACCTATAAATAGGTTCAGTACCAAAAAGGCAAATAACATGAGCATAGTCGGTTTCGCAATGTAAGGAAGACGTTTTAAATCACTTTTCTCTACAGTACATCCAATGAACGCTCCGGCTATAAGCATGGCTAAAGTTTTTGCTTCGTTTGGCATAGGATCAACTCCCCAGAAAACATTGATCAAAGCCACGCCAAGAACGGCACCAATCATAAGTCCTCCAGGGACTTCTATTTTAAAAAGTGCAAAGCCTAAGCTTCCGCCGGCCAAAAGAATAATTATTAAGTTAACCATACCTGTCCTTTCTTATTTCAAAATGTGCGAACTGATATGTAATAATACTAAAACAAGATAAATCAGTGCTTTATATTTGATTTCAAATAAATTATAGCACTGAAAAATAGTAAATCTAGTTGTTTATGGTAGAAATGTACGAAATAATATATAATTATATAAAACGATATATAAATATAGGATGGATAAGAATGGATAATAATAAAGCGCTGTCTACAGAGCAAGTTGCCGATATTTTACATGTTAGTAAAAGTACGATATATGATTTGATAAAAAAAGGTGAAATCACATCCTATAAAGTTGGCCGTAAAGTTCGGTTTACGCAGGAAGATGTAGATAACTATATTGCAAAATCAAGAAGTTTACAGATTGCATTAAGTAACAAGGCTTTTCTGCAAAATGATTTAGTGTTTGAATTAAATCAATGCTGCAAGAACTTTATCATTTGCGGACAAGATGTTATCCTGGATGTTCTGTCTAATTATTTAAGATTAAACGGAGTATCTGCACTGCGTGCCTATATTGGCAGCTATGACAGCCTGATTTCCTTATATCAAGGGAAAGTTCAGGTAACTGCAGCTCATTTGTGGGATGGAGATACAGATCAGTACAATATTCCGTATGTTCGCAGACTGCTTCCCGGAATTCCGGCAGTCATCATTCATTTGACAGGTAGAATGCAAGGCTTCTATGTTGCAAAAGGTAATCCTAAAAATATTAAAACCTGGAATGATTTTGCACGAGAAGACATTACGATGATTAATCGGGAAAAAGGCGCGGGTTCTAGGGTGTTACTTGATGAGAATCTGAGGCTTCTTGGAATTAGCGGCAGGCAAATTAATGGCTATGCCAATGAAACATCCTCCCACTTGACAGTAGCTAGCGCAGTCAGCAGCGGCGAGGTAGATGTTGCAATTGGAAGTGAAAAAATCGCAAAACAAGTAGATAATATTGATTTTATCCCTATAAAAAAAGAACGTTATCAGCTTATTGTAAAAAAAGATGACCTCAATACGCATGAGGTCATGACCATGCTAAAGATTGTCCGCTCCGCAACATTCAAAAAAGAATTTGGTAATATTGGCGGATATGATACAACGGACATTGGGAAAATCGTAGCCGAGACATAATCCGAAGAATAAACAATAGCAGCTGTAGGTTCGCCGAAAAATAGTGAATGGAGGAAGGGCTGTGTCAGAGATATTCATACCCGAGGACCTTCAGTGCTGGAATCGCTCGGACTAAGTCGGGCCATGGCGGATAGTGCGCTGCGGATCAGTTTTTCGCCTATGAATACTAAAAGTGATATTGATGCACTCATTGAAGCCCTTATTGAATTCATAAAATCATATCATTAAATAACAAAATAACCGCTATTAATCTTACGAATGTGCACTGTGGATAGGGGGCCCAATCAGGAGCTCAAAGGGGCAAATAAAACAATACAGGGCAGACAAAATTGAGAGGAGTATTTCTCGATTTTGTCTGCCCTTTTTGATGCAGCGCGTCCAGCGAAGCTGGACTGTGCTTGTGACCATAGCGAGGGAAGGAAGCCTGCTTCGATGTATCATCAGTGTCACATAAATGTACCACAAAAATGACATTGACATGACACTGATGATACACTGAGAGTTGAGTAAAAGGTAGCCTATTATTTTTTTGCGCAATAAGAGTTAGGCGTTAATGGCCTTCCTTTAACAGGAATCAAAAGCTTATGTTTTTTCAAATACTTGGCATTAAATTTGCAAGAAATACAATAAGGCAGCTTGTAAGCAAGCATATCCTGGCATACAAGCCGGACTTAAGCTTGAACGGCTCTTCAGTTACGCTGTTTATTTATTATAGTAAATATAGGATTATTGTGCAAGTCACAACATAATTGCATTTCAAGGGGCCATAACAGCAAAGAATTAGTAATTTCTTAAGTATGCTTTGGAAAGTACAGACAGCGAAAAATAGGGGGTGGGATTATGAATCAATTTATTCGTGTAAATATGACAACTAAGGAAGTTATAATCAGCGAATTGCCGGAAAAGTACGCTGGTTTTGCAGGAAGAGCACTGACTTCTCATTTCGTCAACGATGAGGTTAAGCCAACATGCCATCCGTTGGGAAAAAATAATAAACTAATTTTTGCACCTGGGTTTCTTACAGGCACCAATGCTGCCAATTCCGGCCGGCTTTCCTGTGGTGCCAAGAGCCCGCTGACAGGGGGGATTAAGGAAAGCAATACGGGTGGTACCTTTGGGCAAAAGATGGCCAAGATGGGCATCAAAGCGATTGCGTTTGAGGGAATTCCGGCAGAAGACAAATTTTTTGTTGTCAAAGTAACTATGGATGGTGTAACCATCGACAGTGCTCCGGATGAAATCATGGGCATGGGAAATTACGAAGCTATTAAAGTTCTACAGGCGAAATATGGTGCTAAAGCCGGTGTGGCTATTATTGGCCCGGCCGGAGAAATGAAATTGATGGCAGCCAATATTTCTTTTGCCGACCCCGAAAGCAATATTCGCAGTGCCGGCCGTGGGGGCCTGGGTGCTGTTATGGGTTCCAAAAAGATTAAAGCCGTTGTGATTGATGATAGTGGCGCTCCCGGTGTATCCATTGTTGACCCGGATGCTTTTAGAAGTGCTGCCCGGAGATTTGCCAAGGCTCTTACAACGCATCCGGTAACCAGCCAGGGCCTAACCAGGTATGGAACTAATATTTTGGTTAATATATTGAATGAGGCCGGTGGGCTTCCCACGAAAAATTTTCGTCGTGGCCGGAACGACTGGGCCAACGATATTGGTGGTGAAACTATGACCGCGATCATGGAAGAACGTGGCGGCAAGCCTTCGCACGGTTGCCATGCCGGCTGCGTCATTCGTTGTTCTCAGCATTATGTTGATAAGGAACGCAAATATGTTACCAGTGGTTTTGAGTATGAAACTATTTGGGCTCTGGGAGCCAACGCCAAGATTAACGATCTTGACCTCATTGCCGAGGCCGACCGTGAGTGCGATGACGTTGGGGTCGATTCAATTGATATTACTGTGGCCATAGGGGTTTTGATGGAAGCTGGCGTCATTTCCTGGGGAGACGGCAAGGCTGCCCTGGAATTGATTAAAGAAATTCGCAAGGGCACTCCCCAGGGGCGGATTCTGGGTTGTGGCGCTGCTACTGTAGGTCGTGTTTACGGGGTGGCGAGGGTTCCTGTTGTAAAGGGCCAGGCTATTCCGGCTTATGACCCGCGGGCGGTTAAAGGAGTGGGCCTGACCTACGCCACCACGCCGATGGGAGCCGATCACACTTCCGGTTATGCGGTTGCTACCAACATCCTTAAGGTTGGAGGCAACGTCGACCCACTGAAAAAAGAGGGGAATATAGAGCTGTCCCGTAACTTGCAAATTGCCACTGCGGCGGTTGACAGCACGGGTATGTGCCTGTTTGTCGCTTTTGCGATCTTAGATATTGCTGATGGTTTTAGTGCATTGATCGATATGATCAATGCTCAGTACGGGTTATCCCTTACCGCCGACGATGTGACTGATCTCGGCAAGTCCGTACTCAAGGTAGAGCGGGGCTTCAATCAAAGAGCGGGCTTTACCAACGCTGACGACCGTTTACCGGAGTTTTTCGAGGAAGAATGCGCACCGCATAACACTACCTGGGATTTCACCGACGAAGAAATTGATCAGGTATTCAATTTCTAGTCGCGAAAAGCCGGGTTAAGCCCGGCTTTTTGTTACTTGTGGCTGTATTCTTTTTTTCTTTTGATACCGTCCGGATAAAGGGGGATTTGTATGGTAGTGGAAGTACGTTTATATGCTACATTGCGGCGTTATACGCCGGCAAGTCCTAATGGTGTAATAACAGTAGATGTTCCTGATGGAAGCACTGTGCTTGATTTAGTGCGAAAGGTCAATCTGTATCCAACGGAGATTCATTTGATTATAGTAAACGGTATTGGGTGTGACTTTGAAAAAAGACTAAATAATGGTGACCGAGTTGGGTTGTTCCCACCCGTAGGTGGGGGGTAAAGTTGATACAAACTTATCCAGTTGTTGTGTACAGAAAAGAATATAGACACTGTTCCTGTTTACGTTTATAATAGTACTAGATTTAGCAGAATATTAAAAATTAAGTGAGGAATTATGCATGATACCAGTAATTTCGCTTGTGGGTAAGTCGGGCTGCGGTAAAACTACTTATCTGGAAAAATTAATTAGTGAAATGAAGCGGCGCGGTTATAAGGTTGCTACCGTTAAGCATGATGTTCATGGATTTGACATTGATAAACCTGGAAAAGACACTTGGCGGCATGCACAAGCAGGTGCTGATATTGTCTGTATTTCATCTCCGCAAAAAATGGCAATGATTAAAAAAGTCGAGCAGGAGCTTTTGCTTGACGAAGTAATTGGTTATATTGACGGTGTGGATATTATTTTTACAGAGGGGTATAAACGGGAGAGTAAGATAAAAATAGAAGTTTTCCGGCAGGAAACTTCGGTCACTCCTCTCTGTAGCAAAGAAGAATTGCTGGCTATGGCTTCAGATGTTAAGGTATATGAAGATGTGCCCTGCTTTTCTTTGGAAGATGCGTCAGACATGGCTGATTTTTTGGTGACCAGAATGATTAATCCTCAATAGGCGCTCCCCGATTCGTATTGAGAACACGAAAAAATAAACAGCGAATCTATATATTCAGCATTAAAGAGTTTGCAGGCACAGGCGGGTGATGTTGTAAAATTCTTTAACACGTTGTATATATATGTGTGATAAGAGTTCCGAGTTACTCATCGCCAGCCAGGTGATAGTAAACGTGGGTGCGAGAAGGAATTTTCGTGCCAGCCATCGTGCAAAGGAAGTCCGTTGACTACGGGCTTCTTTTGTTTATTTTTCAATCTGTCCCCATACGGCTAACAGCCGGGTCACGCCCGGTAAATTCTGCGCGGGAGGCAATATAAATGATACTTGAACGGGAGCAAATAAACCGGTATTTAAGGCATATTCTTATTCCTGAAATCAGTGGTCCAGGGCAGAAAAAACTGCTGGAGTCATCGGTTTTTATTTGCGGGGAAACGGTAAATGATAGCGCTGCGGCCGTCTACTATCTCGCGGCGTCAGGTATAGGCCATATTTGCTGCCATTTTGATGAACCCGCGGGGTTTGAGGGGCTTGCCGCCGAGATACATGATTTGAATGATGATGTTTCTATTGAATGTTCGGACGGCAGCCGTAGTGACCTTCGCATCTTTTTAGGCCGACCGGAATTTATTAGCAACAAACAAGACTTGATTTGTTGCAGTCGGGTACCTTCTGTACTAGCTTTCTATCGGGGCTGGAAAGGAGGAATGCAGGTAGCTGGTGACGGCGGGGGCTTGCATTTCCTGTTGACAAAGTTAAGCGACACGCTGGCGGAATGGGAGCTTGCGTCGCTTGCTAATGCGACAAATGGGGAGATATTCTCAAATTGTGTGTTAAGTGCGTTGGGCGTGATGGAAGCAATTAAATTATTACTTGGCATTGGGACCGTAATTCCTGACTTTCTCTATTTCAGTCTTTTATCCATGGAATTCGCAAAAGTTGGCGATGCAGAGCTTGCACATAAGCTGCCGGAACTGTGTAGCCTTAGTCCGGAAGAATGTCCGGAAGTTAATTTGACAGACCGCAAAGTGCTGATAGTGGGGACAGGCGGACTGGGATCTCCTGCCGCTTATGCGCTGGCGTTAGCTGGTGTCGGCACAATCGGTCTGGTCGATTATGATACTGTCGAGATAAGCAATCTTAACCGCCAGATACTTCATTCCGGGTCAAGAATTGGCATGCCCAAGGTAGCCTCTGCCGCTCTGTTTTTAAAACGCCTAAATCCGGCTATTGCGATCAATTGCTACCATACAGGCCTCAATAAAGAGAATGTTTTTGATACTATTGCCGGTTATGATGTTGTCATTGATGCCGTAGACAATTTTCCTACCCGCTTTTTAATAAATGATGCCTGTTTTTTTGCGGGAAAGCCGTTCATTGATGCCGGTGTAATCCGCTTTGACGGTACTTTTAGGACCGTTTTGCCCCAACAAGGACCATGTTATCGCTGTACACTTCCCGATATCCCGGTTGACGGCAGTATTCCGTCATGTGCCGAATCAGGTGTGCTCGGACCAATACCGGGGATTATGGGTTTTATTCAGTCAGCCGAGGCGGTTAAACTCTTAACCGGTGAGGGCCATATTTTAAGTGATAAAATGATCTTCTTCGATGGATTATTTTCTGAATTCTGCACGGTAAAATTGAGCAGGAACAGCGCTTGCCCGTTATGTGGCACAGATCCTGCTATCCGTGAACTCCAGGAATATGAATTTATCTGTCCGGATAAAGCTGATGAGACAAATTGTCCTTAGACAATTATTTTAAAAAATATATCAAAAAAGCGCAAATATTAAGAGATTTTAGCAGGAATAAATAAATTTTAAGCGAATATATCATGATAAGAGTTCCGAGTTATCATCACCAGCTAGGTGATGGTAAACGTGGGTACGGAAAGGAATTTTCGTGCCAGCCATTGCGCAAAGGAAGTCCGTTTTTACGGGCTTCCTTTGTCTATTTTCGCACCGGGAGTTAAGCATAGGTGTGATGCCATTATCGAGTCTGCCAAGACGCAAAAAAGAGGTATACAGGATTATTGAGTGCTTCTTTTTCGTAAAAAATCACTGTAGGAGGGGAGTTTATGAACAAGTTTATCCGTGTAAACATGACAACCAAGGAAGTTACAACAAGTGATACCCCGGAGAAGTACGCAGGCCTAGCAGGCCGGGCACTGACTTCCAACTTTGTTAATGACGAAGTCAAGCCGACATGCCATCCTCTGGGGAAAAACAACAAGCTGATTTTTGCTCCCGGGTTCCTCAGCGGCACGAATGCTGCGCAGTCAGGCCGGATTTCGGTAGGGGCCAAGAGTCCTCTGACAGGTACGATCAAGGAAAGCAACAGCGGGGGAAGCTTTTCTCAGAAGCTGGCTAAAATGGGCATCAAGGCGTTGGTTATTGAAGGAATGCCCGCAGAAGACAAATTTTTTATCATTAAAGTTGATATGAAGGGTATAATCATTGAGGAGGCTCCGCCGGAAATCCTTGGCGGTTGCGGCAACTATGAAGCCATTAAAGTTTTGAATGAAAAATACGGTGCCAAAGTGGGCATTGCGCTGGCAGGACCGGCTGGCGAGTACCGTCTGCCTACCGCGAATATTTCTTTCAAAGATCCTGAAAGCAATATTCGCAGTGCCGGTCGCGGCGGACTGGGCGCCGTGCTGGGTTCCAAGAAGGTAAAGGCTATTATCGTCGATGATACCGGCGCGCCCGGAGTTACGATTGCAAAACCGGAAGAATTCAAGGCCGCGGCCAAAGCTTTTGCCAAGGCGTTGCTTTCTCATCCGGTTACCGGACAAGCCTTACCCGCCTATGGCACAGATGTGTTGGTTAATATTTTAAACGAAGCCGGTGGCCTGCCTGCTAAAAACTTTACTGCCGGCCGCATTGACTGGAATGATAAAATCTCCGGCGAAACCATGAATGCCACGATCAGTGAGCGTGGCGGCGACGGCAAAGTGTCCCATGGCTGCCATGCCGGCTGTATCATTCGTTGTTCACAATGGTATCCTGACAAAAACGGCAAATATATTACCAGTGGCTTTGAGTATGAAACGGTATGGGCTCTTGGGGCTGACGCCGGTATTCAGGATTTGGATGACATTGCATATCTTGACCGGGCGATGGATGACGTTGGCGTAGATTCTATCGACGTTTCTGTTGCTATCGCAACGGCTATCGAAGGCGGGCTGCTCCCCTGGGGTGATGGCAAAGCGGCTTTGGATGCTGTCAAGCAAATTGCGACACCTACTCCGCTCGGCCGGATTATTGGCGGGGGCGCCGCGATTGTCGGCAAGGTTTGCGGCCTGTTCCGCACGCCGGTTGTTAAGGATCAGGCTATCCCGGCCTACGATCCGCGGGCTGTAAAAGGCGTCGGCCTGACATATGCCACCACGCCGATGGGAGCCGATCATACGTCCGGTTACAGTGTTGCTACCAATATCCTGAAAGTTGGCGGTTATGTAGATCCGCTGCAGAAGGAAGGCCAGATAGAGCTCTCCCGCAATCTGCAGATTGCCACTGCCGCCGTAGATAGTACCGGTATGTGTCTCTTTATTGCGTTTGCTATCTTGGATATTCCCGAAGGCTTTAATGCGCTGGTCGATATGATTAATGCGCGTTATGATCTGGCGCTGACTGCTGACGATGTAACCGCTCTCGGAAAATCGGTTCTTAAGGCTGAACGGGCCTTCAATGCAGCAGCCGGGTTTACGAATGCTCACGACCGCCTGCCTGAATTTTTCGAATACGAACCTTGCCCGCCGCATAATGCTGTTTGGGACTTCACTCCCGAAGAAATCGACGAGGTATTCAATTTCTAGATTATAAAATCCGGGAACGCCGAGCCTTTGGCGAAAGCGTTAGCCGATGGTTTGCATTTAGGTCAACAGAATTCAGTGATACATTCTGTTTGATCAGCAAAAAGCCGGGCTTAAGCCCGGCTTTTTGGGCTAATACTAAAAGTACCTTCGTTAAAAAACTCTAGGAGGCGCTTTACGATGGTAGTGGAAGTACGTTTATATGCCACCTTGCGGCGTTATACGACAATTCCCAATGGAGTAATAATAGTGGATGTGCCTGACGGCAGTACTGTGCTTGATTTAGTGGAAACAATGAAAATTGATCCGGCGGAAATTCATCTGATTATGATAAACGGTGTGGGATGCGACCTTGATAGGACAGTAAATAGTGGTGACCGCATCGGGTTGTTTCCGCCGGTAGGCGGGGGATAAGCGCAGAAAAAAGTAAGCGAAATATTCCTTTTTTTTTTAACGCTGTATACAACGTGCTAAAGATTTGTGCAGGCGGATGGTGTAACTTGGCAAAAGCGGAAGTCAAACGCCAGTGGTGGAGCGTTGTCAATACACCATCTGCCTGTGCCTGCAAAATTCTTTAATGCGGAATATATAGAAAGAGGTAGTGCTATTTATTATCATATAGTAAAATAGAATTGAAAAGATAAATAAAAAAGGCAGGACGGCTGAGTTTTCCTAATATTGCATATTCTAAATATTGTAGAACCTCCGTCCTGTTTTTTTAGTTTGTGCTTTGAATCCAAGATCAGCGCGCAAGGAGGGATAAAATGCCGGAACAAGATAGAAAAACCATTGAAGTGCGGGGATTTCTGCATTTATATAAATATTTTAAGGATAGAAACTGGCCCAGTCCTTTAATCATTGATTTAGAAGGACCTACTACCGGCACCGGTCTGGCTGAAAAACTGGAGATTCCCCTGGAGGAAATTGAAATAATTTTTGTCAATGGCTTCGCACAATCATTAGACTATCCTATTCATGCAGGTGACCGGGTAGCTTTTGTACCTCCCGGCTGTCCGGGTCCCTACCGCATGGCTCTGGGTTTTTATTCAAAGAACCAGGGAAATAAATATAATTTTGTTCGAAAATAGCCAATCCGTTACAGGGAGGTTGCGGTTATGAAAACGGTGAACGAAGAACTGAAAAATAAACTAATAGATTTAGCGAAAAACGGAAAGCTAACTTGTGCGGAGGCTCATCAGTTAGCCGAGTCGGCAGGTGTTTCATTGCGTGTGATCGGTAAGGCGGTTGAAGCAGCCGGGATTAAAATAAGCGACTGTCAGTTAGGGTGTTTTGGCAAGTACAAGGAGCGGTAATAATGGAGTATTTTACCTGTATATCTCTAAAAGAGGCCAAGCAATTGTTGATGAACGCGTTAGCAGGGCGTATCGTTGCGAGTGAGCCAGTATCTTTGGACGAGGCTTTTGAGCGTATTGCCGCCGAAGATATTGTCAGTAAAGAGGACTTGCCGCCTTTCAGCCGGTCGACGGTAGATGGTTTTGCAGTGCGAAGTGCAGACACATTTGGCGCGAGCGAGGGTGTGCCGGCACTCTTTGACATTGTAAGTGAAGTGGCCATGGGACAGGAAACCTGTGTTCAACTGCAACCGGGACAGGCTGTAACGATACCAACCGGCGGCATGCTGCCGGCGGGAGCGGACGCTGTTGTTATGCTGGAACATGCAGAACGGCCTGACAATAACAGTCTGCTGGTTCTCAAAGCGGCTGCCCCGGGGGAAAATGTCGTTTTGAAAGGGGAAGATATCAGCAAAGGGCACTGCATTCTGAGGCAGGGACAGCAAATTTTGCCGCAGGACATTGGTGCGTTGGCCGCTTGTGGCTTTGAGAAAGTGCCGGTACGGCGAAAGCCTAATGTTGCCATTATTTCTACCGGTGATGAACTGGTCAATGTAGCTTGCACCCCGGTGAACGGACAAGTACGTGATATTAATTCCTATGCATTGGCGGCAATGCTTGCAGAAGCCGGTTGCCTGGTGCGGCGTTACGGGATTGTACAAGACCAATATGAAGAGTTGCGGACAGCCGTGTCCCAGGCCATACTGCAAAGCGATCTGGTCGTCATCTCAGGAGGAAGTTCAGTCGGGGCGAGAGATCATACAGTTAAAGTTATACAGGAATTAGGAAACCAGGATGTATTATTTCATGGAATGGCGGTGAAACCGGGCAAACCCACCATCTTTGGCATGATTGGCAAAGTACCGGTATTTGGTTTGCCGGGGCATCCCGTAGCGGCGATGACAGTTTGTGGACAAATTGTAAAACCTGCAGTTCAGGCACTTCTTGGTCAAAAGTCCGGAAATGTATATACAATACCGGCCCGACTAACGCGTAATATGGCCTCCGTTCCGGGCAGAGATGATTTTATCAGGGTCCGGTTAGTGAAAAAAGCCAATGAATACCGGGCTGAACCGATTCTGGGAAAATCAGGACTAATTAGCACAATGGCAATGGCTGACGGCATTGTACATATTCCGGCAGACAAGGGCGGTTTGTATAGTGAGGAAATCGTGCAGGTAAATTTAATTACCAAACCGTAAGGAGGAGGCATTTTGCATAAAGGAAAAGCGTATTTGCACTGTCTGCCCCGGCAGCAGGCGGAAAGGATATGGTGGGATAAGCTTACCGCTATCGGCTATTTTTCCGGTTTGCCTGTACAGCAGGTAAGTGCCGGCGAGGCATTAGGGCGTGTAACCGCACAGTGCGTGTACGCCAGGCAGTCGGTACCGCATTATAATAGTTCGGCGATGGACGGAATTGCCGTAAAGGCACAGGATACTTTCGGCGCGGGTGAAACCGCTCCCCGGAAATTAGTTGTGCTAAAAAGTGATGAGCCTTTTGCCGACGCAGGCTGCTATATTGTTGATACCGGCGACGTAATGCCGGCAGGCACCAATGCGGTAATTATGGTAGAGGATGTACACTTTTCCGAGGGGTATGCCACTATTACTGCGGCGGCCGCGCCCTGGCAGCATGTTCGTGTTATTGGCGAAGATATTGTGACCAATGAAATGGTACTGCTGGAACATCATGTTATTACCCCGGCGGATATTGCCGCTTTGCTTGCCGCGGGATTAGACAGTGTGGAAGTAGTCGCAAAACCGAAAGTAACCGTTATTCCTACCGGCAGCGAGTTAGTCGCCACTCACCGGGAACTAAAGCCGGGGACCATTTTGGATGTTAATTCCCATATGTTATGTGCGGCGGTAACTACCTGGGGCGGCGTCCCCAATCGCCACGCGATTGTTTGCGACGATTATCAGCAAATAAAAGAAGCGATTGTTGACAGTTTGCAAGTCAGCGATATGGTGATTACTAATGCCGGAACTTCCGCCGGTACGGAAGACTTCACCGCCGATATACTGGTTGAGTTGGGGGAAGTATTGGTGCACGGTGTCGCCATTAAACCAGGCAAGCCGGTAGTACTGGCTATTTGTCAGGGAAAACCGGTTATCGGGCTTCCGGGATATTCCGTATCGGCGATGCTGACTGCTGAATTGTTTGTGCGCAACGTGCTGTTTGCCAGGCAGAAACTTCCGCGGCCACAGGTGGAAACCGTCGCGGCTGCTGTGTCCAGACAAGTTTATTCACATATTGGTGTGGAGGAATATGTAAGAGTATCATTGGGCGAGGTTCAGGGAAAAACTGTCGCTGCGCCTTTAGGTCGCGGCGCCGGTTTAATCAGTTCATTAACAAAAGCCCAGGGAACACTGGTCATAAATGAGACAAAAGACGGTTTGGCAGCAGGAACCGTAACCCCGATAAGTCTGTTTGGCAAATGCTCGGTCGGCAACAATATTTTATCGGTCGGCAGCCATGACCTTGCTCTTGAAATTCTGGGGGTATTTTTAGGCCGCCAGGCAAACCTGGCATTGTCCTGTGCAAACGTCGGCAGTATGGGGGGCATCATGGCGATCCGCAATAACGAGGCGCATATCGCCGGCATCCATATGCTTGATGAAGGTAGCGGCGAATTTAACGTGCCGTTTGTAAAGCGCTATTTAACGAATAACGGGTCTTGGTGCCTGGTCCATCTGGCTATGCGGGATCAAGGTCTGATGGTGCTGCCGGGCAATCCCAAAGGGATTCAGAGTCTCCGGGATTTAGTGCGCCCTGATGTCGAATATGTAAACCGCCAGCGAGGCGCCGGTACAAGGATGCTGCTGGATTATCAACTGCGGCAGCTGGAGCTGGAGCCTGGCAATATAGCCGGTTATGATAAGGAAGTCAGCACCCACATGGCCGTTGCGGCCACAATCGCCGGGGGGGCTGCCGACACCGGCATGGGAATACGGGCCGCAGCTACAGCGCTGGGATTGGACTTTATTCCGGTTGCGCAGGAGCAGTATGATCTTATTTTAAATTTTTCGCCTGAGGATGAAAGGCTTGCGCTAATTATCGGGATATTACAATCACCGGAGTTTCGGCAGCAGGTGGAAGCACTTGGCGGCTATGACTTATCCAAGGCCGGCGAACGGGTAGCATTTTAGTTGATAAAAGGATAACGGCAGGCGATGCAATTTAAAAAAAGGAGCGATAGGAAGATGCATAACAAAAATACGTCAGTTTTCGCAGTACTGTTTATTTGCTTAATGCTTGTTGGCCTGGCGGGCTGTGGGACAAAACCGGACAAGGCTTCTCCGGAACCGGCTAAACCCCAGGTTCAGGATGTAATCCTTGCGACTACGACGAGCACGCAGGACAGCGGTTTACTTGATGTTCTGATACCTGCTTTTGAAAAAAAGACGGGCTATAAGGTAAAAACCATTGCGGTTGGCACAGGCCAAGCCCTGGCTATGGGGGAAAAGGGCGAGGCGGACGTGCTTTTGGTACATGCGCCCGATGCGGAGAAGAAAGTCGTTGCAAGCGGTGCGGCTATGAATCGCCTTATGGTTATGCATAATGACTTTATCCTTGTCGGTCCTGCCGATGATGCCGCCCATACTAAAGGGCAGACGGTTACTGCGGCACTGACGGCTATCGCCAAGGCCCAGGCACCGTTTATCTCGCGTGGCGACAAGTCAGGTACGCATCAAATGGAGCAGAAGTTGTGGAAACAGGCCGGGATTGCGCCAACCGGGAACTGGTACCAGGAAGCGGGTGCCGGTATGGGGCAAACGCTGGCCATTGCTAACGAGAAAAAAGGATATACGCTGACCGACCGGGCTACATATTTAGCCCAAAAGAAGAATTTAGCGTTAGACATCATGGTCGAAGGCGATCCGAAGCTGCTGAATCTTTATCATGTTATGGAAGTGAATCCTGAAAAGTTTGCCAAAGCCAATCATGCGGGCGCGAAAGCCTTTAGTGCGTTTATCCTGTCAAGCGAAGGGCAAGACATAATCGGTAATTTCGGCAAGGATAAATACGGACAAGCGTTATTTTTCGCAGACGCCGGCAAAACGGAAAAAGATTTCGGTTTATAAGAGGATTTACGTATGGATAGTATTTTCTCTGGGTTTATGCAAGCGCTATATTTGCTGGCAACCGGCGATGCCGAGGTCTATGAGGTTGCTGCGTTAACCGTTAAGGTGTCCGGTTTCGCGACTTTGTTCAGTGTGGCGATCGGGGTTCCGATAGGTTTGTGGCTTGCGTTGCGGGAATTCCCCGGCAAGCGATTTTGTCTCAGCCTGATTAATTTTGGGATGGGGCTGCCGCCGGTGGTAGTAGGCTTATTTGTCAGCTTGCTTCTGTGGAGATATGGCCCATTGGGGATGTTGGGATTCATGTATACGGTCTGGGCGATGATCATCGCCCAGGCCATTATTGCCGGCCCCATTGTGGCCGGTCTCAGTTTTGCGGCAATTGGCGGGCTTAATCCCAAACTGCGCTTGCAATTATTATCGCTTGGCGCTACGGAGTGGCAGGCTAACTGGCTATTAATCAAAGAGGCTAAATTAGGTCTATTGGCGGCGGTTATGGCGGGATTTGGCGGTATAGTTTCGGAGGTTGGCGCATCCATGATGGTAGGCGGCAATATTAAGGGGCAAACAAGGGTGCTTACTACCGCTACGGTTATGGAAGTGGGCAAAGGCAACTATGACATTGCTTTGGCTCTTAGTTTTGTTTTGTTGATTGTTGTTTATGGGATAGTGGTTTTATTAACCTATTTGCAAAATAGCGGAAAGCGAGAGCGGTATGAGACAAGCGGTGCTGGAAATAACGGATGTAAAAGTGGTTCGCAATAAACGGCAGATATTATCGATTGGAGAGTTATCTGTCGACGAGGGTGAGATGATTGCCGTCATCGGACCTAACGGGGCGGGAAAGAGCACGCTTTTACAACTGATCAATATGCAACTGCCGTATGATACCGGCCGCATGGTCTTGTTTGGAGAGGATGTTGCGCGAACCAATAAACTTATTTTGCGTCGACGGTCGGCGATGGTATTTCAGGAGACGTTATTGCTGGATAATACGGTATTTGACAATGTTGCGCTGGCGTTACGGTTTCGCGGCATGAATGAGCGTGCGATAAATGCTGACGTGAATCAGGTCCTTAATGAGTTTCAGTGTGCCCATTTGGCCAACAGGATGGCTCGTAATTTGTCCGGCGGCGAAGCCCAGCGGGTTTGCTTGGCGCGGGCGCTGGTCTACAAGCCGGAACTTTTACTATTGGATGAGCCGTTTGCTTCCCTTGATTCACCGACGCGCAATACGTTGCTGGCGGAATTGAGGCAGATCGCGGTCGAACGGGGAACTACGGTCATATTAGTAAGCCATAATTTTAATGATGTTTTGTATTTTGCTGACAGGGCTATTGTTTTGCAGGACGGCCGTATTTTGCAAGATGATACGCCTGAGGTAATTTTGCGTCGACCGGTAAATGCGGCAATTGCGGGTTTGATTGGGATGGATAATATATTACCCTGCCAAGTGGCACAGCAAGGTAGTGATATTATGGTGCAATTGGATAACGGTATACGATTTTCCTGGCAGGGAGAGATTGCTGTACCGACGGCGGCGCTGTGCTGCCTGCCGGGAGACGCTATATTTATTTTGGATGAACAGCGAGCGTCGGCGTATGATGCTCTGATAGTCATGGAAGGCAGCGTTTGGCAGATCGTGCCGGGCATTGGCATGTATCGCGTTATGGTGGAGGTTAAGGGAGTGACCCTGACAATGCGGATACCGCGGGAACAAGCGGTTGACAGAGTGTCGATCGGGAGGCAGCTTAGAATAGCCTTTAATCCCAAGGAATGCAATTTGTATGAGGTTGTCTGAAGAAATTCTTCACCCGAGGGTTGAATGTTACCGGTCTTAATTAAGCGATCTGGAAGATTAGCTAAAAAGATAGTGACAGAATTGCACATTTTGATTATTATAAATGGGTAAGGAAAAAATGTGAACCATTTCGTGGTAATCCCCAATGATAAGCGGATTCCATGAAATGGTTCTTTTGTAAACGCAATGGGGGGAGAGTTACTATGCAACTGAGCCTTAGAAAAACCTATATCATCCTATTGTTGGTTCCCTTGTTTTGGGGTGGCGCCTTTGGTACAACCAAACATGTGCTTACGGAATTGCCGCCGTTAACCGCGTCAGCACTCCGATTCCTTATTGCCGGGCTGCTTATGCTGCTATGGAGCGTATGGCGCCGGGAGTTGGAATGGGCGCCAATCCGGAAGAATTTCTTTAGTTTACTGGCACTGGGGGCAACCGGAGTTTTTTTGTATAATTATTTTTTTGCAACCGGACTGCAGTATACATCGGCAATCACGGGCGCGCTGGTCATTGTGGTCAATCCGGTTTTTACGGCATGCATTGCCAGCCTTTTTATGGGGGAAGCGCGCAATCTGCGTACCGCCGTTGGCGTAATCCTGTCGTTAATCGGTGTCACTTTTGTTGTCAGCAAAGGCGATTTCAGCATACTTAGCCAAATGTCAATTGGTGTAGGGGAACAATGCCTGTTTGGCGCAGTTGCAAGCTGGGTTGCCTATACGCTGTTAATAAAAAAAGTTACGCGTACAATGGGGGCGGGAGCAGTAACATCGGTTTCCACAATATTGGGCGCAGGCATGCTGCTGCTGGTGTCCGTTATCACGGAGGGACAGTGGCATAAAACGTTACATCTCTCCAATCAGACGATGCTGGAAATCCTGTATCTTGCCATATTTGCAACCGTTGTGGCATTTTTATTGTTTAACTGGGGTATTCAGCGCAGTGGGGCGACTAAGGCTTCGGCTTATATTAATCTGATGCCGGTAAATGCCTTATGGATTGCCGTCCTCCTGTATGGCGAGACAATATCGGCGTATCATGTAATCGGTATGGCCTTAACCATTGCCGGCGTGTTTATTACAACACAAAGTAAAAGCCAGCCCGCTAAACAGAAACCCACCTTCCTGGCTTAAAGCTGGAAAGTGGGTTTCTGTTTCATTTAGAATTTCTGTTTATATAGAATTTGATTTTGGTCATTTGGTCTCAATTCCAGCGTTTTTGTATTTTCCTCATCAAGGCTAATATCGATACCGCCACTTTTTACTTTGACACCTGGCGCAATTTCCAGTCTTTTCTTTTGTTCTTTTTTAATTGACATTGTCTGACTGGATAAGTCTACCGGAGGATCTGCCGGCGTTTGTGTTTTTTCAGGGGAAATACGCATTGGGCTCAATTGTCGTTCTTCGGTGTTTTCATTTTCTAAAGCGGGCTCTTCGGGCTTTGGTTCTTGTATACCTGTATTGTCTTCGACAGGAGCAGGCGGTGGGGGAGTGATTGTCGCGGGAACAGACGTTTCCACAGAATGAGAAAAATAAAGGGATTTGATTGCCCAGCCTGCCAGTAATGCGATTGCTAAAGTCAATATCCAAATAACAAGTTTCTTCATTGCCCTCTCCCGTGGATCTGTATGTCTATTGCCTGTTAGTTGCAAGCAACTATAATACCCCTATCATTTTCTTTAAAAAACTGTTAATTCCTGCAAAAAGTTTACGTGCTTCCCATTTTTCAGTTGCCTATAACCACTCTGCGGTGTAGTTGAAATGCGTAAGAGAAAAGCCTGCCGGATGTGGCAGGCTCATGCAATCACTGATGAATGTTGAAATTATAATTCAAGCCGTTGTTATTATCCCAATTGTTGGCGGGATCTTTAAAGGCGACGCATAAGGTGTCATGGTTATTTGCCGTAACCGTAGCCTCAAAACCGGAGGGTGTTTGAGTCATGTGTACATCCTGAACATTTTGCCACTCGAAGCCATAGCCGATATGGGCGTGAATGCAGGACGCCCCGCTTTTAGGCAGTAATCCGTTATAGCAGATTTTTACGTCTTCCCCTGGACGCGGATTAGTGGGGCTGATGATAACACTGTTCGCTAAATATTCGTTGCTGTTGGCTTTAAAGAGCATGTTATTTCCTCCTTATACTTTTTAGCCTGGACTTGTTGGTTTCATAAGTGCAAGCGTTTTACGATATGTCTATCTTTTGATTTACCATCACCTCCTAAAAACGCCTACTATCTATTGTTACACACTCTGACTGAAGCATTCCTGTTAATTATTTACATAGCATAGGATAGCACCTTTGTCCTGCAGAGGATAAACGGCAGGTCGTTAACCTAATAAAGAGGCTGTTGACTTAGTCAACAGCCTCTTTATTAGGTTGCCTGATTAATCCATTATTACATAAGGTCCTGACGGGTAGGGGTGAAGATGTCAATAATTACAGAGTCATCTTCGAGTGCCGTTACGCCGTGCAGCATGTTTTTACCAGCGTAAAAACTATCTCCCTGTTTGAGGACTTTTTTTTCATAGCCCAGAGTGATTTCAAAACTGCCTTTGGCGATATATGAAATCTGTTCGTGATCTTGGTGCTTATGGGCGGCGCCAACGCCGCCTTTTTTAAACCGATTTTCCACCGACATGATCGTATCCCCGTAACTCAACACTCGCTGTGACTGTTTATCGGTGATTTGCTTAAAGTTTACGTTCTGACATTCTACAATCATTTTATCCATGTTTGCTGCCTCCTGATTAGTCCATATATACTTTTCTTTCGTGACCCATAAGTAAATTCCTCTTATGGGCTGAGGAATTTACTTTTAAATTACCTGTTGCCGTCGTTTTACTTAAAACATTTTGGCAATTTCATCAGATTTTCACAATCTCTTCATAACATCTTCAAATTCATCCGGTAAAGTATAGCCAGGGATGGTAGCCGGCAGAGAGCGACCTACAGGCTACATACAGCCCCGCCAGAACACAGGGCGGTAACCGAAAATTCAAGGAGGTTGAATAATGAAGAGTATCCCCAGGGCCGGCATTATAAGGGCATTGGCTGTAGGGAGCATATTGCTTGCAGCCAGTTTACAGCCTGTGCTTGCAGAGGAGCAGCCCATGACTCTGCAGGAAATTGTGAATCATGCCATCAACCATAACCCAGCGGTGAACGAAAGTGAAAAAAAGTGGGAGGAGAAGTCAAGCCGTATTTCCGCCGTTACGGCGCAGCCTGATCTTAAAATCGGACTGATGAAGGATGATATCCCTACCACGAGTTTGAATCCGGGTCGAGGCATAATGACCGAATTTAGTATCAGCCAGGAATTTATGAATACGGCTAAGCGTAAAGCTATGGGCAAAATGGCGGAGAGTGAAGCCAACATGACCAAAGCCGGTTGGAGCGACAAACAGCTAGAGGTTTATGCCCAGACTAAGCAGGCTTATTACGATTATCTTTATACCAAACAGGCGCTGTTAATTGGTAAGGAGAGCCAGCAGCTTATGGGGCAGCTCGCGAAATTGGCGCAAGTCAATTATGCAACAGGCATGGTGCCCCTACAGGATACGATGAAAGCGCAGACGGAGTTTTCGCAAATGACGGTTGATCTCTTAAATATGGCCTCCATGGAGGCTGTGGCCAAAGCCAAAATTAACAATCTAATGGGGCGCAGCACCAATACCGAACTTGAGGTTAAAGAAGAGTTTACTGCTCCGCCGCCCAATTTTGATTTGGCCGATCTTATCAAAACCGCTACGGAAGACAAGCCGTCCGTTATGGGGATGCAGTATCAGGTAGCAATGGCTCAGAACGGGATCGAATTGGCTAAAAAACAGCAGCTGCCTGATTTTGAAGTCCGGCTGGGGTATAAAAGGAACAGAGAGCTGATGGCAGAGTATGACGACATGGGACAGGTAATGCTTGACAAGCGGAACCCGACCTGGAAAATCGAAGTCATGGCCATGCTGCCTATCTGGGACAAAAAAAATAAAGCGGAAATAAAAGCAGCGCAGGCCAATCTTGAAGCTTCGCAGGCAGCCCTGCAGAATATGAAGAACATGACTGAGCTTGATGTCCAAATGGCGCTTACGGAAGCACAAACCTCCTGGCGTCAGATTGATCTTTATAAGAATACCATTATCCCTCAGACCGAGCAAACCTATCAGGCCGCCGTTGTCGGCTATACCAATGGCAAGGTGGACTTTATGACTGTGCTGGAAGGGGTCAATACTCTGCGAAATGCCAAATTGGGACTGTATAAAGCGAAAGTAGATTATGAAAAAGCGGCGGTTAATCTGGAAAAAGCAGTAGGCAAGCCCTTATTTACCAGTGGGGTACAGCCATGATGAGAAAGCCCGAAAAGGAGAGGACAGCATGCTAGAAAAGCTTCAGGCTAAAAAGAAACTGATCATGGGTGTGACCATTGGTGCCCTGATTGCCGGCGGCAGTTATTACTATACGACGCAGCATGCCAGGCCGGCGGCAGCCGATCATTCCGGACACCAGATGTCCGGGCCGGTTATGGCCATGGGTGATGTAGTGACACTTGACGCCAAGGCCAGGCAATTGGCAGGGGTGCAAACAGCCCAAGCCGTAAATAAATCATTGGACAAGGAGATCAAGACTACCGGCAAAATTGCCATGAATGAAAATGGGCGGACTTATATTACCTCCAGGGTGGAAGGACGGGTCGATGAACTGTACGTGACGGCCGAGGGAGAATTTATTGCCCCCGGACAAGCTATTGCCTCCGTATACAGTCCGACTTATATCGCGGCGCAGGAAGAATATTTGTTGACACTGGAAAATGTACAAAAACTAAAAAACGCCAGTAGAGATATTGTCCAAATTAACAGCCGCCTACGGGATGCAGCCTTGCGAAAATTGCAACTGTTAAACGTTGCGGACGAAGATATCGCCCACTTGGAGCATACCCGGCAGCCCCGGGACCATATGACCGTGTATGCCCCGTTCGGCGGCACCGTCCTGGAAAAGCAGCTGTTGCCGGGAGCCTACATTATGCCTGGTGATAAATTGTACACGCTTGCGGACTTATCGACTGTTTGGCTGTATGCCGACATTTATGAAAAGGATATCGCTGCCATTACGCCCGGATTGCCGGTGGCAGTGACCAGCAATGCTTATCCGGGGCAGGCTTTTGCCGGGAACGTGACTTTTATTAATCCCGTGCTTGATGACGCAACCCGGACAGTCAAAGTACGGATTGAAATGCCTAACCCCGGTGGCAGGCTGAAACCTAACATGTTTGTCAACGCCAATGTACAAATCCCCCTGGGAGACAGTCTGGTTATACCGGAATCCAGTATCCTTGATACCGGCAGCCATACCATCGTCTATGTGGCCCAAAGCGAGGATACCTTTGTTAAGCGGGAGGTGGTTGTCGGACAGCAGGCCGACGGCTATGTCCAAATTCTGTCCGGATTACAACCAGGAGAAACCGTAGTTACGGCTGCGACTTTCCTCATAGATTCACAAACCAAGCTGGGCAGTTTTGGCAGCCATGCCGGACACGGTGGCGGAGGAACCAATGCATCGTCACAGACTTCAGGCAGTGCCGATAATGGTACCGCAGTCCCGGCCCAAGCTCCGTCTGCACCGGCTGCCGCCGGCGAACACAGCGGCCATAGCGGTCATTAAGGGGGAACGGGATGCTAAACAGATTAATAGAATTTTCGTTGAAAAACCGTGTCATCATCCTGGTATTCGCCGCGCTGGTCATTGTTTGGGGCGTATTTACCGTACGCGATACACCCATTGATGCGTTTCCTGATCTTAGTGAAAACCAGGTACTTGTTTCAGCCGATTGGATGGGCCGGGGTCCGCAGGAAATTCAGGACCAGGTCACCTACCCCTTAGAGACCGCTTTGCGGGGGCTGCCTAAGGTTAAAGAAGTACGTTCGTCTTCCTCTTTTGGGATGTCGCTTATTACCGTAATCTTCGAGGACGGGGTAGATCCTTATTTTGCCCGCCAGGTTGTCAATGAAAAAGTGCAGCAGGCCATACCCCGTCTGCCGCGTGGCGTGGAGCCGTCCCTGGGGCCGGTCAGCACGCCTATGGGTCAGATTTTCATGTACACACTGGAAAGTGACCGGCATAATCTGGCTGATTTGCGCACCGTGGAGGACTTTACCGTCAAAACCCAGCTTAGTGCGGTGCCGGGTGTAGCCGAAGTTGCCAGCATCGGCGGGTATGTGCTGCAGTATCAGGTCAATCTTGATCCGCAACGCCTGCAAAGCTACCGGGTTACCTTCAACCAGGTTTTCGGAGCGCTTGGCAGCAGCAACGCCAACATTGGCGCTAAAGTTGTCGAACAGAACGGCCAGGAATTTATTATCCGTGGACTGGGGCTAATCCAGTCTGTGGACGATATAAAAAATATTGTGATTACCCAAAACAACAACGTGCCGATTTATATCAAAGACGTAGCCAACGTAAGCGTTGGTCCGGATTTTCGCCGGGGCGTGCTGACGAAATTTGGCTATGAGGCGGCCGGGGGAATTGTCATTCAGCGTATGGGGGAAAACACGCTGAACGTGATTGATCAGGTCAAGGCCAAGATCAATGAGATTCAGCCGACATTGCCGGAAGGCATGAAAATTGTGCCTTTTTACGATCAAACCGACCTGGTGAAAAAGGCAGTAAACACGCTTACCAGGGCCTTGCTGGAAGAGTTTATTTTAGTTTCCATCATTGTCATTGCCTTTTTGGGGAACGTCCGGTCCAGCCTGATTGTCACCAGCGCTATTCCGATTGGCATTTTGCTTGCCCTCATCGCCATGAAACAGATCCACTTGTCAGCCAACCTGATGTCGCTTGGCGGCATTGCGATCGGCATTGGTGTTATGACCGATGCCGCCATTGTTATGGTAGAAAATATTTTCCGGCACTTAGCCGAAGACCGTGGACGGCGGGGAATTATCGACGTGACACTGGCAGCGGCTAAAGAAGTTGCCGCGCCTATCTTCTTTTCCATTACGATCATTATCGTTACCTTCCTGCCGGTATTTACCATGACCGGAACCGAAGGCAAGCTGTACACCCCCATGGCCTGGGCCAAATCATTTGCCATGAGCGGCTCGCTGCTGTTGGCTTTTACCCTGGTGCCGGTATTATGCACGTTGTTTTTAAAAGGTAAAATTCAGGAAAAGGATACCTGGATTGTCGCCAACATGCACCGCTGGTATCTGCCGCTTTTGAAAACAGTGATGAAATACCATAAAACAACTATTGCTATCGCTGTTATCGTAATGATTGCCGGGTTTTCGCTGTTGCCGCTGCTCGGTACCACCTTCATGCCGGCTTTGGATGAAGGGACATTTTTGGTAATGCCCACCATGCTGCCCAGTGTGTCGCTGACAGAAGCGGTGGAAGCGGCTAAGGCCATGGATAAAGTCATCATGGAAATTCCGGAGGTTGACATGTCGGTAGGAAAAGTAGGCCGGGCCACGTCAGCCATGGACCCCGCACCGATTAACATGATTGAAACCATTGTCACCCTAAAACCAAAAGACCAGTGGCGGCCAGGGATGACCAAAGAGGCTGTTGAACAGGAAATGATGACGAGACTTGCCAATATTCCCGGCCTCAACTTAGCCTTTACGCAGCCGATTGCCGGCCGGTTAGCCATGCTGACGACCGGCGTGCGCACCGAATTGGGTATCAAACTTTATGGTGAGGATCTCAAGGTATTGCAGCAAAAGGCCTTTGATATTGAAAAAGCGTTGGCAGCCGTGCCGGGCGTCAGCGATCTGTTAGCCGAGCGGGTTTTTGGCGCTCCGTATCTGGAAATTGAGGTTAACCGCGATAAGGCGGCCCGCTATGGACTTAACATTGCCGATGTGGAAGATGCGGTTGAATTAGCGGTCGGCGGTAAAACCGCCACCACCACAATTGAGGGACGCAAACGCTTTGATGTCCTGGTCCGCTATAACCGGGAAAACCGTGAGACCATTGAGGCCATGCAGAACATTCTCATACCGGTAACCGGCGGCTCGCCAGCAGCGGCAAATGCCGGCGGCAGTATGGGCGGTATGGGCGGCGGTGGCGCAATAACGGCCAAACCGGCGACCGGAGCCTACGTGCCGCTGGGAGAAGTTGCTCAGTTCCAGATAGTTGACGGACCGTCGATGATCAGCAGTGAAAACGGGGTTTACCGGATGAGCGTGCAGATGAATACCCGGGGCCGGGACGTTGTGAGTTTCGTTGATGAGGCCAACAAGGTCATTAAGGAAAAGGTGGATTTGCCTCCCGGCTATTCGCTAAAATGGACAGGTCAGTATGAAAACCAGCAACGAGCGAAAGACCGGCTGGCAGTCGTGGTACCGGCAGTCATCGTTCTTACCTTCTTTTTACTTTATATGAGCTTTCACTCCGTCAGTGACGCGTTTCTGATCCTGATGAATATTCCATTCTCTTTGGTAGGTGGTATTGTCGCCATGTATGCGACAGGCACTTATCTGACAGTAGCGGCGGCTGTTGGCTTCATTGCCCTCTTTGGGATTGCCGTGCAGAATGGGGTTATTATGGTGACCTATATCAAACACCTGCGAGAGCACCGGTCTTTGGAAGAAGCCATCGTCGAAGGGGCGCATACCCGTTTGCGACCGGTTATGATTACGGCGCTGGTTGCCAGTCTGGGCCTGTTCCCGCTGCTTTTTGCCACCGGCACCGGTGCCGAAGTACAACGGCCTATGGCTACCGTCGTCGTTGGCGGTTTGGTTACATCCACCGTTTTGACCCTGATTGTGCTGCCCTGCATCTATCTGGTTTGGAATCGGTGGCGCGAACGCAAGATTAAATAGTAAGCTAAAGGAGCTGTTACATTATGAAAAAACAAAAAATAGCAATCGGTGCTTTCGCGATTGTCATAGTGATGTCTTTGGCTGCAGGGTGCGGCTCTAACGATAAGCCGGCAGCTACACAACAGCCGGCAGCCCAACAAAATTCGGGTCATGATATGAGTATGATGAATATGCCCAAGGAAGACCCCATGCCAATGATGAAAGATATGGATAAAGCGTTACAAGACATGGTTAAACAAGTGAAGGCCGGCCAAACGATGGATGCGCAAAGAAACGCTGCACAGTTGGTGAGTACCACCGATAAGGTTATGCCTCATATGATGGACGACAGTTTAAAAGGGCAATTGCGCAAAGCTGCCGCTGACATCAAGGATAGTGTGAACTCAGGGAAAACAGACCCCAGTGCTCTTGAAGGCAAGGTAAAAGCCATGCAGGATATTATGAAGCAAACGACAACGCACCTGCAGAGCATGAGTCATAATTGAGCGCGGCAAGGAGGGGCGGCCGATGACCAGATGGATATTGCCGCGCTGACAGGTACGCTGCTAAGCGGCGCGTCAGTGGCTGAGGCTGCTCCGGTTTCCGGCTATAAGCAGTTTGTGGAGTCGCTGGACAACATTTTGTCCGGAACCGTGATCCCCATTGCCGAAGAACAGGAGACGGCTGTACGTCAGCTATGTTCTCTCTTGAAGTCCATGCGGCAGCTGAAAAAATACCAAAGTCTCAGTAGTGAGACTTTGGTATTTTGGCTATCGTCTATAACAGTAGTTGAAAACATAATGAAATTAGCCTAACACATAGTGAGCCAGGACACTCTGCAATTCGTAAATATTCAGGCTTTTATTAAACTGCTTCTCAATAGGGGCTGCTTGCCCGGTAATCCATATTTTTAACTCTGCGTCCAAATCAAAATGTCCGGCAGTTTCAATGCTAAAGTGAGTAATGCTCTTATAAGGAATGGAATGGTATTCCAGTTTTTTACCGGTTAAGCCCTGTTTATCAACCAGAATGAGTCTCTTGCTTGTAAAAATAAACATATCGCGAAGCAGCTTATACGCTTTTTCAATTGTTTCTGACGGGGCAAGTATATTGGCGTATTCACGTTGAATATCTTCGCTCTGTACTTCTGACGCATTTCCCAGCAAACCATCTAAAAGGCCCATTATCTCAACCCTCCACTTTTTATTTACAGGCACATACTAAAATACTTCTGCCTCATCGACAGAGATTCCTACTCAATGTGAAAATAAGTAATGTGGGAGACAGAATTTCTACACATCGGGAGTCTTATAGTACTGCTCTTAAGATTTTTTTAAATAAAACGATAAATAAACTGGAAATATAAAATTTTAGTGAAGGCGTGGGGATTGTATGAGTTTGCAAGGGGTTTCGGCAATCGCGGGCCAGACAGCCTATGGAAAGCAAGGCCAATCTTCCGAAAAGACAGATGATAATGCCAGCGGTTGGAGGTATCTCACTGTTCGGGAAGGCGGTCGGGTATATACTTATGTGGTAATTGGTAAAAACATGAGGATCTTGATCGGTGAAGCTCCTGATGAGGGAAATGACCAAAAAGATAAAAAATCGGCAGACGGGAGCAAAAATACTGCTGCTAAGCCTGATTCAGCGAATGCGTCCAGCGGCAATGTGGTTTCAGTCAATACGCAGCTGTCTGTGAGCGGACAAAATAGCAGAAAAGAAGAAAAAAAGGTTAAACGTGATTTCCTGACAGATACCAGTATGTTTGCGCTGACCGGTTATTATCAAAAGAAGATGCGGGAAACGATCGATAAGTTAGGAACTCAGACGAAGTAGATTGGAAAATGACTTTAGACTGGAACCTATTAAAATAAATCATGCATTTGACGTACTGTGATGGCCGTATCCTTCGGGATCCGGCTTTTTCATTTGTCATAGTTTTGTCACATTTCCATATTATTCTTAAGACAGCAAATGTAAGGGGGATACTTCAGTATGTCAAAGTTATACTTCGAGAAACTGGGGGTCTACTGTTTTGAAGAAATGACCGAAGAAGAAATCTGCGACCACATTTGGGAACTTTGTGATGCGTCACGGCCGTCACCTCAGGGGATTACAGAGAAAGAACTCATGCAGGAAATTGATTTACTCTGCAATTACATGAAAAAAAGGCATAATAGTGAACGCATTGGTTCGTAAAAGACGATAACAATTGATAACGATTAGCTTTTAATAACAAATACCATAGCTTTTGGCAGCGACAGGGACCTGGA
Organism: Sporomusa acidovorans; assembly: GCF_900101845.1. Lineage (GTDB taxonomy): Bacteria > Bacillota > Negativicutes > Sporomusales > Sporomusaceae > Sporomusa > Sporomusa acidovorans. The sequence continues at coordinate 34,030 of NZ_FNAM01000013.1, read as the reverse complement.
TGATTTCGCTTTAAGGCAACAGGTTAAAATAAATCTTCAGGGAAATTCAATACCAGATTGCTGCCTGCCGGGTTGGCTTGGCGGGCGATTTCCATTTTCTATCCACTTCTAAAGAAATTCTAAAAATACTTATTTACAATATAATCATCTCGTTTTTTCATGGATACTTCTCCAACCCAGTGGCAGCTGGGCTATTTTTTTTATCGGTGGTAAGATAGGACATAACAACTTAATGAAATGTTTACCGATGCTTAACCAATCACCAAGCGCAACGTAGTATTGTAAGGGTAAGTGAATATGTAATTGTAAAGGCGGTGTTTCTAGTGGACGATAAGCCTGATGATGTAAACGACAATTTGACGGAAGAAGATTTACGGATTTTATTGAATGACTTGCCCAATATTCTGAAAGAATTAGAAGCATGGGCAACGAATGAGGCGAAGTCAGCCCAGTCCAAAAGTTTGCGGTATTAGCGTTGGCCCTGTTAATTACAAAATAGAAAAGTACCCAGCGACATGAGTCTCTGGGTACCTGGAAGATAGGTGCAAGCAATTTGTTTTCATAGGAAGTAATGTTATTTTATCACAAAAAGTTGGGGTCAATATTGATCCCATTGGCAACTGAATACCAAGTTGCCGCTGTAACTATCAGCGCATATACCACATAGCTGCCGATAACCACCCAGTTGCTGTTATCTCTTTTTTTTCTATTTACGAGATTACAATGCGCCTCATGGCAATACGTATTGGCCATTACAATCATCTCCTTCAAAATCTATCCGTAAGGATTTACCTTACTATAAATCTACGACAATTAACAAAAATTGTCAATTTAAAAGAGTATTCTAGTAACATATACAATTAGTTAAATTATAAATATTACACGTTTAACCAATTTTGTGAAAAGCCATATAATAAGCGCTATTACTGTTTACACCGGAATAAAAAGAATGGTTGTAGTGCTTTTTTCTGAGGAAAGTATATTCTTATTTTATAAAAGCAATATACTTTTTTAGTTTAGGCAATTGCAGAGAGGCAATACATGGGAAAAACTTCTTGACAAGACTATACGTATCTGCAATAATATAAATATAAATAATGATAATGATTATCAATATCGATTGCAATCAGCAGTGATCTGAGTTTGTATAGCAATAGGCAGTTCGTATAATGGTGAGGTGGGGAAAAAGTAATAGTGACTATGAAGTATAGATTACTTGTTGTTTTACTGATGTTTGGTATGCTGCCTATAGTGGTTATGTTTATTGCGGCCAGGCAAACACCCCTGGGGTTAAGCCGGGAATTTCACAGTACCATGGCAATAGGGGTGATGGTGACAAGTCTTGCCGGGTTAATTAGTCCCGGCCTTATCAGGCAGTGGCTTTTTTCTAACCGGATACAGAAAATGAAAGAGTTTTGCCAGAGTGTAAAAGACGGTAGTTCATACCTGGAAGGGAACTTTCGCCCAGATCGGGATGCAGCGTGTTGTGGCGAAGCTGCATGAATTAGAATCTGCTCTCGGAAGTTTACGGGATGAAGCCGGGGAGGTTGATGCCCAGGATGCTGTACAAGTACTCTTTAAAGATTATCCGGCGACAAGGTTAGCCGGTTGGCTGGAACAGGAAGTAAGCAATTAAGAAAAGTTTTGGGTAATCAATTCCTTCTTCAGGCTGAGACAATCGTTTTGGAAAGCAGCAAACTATATGAATTGGAAGAAAAGATCCGCTGCCTGCTCGCTCCCTGTCAAGCCGAACCGCTTATTGAAGAATTGCGGCGTTTGCGATACAAGCCTTTTCGTGATTTAATTGACATGCTGCCTGAGTATATAGCTGATTTAGCGGTAAATCAAGGAAAAGAGATTGCTCCGCTACGCATTACCGGTCCAGAAGCATTGGTAGATCCTGTACACTACCATGATTTTGCCCAAGCGCTTGTCCATGTTTTCCGCAATGCGGTTGCGCATGGGGTGGAAACACCGGATGAACGCCTGGAGGCGGGCAAGCAGCCGCAAGGGCGGATTACCTGTCACATCAAGGAACAAGGTGCCAATCTGGTAATTACGATTGCGGATGATGGAAGAGGGATCGACGATAAGTTGATCCGCCGCGTGGCCATAGCCAGAGGAATATGCAGTGAGCATGCTGCTTATGGCTTAGCGGAGGAAGAAGCAATTCGGCTGATTTTAGCCGATGGATTTTCCAGCGCGGATAATGCTAATGAGCTATCCGGCAGGGGAGTTGGGCTGGCGGCCGTTAAACAAGAACTCGATAAGCTTGGCGGGCATCTGGAAATTATGTCGACAGTGGGCAAGGGAACTAAGTTTACCTTTATTTTGCCGGTCATGAAGACTGGCTGCAGGCTGAGTATAAAGGGGGTTACAGAGGAAAATGGCACGTGTGCTTGTTGTGGATGACGCATTAATGATGCGTAAAACGATTGGAACTTTTTTAGTAAAGGCCGGACATGTGATAGTGGAGGAAGCGGCTAATGGCAAACAGGCGGTTATCGCTTATAAAACGCACCGACCGGACCTGGTTACCATGGATATAACTATGCCCGGGTGGACGGTATTGATGCTCTTAGGCAGATTATCGCTTTTGATTCCAAGGCACGGGTTGTTATGGTAAGTGCTCTCGGCCAGAAACATAAAGTATTTGATGCTTTACAGCATGGCGCAAAAGGCTATATTCTAAAGCCGTTTACAGAAGATAAGCTATTGTTGATTGTTAACGATTTATTAGGAACAGGCAGACATAGTGAATTTCCGCCTGCACAGATTGCAGCTCGTGCGGCAAAACCACTTACCGCCCAAATGGCATTTTCTCTTGAAAGCCAGGAGGAGGGAGTAAGAATTACGCCATTACGCGAGTTTTCTGACGCTGATTATGACGATATGGTTAAGGCCATGAAAAATATAAAATTAGGAAAAGACACGGAAATCATCATCGATTTTACATGTGGAAATGTGCTTAACCCTAAGACGGCGCTTGATTATGAGGCCGTTGTTAAGGATTTTACTGCTTGCGGAGGTATCATGCGGATTGTTTGTCATACACGGGACTATACAACGTATTTTCGCAATTTGGGTGGTTTGCAAGCGGTCGAGTTTGAACTTATTAAAAAGTACAGTATAATCTGGGGTTTACACCGGGGACTCCGGTCTGCGTAATCAGCCGTACTTGTGAATCAATCATTGTTAAATTGAAAGGAAGATATATTATGTTAAGCAAACAAATGGCCTACACCGTTAAGGTGGAACAAGGCCGGGAAAGAGAGGGCTTTCATAGGCCAACAAGAAAAAATCGGAGATCACACAGTTTAGTATGAATTCTGTTACGGGTTCGCTGCTTATCTGCTATTGCCCCGCTGATGTCCTGCGGACTCCTTTTTTACGCGAGTTAGAACAATTAGTAATTCAACAATATAGAAGGTGATAGAAATGACATACCTTACAGGATTGACCTTGGGCATTTCCGCCGGGGGTAAGCTCTATCGGCTTTTGGCGGGAGAGGGTTTCTCACTGGTACATGCCTTACCCGGAAGGCGGCGTCGGTACTCTCGCAGGTGCTTTTGGCTATAAAATGATGTCTGAACAGTCAATGCGCGGTATGTTGCCAAGTGTGTCCATGCCTGCTGTTCAAGGTGTCGGTGAGATTCCGTTAGACGAGCTTATGCGTCAAAAAGAGCGGCTGGAAGACTTAATCGCAGAACGCCAAGGAGGGGTAAGCAAGGTTTAACAGGGCCAGTTTACGTGTTTTGAGTAATGCAAATGGACCGCCATTATGACGGTCCATTTGCATTATATGAGTTACATAAAGTTTTGGTGCGGAATAGAATATAGTAAGTCTATATTCGGGAGGTGAAATCTTGTATAATCCGGGAATGACGAATTTTGTTCCGGCGGGAAAACACAAATTGCCGCCCTTGCCGTATCCGTATTCAGCCCTTGAACCGGTTATCAGCGCTGATACCGTACGTATTCATCATGATATACACCATAAAGCTTATGTGGAAGGTTTAAATAAAGCAGAATTAGCTATGGTTGAGGCAAGACGATGTAATGACTTTTCCCTGGTGAAGTATTGGGAAAATGAATTGGCGTTCAATGGTTCAGGGCATATTCTGCATAGCATCTATTGGACGGTTATGGCTCCGGAATGCTATGGCAGTGAACCGATGCGCTGCACCGTACAGAAAGTTACCCAATATTTTGGGCGCTTTGATGCGTTTATGGAACAATTCATTGCGGCCGCAACCAAAGTGGAGGGATCCGGCTGGGCAATCGTTGCCTGGAATCCTGCCTGGAGCCGCTTGGAAATCCTAATGGCGGAAAAGCATCAGAATCTTACTCAGTGGGGAGTCATACCTATACTGGTTATTGATGTGTGGGAACACGCCTATTACCTTGATTATCAGTCAAAGCGCGAGCAATATGTTAAAGAGTGGGTGAAACTAATCAACTGGAGTGAGGTGGAGAGACGGCTGGTATTAGCAATGCGCCGGAAAGTGCCGCTTTTTTATGCTGATGAGGTTGATTGATGGAGGTATAGCCAGAGTTGCGGCAAGTTGCGAATCGTTTGGAGCTTAAAAAGACGTAAGATGTCATAGAAAAAGCATGGCCAGCACTTGGATAAAGCGGCTGGCCTTTTGTCATTTTTTTCCACGAAAAGTTTAAAGAGTGCTTATATCAGCATGATATTCTATACTCTGGGCTACCTCTTGTGCAAGTTTTAAGCCGAATAGCTGCTTGAGCAAGTAAAAGCCTAGCTCAATCCCGGAACTTACACCGCCTGCCGTTATGATTTTTCCGTCATGCACTATTTTTTGGGGAAGGACTTGTACTGAATAAGCTGCCAATTCGGCAAACGCAGCATGATAGGTAGTGGCTCTTTTGCCTTTTAACAGTCCGGCTTCGGCCAGTAAAAATGCTCCGGTGCAAACCGAGGTAATATAGTTAGCCGTAGGTATTTGCTTTTGAATAAATTCTTGAATAACGACATTTTTCATGGCAGTTAGCCGGCCTTTGCCGCCGGGAACCACTACAATGTCCAGCGCGGGGCAATTGGCAATAGTGGTATCAGGAATTATTTGCATACCGTTATAGGCCCGTACCGGTTCGGCGGACTCTGCCACTAACAGCACCTTAGTGCTGTCCGGCCGAATTTTATTGACATGGCTGAGTACTTCAAAGGGGCCGACAAAATCTAATTCTTCGACCTGCGGAAATAACAATACACCGATTTTCACCAAAATGATCACTCCTTACTAAACTCTGTGAATGGGAGGAGAATAAAAAACTGCCATCTAGCCGGCAATTGGCCGATAGTTTGCAAATTAGCCGCAATACTGTGGAACAGGCCTATCAACAATTGCTGGCCGAGGGTTATTTGTTTAGCAGGCCGCGCCGCGGATATTATGTGGAGCGGATCAATCCGGCATTTATTCAGCAGTACGCTTCTAGTGCTTATGTAAAGGAAAAGGAACAAATACAGGATAAGGGAATGGATGAATACCGGTATAATTTTTGCTATGGAAAACTTGATTACCGTTACGCTCCGTTTAAAATTTGGAAAAATGTAATGATGGAGTGCTACGGGGAAGAGATGGACGGGCTTGTTTCTTATGGCGGCCATCAGGGGGAAAGCGGATTACGTGAACAAATAGCCGGATATGCGGCAGAATACCGGGGGGTAACATGCAATCCGGAACAAGTTGTCGTAGGTGCCGGGACGTTATACTGTTTAGGGGTGCTGGCTAATTTGCTTAGGGGAACTAATCCTACTGTGGGCTTCGAGGACCCGGGGTATGGGAAGGCCAGACTGGTATTCAAGAATGCCGGATTCAAGGTTCTTCCCATTAGTGTGGAACAGGATGGCATTAATATTCGCGAGCTAGCAGGCAGTGAGGCAACAGTGGTCTATGTCACGCCTTCTCACCAGTTTCCTACCGGAGTGATTATGTCCATTTCCAAGCGGCTGCAGTTGCTGGAGTGGTCTATAAAAAAGCAAGGAGTCATTATAGAGGATGATTATTCCTGCCATTTTCGGTATAATGTCAAACCTGTTCCCTCGCTTCAGGGAATTGAACCCAAGGCCCAAGTTGTTTATCTGGGCAATTTCTCCAAACCTCTGCTGCCTTCCCTTCGAATTGCGTTTATGGTTTTACCGCCGTTGCTGTTGGTAAGGTATAAAACGATATATCAAAAGTACAATACCACGGTTCCCTATTTGTTCCAACGAACACTGGAACGGTTTGTGCAGCAGGAATGTCTGCATAGGCATTTGCGCCGGGTACTGCAGGTATATAAAAAGAAGCATGACTGTTTAGTGCAATCTCTGACTAAAGAATTTGGCAGCCGCATTGAGATTGGCGGGAAAAATGCCGGCCTATTTGTGACGATTACAGTGGATAGTGACCTTTTTGAACCAGAGTTGATTCAACGGGCAGCGAAACTAGGGGTTCGGGTCTATCCCTTATCTGATCATTGGGAAAGAAAACAGCTATATAATGGCAAGACCGTGTTATTGGGCTATAGCAGTCTGGATATAGCTGAAATTGAGCAGGGCGTCCGGTTGTTGCGCAAAGCCTGGTTTGGGTAAAACTGGATAATCATGTGGACAAAAAAAATATAAAAAAATTCCTATTGACAAAATTATTAAAATGTTCAATAATTAAATTGTGAATAATTGTTATTTTTAATTGAATATTAAAAGATAGATTTGGGCCTTAAGCATTTATTAGATATCTAATCTAAATAAATTTGCCCTAAATGTACACGGGATCAAGAGGATATGTAAGATCCCTATAGAGACATAAGGAATTTTCCTTATGTCTCTATAGGGATCTTTTTTGTTTAAGGAGGTAAGAAGAAAGTGGAGAGAACCCAAGTGGTGGTAATTGGCGGCGGCTGTACCGGAACAGGTATTTTGCGGGATTTATCATTACGGGGCATTCCGGCTGTTTTGTTTGAAAAAGAGGATTTGGCATACGGTACAACCGGTAGATGCCATGGATTGCTGCATAGCGGGGCACGGTACGCAGTTAAAGATATTGAGGCGGCCAAAGAGTGTATTGGCGAGAATGCAGTTCTGAAAAAGATTGCCGCTAATTGTATTGAAGACAACGGCGGGATGTTTGTTTACTTGCAGGGTGACGATGCGGAGTATGTTAAAAAGTTTGTCAGCGGTTGTAGACAAGCAGGGATTGCCACTGAAGAGTTATCGCCCCGGGAAGTGCTGGAGCGTGAGCCTAACGTTACTCACAAAATACTCCGGGCGTATACCGTTCCTGACGCTTATATTGATGTGTTTCAGCTTACGGCAGCAAATGCCCAGGATGCTGTGCGTTTGGGAGCAGTGGTTAAAACTTATACCCAGGTGACCCAAGTTGAAATTAAGAACCGGAAAGTAACAGGAGTGCATTACGTAGACATGCTTACCGGTGAAAATGGCTATATAACTTGTGATGTTGTGGTTAATGCAGCAGGTCCGTGGGCGGCTATCGTGGCGGCGCAATTAGGAATCGGAGTAAATCTGATTTGTAACCGCGGTAGCTTGGTGATTTTTAATCAACGGCTTACTCGCGGGGTAGTAAGCAGGCTGAAGGTACCGGGAGATTGTGATCTGATTGTACCAGGCGGACCGGTTTCCATATTAGGAACTACCTCGATAAATGTCGCCCATCCTGAAATTCTTGATATTAGTCCTGGTGAAATCGACTATATGCTGGGATTGGCAGCAATAACGTTTCCGGGCGTAAGCCAGGCAAGAATTATTAGAGCTTTTTCCGGTGTTCGTCCATTATATAGTGCTAAGACAACTGGTACGGAGGGCGGCAGGGAAATTAGCCGTAATTATGTGCTGCTGGATCATCGGCTTGAAGACGGAATAGACGGCTTTGTCTCTATTCTTGGGGGAAAATTAAGTATTTATCGATTAATGGCGGAGGTAACAACGGATTTAATTTGCCGTAAGTTGAGTGTTAATAAGGAATGTACTACTGATAAATTACCGTTAAAACCAATCATGGCAGTTTGTAGTTTAATAGAAGGACAAAATTTTCTTCCCTTGCCGGCTCTGGAAAAAGCAAGGCATCGTTTAGGCAGCGATTTTCCCTTAATGCTGAACCGAATTAAAAGTGATCCGCTCCAGGCAGAGATTATATGCGAGTGTGAGTTTGTAACCAGAGCGGAGCTGGAATTGGTTTTAGAAGGTGTAATTACGATACCTGTCCGCACAATCAGTGATTTAGCACGGCGTACAAGGATGGGACTTGGAACCTGCCAGGGAAATTTTTGTGGTTATAAGGCCATGATTACCGCCTATGAAAAAGGTTTTTGGCAAGGAGAACAGGCCAAAGCAGAATTAGAGAAGTTTCTTAAAGTTCGGTGGAAGGGGCAGGAAAAGGTGCCGTATGGCAAACAAAACCAACAATTGGCTCTTAGCCATCATTTATATGACGCAGCTCTGAATGGCACTCGGTAAGAGGAGACAAGGCAATATAGCTTTGCTTTCTAATTATAAAATACTTTTGCAAGGTGGTGAGCGGTGGTCGGGTTAGCAAATGAGTAAAGCGTCATGACTTACTAGTAAAAAGGAGTTGTTGAGAAAATGAAAGAATTGTACAATCCTAGTTTGTTTCCTTTAAGTGAGGGTATTGACAATAAGGATTATGTAGTTGCTACTTATTTGGTAGGAGGCGGTGCCCAGGCCGATTTAGTTACAAAATCGGCAGCTTTGGCTATTGAACAGTCCTCCGGTTCCTGGTTTGCCGTACCAGGGGAAACCGAGGCTGTCAGAGCCAGAAGTGCTGCAAAAATAATCGGCATATACAGCGTTCCCAACTATGAATTGATTGCCCAGATGCCTAAAGATCAGACACGGTATTTCATTTTACGATGTGCTTACCCCTGGGTCAATTTTTATGATAATATTCCGTTAATGCTGTCTACAGTCATTGGTAACATATCGTCTATGCCCAATCTTAAACTAGTAGACTTAGAATTCCCGGAAAGTTTTTTGAAGCAATTTAAAGGTCCGAAGTTCGGTATTTCCGGTTTGCGAAAATTAATGAATATTCCCGAACGCCCCATTGTCAATAACATGATCAAACCTTGTACCGGTATTACGCCGGAGGAAGGAGCCGAACTTTTCTACCATGCCGCCGTTGGTGGCACCGACTGGATCAAAGATGATGAACTGATCGCCGGCAGTCCGGCTTTTTCACCACTGGTAGAACGGGTTAAGGCTTATATGGCAGCTGCGAAGCGAGCCGACGCGGAAAAGGGGGAAATGACTTTATTTACAGTGAATGTTACGGATGAGGTAGTACGTCTTCGTGATAATGCTTACCGGGCCATCGAAGCCGGTGCCAATGCCATCATGGTAAATGTATTTGGCGTAGGATACTCCGGGTTACGGATGTTGGCGGAAGACCCGAATATTAGCGTTCCTATTTGTGTTCATACTTGTTACGGCGGAGCCCAGACAGTGTCGCCTTATCAGGGGATGAGTACCGAAGTGGCGCAGAAGCTAATCAGAATCTGCGGCGGTGATATGTCCCTCAATGTGGCTCCATCGGCTAAGTTTAATGCCCTTAAGGAAAAATTCGTACGTACCTGGCATATCGGCTATTCTAAAATGTATCATATCAAGCAAACCTTTACCCATATCGGTGGCGGGGTAACGCCGGGAATGGTACCTTACTTGATGGATAATCTCGGCAGCGACATTGTTATTGGGGTCGGCGCCGGTATCCACGGGCATCCTCTGGGACCGAAAGCTGGAGCAATTGCCTTCCGCCAGGCTATTGACGCTGTGATGAAAGGCATTGATATTGCTGAAGCGGCTAAGAATCAGCCTGAATTGGCTGCGGCAATCAAAACCTGGGGTATCTACGGTGTAGACGATTATAACAAGCTGTACGATATTGAAGCATAATTAAACAATCCGTGTATTTAAAAAATGGAAATAAACCCAACACTAGAGAGCATTTAACTATCGGTTGGCAGCCATGTATGCTTTGCTGTAAGCATACATGGCTCAAACCGTATTAGTTAATAGAGTATAAGCTTTTCGCTTATATAATTAAATCTGTTGCCTACAAAATTCCAAAGAGAATAGAGTGGAGGGAATACGTGTGGAAAAACAGTATATTATGGCACTTGATGAAGGCACTACCGGTGTGAGAGCAATTATCTTCGATAAAAGCGGCTATGTTATCAGTGATTGTTCGCGGGAATTTACACAAATTTTTCCTACTCCGGGTTGGGTCGAGCATGATGCGGAAGAGATACTCGAGGCTCAGATTGAGGTAGCTCGCAGGGCTATTAGCAAAGCTAAGATATCTCCTGGAGAAATACGCGCGATTGGTGTAACAAATCAAAGAGAAACTTCGGTTATCTGGGATAGAGTCACCGGAAAACCCATTTATAACGCAATTTGCTGGCAGTCACGCCAAACAGCGGAAATTATTGAAAAGTGGGTGGGAGACGGCTTGTCGGAAGAGATCAGAGAAAGAACAGGCTTAGTCATTGATGCTTATTTCTCAGCGTCAAAGATTCCTTGGATTCTAGATAGGATACCCGGGGCACGGCAACGGGCCGAGCAGGGAGAACTGTTATTTGGAACCATTGATACCTGGCTAATCTGGAATTTGACAGGCGGCAAAAGCCATAAGACCGATTACTCTAATGCCTCCCGGACTATGCTCTTTAATATTATGAAAATGGAGTGGGATGAGGAACTATGCCGGAAAATGGACATCCCGATGGCTATCCTTCCCCAAGTAATTGATTCAAACGGTGACTTTGGGGTAGCTGGCGCCTCCTTATTTGGGGCTGAGATACCGATTAGAGGGGATGCCGGCGACCAGCAAGCAGCGCTTTTTGGGCAGGCTTGCTTTAAACCCGGTATGGCTAAAAACACTTTTGGCACAGCCGGGGTATATGTCATGAATACCGGCGATAAGCCGCTATTTAAAGAAGGATTGACGACAACGATTGCCTGGGGTATTAATGGCAAAGTAAGTTATGCTTTGGAGGGAGTTATTTTTATCTCCGGCGCTACCATTCAGTGGCTGCGGGATGAAGCAAAAATTATCTATACAGCGGCTGATACGGAATGGTACGGTTTTATGGTCCCGGACACCGGCGGCGTTTACCTTGTGCCGGCATTTGTAGGCCTGTGCGCGCCCTATTGGGATATGTATGCGCGGGGAATGATCATCGGTATTACCCGTGGGACTAGCAGGAACCACTTAATTCGTGCTGGCCTGGAGGCTTTAGCCTATCAGACTAAAGATATTATTAATGCTGTCATAAAAGATGGAACTATTGAAGTGTCTGAACTGCGGGTGGATGGCGGGGCTGTAAAAAATAGCTTGCTTTGCCAGTTCCAGTCCGATATTTTGGGCATACCGGTTATTAGACCCCAAATTACCGAAATGACAGCTCTGGGTGCAGCCTATCTGGCTGGATTAGGCAGCGGATTGTGGCAGAGTATGAATGACATTGCTTCTCAATGGGCAATTGACCGAACCTTTACGCCGGAAATGCCGTCTGAACGCCGTGACAATCTTTATCAGGGCTGGCAGGAGGCCGTGCAACTTTGCAGAGGCTGGGCTAAAAAAGTTAAAGTTTAATTGATGAACTATATACAAATTTATTCATAATTTACGGAATATTTTAAATAAAGGAGCATTTGCTTATGACAAACTTATTAGGTGAATTTTTTGGAACCTTAGTCCTGTTAAGTTTTGGTGTTGGCGCATGTGCAAATTTGACCCTGACACGTTCAAAGGCAGCCGGCGGCGGTGGTGGCGGTGCCTGGATCGCGGTCACGGCCGCTTGGGGGTTTGCTGTGCTGCTAGGGGTATTTAGTGCCATTGCCACCGGTGCTCCTCAAGCCGATTTAAATCCGGCTGTTACATTGGCCAAAATGATGGTAGGCGTTTATACTCCCGGACATGCCGTTATGACTATGTTGGCCGAAGTGGCCGGTGGTTTTGCCGGTGCTGTTATCGCATGGCTGATATTTCTTCCGCATTGGGAACTCACTGAAGATAAAGCCAGCAAACTGGGATGCTTTTGCACTATCCCGGCTGTTCGCAATACTGCGGCGAACCTAATTTGTGAAGCGTTGGCTACTGCTTTTTTGTTACTCATGATCTTTGTGATTTTTTCCAAAGAAGTCAGCGATGGTGGCACTAAATTTGCCGTTGGTTTTGGCCCGTATATGGTTGGTATTCTAATTTGGGCATTGGGTCTTAGTTTTGGTGGCCCTACGGGGTACGCACTCAACCCGGCCCGGGATCTTGGACCGCGCATTGCTCATGCAATTTTGCCTATTGCCGGCAAAGGTGATTCAGACTGGGGGTACTCATGGATTCCGGTTGCGGGTCCGTTTGCCGGTGCAGTATTATCCGTTGTCATTGGCAAGACGATCGGAATTTTATAGCGGTGATTTATCGGGAAAACAGTAATTCGAAACCGAGTAGGCCAGGTGATAAAAATGGATAATGCTCCAAATAAGACGGTTCTCGTTATTGGTGGCGGTTTGGCGGGAATCACTGCCGCTTTAGCGGCAATGAAAAATGGCGCACAGGTAATTTTAGTAACCAGCGGCCCCGGTACTTTTGCCTTAAGTGGTGCTACAGTAAGTATCCGGGGAATGAATAAGGAACAGCCCTATCTTCAGGAAGCCCTGGATTTTTTTAAGGACATAACAATTGCCGCCGAATGCGAATATAAGGGCGCTTTTACAGGGAGTACATTCATTCCTGATATTATAGGGGGACTTCAAGAGATAGCATTGGCTCCTTTCTCTCTTTGGGCCGGCAGGCCGGTCAACGGCAGTAAAGTCATGATTGTGGGAATTCGCGGGTTGAGCGGCTTTAGTGCGGGACTGACCGCCGAACTGCTTACTTCATCTGTAAAGCAAATAGGTCTGCAAGTAACCTACAGAACTGCTACTATCGAAATTCCTTGGGTGCGAAATGGTTTCTTTACCAGCTTGGAAGTAGCTAACCATCTGGAAGATAAGCAAAGACAGGCGCAACTGGCTGAGCTGCTTAAACCGCTGGTCAAAAACCAGGACTTGCTGCTGTTGCCGGCGATTTTCGGAATGACAATGGGCTCAGGGGAATTCAACGGACTTGCCCGGCAAATTGGGTGTTCTGTAGGAGAATTGATTACACTGCCGCCTTCCATGGTAGGTCTGCGGGTTCTGCACGCTATGCAGAAATACCTGAAACAATCCGGTGTAGAAATTATTTCCGGTTATCCGGTACAAGCCCTCCAGGTAGAAGATGGAATTTGTACAGCGGCATTTGTGGATACGCCTGGCCGGAACCGTGTGATTAAAGTCGGGAGCATTATCGTTGCCACCGGTAGAATCAATAAGAGTAGCTTGGCTATAAGAACACCAAGTCAAAAAACGGAAACATTCCTGCAGGATGATTGTTTAGTAAATGAATCTATGCAGTTATTGAATGAGCAAAACATCCCATTTGCGGCAAATATATATGGCGCAGGTGATATGTTAGAGACCTCTGACTGTAAAAATGGGAATGCTTTGGCGATATGGACAGGTTACCGCGCAGGAGTGCTGGCAGCGGGGGGGGACAATATAGGATGAAAAAAGAAAACCTAAATCTGGATTGCTGTCTCAAATGTTCTTACTGTAATACCGTATGCCCCTTGTTAGAAGTCTGTCCTGATTACCCCGGCCCCAAAAAGCTGGGCTCGGATATCGAGCGCTTCCGCCAGGAAGGCATAGATTGTGATATGGAGTGGGTCGATTATTGTCTGGGATGCGGTCAGTGCGAATTAAATTGCCCTAATCAGGTTCATGTGGCAGAGTATATTGCCGAAGCCAAGGCGCGGCAAAAAAAAGGGGGAGTAAAAAAAATTCGCGACTATTTCTTTGCCCGCCCCGCTTTGCTGGGAAAAATGAGTACATTTATAACGCCGGTTACTAACTGTGTTCTCAAAGCGGTAACTCCGTTTATGCCTTTGGGGGGGATTAGCGCCAAACGTAAACTGCCAGCCTATTCATCGAAAACGCTGACAGGATCGGCAATGAAACGGCAGAACCGGCAAAAGGAACCGGTACTTTTCTTTCCGGGTTGTTACATCAAATATAACCAACCCGAAGTAGGCGTGGCCACGGTAAAAGTTCTCGAAAAGGCAGGATATACAGTGGAAATTGCGCAAACAGGCTGTTGCGGCCTGCCGGCTGTTAATGATAAAGCGGAAGCAATAGCCGATGCTCGCAACAACATTCTGGCAATGAAAGCTGCTGTGATGGATGGATGTAAGATCATTACCGCTTGCACAAGTTGCGGTCATACGCTTAAATCCCGGTATGTAGGTCTAGTCAGCGAGGATGAAGAGCTTGTGAAAGTGGCCCAGTTGATAGCGGCCAATACCTACGATTTGGGTGAACTTTTGTTAGACTTGCAGGCGGAGGGGAAACTGGAGCAAAAACCAATTACTAGTTCTCGCAGATTAGCCTATCACGCACCCTGTCATCTTAAAGCACAAGGCATCGGGAAGCCCTGGGTTAAACTACTGCAGTGTATCCCCGGTCTGGAAATTGTTGATGTAGATAATGGCTGTTGCGGAATGTCGGGAACTTATGGATTTAAAAATGAGAAATATGATATTTCGATGAAGATTGGTCAGGCCTTGTTTGCTAGCATTAATGAATGTAATCCCGACCAGGTCATTACGGAGTGCGCTACCTGCCGCTTACAGATTGAGCAGGGAACTAAGCAGCAAACATTTCATCCGGTTGAGATATTTGCTCAAATCTTTTGCCGATAAGATACAGATTTGCAATCAGGCGGAGAGTATACTCCGCCTGATTGGCCGTTGTATATAACATGAAGTGCTTTGGATAATGAGGTGCAGGCGAGGAGGGTATTATGTTTAAAAAAGCAGGCATAAAACTAATGGTCTTTGATCTGGATGATACCTTATTGAATAATCATATAGCTATTTCGCAGCGGACTCAGCAAGCAATCCGCCAAGCAGTAGGCTGCGGGATTAAAGTAACCTTGGCTACCGGCCGTATGTATTGTTCGACAATCCCTTTTGCCAGTCAGCTTGAACTGGATATGCCGCTAATTACTTACAATGGAGCAATGGTTAGCGATTATCCTTCAGGCAAAGTACTTTTTCATTTACCGATTAATCCGCAAACGGCTGCGCAGGTTTTGAAAGTTTGCCGGGAACGGCAGTGGTATATTCAAAGTTATATAGATGATGAATTGTATGTGCGGGACATGGATAAGCATGCAAAGTTATACGCTGAAATTACGGGAGCAAAGCCGATAGCGGTGGGAGATCATTTATATGCTATGGAGAAGGCGCCGACGAAGTTGTTGGCCATTGCGGAGCCGACAAAAATATCCGAGATGCTGGAAGTACTTCAAAGCCGGCTAGAAAATAGCCTGTCTATTGCCGAATCCAAGCCCAATTATTTGGAAATTACCAACCTCGCGGTAAATAAGGGGACTGCCTTGCAGTTTATTGCTGATAAGCTGCGATTCGACCGGGAAGAGATTATAGCCTTTGGTAATGGCAATAACGATATTCCAATGATGCTCTATGCCGGTTGGGGGGTAGCTGTTGGCAATGCCCCATCAACTGTAAAAGAGGCTGCTCAGCTAGTAACAGGCACTAATGATGATGATGGTGTAGCCGACGTAATTGAAAAGTATATTTTAAATTGATATATGCTTTTTAAATTGCAGGATTATTCTTAATTATTATCGAAGATAAAAAAATAAGTTGATTGGAGAAGGGAAGAGTAACTATGCTTTCTCAAGAGAAGGTCTTGGCCGCATTACGGGAATGCCCGATTATTGCTTCTCTCCAAAAACCAGAGATGATTACTACCGCTATTAATAGCAGTGTCCGGATTGTAATGATTTCATCAGGCGATATATTTAACATTGGCGAAATAAGCCAATCTTTAAGAAAGCATAATAAACTGGTGCTGGTTCATGTCGATATGATTGGTGGTATGGCAAGGGATAAGGTTACCATACGATATTTAAAAGAAAAGCTGGATGTAGACGGGATTGTCACCCCGAACGGACAGCTAGTAGCGTCAGGCCACAAGGAAGGTTTATTGACAGCCCAGCGGATTTTTGCACATGATACACCTTCTGTGGTCAGTGGAATCAATGCTTTACGTCAGTCTAAACCGGATTTTATCGAAATTATGCCAGGGGCGGCAGTATTAAAGGTGTATGAAGAAGTCAGAAGGCATTTTCAGCAACCAATCATTGCTGCAGGTTTAATCAAAAACATTCAGGATGTAAAACAAATTCTTAAAGCAGGAGCAGTGGGCGCCGATACAAGCACTCCCAGCCTATGGAATTTCTCAATTGCAAAGTCGACAACAGAACGTCTATCCTAATTGTAAAATAAATACTGGGCTAATAAGTGAAAGAGCTGGTTAAAAGGAGTGGAGCAACCTTTGACCGGCTTCTTTACTTTTCATTTTACAGGGAATCCCCTATTTACCGAAGAATATATAATATGGAAATAGGACAGAGCTTGAACCCTAGAGGTCAAGCAGCTTTCCTGTGAAGTTAGCTAAAATTATCCTGTGAGCAACTTGCTTTAGACGGCTGTTAGCACGGCTGGCCTTGATAGAATTTAGTTGGATAAGATTTTAATAATAAAAAGGAATTTAAAAATATGAAGTTTTGGGGTAAAGTCCGGGCTCTAAGCGGGGTAATAGTTTTTATCGCTGTGTTGTGTGGTAACGCAGCTTTTGCCTCCGAGCCGGCCGTAACCACAGAATCCGCTAGTGGCATTGCCGCCGTTCCCCAGCCGGAGATAATCAGTAAAGTTAAAAAAGCTGGAAAATATGGCTGTATAAACCGGGACAACAAAGTAATAGTACCAATTGAATTTAATAAATTAGAATTAAATAATGGAATTATTTATGCAAAACAAAATGGAAAATACGGACTTTTGGATCAGAGTGGAAAAAATATCACGCCGCTTATTTTTGATGAAATTCAGCAATTTCCAGGTGACCTGGCAGCGGTAAAACTTAACAGCAAATGGGGCTTATATAATAAACAGGGCAATGTTGTTCTACCGGTAGAATTCGATACAGTCAACGATGGTTATAATGGATTGATAATCGCCAAAAAAGATAACGTTCTAAAAAATTAATTATTTTCTGTTCGGCGAATGCCACATCAAAGATTCTATAATGGCAGCAAGACAGCCGTCAGCTCTTTGCAATTTTACAAAGAACTGACGGCTGTTGGACTGTTTGCACTGTTCTATTTGGCTAGCTTGGAAGAAACCAAAGCAAAAATTACATATCCCCTTTTTGAAGCTAATTAGCGACAAAGCGCAAGCGTAACAATAACTTGCCAACATGTAGAAGGCTTATTTGTCCGGAAATCTTTACCTTACCGTTTTGGCGGAATATAATAGTTTTGAAGTTATGTATGGAGAAAATCCTATGGCAAATTTCTTTAACCAGGGAGGAAGAGTATGAATGGATATGTACTTTTGGGTATAGCAATTACCCTTGAGCTTTTTGCTACATCCATGCTGAAGGCATCAGCAGGATTTACAAAACTAATTCCCAGCATGGCATTTATTGGCGGAATGAGTTCCTCTTTTTATTTAATGTCACAAGCGCTAACATCCATTCCGTTAAGTATCGCGTATGCCATTTGGTCAGGCGTGGGAACAGCGCTAACGGCATTGATAGGGGTTCTTATTTGGAAAGAACATCTTACCGTATTCAGCGGCATCGGTATACTATTAATTATTATGGGTGTCATATTTCTTAATTTAAAGGGACCGGCTCATTAAATGCCAATTCTTCGCTATTCGCAAGAATTATTTTTTTATATCTTGTGCATTTTGAAAAAATATTTTCCAAAAATAGTGGCTTTACTTATCATTGTGTGGATTTTCTTTTTCATTTTGCAATGGCTTCGCTGTTGCCGGTTGCAGGTTGGTTTTAAAACCGGCTTTTTCAGGGCAAGCAAATATTTCTTCTTGCCACACCTGATAGCCGTATGCCATAACGCCAACGATAGTAGTTATCAACGCATTTAGCGAAGGAGTAATACCTATCTCCTGAAAAAGCCCTCTACTGCCTAGAAAATAAACATGAAATAAATAGATAAAACCAAAGTTTAAAACCGTATCGATTAATAGGTATGTCCAAAATTTACCATATATAAAGTGAAATAGCCATATAGTAATGACGGGATTTAATCCAAAAATAATATATGAACCTGTTCGTAGCGGGGAAGCTGCTGCCTCATAAATAAACCATCCTAAATTTTCTCCCACTTCTACAGCTAATACACTGGCAAGCGTAGAGAAGAGAGCAACAGGCATGAAACGCTTTATAGTTTCTTTTTTCATAAAGATCAAAGTCAACCAGGGCAGGACTAATATAGACCAAAATAATATCTGATTGCTCATAATTTTAGCAACTCCTTATAGTTGTTTATCAATTTTAGTATTTCACTAATAGTAATGCGTATTCCGAAATATCCAGGCTTTTTTGGATGTAGCGCAATGCGGGTTTGTTAATGGCAGAAAGTTATCCGCTGCTTGAATGTGGCATTCAGATGCCGAGTCTTCCGCAGCAGGGATACCAAGCTCTCCAATCATCTGTTTCCAGAAAGCGTGAACGAATACACTTTTACCCCTTGTTGTATATACTAGGGGCCTCACGAGAAGAAGATCAACTTACGATCTTTAATGCTGCCTGTACGAAAGGTGCTTTGTCTATGACCAGCTACCTGTTTGTGTGAGGTTCTTCCGTAGTAAGAATATTTGCAGGATAGCAATCTCACAACTGGCAATCACCCGTGTTTTGTTTTGAACTTACCTGATTCTCAAACAAAAATACACTTGACAGTATCATAATCATTTTATATAATTTTAAGCATCACATAATTATTAACAATAACATATGCTTGTATGCAAAGACGAGCTGATCAGTACGAACTGAAGGCTAATTTCTCTTATTATCAAGAGAAGTTAAGTCTTCTTTTGTTTTTTTATGCTGATTGTGACAGCAGATCAAGAAAGAACTAGCGTTAATGCTGATAATTATGATATAAGGTGATAAAAGAATTTTAAAGGTAAATACAGGTATACCAGTATACCTGCAAAGGGGGTGATGGCTGCTATATCACAAATATAACGGCAGGGGTATTAACATTTTGCAAAAATCAGGGGGTATGTACGATGAATATGAAAAAAAGAACTATTTTCCTAATGGTATCGCTGCTGTCATTTGTCCTGGTAATATCGGGGTGCAATACAGCAAGTAAAACGCAGAAGAAAGAAGTTGCCCAATTTCCTACAAAACCGATTACGTTAGTAGTGCCTTTTGCTGCCGGCGGTGTTAGTGATTTGGTTTCAAGGCAAATTGCGCAGGTTGGCAAAACCTATTTGAACCAGCCGATTAACGTTGTAAATCGTCCGGGCGGGTCGGGTACGGTGGGAACGAATGAAGTCGTTTCGGCAAATCCTGATGGTTATACCTTGCTTTTTGGATCAAGTGGGGAATTGTCTTCCGGCTTGCATGTTGTAAAAGCGCCTTATGATTTGAGTAAATATACGCCATTGGCACAAGTCGGTTCCCTGCGGGTGGCCGTTGCCGTCAAAAGGGACGCTCCTTGGAATACGCTCAAAGAATTAGTTGATTATGCCAAACAAAATCCGGGTAAATTATCGGCCGGCATTCCGGGTGAAGGTACGGTAGTTCATTTAACAGGGGTTAATTTTTCGCAAAAGGCCGGAATTTCTTTGACGACGGTTCCCTTTCAGGGAAGCGGTCAGTTAATTCCCAGTTTGTTAGGCGGACATGTGGATGTTGGCTTTCTTAATGTCAGCGAAATCATGAACCAGTATAAGGCCGGTGAAGCAAAAATCCTGGCCGTATTTGCCGATACGCGTGTAGATGCCATTAAAGATGTGCCTACGGCCAAAGAACAGGGGATTGATGTTGCCGGTGGTGCCAGTCACTATATTGTAGCGCCCAATGGTTTACCGGAAAATGTAGCTAAGGCATTGCAAGCGGCACTGCAAAAGACGCTGGAGGACGCGCAATTCCGTGATTTTGCCAAGAACATGGGCTACCAGGTTGTCTATAGTGATACGGACAAATCCAAAAAAGACTTGCAAGACTGGTACGATTTAACCGGTAAAATTTATTCTGATTTAGGGATGATGCCAAAATGACAGAGCGTAAATTAGGGTTGGATAAAATGATCGCCGGTATTCATCTGCTATTGGCCCTGGGCTATCTTTGCGGTGTTGCCAGTCTTTCCGCAGGCAGTTTAAAAGAACCGGGACCGGGGATGTTTCCTGCTATCATTGGCGGTTTATGGGCATTGCTATCCCTGTTTACCTTAATCCGCAACAGTCAGACTAGGGGAGAAACCTTGGAGAAAGCAGTTGTCCTGCGGCTTTTAAAAGTGTCGGCTGCTATCGTCGTATACTTTATTTTCATTCCATTGACCGGATTTTCCGTCAGCACTTTTTTGGTCTTGCTGGTTGCTTCTCGTTTGCTGGGAAATAACGACTGGCTTAGGAATACCGGGTTTAGCCTGTTAGGGGTTGTTTTTTCCGTGTTGATTTTTCAAGTGGTGTTACAACTGCCCTTGCCGGAACCGTTCTTAGAGATGTTGGATTTATGAAAGTGAGTGATGAAGTATGGAAGATTTGATGCAAGGGCTTGTCACTGTGCTTGCCGGTCCTAATCTTTTATGGTGCTTTGTGGGAGTGGTCATGGGGACTTTGGTCGGCGTATTGCCCGGCCTTGGTCCGGTTGGCGCCATGTCGCTGTTGCTGCCGGTGACCTTTAATATGGATACAACCAGTGCCCTTATTTTGCTGGCGGGTATTTACTATGGTTCTATGTATGGCGGCTCTACGACGTCTATTTTGGTTAATGTGCCGGGGGAGGCCGCCTCGGTTATTACCTGCCTTGACGGCAACCAGATGGCCAAAAAAGGCAAGGCCGGCCCGGCTCTATCGATTGCCGCCATTGGTTCTTTTGTGGCCGGTACGGTAGGGGTAGTGCTGATTATGCTGATGGCGCCGGCTTTGGCCCGCGCTGCGCTTAAATTTGGTCCGCCGGAATATTTTGGTATTGCGTTATTAGGCTTGTTGCTCTTGACACGGTTGACCGGCAAACAGGTAATCAAATCCTATATAATGATGTTTTTCGGTATCGCTTTGGCTACGGTGGGGATGGACCCCATCGGCGGGATGGAACGCTTTACCTTTGGCAGTCAGACGTTAGTCCAGGGGCTGGATTTTATCCCGGTAATTATGGGTTTATACGGTATTGCCGAGGTACTGAGCAGTACGGAAGATATATTTAAACCTTTAGAAGTTCTCAAGGTGAAATTTCGGGAACTTTTGCCGTCCAAGCAGGATTTTAAGGACAGTGCCGGTCCCATTGTACGGGGAACCATCAGCGGCTTTTTGATTGGGCTGATTCCCGGACCTGCTAACATTATCAGTACGTTTATTTCCTACGGGATGGAGAAAAAACTGAGCAAACATCCGGAGAAATTCGGTACCGGCGCTATTGAGGGCGTTGCCGGACCGGAAACGGCTAATAATGCGGCTTCCTGTGGAGCTTTGGTACCGTTGCTGTCTTTGGGTGTGCCTTTTTCGCCTCTGCCGGCTGTTTTGCTTGGTGCTTTTATGCTGCATAATGTTATCCCCGGGCCGACTTTGATTCAGGATCATCCTGAATTGTTCTGGGGTCTGATTGCCAGTATGTATATCGGTAATGTTATGCTGCTGGTGCTGAATTTACCGCTGGTAGGGTTGTTTGCCCGTGTGGCCAGTATTCCGGGCAAATATTTGATGCCATTAGTCATCGTGTTCTGTTTTATCGGTGCTTTTTCGGTACGCAACAGCATTTTTGATCTTGGCGTATTGGTATTGTTTGGTTTCCTGGGGTATTTCTTCCGCAAATACGGGTACGATCCAACACCGTTGGCTTTGGGCATGGTGCTTGGTCCTATGCTGGAAGACAGTTTCCGTCAGTCGGCGGTTTTATTCCGCGGTGATCTCACCGGCTTTTTTTCCCGTCCTTTGTCAGGCGTTATGATGGGAATAGCTTTTTTGCTTATCCTTTGGCCTTTAGGCAAGTTACTTATCAACTATTTCAGAAATAATAATGAGGTGGCATCATGAAAATTTTTAATCATGAAATACAACCGGGAGAACGTTTCTGCGATTATATCAAAGTAGGGGAATTGGCGTGTTTTAGCGATATTCGTATTCCGGTTATGGTACTGCGCGGCAAACAAGCAGGGCCGACTTTGTGGCTGACCGGTGCTGTGCATGGCGATGAACTTAATGGCCTGTGGGCTATGCGGCGTTTTTTCTGGGAGTTGGCTGCGGACAAGTTGCAGGGAACGCTGGTGATCACTCCTATTTTAAATCCGATTGCTTTTTGGGGACGCTCCAAGGTCAGTATGCTGGATCAATTGGATATGGATCAGCAGTTTCCGGGAAATCCCCAGGGCCTGTATTCGGAACGTGTAGCGCATGTGATTTTCAGCGAACTTAAGGAGAAAGCCGGCTATGTGATTGATTTTCATACTTTGAATCACTTATTTAGTGCGACTCCTTATACGGTATCGAAACTTGTTGCCGAAGCCAATGACAAGACAAATGAAGAGGCGTTCCGCCTGGCCAAAATTTTTGGGGTCTATCCCAATTGCCGTGTCGATTTAAAAACAGCCGGCGGCGAGCTTCCGGGTACGACCAGCGGGGCTCTCGACATATTGTGCATGCAGCACAATATTCCTTGTTTTATGGCAGAAATGGGCGGCGGCGGACGCTGGGAAGAATCCTCCATCCAAGTGGCTTATCAGGGAATTGAAAATGTCATGGCGGCACTGGGCATGATAGCGAAGGATTTGCCCGTATCTGAGAAAAAGTTGATTATTACGAAAAGAAAATTTTTGCGCAGTGATTATGGCGGCTTAGTACGCATGGCGGTAAAGCCGGGTGATTTTGTTCCGGCAGGCGGCCTTATTGCTACCATTTATGATTTCTTTAAGGAAGTGGGACATGTGCATGCTGAACAGGATATGTTCATGATTGCCACCTGTTTTAATCCTGTGGTATCAAGCGGTGACCGGCTGGCTTTTGTAGGCTGCGAGTGGCATGAAACTAAATAATAGATTCTGTCTACCAGCAATAACAAGGAGAAGATGTCATGCTGGCCTGGAAATATAAAATCGGTTTGCTGATTTCAGCCAGGAATCAGGTGATGGAGCCTGATTTTAACCGTTATAAACCGGAGTGTGTGAGTATCCATAGTACGCGCATCAAAAAAGACCAGGATTTTACCAATATAGACACCATGAATGATTTGCAGCAAGAGGCGCACAAGCAATGGAAGTGATTCCCTATTTGGAAATGCAGCTCAAAAAGCCTGTGGTTACTTCCAATCAGGCCAGTCTTTGGTATGCGCTGAGGAAGATTGGCAATAAAGAGTCTAGGGACAATTGCGGGTTGTTGCTGAGAACACAGTAGCCATACGGCTAGAGGAGGAAACGCATGTGAAGTGTACACAGTGTAAGCATAATGACTGTTATCATGCCGGAAAAAATTGCACCGGCTTTGACGCTGAAGATATAAAAGCAATTTATGCCGGAGAGGACAAGCGGATTATGACCGCAGCCACTTGTATCGAAGGACGCAATTACATGAAAATGTGCCGTTTGGAAGAGAGCGTGGCGTTTGCGCAGGAACTTGGCGTAAAAAAAATCGGGCTGGCGTTTTGTATTGGTTTAGTCAAGGAAACCAAGGTTATTGCGGCCTATTTTGAGAAGTACTTTGAGGTACATTCGGTATGCTGCAAAATATGTGGTATCAGCAAAAAACATTTAGACCTGGAACAAATTCATGCAGATAAGTTCGAAGCGATGTGCAACCCGAAAATACAGGCTAAGGTGCTGGCCGACGCCAGGACAGAACTGAATTTTTCTATTGGCTTGTGTGTCGGTCATGATATTTTATTTCAGCGGGCTTCCGCCACACCGGTATCCTGTCTGGTGGCCAAAGACCGGGTACTGGCGCATAATCCGCTTGGTGCCGTCTATTCCCGCTATTGGCGCCGTAAATTGGGAATTGACGATGGCGAAACAAGAGCGTAATTTTTATTGATTGGTAGTGCTCAGAAAGATTGCTTGTCAGGTAAATAAATCCAGGACACACTGCAAACAAATATAGCTGGTTGAATGTGAGGAAATTAGTGTGGAAGAGATTTTTATGCGACATTCGAAAAAAACAATGGATAAATCCAGTGATAATTTATATCGTCAAATTGTTGATGATATCAAGGACGCTATCCGCGAGGGGCGTTTACAGGCGGGAGATGTGCTTCCCTCAGAGCGTGAACTGGCTCAGTATTATGACATCAGCCGTGTTCCGGTACGTGAGGCTTTAAAAATACTGGAATTTTTGGGCGCCGTTGAACAGGTTCGCGGCAAAGGTGTGTTTGTTAAAAAAATAAAAATGCGGCATGTGCTGGACCATATTGATTTTATGATTGAAGATCCCATGCTGGCACTGCTGGATTTGTTTGAAGCCCGGGAAGCCATTGAAATACAGGCCGTGCACTTGGCGGCAGAGCGCCGCACTGCTGATGATATTGAGGCTATGGAGGCGGCTGTTACGGAAATGAAGATCAATATTGATATGGGTAAAGAAGTGAATGTGGCTTCCGTAAAGTTTCATAATGCCGTAATTGAATCTGCCCATAATCTGGTTCTTACAAAAATTAATGGATATTTGTCTGATTTATTACGCCTTTCGCGTCATTATTCACTGAAAAATCCCGGCCGGCATGAAGTGGCGCTTAACTATCATCAGCAAATTTTGCAGGCGATTGTGAAACAGGACGCCAGAAGTGCTGTTGATTTAATGCGGGAACATTTGGCGGTGGCGCGTAAAGTTATACAAACACAATTAAAGTCGTAATTGGCTTAGCATAGGTAGATCGGCATACCTCTGTCCTGCTGACACTTTTCTATAGACAAATCCTGCAAATATTGCAGGATTTGTTCATTTTACTGCTAAATAAGGTATGAGTTAATAATTATGGCTTTAATAGATAAATTAATATAAAATTGAAGAGATGATTAATAGGTAGTGTTTATCTATAAATGAAAGGAATATACCATGAATAATACTCGTTTAAAGTCAGTCCGATTTATTACCGAGGCCGCTGTAATTGCGGCAATGTATGCCGCCCTGACAATCTTCCTTGCGCCGATAAGTTCCGGACAGGTTCAAGTAAGACTGGCGGAAGCCCTGACTATATTGCCGTATTTTACGTCCGCTGCGATACCTGGCCTGTTTGCGGGGTGCCTCATTGCCAATTTTTTTGTCGGAGAAGGAATCTATGACATCCTTTTGGGACCACTGGTTACGCTCCTGGCAGCATGTATTACCGCAAAAATACTAAACAAGTATCTGGTGCCCCTGCCTCCGGTCATTTTAAATGCCGTCTACGTAGGCATATTGCTGTATTTTACCGCAGAACTGCCGATAATACCAACAACAGTGTTGGTTGCTATCGGGGAAACGATAGCGTGCTATGCATTGGGGTATCCTCTCCTGCTGCTGCTGGAAAAGCAGCGTGAGAAAATATTTGAACGCAAGTGACAAAAGGAGAATATCCGATCGATCAAAATAACGATGCGGATTTTTCCGTTCCTGAGGCAAGCGGTGGTGTTTTTTTGCTTACGATAAAGTAAAATCCGTAGGTGCCCATAAACAAAGTTACCGCGACGGCTGAAAACAAAAACGGGTAGCCCAAATGTTCGGCAACAACACCTAATATGGCTGTAGAAAGCGCGTTGCCAATGTCGCCGGCAGCTGTGAGTATGCTAAGGGCTGTGCCCCGGTTGCTTTCCGCTGTTTTTTGGACAAGCAGCAGCACCAATGACGGAAAAACGGCGCCAAAGCCAATGCCGAATAATCCGCCGGCAATGATAAGCACTAACGGGGAGATACCGATAAACTGCCAATGCTACTGGCAAAGGTAACTGCACCGGTGCCGTAAAAGGCCAGGCCAATTCCATACAGCAGGCGTAAGGCAAAAAACGAAGCAAACCGATTGGCTATTAAATAACCTAAAGTTGAAAGGAAAAATAAACTCTGTCCAATTAAAATGGCCCAGCGGCTGCCTTTGGTATCTACACTTAAGCCCACCCAGGGACGAACCAATAAAGCGCTGGCCGCGGTAATTCCGATAATAAATCCGATTTGCGTTTCTGTGAAGCCTTTATACTGCAGAAAAACAGATAAGATAGGCAAAATTAGATTGGTACCTAAGATGGTGCTGCCATGTGATAGAGCAATGCATTGAAATTGTTTGTTATAAAAAACAGCAATGGATGTATTCATAAATACCTCAAGCTTTGTTCGAATTTTTTAACGAGATTAAAGAAAATGGTAGTAACCGATATAATTTAGTATAAATAATTACTAGCTATTTGCAAGCATAAAGTCCTAAAATAGCAAAATTATGGGTTACTTGTCTTATCAGCTAATAGTATCTCAGAGCCAACTTTGATCGCTTCCGGGAAATCGCTGGTAGAAGCCGCGCTGGAAAGAAAAAATCACCTCTTATGTCATATAGTAAAACTATATACATGAGAGGTGAATTTTTTCATGGTACATTATCTGTCTGAGATAAAATGACAAGCATTGAGATGGCGGAGGAAGATAAGTTTGTTATTTAACCAACTGCATGCCAAGGGTACGGCATTTTTTCAAACCTTCGTCATCAGGAGTTTCATTAATAATGAGACTGTCGTCCACAAGAGTGGCTCCTTGGTCTTTCATTCTTTGGGTCCAATCATTCATCCACTGGCCGTCACCCCAACCATAGGAGCCGAACAGTACGAGAGGTTTGTTTTTTACCAAAGAGGCAATAGAGTTAACAAAAGGTTCCATTTCACTTTCTTCTAATTCTTCATTACCCATGGAAGGGCAACCCAGCGCCAGGTAATCTGCCTCTTCCACATGTTTGGCTGTGGCTTCGGCAACTGATAATAATGTAACTTCCGTATCTGCAGTTTTTGCACCACTGGCTACTGCCTGTGCCATTTTCTCGGTATTCCCGGTGCCACTCCAATAAATTACACGGACTTTTTTCATAAACAAGACCTCCTGGACTTTTATTTATACTGCCAAGAATAATACCGATTGCAAATTGGCATAATCCTTAAAGCAGTTGCTAACATTTGGTTTAAGATATGCTACGTGTGGTAAACACTTCATAAGGGGAAGACAAATTGGGTAACAGTCTTTCCATTCTAAGGCGGTCATTAGCGTAACAACGCATAAGTCGCAGAGAATTCTCCGAACAACCATACACTTTCCATTGACCGGTTATCTTGAGTGGACAACGTATTTCCATAAAACCAATTACATCTTTTAAAGGGATGCCGAGAATGATGCCGATTTCATGCGGGCAGCCGTGGCGGAACTTTCTATGCAAGGTCTGCAATACGGCTGTGATGCCTTGGGTTACTGGATAACCGCGGCGAGCCAGAAATTCATAGCAGCAGCGCCGTCGTAAGCATTTTTTCACAAGCTGACGGCGATAAAACAAGATAATTTCAGTATCTTTTGTTGTGCGCAGCACGATATATTCCAGTGTGGTATTTTTAAATAACGTGGTTTTATAGCTATGCCATAAATTCAAGAGATTACAAAATTTATAATTACGCAGACATAGGATGGTGGCGGGTTTGTTGCCTAAAATGGTAGGCGCAAGTTCCAAGGCCAGCCATCGAGCTAAAGGCAGACTTTCCTCCGCAAACATGAGACCAACTCCTTCCCTGTTTAAACGTAAATCCAACGAATATAATGATAATGATAATCATTCTCTGTAATAATACTTTACTACATCCATATTTTTCTGTCAATGATTATCTTTTTGATGAGAAACAGATAATCAGGGTTTGCCAACCAAACCTAAAATGGATAATGAATCTAAGCCTCATCCTGCCGAGGAGGCGTGTCTATGTCGAAATGGGATGATAAAGCGGAGGATGGCAGTATCGTCTTCTCATAAGACAATACTGCCATCCTCCGCCTTGTTCCCAATAAAGTAATAGTGCATAAACTATTCACTGGGTAATCAGGATAAGCGATTGTATTTGTTGAAAATCCGGTTGATGAAGCTGCTGGCTTATTACGTTGCAATCACCCATTGCAACTTTCTGGATCAATATCATGTATCCATTCATCAGGCATTCCGTGATCGCAAACAACCACATGTTCGGTAGTGCTGCCGTCTAACAAGGCAATGGTATCGTTGTCTTCAATGAGATTTGCTGTACGAAATGCTCTACCAATACGATTATATTTCCATGGGAGAACTTGTCCAACGGTAGCCATAGCCGGACTGGTTTTGGGAGGCGGCATAGGTTTATTCGCCCGTTATTTGGGCCTGACTACGGAAGTGTTATGGAGGCTGAAACGGTCGATGCCGGGGGAAACCAGCTGATTGCAAATCAGGATTGCAATACAGAACTGTTCTGGGCGTTGTGGGGAGCGGGTGGCGGAAATTTTGGAATTGCCGCAAGACAGGGACGGAGGAAATGTCTTTAGGACGGAACCTTCGTCCTCTTGTCTTATGCGTCCGTGTTATATTGGGTAGTTATGGTAAAATCCTACTTCCACATTCTCGAGGCAGGCAAGTGCGTCGTCTGTCAAAACCGCCGCAGAAAAATACAGGGTAAGCAGATAGGAGGCTAACGCTTTGTTGTCTATACCCATCATGCGCATCGATAAACTGGGCATGATCTCATCCGGAATACCTAGCTGGTGCAAGCCAATGACACCTTGTTCCTTTTCTCCCAGACGCATTAGCAATATTTTAGTTGAACCCGTATTGCCATTGCATTTCGATTTTCCGTCGACCAGCATTTTATTGCAGGGAACAATGGGAACGCCACGCCAGGTCAAGAAGGGTGATCCCTGAATAGTTACGGTTACTGGGGGAACGCCACGTTTGGTACATTCACGCCCAAATGCAGCGATTGCTTTGGGGTGGGCCAGAAATATAGCGGGCTTTTTCCAAACCCGTGACAGAAGTTCATCCATATCGTCGGGGGTTGGCGGACCATAGCGAGGTTGTAAGCGCATTGACGGGGCTACTGAGTGAAGCAAGCCGAATTTCTTATTATTGATGAGCTCCCATTCTTGCTTTTCTTTTATTGCTTCAACGGTCAGCCGTACCTGTTCCTCTAGCTGGTTGATTGGGTCATTATATAGGTCGGTGACGCGGGTATGGACTTTGATTACGGTTTGAACGATGCTCAAGGGATATTCACGCGGCTGCTCTATATAGTCTACAAATGTTTCCGGAAGTTCGTATTCACCTTCGTGTCCAGCCTGGATACTTATCTTGTGTTCGCCATACTCGTTTGTTTTGACGCTCCATTCGTCTCGACTCCGGCGATTTTGTTCCAGGCGCTTCCTTAATTCCGGATATTTGTTGAGCAGGGAGTTGAATTTGTCGCAATCTATGGTCAATATACTACTGGCGGACAAAGCGGTGATGGTGGCATTGTAAGGTTTATTCTCTAACAAGGCGAATTCACCAAAGTAGTCGCCACTGGATAATATACCTATCTGAACCTTCTGTTCACGCTCACCCAGAGTAGTTGCTTCGACTACGCCTTTGGCAACAATATAAAGTTTATTTGCCGAATCTCCTTCGCTAACAATAACCTGATCTTTATGATATTGTTCGACAATAAAACTATCAGCAAGCAGCGAAAGTTCTTCAGCAGTTGTGCCATAAAACAGTGAAATCTGGCGTAATTGATCGGGTTCGACGAGAAGTCGGCCGTCCCGCTCAGTGATGCTTATCTTTCCCTCCCCTTTAAACAGAACCTTGATGCGATTTACCCTGTAAGTTCCCGCAGTGACATTCACCCAGGGAAGAAATTGCAGTATCCAGCGGGGAGTAATCTCTTCCATCATTAGCAGAGACTTTGTCGTGGTTGCTAAATTTCGCGCAGCCTGAGTAGTTACGCTGTTATGATTTCTTAGAAAATCATTATCCATTCTTTAATTCCTCCTTGTAAGTTAACACAAGTATTTTTCAACGGCTAAAACCAGTTGGTCGATTTCAGTAAAAGTATTATATAAAGCAAGTGATGAGCGGATAGTGCTATCTAGGCCAAAGTGGCGAAGTGACGGTTGGGAACAGTGGTGTCCAACACGTACAGCGATTCCTTGATGGTCGAGGTATTCGCCAAGTCTTTCCGAAGAGACGCCGGGAATCACAAAGGATAATACCCCGGCCTTATGAGCAGAAGTACCAACTTGGCGCAATTGAGGGATGGTACTTAACGCATTGCGGGCGTAGGCCATCAGCTTTTGTTCATATATTTCGACCTGCTCGGGACCGAGACGGGTGAGATAATCGACGGCAGCTCCAAGACCGACAGCGCCGGCAATATGACCAGTACCAGCCTCAAATTTATTTGGCGGCGAGTTATACGTGGTCTGTTCAAAAGTAACTGTCTTGATCATATTGCCGCCTCCTTGCCACGGTGGCATGCTTTCCAGCAAAGTCTTTTTGGCGTACAAGATGCCAATACCTGTGGGGCCAAATAACTTATGGCCGGAAAAAGCGTAAAAGTCGACATCGAGACTTTTGACGTCAACTTTAAAGTGCGGAATACCTTGCGCACCGTCTACGAGGACGGGTACGCCTAGAACGTGAGCCATGTCAATCATAACCTTGATCGGGACAACCGTTCCCAGAGAGTTGGATACATGGGAAATTGCCACTAGACGAGTTTTAGAATTTAGCAGCTTCGTATACTCCTCCAAAATGATTTCGCCGTTATCGTTCAACGGAATCACCTTCAGTGA
The DNA here is from genome assembly GCF_900101845.1 of Sporomusa acidovorans. GTDB lineage: Bacteria > Bacillota > Negativicutes > Sporomusales > Sporomusaceae > Sporomusa > Sporomusa acidovorans. Next base: position 3,076 of record NZ_FNAM01000013.1, on the reverse strand, counting down.
GGCGCCTTTTTCATCACACAACTGCTGCCAGGGCACAATGTTCGCATGATGTTCAAGATTGCTGAGAATAATCTCGTCGCCCGGCCGGACCACCATGCGTCCATAGCTTTGGGCAACAAGATTGATGGCTTCAGTAGCCCCCCGGACAAAAATGATTTCCTCAGCCGATTCCGCACCTATAAAGCGTTGGATTTTTTCCCGGGCTCCTTCATAGGCGTCGGTGGCGCGTTTGGCTAAAGTATGTGCGCCTCGATGGACATTTGAATTGTCTTTGGCGTAAAAGTTAGCTACCGCTGCGATTACGCATTGCGGCTTGTGGGTTGTCGCAGCATTATCCAGCCAGATGAGCGGCCGACCATTTACCATTTGCTGTAGGGCGGGAAAATCCCGGCGGATGGACTGGATATCCCAGTTCTCCATTGTTGGCAGCTCCGGGTTACTGCAATTTGCAGTAAGAAAATAGTAATTGTCGGATTGACCATCAGTTAGATCAGTGAGCCCTGTACTCAAATTTGCTAAATATAAAGCTCCGGTTTGGAAAGAGTCAGGTAACCACGCAGGCGTCTGTTCAGCCTGGTTGTGCGATATAAATTGTTTCAGGAAACCGCCGGCGGATGCGAAGCGGTTCTCGTTACTCATGTAGAAGAACACCTCCAATGCTAGAGCTGGCCGAGCGGTAACCTGTAAATATGATTGGTTTTCCTCCTAGCAACTCTACATTTTCATAGTATGACTCTGGCAGTTATTTGGTGCATTTCTGCTCATCACTCCATTTCTCCACTGAGGCCGGAAGAGGGATGAGAGCAGAAAAAAGCAGCTCAATAATTTGAGCTGTTTTTCATTATTGCAGGACTTTTCTATTTTATTGGTAAATAAAGTATTAATTGGTAATTAGATTTGATAAAGGATAGATTTTAAAACGGCTGTATTTTTAAACAGCTAACTTAGTTTTTTGCAGATATTACTAATGAGTGCTCTAATTAAATTCAAGATCGTAAGGGGAGTAAGCGATGAGGATAACAGTACTTGTTGATAATAATACACTGATTGACCGCTATTTCTATGGCGAACCGGGAGTATCGTACTTTATTGAAGAAGGAGATGTAAAACTTTTATTTGATGTAGGGTATTCCGATGTATTTTTTAAAAATGCTAATAGAATGAAGATTAGCTTGGACGATATTCATGCAGTTGTGATTTCCCACGGACATAATGACCATACTGGCGGGCTATTTTATTTAGTTAAACACTATATAGAAACTTGGGCGGAATCTAGTAAACATGATAAACCAAAACTTATAGCACATCCGGAGACATTTTCGGATAAATATATTGACAAGGAATGTATAGGCTCATTACTCAAAGAGGAACAATTAAAGAAGCATTTTCAACTGGTGCTTAGCCAATCTGAGGTATGGTTAACGGAGAAACTGGTCTTTCTCGGACAAATTGAAAGAAAAAATGACTTTGAAAATAAGGTTCCCATAGGAAAATGGCATGATCACGATTTTGTAAAAGATGATTTTTTAATGGATGACTCTGCGTTGGCATATAAGTCATCAGAAGGATTAGTAATCATTACGGGATGCTCACATTCTGGAATATGTAATATTGTAGAACAGGCAAAGAGAGTTTGTAATGATGAGAGAATTGCTGCTATCATCGGTGGTTTTCACTTGCTCAATCCAGACGAAGAGTTGCTAAAAAAGACTTGTGAATATTTAACTGGCAATCAAATAAAGGAATTATATCCTTGCCATTGTACAGATTTAAAATCAAAGATCGAGTTATCAAGAAGCTTTACTATTAAGGAAGTTGGTGTTGGACTCGTCGTAGAATTTAAATAAGACGCTGGAGTGTCTATACGCCAAATTGAGCGAGCAACGGGCTTATCACGTAGGGTACAAAAATTTACTTTTGTCTTATTAATACTGGGGGAGGGTATATGAGTTTTTTTGTAAGATGAGTCAGAAAACAGCCATGACTCAGAAGCAATGATCAGGGGGGATAATCTATGCGCTAAACCCAGTAATCCGGGGATGGTGTAACTATGGTATTAACAATGAGTCTCCGTAAAAATACCTAAATCATCAAATATACACTTCCTGTAAAAAGGAGAAAAACATCTAATGACTAAAAAATTACCCAAAGAAAGCGCCTTAATTATTATTGATGTGCAAAAAGCTATTGATAATCCGTTCTGGTCACAATATGGAGTACGAAATAATCTTAATGCTGAAAAAAACATGGCAGAAATTTTAAGCTTATGGCGAGAGTCAGGACGACATATTTTTCATGTTAAACATGAATCAACTGAACCTAATTCCACATATCGCCCCGGCCAGGTGGGCTGTGATTTTAAGGAATGTGTCACGCCTTTAAAAGGAGAGCATATTGTCGTTAAACATGTGAATAATGCTTTTATAGGAACAGGTTTGGAACTAAAGCTAAAAGAACGAAATATATCCTTCGTAGTAATTTTTGGTGTAATTACAAACAATTCTGTAGATGCAAGTGTTAGAATGTCGGGTAATTTGGGATTTGCAACGTATTTAATAGAAGATGCCTGCTTTACTTATGCTAAACTTGACTACAGCGGGCAAATCCGCACAGCCGATGAAGTGCATGCCATGACTCTAGCAAACCTTGATAAGGAGTACTGTCAAGTTATCTCTACATATGAGTTAAAGAAAATGCTAACAGGCAATACATCCGAGTTAAGGGGCTGTTCTTGAAGGGTTCAATCGGAAGTTTTGCGCGCAAAAAGGCTCAACTAGCAGCAGCTGACTGCCAGTTGAGCGACAAAACTATCTACGCGCAAAATTTTTGATTGCCCAGAAGAAGGAAATCGCGGCTAATTTGGCTATGGATTTTCAATCGGCTGTATCCTCATTTTTTTGTCTTTTTCCTGGAGAATGACTCATTTAACTGCGTTGCTACTGTTGATGCAACCGTATAATTGCAGGATTTCCCCCATTTTAGATATACTTTCCCCCTCCCCGCCACTGGGTCTTGATAGAAATATATAATTTTCATCGATATCATGGTGATGAACCTTGAACGAACGAATAGAATT
>NZ_FNAM01000008.1 GCF_900101845.1 Sporomusa acidovorans | reverse complement strand
GCATTACGGCGCGTATTGCCCAGTCGGCTCTCGATAAAGCCCGGGAAAATGGCCAAAAAGTTGGGCTGCTGCGGCCTATTTCCCTGTGGCCGTTCCCCGAGCCGCCGTTTGCCCGGCTGGCGAAAACCGCCAAGGCCTTTTTAACCCTGGAATTAAGTGCCGGTCAAATGATCGAAGATGTACGGCTGGCTACCCATGATGCGAAACCGGTGCATTTCTATGGGCGTACCGGCGGTGTGATTATGACTCCCCTGGAAGTCTACCGGGAAATCTGTAAGATTTTTGATGGCAAGGAGGGCAAATAAAATGGCAGAAGTATTATTTTCCAGACCGCAGGCATTACTAGATGTACCTACCCATTATTGTCCGGGGTGTCATCATGGAATAATCCACCGGTTAGTGGCCGAAGTAATAGATGAACTTGCCATTCAGGAAAAGACAATTGGCGTTGCGCCCGTCGGCTGTGCGGTGCTTGCCTATGATTATTTCAACGTTGACATGCTGGAAGCTGCCCACGGACGTGCGCCGGCGGTAGCGACCGGTGTAAAACGGGTACAGCCTGACGCCGCCGTATTTACCTATCAGGGCGACGGGGATTTGGCGGCTATTGGGACCGCGGAGATTGTGCATGCGGCGGCCCGGGGGGAAAACATTACCACCATCTTTGTTAACAATGCCATCTATGGCATGACCGGCGGCCAAATGGCGCCTACCACCCTCGTTGGCCAAGTGACCAGCACCTCTCCCTATGGACGCAAGCAGGAGATTGCCGGTATGCCTGTTCGGATAGCCGAGATGCTGGCGGCCCTGGACGGCCCGGCCTTTATCGCCCGGGTGGCGGTTAACACGCCTGCCAATATGAACAAAGCCAAAAAGGCCATCAAAAAGGCTTTTGAACTCCAGCTCAGCGGCAAGGGATTCAGCTTAGTGGAAGTGCTGTCCATTTGCCCGACAAACTGGGGAAAATCGCCGCTTGAGGCCGTTAAATGGCTGGAAGAGAATATGATTCCCCACTATCCGCTTGGTATTTACCGAGACATTGAGGAGGTGGCAAAATGAGGCACGAAATGATTATGGCCGGTTTCGGCGGCCAGGGTGTGCTGCTCATGGGGCAAATACTGACCTATGCGGGTATGCTGGAAGGAAAACGGGTGTCTTGGATTCCCTCCTACGGTCCGGAAATGCGGGGCGGAACCGCCAACTGCTCAGTCATCATTACCGAAGGGGCTACCGGCTCGCCGATGGTAGAAGAACCGACAGCCGCCGTTGTGCTTAACCTGCCGTCACTCGATAAATTTGAGCCTGCCATCCGGGAAAACGGTGTTCTGATAGTGAATAGTTCGTTAATTGATAAAGAGGTTAAGCGCCAAGATATCAAGGTCTACCGTGTACCGGTCAATGATATCGCCAGCGAGCTGGGCAACATTAAGATGGCCAATATGGTGGCGCTGGGAGCGTTGATTGCCGCCACCGGTGCTGTGGAAATGGAAATGCTGTTTACGGCATTTGCCAAAAAGTTTGCTGCCAAACCGCATATTCTTGAGCCAAATCAAGTGGCTATTAATCGCGGGTATTATCGTGTTAAGAACAGTATGTAATAAACGGACCGTTTGTTGTTCGTTACAATAGCTTATATCATTGGACAAATTAATAGAGAGAAATATAGAAAAGTGTGCTTCCAGGACATGGATGCGCACTTTCTGTTTTATTATAAAATAAATAGTTCAACAAAAATGAAGAGCGATGGGTTGTTTAACGATTAACTAAATGGTGATTTTTACCATAAACTTGATATATAATAAGTATGGGGACAAGAATAAACGTGCTTGACAGAAATGGAGGTCGGAACTTAATGAGCGACTTTCCCCTATGCATGGAAGACGAATTTATACTCACTTCGCGTGAAATCCAGACGATCCTGAATTCTACTCATGATGCCTTAGTTGCTGTTAATACTTATGGTATTATCAATATTTTTAACGCCGCTGCGGAAAAAATTTTATTGATTAATGCCAGGGAAGCCCTTGGACGTAAGGCCAGCCAAATTATTAAGGGATCACGACTGGAAATTGTGATGAAAACGGGTATAGCGGAGTTAAATCAGCAGCAAAAAATTGGCGAAATCAGTGTCATTGCCAACCGCGTGCCTGTACGTGATAAAAATGGCCGGATCATGGGGGCTGTGGAAAGTTTTCGGAATATTAACAAAATTATGCGGCTGGCTAAAAAATTAACAAACCTAGAAGCTATTCAGGAAATGTTGGAAGCCATTATTAATTCTTCGCAAGAAGTTATTTCCGTTGTTGATGAAAATGAACGGATTATCTTGGTTAATCCCGCCTATACGCGCTTAGTAGGAATGACTAAAGAAAAAGTAATCGGCAAGTCGCCGATGATAGATATTCAACAAGGTGAAAGTGTTCATTTGCATGTTCTTAAGACGGGAAAACCGGTAAAAGGCGTTCCTATGCTTGTCGGGCCCCAAGGCAAAGAAGTCATTGCCAATGCCGCACCGATTATTGTTAACGGCAAATTGCGGGGCAGTGTCGCAGTCGTACACGATGTGTCAGAAATAAACTATTTGACTAGCGAGCTATGCCGCATGCGGTCCTTGGTCCGACAGATGAAAAATTGTCACACGTTTGATGACATAGTAGGAAGCAGCCCGGCGATGAAAGCCGCAGTGGAACAGGCATACCGGGCGGCTGCTACGCCAGCTACAATTTTATTGACAGGTGAAAGCGGTACAGGCAAGGAATTGTTTGCCAATGCCATTCATCGTGCCAGTTCCCGCAGTCATGGACCGCTTATTAAAGTCAACTGTGCAGCCATACCCGAAACACTGTTGGAAAGTGAATTATTCGGTTATGAGGAGGGGGCCTTTACGGGTGCGCGTAAGGGTGGTAAAAAAGGATTGTTTGCTGAAGCCATCCAGGGTACGATTTTTTTAGATGAGATTGGCGAAATGGCTTCTTCCGTTCAGGCTAAATTGTTACGGGTTTTGCAGGAAAAAGAAATTGTGCCGGTTGGCGGTGTTACTTCAATACCGATTGATGTCCGGGTAATTGCTGCGACAAATCTTAATCTTAAACATGCTGTTGCAAACGGAAAATTTCGTGCTGATTTGTTTTATCGTATCAATGTTTTTCCGATAGTGATACCGCCACTGCGTGAACGGTTAGAGGATATACCCAGTTTGACGGAATTCCTTCTTAGAAAATTAAATCATGAGTATGGCCGGTGTGTCCGTTGCCTGGACAGTAGTGCGTTAGCGATTTTAAGTAAATATAATTGGCCGGGTAATGTGCGGGAACTTGAAAATTATTTAGGACGGGTATTGATTAATATGCAGTCTACGGAAGATGTGATTCGGGTCACCCATCTTCCCGCACTCACGCAGAGTGATTCTGCTGCTAAGCCTATGACACAGGCAAGTTGTGAGCAAGCCTGTTCTGCCGGGCAACTAGCTACGCTGGAGACAATAGTAAAGCAGGCGGAGAGGCGGGCTATTGAAGCCGCGCTGGCCGTTACGGGCGGTAATCGCATTGAAGCCGCTCAGCGATTGGGGATTTCCGTGCGCAGCCTTTATTACAAGTTAGAAAAATATCATCAAGAGTAAGCAATTGCCCAAAATTGCACTGCATGTGTTTGCACGAGATGCAAGAACTTGCAGTGTAATTTTCTGTTGTAGTTAGCTTTTAATTGAAAAAGAATGGTGTTTTCAAGCTTTGACATACTCTTAATTTCAGATATGTGTTTTGGCATATTTTATGCAATTAAAATATGTCGAGCACAGCTCTTAATAAAAACTAGGGGGAAGATGCATATGGAAATTTTTGCGTACATGGGAAAATATGAGTATGAAGAATTGGTAATGTGTCATGATGCGGCCTCTGGGTTGAAAGCGATTATTTGTATTCATGACACTACATTAGGACCGGCTTTGGGCGGCACCAGGATGTGGAACTATGCCAGTGAGGAAGAGGCCCTTGTTGATGTTTTACGCCTGGCACGGGGAATGAGTTATAAAAATGCAGCTGCCGGCCTGAATTTAGGGGGGGCTAAGGCAGTTATTATTGGCGATTCCAAAAAAGATAAGAGTGAAGCAATGTTTCGTGCCTTCGGCCGCTTTGTTGAGGGGCTGAACGGCCGTTACATTACAGCGGAAGATGTTGGCACGACGGTTGAAGATATGGAATATATAAACATGGAAACAAACCATGTCGCAGGTTTAGGTTCTATTGCCCGTTCGAGTGGAGACCCTTCCCCGGTTACCGCTTATGGAACCTGGCGAGGAATTAAGGCTTGCGCCAATGAAGTTTGGGGTACGGACTCACTGGCAGAAAAAACGGTTGCTGTACAGGGGCTTGGACATGTGGGGTATACGTTATGCAAATATCTGCATGAAGAAGGTGCTAACCTCATTGTAACCGATATTTGCGAGGAAAATGTGCAGCAGGTAGTCAAAGAGTTTAATGTTGAAGCTGTCGCCCCGAATAAGATTTATAGTGCAGCCTGCGATATTTTTGCCCCGTGCGCGTTAGGTGCAATTATTAATGACGAAACTATCCCGCAACTGAAATGCCGCGTCATTGCCGGTGCTGCCAATAATCAGTTAAAAGAAGCCCGTCATGGCGATGTTATTGATTCTAAGGGAATCCTGTATGCGCCGGACTTTATTATTAACGCCGGTGGTGTTATGAATGTTTATGACGAACTGCTCGATGGCGGCTATAACCATGACCGGGCAATGCGGAAGGTTAGTACGGTCTATAACAACATTGAAAAAGTAATTGCTATTGCCAAACGGGATCATATTCCGACCTGCAAAGCGGCAGATGTACTGGCTGAGGAACGTATTCAAATGATGCGCAGCATAAAAAAAATCGCTACAAAATACTAATTAGTGAGGTACTCAAAACCCGAAGGTCTTGGATAGACTTTCGGGTTTTGGTCTATGATACGCCTGTCATAAAAGGTACACAAAAAAATGCAGGTCACTTAAACGTTTATTTGAGATAATTGTTAGTATACACATAAGGCGTCGCCAACGGTTGAATAGGAATCACTTGGGTGGCCCTGACCACCGGCAGCTTGTTGCCGAGATAGTCAAAAGTATCCAGTTTGCCATGGACTTCTACCCAACTGTCATTTTTTACAGACTGGCCGTCAGGCCATTCCACCATGAGTCCGCTGGGAACGGCATCGGCAGCGCAGCAGGATATTTCAAAGCGGGCGACGAGAAATTGCTGAGAGGATAATTGGTCAGGCCGGCAGACAAACCCTTTGATGCTGATAGTTTTCCCGGTAAAGGCGGCCGTATTTTCGTAGCAGGCAGTCACATACTTGACATGGTTTTCATCGGTTATGAGTAAGGCAGGTTGTTCAGCCGGCAGTACGGGTAAACTGACCGGAGTGGCGATACCGGTCTGCATAAACTTAATCCCTTTCTGCGAGGCGGTCGTTGCGCCCAGCGGGCTGATAGGAACAAGCAGGCCAAGCGTCAGGGTAGCGATAAATATAATATAGCCCAGCCGGCTGGCATTATGATGACAGCCGCAGGAACTATTATGATGCCGGTCGAGTGTTTTAACTAGTTGAATAGCTGTAAGTGCCAGCAGCAGGGCAAATCCCAGTTTGGCGTTGCCAATAAACTGCGGACTGATTACCTGGGACAGGGCAGGTGTTGTCAGTGTATTGTAAAACAACAGGCTAAATCCTATCAGTATAAGAAATTTTAATATGTTTTCGCCTGAGATTTTAAACAGGAACAAAACAAATCACCTCCCATAGCTGAGGAAAGTAAAGCATGGACAGGCTTACGCCAAGGACAACGGCGGTAATGATGAAGATGAGTGTAAGCGTGAACAGCGGCTTAAAAACAGTAAACAGCATAATGGTATTTTTCACATCCAGCATTGGCCCGAAGATTAAGAAAGCAGCCAGTGAACCGGTGCTAAAATGCTCCAGAAAAGGCGCCGCAATAAACGCGTCAGCCTGAGAACAAACGGAGAGCAGGAAGGCAAACACCATCATGCCGCCGACTGAATAAATAGGGTCCTGCCCATAGTTTAAGAGCGTCAGACGCGGGACAGTTACCTGGATGAAGGCTGCCAGGAACGAACCTACGAGCAGAAACCGGCCCATATCAAAAAAATCATCACAGGCGTGATAAAGCATCATGCGGCAGTTAGCCGGGAACCCGGCGGGCGAGGTATGAGGACTGTGAGCATGATGTCCGCCGCAGCAGGTAGCTGCTGTCTCACCGCCGGCGAGCACCTGGCGCGTGCGGCTGGCGCTCATGATGAAGGCGATAATAATAACAGCGGTAAAAGCCCCGAGCAGGCGATAGAGAACCATCGACGGAAAGGCGGAAAACGCCAGATAAGTAGACCAGGCAACAAGCGGGTTAATGATGGGAGCCGATAACATAAAGGCGATAGCAATATAAGGCGGGACTCCCTTATGAATTAACCGGCGTATGACCGGTACCATGCCGCATTCGCATAGCGGTAAAAACACTCCCAGTAAACTGGCGGCAATAATGCCTGCCAGACGTTTGCGCGGCAAGACTCGTTGAATCCATTCCGCCGGAACAAAGGTGTGAATAAAGGCAGAAACAAACACTCCCGCAAGCACCAGCGGAAGTGCTTCAATGATAATACTAAGAAAAATGGTGTTAAAATCCTGCATACCGCGCCCTCCTGATGGGTTATCAATTGATAAATATATATGGCCGGTAAATAGGAATATTCTTAAATAATAACTGAAAGTATAATTTCATTGGAAAATTTATTATTTTCTTATTGTCAATTTGTTTGGGAACATTCAGACATAGAGGGCTTTCTACACAGTCTGCAATTCTTTTGATTTGGTTTCCAATAGAGAGCTTTAGATAAAGCTAAAAGTCCAAGATTATACACTTTTCCCATACCAATTATAAAACTTTGGATTTACTTCTCCATATTGTTTTCTCTAAATTTCGTCGGTGAAATATGATAATGCTTGCGGAATAGGCGACTGTAATAATTTACGCCTTCAAATCCGCAATTTAACGCTACTTCTGTAATGTTAAGATCATTACTTTGCAAATATTCAAGCGATTTTTCTAGCCGCAGTTCATTAATATAATCAGTCATCGTTTTTCCGGTAAGCTGTTTAAATATTCGGCAGAAATAGAAAACCGTGATATTTGCTTTTTCTGCAAGATCTTTTACGGATATTTTTTCTGTGTAATGTGCAGCAATAAATTTAAGGATTGTGTCAAACCGTTTAAGGCTGTTTACTCTTGAAGAAAATTCATCACTTGACATAATTTTGTGAATGTGTCCCCTAAGCAGCAGGACAATCAATTGGTAAATAGAGGATTTTACTGCAAGTTCAAAACCTATTCTTTTTGTGGAATACTCGTCAATTGTTTTTACTACACAATTCAATACTTCCGTGTCGTCTCGAATCAAGTTGCGAAGTGTTATCCGATTTTGCGATAAGGGAGCGAGATATTTCGTCTGGCATAAGTCTACTTGGTTACTAAAAAGGAAAGGAAGATCAACTCGGATGACATAAAACTGCAAATCGTCTGAGAGGCTCTCCATATAATGCAGTTCATTGCTGTTAATAACAACAATATCTTGAGAGCGCACGATAAACCGTTTCATGTTGCATTCAAGCATTGCACTACCGCAAATAAAATAATACATCTGCATATGCTCATGCCAATGCGTTTTTAGCTTCTGCTCGCGAGCTAAGTCGTTTTTTAGAAAAATATCTACACCAAAATGAACGTCCGGCATTTTTTTATAAAAGTAATCTTTATAATCTTTCATTTTCAAGCCCCATGTCAATATTGTGCTAAATATCAGCAACACAATTATAGAAACTGACTGATTTTAAGACTATTATAGAACAAGAAACAGATTCATGTAAACTGCAAAATTGAGCTATTCTAAATCGAAAGAAGTTGAAATGAACATGCAAGTACCAATTTCAAATGAACCACAAAAAAAGGGCATTACTCTATTTGTCGTAGTGGCAATGTCCTTTTTGGCCACACTGGATTCAAGCATTGTTAACATTGCCCTACCAGTAATGTCGAAAAGTCTTGTGGTTCCGCTGTCTTCCATTGAGTGGGTCATCGCAAGCTATGTTATGATTATTTGTTCCACACTGCTTTTTTTCGGAAGATTAGGAGATATCGTTGGAAAATCAAAGGTGTTCAATTGTGGAACTCTTTTATTTACCATAGGCACACTGCTTTGCGGTCTGTGCGATTCCCTTTTTCCGCTTATTATATGCCGGTTTATTCAAGGCATAGGTGCTTCCGCCTATATGGCTAATAATCAAGGGATTATTACACAACTGTATCCGAATGAAGGAAGGGGTAAGGCTCTTGGTATTTTGGCCTCGGCTGTAGCTCTCGGTACTATGATTGGATCGCCACTTGGTGGTTTGATTGTCTCGGTGCTGAGTTGGAATTTTATTTTCTATATCAAAGTGCCAATCGGTGCGGTGATTTTTGTTCTTGGGTTAAAATACCTTCCGAAGGATAAAAAAACTTTTGGACAACATATTGACAAAACTGGTTCCATTCTTCAATTCTTGGGTACAATGCTTCTGTTTGGTGCACTGATACAAGCGCAAAAAACAGGATTCTCGAATCCGTACATAGTGGGAGCTATTCTGTTAGCCCTTATTGTTAGCGCTTTGTTTATAGAATTTGAAAAGAAGAAGGTACAGCCGCTTTTGGATATTAGTCTTTTTAATAACCAATTGTTCTCTCTGAGTCTGATTTGTGCATTAATTTCATTCGTCTGTATTGCCGCTTACACATTGCTGTTACCGTTTTATTTCCAAGATACGCTTAAACTGTCACCATCCAGTTCTGGACTCTTGATGATGATAGCTCCACTTATTATCGCTATTCTCTCGGCATTTTGCGGAACTTTGGCTGACAAAATCGGAGCAGAAATTTTAACATTGATTGGGCTATTTGTAATGGCTGCAAGTTTCTTACTTATGTCTTTCCTCAGCATACATTCATCTGTTCTGATTTGCGCAATCTTTTTAACGATTATGGCTGTTGGACAGTCTTTTTTTCAACCTGCCAACAACTCTCTTATTATGTCCGCTTGTCCGAAAAGCAAACTCGGAATAGGCGGCAGTGTCAATTCGTTGGTACGCAATCTTGGACAATATGTTGGAATTGTCCTGTCTACTACCCTTCTATACTGCTTTATGGGAAGTAAGCTAGGGTATGCTGTGTCTGACTATGTACAAGGCAGAGATGATGTGTTCGTTTACGGCATGAAAAATGATTACCTGATTTTAATGGCACTATGCATTATTGGGGCGGCATTGACTGCTTACAGACTTGATAAGTCAAAAAACAAAAAGATGATAGAAAATGGAGATAGTAAATAAAATGGAAACGAAAACATACATCTTTGTGATAGTCACGTTAAATGCGCCAGGTAACGGTTCTCTGACTCATTCTAATTACAGCAGTTATTGAACAAGCGGGCATCTACGCAGGAAAAGACACCGCAAAGACAGAGACGGTGGTACTCGTCTTAATTTGAGTTAATAAGACACTTCCACCGTCCCGCCTTACGTGCAGAAAACAATATAAACATATCTTTACAAAAGGCAATTGCCAGAATGATTAATTTAATATTGCAATTTACCTAAAAGTTGTGGGTAAAAGTTGTGAAAATTTCTTATTGTCAATCGACTAAGATTATGTTATTATTTTAACGAACACAGTCAAGAAGACTGACTAAATAATTTTTTGATACAGTGATATAATGCGAATAAAACCACGAAGGTGTTACGGTTAAGAATTAACCGTAGATCTTCGTGGTTTTTATTTTGGAGGTGGCGTGAGGTGGGTGACGGTCAATGTTTTTAAATATCGGTAGGAAAGTCATCGCTTTCATTTTCTTTATGTTGGTGTTATCGGTTTTTGTATTTATCTTGTCTCGCCTGGCTCCTGGCGATCCGCTCCAGTCATTTTACGGTGACAGGGTAGAACAAATGAGTATGGTTGAGCAGGAGGCGGCACGGGCCCGCCTGGGGCTCAATGCGCCCTTGCCTGTACAATACGGAAAATGGCTGAGTAATGCCGCGCAGGGCGACTTTGGTATTTCCTTTAAATACAGGAAGCCGGCGATTGCTATCCTGGGCGCGCTGATTGGCAATACGCTCCTGCTTGGCACCATTGCTTATGGGCTGGTATTTTTTCTAGCGGTTTTATTGGCGGTGTTTTGCGCATTGCACGAAGAGACATGGGTGGACCGGTTCATCTGCAAGCTGGGTACCATTGTCTATTATTTGCCGCCGTTTTGGCTGGGCTTACTATTAATTCTTGTGTTCAGTGTAAATTTGCACTGGCTGCCTAGCGGCGGTGCTTATGATAGCGGGCAGGCGGGAAATATCGCTAGCCGCCTGGAGCATATGATTTTGCCGCTGACTGTAATGGTTACAAGCCATCTATGGTACTATACCTACATGATTCGCAACAAGCTGCTTGATGAGGTCCGCAAAGACTATGTTTTGTTGGCTAAGGCCAAGGGGCTGACCCGGCATCAGATTGTCTGGCGCCATTGCCTGCGTAATGTGGCACCTTCCATCTTCAGCATTATGGCAATTTCCGTATCGCATGTTTTGAGCGGAACTTACGTTGTGGAAGCCGTATTTGCCTATCCGGGCATCGGGGCGCTGTCGATAGAAAGTGCCAAATACCATGACTATAATTTGCTGATGCTCGTGGTATTGATTACCGGGGCATTGATTATAGTGTCCAGCTTATTGGCACAGACCGTTAATGAGCAGATCGATCCGCGCATGCGGGTGCAGGAGGCCGGCTTATGGACAAAACCAATGAAGCATTTATAATTGTCGGGGCACAGTATCAGCGCCAAACGGCGCCGGCGAAAAAAAACACTATATGGCAGCAGCGGTGGCGGGAAAAGCCTGTTGTTTCGGTTTTCGTTTTAAGCATAATCGTGCTAGGGTGTATTTTTGCCGGACAGATTATGAATCATGATCCTACGAATTTTTATCTTAATCATTTAAATGAAGCACCGAATGCTGAATTTTATTTTGGCACAGATTCACTGGGAAGGGATATTTTTTCAATTATCTGGTATGGTGGCCGGATATCCCTATTCATCGGCCTGTTAGGTACGTGTATTCTTACCGTTGTGGGGGTATTTTACGGCTGTATTAGCGGTACTGCCGCCCAATGGCTGGATCAACTGATGATGCGGGCGGCCGAAATGTTCAGCAGCATACCGACCCTGCTGATGATTCTGCTGCTTTTATCGATTATGGGAACGCCGACCGCCTTTTCTATTGCCGTTGTTATCGGCTTGACCGGCTGGATGAGCCTCGCCCGGCTTGTGCGCAGTGAAGTAAGGCAGATCCAAAGCAGTGAATACATGCTGGCAGCGCGTTCCATCGGGACACCATTTCCCCGTATATTGTACAAGCATTTGTTGCCGAACTTTGTTTCTGCAATCATGTTCATGGTAGTTTCAAGCGTAAGCAGCTGTATTATGATGGAATCCACTTTAAGCTTTTTAGGACTGGGACTGCCGGTTGATATTGTTTCCTGGGGGAGTATGCTGTCGCTTGCCAATAAGGCTCTCTTGACTGATTCCTGGTGGGTCATTGTGATACCCGGAGCCTTCATTGTCTTGACGCTTTTGTGTATTACGAACATTGGGCACTACCTGCGCGGCGAAGCCAATAAAAAGTCCAGCAATTTATAGACGGCACTGTAGGTAATAATATACTTAAGGAGAAGATAATGGATATTCAAAAACAAACAAAAAAATGGATCATTCTTATCACAACAGTTCTTGTGTGTTTGGGCCTCACCGGCTGCGGGTCCGGCAAACCGGCTTCCCAACAAGCAACTGCCGGTTCGGTTTTGAATTTTGCCAGTGGTGATTATACAACAATTAACCCGGTTCTGAATTCGCACGACGAATTGCCGGATATCATTTTTTCCGGTTTAATGAAATACGATGCCAGTGGTCAACCGGTTCCGGATTTGGCGGAAAGCTGTAATTTTGATCAAGGTACGCTCACCTATACGTTTAAGCTGCGTCAGGGCGTAACCTGGCATGACGGCCAGCCCTTTACGGCCGATGATGTCAAATTCACCTTGGATTTGCTTACGCAGTCCAAGACGCTCGAAGCTTCGATTACCGACAACTATAAGGAAATTTCAGCGGTTACTGTGTTGGATGCCAATACCGTTCAGGTTAAATTGTCGAAGCCGAATGCCGCGATGCTTGACTATTTGACAATCGGCATCTTACCGAAACATCTCCTGGCAGGCAAAGATATTATGACCGATCCATTTAACCAGCATCCTATTGGCACCGGCCGTTATAAATTCGCCGGCTGGGAAGTCGGTCAGAGTATTACGGTTGTGAAAAATGAAGCCTACTACGATAAAGTGCCTGCTATTGACAAAATTATTTTCAAAATTGTTCCGGATGAAAATGCCCGGGCCATGCAGGTTAAATCAGGCGAGTTGGATCTTGCCTGGCTGAACGCGCAGAATACCCAGGGGTTCCGTAATGATAAGAATTTCAAAGTCTATGATTTTGTTACCGCCGATTATCGGGCAATTGCCCCTAATTACCAAAAGCCGTTTTGGCGGGAAAACCGCGAGTTGATTCCTATTCTTGGCTATGCACTGGACAAGGAAGCGATTGTAAAAAGTCTGTTGACCGGCCAGGGATGCGTGGCCTATAGTCCTATTCAGCGCAATAAGATTTACAATAATCCGGAAATTGACACGTTTAATTACAATCCGGAAACATTCAAACAACAAGTGGAAGCACTGGGCTGGAAAAAAGGTCCGGACGGAATTTATGAAAAAAATGGCCAGCGGCTGTCTTTTAGCGTAGATGTACGCGAATTTGAAAAAGAACGGATTGATATCGCCAATATAGCGGCCCAGCAGTTTAAAGCCGTCGGCGTGGAAATGAAGGTCAACATTGTACAGAAGTTAAACTGGAATACCCTGGAGAGCTTCTTAATCGGTCAGGCAGCCCCGTTCGATCCGGATAACGGAACGTATGCGTTTTTTGCTACAGGGGCGAGCGGCAACTATACACACTATACCAATCCGGTCATGGATGAGTACTTGATAAAAGCGAGGGAAAGCTTGGAACAGAGTGCCCGTAAAGCGGCCTATAATAAATTTCAGGAAGAATGGGCCAAGGACCCGGCCTATATTATGCTTGCTTATCTAGATGGCAACTTTGTTGCAACGCCTAAGCTCAGCGGTATTTCAACAGAGCGTATTCTAGGCCATCATGCAGTAGGCGTTATGTGGAATGTTCAGGACTGGACATTAGAGCAATAATAATACAAAAGATAATAAAAATAGCTGCCGCGGACGCAGAGCGTTTCCGGCAGCCATTTTGTATGGAGGCATGTAGCATGGAGAACATATTGCAAATAAAAAATTTATCGGTGAGCTTTCATACCAAACAAGGTGAAGTTGAGGCAGTCCGTGATGTATCGCTTGCTTTACGCAAGGGCGAGACTCTGGCCATTGTGGGAGAATCAGGCTGCGGCAAATCCGTACTCTGTAAGTCGGTACTGAAATTGCTGCCGCCGAATGCTGTTATTAAACAGGGGAAAATCATTGCTGACAACAGAGATATCACCCGCTATTCCGAATCACAGATGCAGTCTTTGCGGGGCAGCCTTTTTTCCATGGTGTTTCAGGACCCGATGATGTCGTTAAATCCTACCATTCCCGTCGGCAGGCAGATTACTGAAGCTCTTTTACGCCATCAGCAAATCTCGCAGCAGGAGGCAGACCGGCGGGCCTTGGAGCTTCTCGAACTGGTTGGGCTGGAAGAACCGGTGCGGCGCTTCTTCTTGCAGCCGCACTTTTTTTCCGGCGGCATGCGCCAGCGGTGCGTTTTGGCAATTGCGCTGGCGTCGAATCCCCAGATCCTGTTTGCTGATGAGCCAACGACGGCATTGGATGTAACCATGCAGGCTCAGATTCTTACTCTGCTGCAGTTACTTCAGAAGCAAATGGCGCTGTCGATTGTGTTTGTTTCGCATGACCTCGGTGTGGTGGCCCGCATTGCCGACCGGGTAGCGATCATGTATGCGGGGAAGGTCGTCGAAATCGGTACGGCGGAGGAGATATTCTATGATCCGCGCCATCCTTATACGTGGGGCCTTTTGCAGGCGCAGCCATGTTTTACGCCACGCGGCGGCAGGCTGCACAGCATCTCTGGGATGCCGCCCAGTTTGCTCAATCCGCCGCCGGGGGATGCTTTTGCTGAGCGCAACGAATATGCCATGGAGATTGATTATGAGAAAATGCCGCCGTTTTTTAAAATCAGCGACACCCATAGTGCGGCTACCTGGCTTCTAGACTCGCGGGCGCCGCAGGTGATGCCGCCTAAACTGCTGGAGATCAGGGGGAAACAAATTGTCTGAGGATATTTTATTGGAAGTCAGAAACGTAAAGCAGTTTTTTCGCATCAATTCGTCTTTTACCGTAAAGGCGGTGGATGATATTTCCTTTCAACTGCGCCGTGGCGAAATTTTTGGCTTGGCTGGTGAATCGGGTTCCGGCAAATCCACGCTGGCGCGTACTTTATTGGGACTCAAGCCGCCGACAGCAGGGACAATCTACTATAAGGATTATTGTATTTCCGACAAACAGATCTACCGTCAGCATAAACGGGAAATACAAAAGAATATCCAGATTGTTTTTCAGGATTCAGCGGCAGCATTGAATCCGCATATGACTGTGGAGGAAATTATTGCCGAGCCATTGAAAGTCCATCAGATTGGTGGCAGCAAAGCCGAACGCACGGCAAAAATCCTGGAATTGCTTACCATGGTAGGCATGGACGGCAGTTACCGCCGATACTACCCTGCTGAACTTTCCGGCGGGCAGCGCCAGCGCGTGAGCATTGCCCGCAGCATCAGTCTGGAACCGGCACTCATTATTGCGGACGAACCGGTAGCTTCGCTGGACGTTTCCATCCAGGCTCAAATTATTAACTTGTTTCAGCAACTGCAACAAGAAAAGCAGTTTACCTTTTTGTTTATTGCCCATGATTTGTCATTGCTGCGGTTCCTGTGTAACCGGATCGGGGTAATGTATAGTGGAAAAATGGTAGAACTGGCCGCTACGGAAGAGCTCTTCGCCAGGCCGCTGCACCCTTATACCAAGTCGCTGCTTTCTGCTATTCCGGTTCCGGATCCTTGCTATGAAAGGAACAAAAAAGTACTTGTATTTGACGAAATACAAATCAATGAGAATGCTCAATGGCAGGAAGCAAGGGACGGACACTATGTATTAAATTGATTAGAATGGTATATATAATTATGTAGTTTTGTTAAAAACAGCAGGTTTTTTATGGTTTAGATGCGAATATGTATAATCTATAGAGAAAAAAGTGCCGAATATTATAAAATTTGATCGATCTGCGAATTAGTCAAGTATTTTTTTAAGAAAATCAACGAATTGCATTCGATAATACTGAACACTAAACAATAGAACATAAGAGGTGCGTATGAAGGCGATATACTTAGACTGTTTTTCGGGCATTAGCGGCAACATGATGATCGGGGCGCTATTAGATGCCGGGCTGCCTAGCGAATATTTGCGGGCGGAGCTTGCTAAATTGCCGGTTACGGCGTATAAGCTTATTGACAAGGAAGTTATTAAACGCGGAATTAAAGCTAGATATTTTAATGTGGAAGCAAGACAATGGTTTCAGCCTTCTCGCAACTTGCGTGATATTCATAAGATTATTAGTGAGAGCAGTTTGACAGATACTGTTAAAGAGAAAGCAATAACGATATTTAACAGGCTGGGTGCAGCTGAGGCAAAAGTGCATGGCGTTCCTGAAAGTAAAATTCACTTTCATGAAGTGGGTGCTATTGATTCGATTGTTGACATTGTTGGCATTGCGATTGGCCTGGAGTACTTAGGTATAGAACGCATTTTTACATCAGAACTGCACGTGGGTTCAGGTTATGTAAAATGCAGTCATGGGCGGATGCCTATACCCGCACCGGCCACAGCCGAACTGCTAAAAGGAATCCCATTTTACAGCGAGGGTGTAAAAGGAGAACTTGTTACACCAACAGGTGCGGCTGTTGTGGCTTGTCTGGCTGAAGCTTGCGGGCCGATGCCCAAAGGCTTTATCATTCAACAGGTGGCCTACGGTGCCGGCAGCATGGACTTGGAGATACCGAACGCGGTGCGTCTGTATATGGGGACGGTGAGTGCCGGCGTGGAAGCTGCCAGCCAGGAAGCAAAAATCATCGAGACCAATATTGATGATATGAATCCGGAGATTTACGGCTATGTGATAGAACTGCTTCTTAAGCATCCGGGCGTTCATGATGCCTATTTAACATCAATTATGATGAAGAAAGGACGGCCGGGAATCAAACTATCCGTGCTGGTGTCAGCCAATAAAGTGGCAGATATCTCCAGGGTAATCCTGAGGGAGACGAGTTCGCTTGGAGTACGGATCATGGATTGTGATACTGTGCATCTGGAAAAAGAAATCGTTACCCTCGAAACGCCTTGGGGTCAGGCCCGGGTAAAAGTGGGCAGACTGGCTGGCCAGGTGCTTAATGTAGCCCCGGAATATGAGGATTGCAAAGCGATTGCCCTGAAGCATAACGCTCCTCTCAAAGAAGTCTATCAGCAGATGATAGCGGATGCTAAGAAGCTGCTCGAGGCAGCTTCAGAGTAAGTGTTCAATGTATATAAAAAGTTGATTTGAGGAGAGAGCGGGCGAATGACTGCGCCGGAGAAAATGCAGCTAGTATTGCCCGCTGCCTTCCAAGGGGAGCAAGAATAAGTCTGTTTCATAAAAGACGGTAGTTGGACTATTTACAAAAATCTGGTATCGGTGATATAATTAAACTTGAATAGAGAGTTATGAAAACTCTTACAAGAATATCACTAATAACGAATTTTATGTAAATGTCTAAAAGCATAATTTGAATTAAAGATAACTCGGTATGAAGCCGGTAAGGATGTGGCATCCTGTTGGTTTTTCATACCTTTTTAATTTCCCAGTATTGCCGAAAGTTTTTCCGTATTGGCTGTATAAGGGAAGGGCATATTGATTCTGTGTTATTTTTTCGGAGGGATTTTATGTACATTGCGGTAATCGATGGGCAGGGAGGCGGAATAGGTAAGGTCATAATTGACAAAGTTAGAAAAGAGTTTCATAATAGTGTTGAAATCCTGGCTATTGGCACAAATTCACAGGCCACTTCCGCAATGCTACGGGCAGGGGCCAATGAAGGCGCTACCGGTGAAAGCGCACTTATTTGCAACGTTGATGAGGTTGACCTGATATTAGGCTCGCTTAGTATCATTCTTCCTAAGTCGATGAAGGGTGAATTAACTGGAAAAATGGCTAAGCGTGTCGTTGTTAGCAAGGCAAGAAAGATTCTATTACCCATTCATCGCAATAATATTGATTTAGTCGGTATACATTCTGAACCATTACCCCACCTGGTGGATGCTATGGTTGCACAAATGAAACAATATATAGTCAGTGAAGGGAGGGAATAGCCTTATGTGCGAGGCTAATGCTTATTTCATTAAGGATGATAAAGAAGAATTATTAATGGAACGCGTTGATCGGGTAGTGCCGCAAAATGGTGAAATCTATCTCGAAAGCATTTGGGGACAGAGAAAAACCATCGCTGCTAGAATTAAGGAATTGAACTTAGTTGACCATCGTATTATTTTGGAACTGGCAGAAGAGGAAAAGATAAACTGAATACATTTCAATTATTGCGTCTCCTTTAGTTGGGGATTACATCTTAGTTGGTCATACAAAATCGGTTTTTAAAGGCAAAAAAGACTGATTGCTGCAACAAGGCAATCAGTCTTTTTGATTTCCTAATTTACTTTCCACCACGGTTAGGGCGGTAACCCTCCTAGTAAAGGAAACAAGAAATACGTACTTAAGAACACTTAAGCAGAAGCATAACTTATCGATTCGACAAATTGAAAGACTCACAGGAATTAATAGAGGAATTGTTTTAAAAGCGTGAGCGGGGGGAGTGTCAACAACCCCGTCCCCTTTGACATTGCTGGGCGCGAGTGGAGGGAGTGTCCTGGCTTGCTACCACTGCCAGGTTGATGAATAGCAACCTGGCAGGATACGACTTTAAGCGATAGCGGTGGCCGAACGGGAGCGGATGAGGAGAGTGCAGCCCCAGCGGAACGCCGCAAGGAGCAGAAAGCGTAAATCCGCCAGTTAGCGATTACAGAATTGATCTAACCAATGAAAGGAGGCCATGCATAATAACTTTATAATGCATAAAAGTCAAACAGCGCGCTTTTAGGCGCGCTGTTTGACTCGGACAAACCCAGATGCAACAGAAAATGTACTGGGAAGCGTAAAATAAATCTAAGCTGCCGTTGCGTCTGAGGATAGCAATCCTATTTCATATTACTGGGAACGGTCACAGTTACATTTTGTGCCGGACGAGAGACCGGAGTTACTTTGAACCATGCCGCGTACATCGTTGGCAGGACCAGCAGCGTTAATACGGTGGCGCCCAGTAAACCACCGGCAATGGCCACTGCCATAGGTCCCCAGAATGTGCTCGGCATTAAAGGAATCATGCCTAATATAGCGGCGGCTGCCGTCAGCATAATGGGGCGAAACCGCAGTATAGTGGAATCAATAATGGCATCCCAGGGAGTCTCGCCGGACTGGATATGCTGTTCAATCTGGTCAATCAGGATGACGGAGTTGCGGATAATCATGCCGCTGAGCGCCAATATGCCCAGCTCAGCCACAAAGCCTATCGGCCGCTGCGTCAGCAGCAGGGAAAGACTGACGCCGATGAGTCCCAGCGGAGCAGTCAGTACCGTTAAAATCATGTGAGAGATTTTTTGCAGCTGGAACATTAAGCAGGTCAAAATGATGATAAACATGGCAGGGACCGGTTGAAGCATGAGTCCCATGGATATTTTGCTCCGTTCCAGTGCTCCGCCGATATCAATGCTATAGCCGGGCGGCAAACTTTCACGCAGCTCCTTAAGCTGTGCATAGACCTGGCTGGTTACGTCATTGCCGGTGGCTCCCGGTAAAACATCCGCCTGTACCGTGATGGTAGGTTTCAGATCACGCCGCCAGATCAGGCCGTCTTCAGCCTCGTAGTCGATTTTGGCGATTTGGTCCAGGGGAACAAACCGGCCGTTGCCAATATGAATAGTAAGATCTTTCATATGGGACAAATCCTGCCGGTCTTTCCGGTCGAGACGAAATACGATATCCACCGTTTTATCCTGTTCACGGAACTCGGACAGAGCGGCACCGGACAAATGGGATTGCAAATTCGCGGCCAGGGCCTGGCTGTCAATGCCCAGCATGCGGGCTTTGTTCTGGTCCACCGTTAAGTGCATGGCTTTGCTTTTTTCGTTCCAGTCAAAATTGGTATTAGTGGCATGAGGGTTGGCCGCCATAACGCTTCTTACCTGCCGGGCAATTTCCCGTACCTTGTCATGGTCATAGCCGGTTACTCTGAGCATAACGGGATAGGGGGAAGGCGGTCCGGTCAGGATTACTTTGACGTGTCCGTGCACATTGGGAAAGCTTTCGGCGAACAATGTATTTACTTTTTCGTTTAAGGCTTTACGGGCTTCAAGATTTTTGGCCACAATCACGAACTGAGCATAGTTGTTGGCGGCAAGGCTGGGTTCGGCGGTCAGTACAAACCGGGGAGAACCTTTTCCCACATAGTAGCTGTAATTTTCAATGTCGGGATCGCCGGCGATGTTTTCGGCAAAGCGTTGGGCCTCCTCTTTAGTCGCCTGCAGCGAAGCTCCTTCCGGTAAAGTCATTTCCACAATCAGCTCGGGGCGTACAGAAGGAGGGAAGAACTCCTTCTTGATAAATTTGAAAAGAAACAGGGAGCCGGTAAAGCAGACGATTGTGGCGCCGATGACCAGCTTGCGGTGACCCAAACAATAGATCAGTATATTCCGGAAAAACCGGTAAAACTTTGTGTCATAAATGTCGGCGTCGTGTCCGGGCGCCTCTTTTGTTTTGATTAATTTGAATCCCAGCAGCGGCGTAACAAAAACAGATATAACCCAGGATAGTAACAGGGCGATCGTAACTACGGGAAAGAGACTGCGGCAATATTCAGGCCCGCTTCCTTGGGCAAAGCCAATGAGGATAAAGCCGGCGCAGGTTATTAGTGTCCCGGTCAGCATGGGAAAAGCAGTTGCCGTATAGGCGAAACAAGCGGCCTTGAAGCGGTCCCAGCCCTGTTCCAGTTTTACACTCATCATTTCAATGGCAATGATGGCATCATCGACTAAAAGTCCCAGGGCGATAATCAGGGCGCCCAGCGAAATTTTCTGTAAGTCGATTCCCATAAGCTTCATGCAGGTAAATGTACCGGCAATAACCAAAGGGATACATAGCGCCACTACCAGGCCGGAACGCATGCCGAGGCTTAAAAAGCTGACGGCCAGCACAATGATAATCGCTTCTCGCAGCGATCCTATAAATTCACTGATCGACGCCTCGACTACCTTGGGCTGATTGGACACCTGGCTAAATTCCAAACCAAGCGGCAGGTCTTTTTTGATTTGGGCTACCGCCTTGCTAAGACCGGCACCCATAGTCAGGATATTGCCGCCCGCGTCCATGGATATGGCAATACCGATAGCCGGCTGCCCGTTATAATACATTTGAGGGTCAATGGGATCGGCATAGCTGCGTTCAACCCTGGCAATATCGCCTAGCAGGAAAGTACGGTCATTGGCCCGGACCGGCAGGTTGCGGATGTCGTCGATACTGTCAAACATACCGCTGACCCGTAAATAAACATTATCAGAGGAAGTGTCAACCATACCGGAAGTGGCCATCGCATCCTGATTTTTAATCGTGCTGACAATTAAATTGGGATCAACACCCAATTGGGCTAGCTTGCTGCTTTCGATTTCAATATAGATTTTTTCATCCTGTACCCCGATGAGTTCGATTTTTTTTACATCGGGAACTCCCAGTAGAGTCCGGCGGATCTTTTCGGCCCGGTCACGCATTTCTTCATAGGTAAACCCGTCGGCTGTCAACGCGTAAATGCAGCCGAACGTATCGTCAAAACGGTCATTAAAAGCAATGCCGGCTACTCCCTGGGGCAAAGTGCCTTTGATATCGTTAACCATGTTGCGCACTTCCAGCCAGGTAGGCCGGATGTCTTTTTCGGCTACGTGGTCATCTAAGGTGACATAGATAACGGCCTGCCCCGGTTTGGAATAGCTTTTCAGATAATCCAGACCCGGCGTGTCCTGCAGCTTTTTTTCGATCTTATCGGTTACCTGTTCTTCCACCTGGCGGGCGCTGGCGCCGGGCCAGGAAACCGAGACAATCATTTGACGGATGACAAAATCGGGATCTTCCATTCTTCCCAGACGAATATAGGAAAAAATTCCCATAATAAATGTGATAAAAACGAAAAAGTACACAAGCTGTTTATGACGGAGTGCCCATTCCGTCAGGTTTAGATTTTTCATAGGTTATCACCGGTTACACGAACCTTTTGTCCTTCCCGCAGTTTATGGACTCCGGCGGTTACCACCACATCGCCGGTTTGCAGTCCGTTCAGAACCTGCACTTGATTGTCGCCAAACTGACTCACTGTTATAGGTTTTAGACTTACGGTGTCATTTTGGACAACCCACACACTAGGCGTGTCGCCTGTTTGATAGACGGCTGACAGAGGAATAACGGCGATTTGCTGGCTGCCGGGATGAATCGCCGCGACAGCCGCCGTCATGCCAAGTTTTACTTCTGCCGGCGGATTGATCAGGCTGATGCGGACTTTATAGGTGCGGGATATTTTATCAGCCATAGGTGATATTTCTCTTACTTTTCCGTCTACCGTAACGCCGGGCAGGGCCCAGAAAGTGGCCTGAATTTGAGTTGCCTGGCGTAGTTCTTCGATACGATTTTCCGGTACGCTGATCTCAATTTCCCGGTCGCCGTCCTGCACCAGGGTAAGGACGGCCTGACCGGCGCTGACGACCTGGCCGGCCTCGGCGCTGACAGCGGAAATGACGCCTGCGCTATTGGCGTACAGGGTGCTGTAACCCAGTTGGTTGGTTCCCTGCATATATTGCGCCGATGTCTGCTGCACGGCAGCGACCGCCGCGTCGTAGGCGCTTTGATACTGGTCAAGCTGGGCCTGGCTGATCGCATTCTGGGCATATAACTGCCGGTAGCGGTTCAGGTTGTTTTCCGCCAGTTTTAACTGCGACTGAGCGGAGTATACCTGAGCGGCATTCGCGTTTACCGTTTGATTAATATCTTTGGGATCAATCTCCATAAGGGCGTCGCCGGCTTTAATCACACTGCCCAGATCAACATGGCGTTTTACGATTTTTCCGCCGACCTGAAAGGCAAGCTGGCTTTCGTAGCGTCCCCGGACCTCGCCGGAATAGGTGTATTTCTGTGCGGCATTTGTCATTCCGACTGTGGTTGTCCGGACTAAACTAACCACGTCTGCAACCGGTTGGGGCTGATGCTGTCCTTTCCAGATCATGCCGCCGATGATGCCGATGACTAATAGGATTGCCAAACCGTAAACTATTTGTTTTTTTGGTATTTTATTTAGGTATTTTAACTGTTGCATTTATTTATGTCTCCCTTGTGTTTATTTGTAGAGGGACAAGTTGAACTACAGGTTTTTCATAGGAAATGACATGAATCAGTTGTCCATCATAAATTAACTCAATTTTCCCCAGTTCCTTGCCTTCCCATTTCCAGGTTTTGATGATATCACAAACGAGCTGGTTGATTTTTTTTCTCGATAATGCCGGGTCGGCCATGACAGGTATGCCTTGAATGATTGTGCACATTACTATGGCTCCTCCCGCTGATTAGGCAAGTTTTTGGAAAGAGCACCTGTTAGGCCGATAACGGCTAACAATCCCATACAACTTGATAATATGAAGAAGCTGGCAGCAACGGTTCCACCGGCTAAATTTCGCAGGGTATCTAAAACTAACGGCGAAGAAAACTGTCCCAGGAAAGCAAAACTGGATACAACAGCCATAACGGCAATGTTTTTCCCTAAGGGCGCATAGGCGGATGCTTTATTGATAATAAACGGATAGGCCCAGCCGGTTCCCAGGCCGGCAACCATAATCGATACGATGAGCATTGTTTTGGAGTAGCTTACGCCCAGACCGCTGTAGCCTGCAGCCATTAAGAACAGCATGCAGCAGGGAAGCAGACGGTTCAAATACTGGCTGGCCGCCTTGAGGCTAAATCCTCCTATAAACATGCTCACGGCATTGATGGCGAAGAGAATGCCGGCAAAACTGGAGTCACCGATGTTTCTGCCATAAATCAGTAAGGAAAGGTTGGTGACAATCGCATAAAAGGCCAGCATAACCAGGAACGCTGCGAACGCCCAGCCGTAAACCGGACCGGGAAGGGCGGTTTTATTGTTTGCTTCCGCTTGTTTCCCGGGTGCGGGAATGTCTTTAATAAACAAGGCGACAAGCACCAACACAGGAACAGCAATTAAATAGACGTAAAAAACGTACTGCCAGTTGATTAGGGCAAGCAGGCCTGCACCAAGATTGCCGACGACAGCTCCCAGGTTATTGGCCGAAAAGGAATATCCCAGCATTTTAATACGTTCGCCGCCCTGATAAAAATCGGCAATCAACCCTGTCGACAGGGGCAGTATGATGCCGGTGCCGGCTCCCAGCACGGCGCGGAAGGCAAGCAGCGGCATCAGCGAGTCGGCAAAAACAGCGCCGGCGCCGCCGATAATATACACAACCAGACCGGCGATCAGCAGCTTTTTCTTACTCATCCGGGAACTTAATATCCCTGACAGAATCGAAAACGGGATAATGAATAGCGGCGGTAAAGAGAGAATGAGTTTAATCATGGTTTGGCTTTCACCGGGGAACGCCTTGGCAATCTCCCCCAGCCCCGGAGCCACCGCCGCTCCGGCCATAATGGTGAGGAGGGAAATGGAGAGAAGAGAAATTTTAAACATACAGTAACAGACCCCTTTCTGCGTTACAATAAATTATTAAATATTGAACCGATGTTCAATATTGCGCGAAAAAAATTTATACAATTACGGAGTTGATTCCGTAAAAGTATTGCTGGATAAAGAGTTTCATAATATGGTCCGCCCATTTTTCATCCTTATAATGTCTGGCTATTTCGAACAGACCTTCCATAAAATTATTGGCCAATATGTGATAAAACAAATCGTCTACTTTTTTTTCACAGTGGATTAGCTTATGCTGCAATTGCGCCTGTATATGAATCTGGGTAAGCAGGATAAGTTCCTCTCTGGCATTTTCGTATACGGTACCCTTGCTTTTATCGATGAGAATGATAAATGGTTTGCGGTTGTTTTTGAGCATAGTAAAGATAAAGGGTAGTTCTTCGTGGAAAAACTTGTCGTAGCCAGGATTGCTCTCCGGAGAACTTGCTGTAGACAGTATTTTTTGAAAAGAAAGATAGGTAGGGTTGACAACGGCAGCGAACAATGCCGCTTTATTCTTGTAATAGGTATAAATAAGCCCTACAGGAATGCCTGCTTCCTCAGCAATATTTCTCAGGGTAGCGGACTGATAACCCATTGTATAAAACTCATCAATCGCTGCCCGGAATATATTTTTTTCTATTTCTTCTTTTAATATCTGTGCCATAGGTTCCTCACACTTCAATACTGAACTTAAGTTCAATATTATAATAATGCAGGTTTGATATAGTTGTCAAGATATTCTGTTTCGACTACTGACTGGTTAAAAGATAAGTATTACGATGCGAACCCATGGTACGGAGGTATATCATTATCCGGGCGGCGCAGGTAAGCGGCTAGCGACCTGTTTGCAGGTTCAAATGGTGCCCGAACTTTCTACCGCGGACTGGGGGGCGAAAAATGCCAATTTTCAGGTGCTCAGGGAAACAGATTGCCCGGTGGTGCTGGGTTCCTTTTGGTACGGTTGGAAAAACGCCTTACCGAACTTACTGACGCGCCGGGCCTTGACGACTCACATTGCTGTTGTTTTTTGTTCCGGCTGAGAATTTGGGGTTACTTTAAACCATGTTGCATACATCGTCGGTAAAACCAGCAGCGTCAATATGGTGGCACAAAATAATCCGCCAGCAATCGCCACTGCCATCGGGCCCCAGAAAGTACTTGCCATCAGGGGAATCATCCCTAATATAGCGGCTGCGGCAGTCAGCATAATAGGACGAAATCTTAGTATGGTTGAATCAATGATAGCATCCCACGGTGACTCACCGGCTTTTATATGCTGCTCAATTTGATCAATCAAGATCACCGAGTTTCGTATAATCATACCACTAAGCGCTAAAACCCCCAGTTCAGCAACGAATCCCATAGGCCGCTGCGTTAATATCATTGATATACTGATACCAATGATACCAAGAGGGGCAGTCAATACTGTCAAAAACATCAGGGATATCTTCTGAAGTTGGAACATCAAGAGTGTAAGAATAATTATAAACATGGCTGGCACTGGTTGAAGCAGGAACTGCATGGATTGTTTGCTTCGTTCGAGGGAGCCGCCGATGTCAATGCTATAGCCAGGCGGCAGATTTTCACGCAAATCCTTGAGACTATCATACACTTGTTTTGTTGCGTCATTGCTGGTGGTATCTTGGACGGTATCTGCCTGTACAGTAATTGTGGGTTTCAGATCGCGCCGCCAGATCAGGCCGTCTTCAGCCTCATAGCTTATCTGGGCAATTTGATCCAGAGGAACAAACTGACCGTTGCCGATATGGATATTGAGGTCCTTAATATGAGATAAATCTTTTCGGTTTTCCTGGTCAATACGGAATACGATATCCACTGTTTTATCCTGTTCCCTGAACTCAGACAAGGCAGCACCGGATAACTGCGATTGCAAATTCGATGCCAGGGTCTGGCTGTCAATTCCCAGCATTCTGGCTTTGTTTTGATCAACCGTCAAGTGCATAACTTTGCTTTTTTCGTTCCAGTCCCAGTTAATATGGGTGATATGAGGGTTGGATGCCATGGCGTTGCTTACCTGACTGGCGATTTCACGTACTTTTTCGTGGTCATAACCGGTTACTCTGAGCATAACGGGATAAGGTGATGGAGGGCCAGTCAGGATTACTTTGGTATGTCCGCGAACATTGGCAAAGGACTTAGCGAATAAGTTATCTACTTTCGCATTTAATGCGTTACGTGCTTCTACATTTTTGGCTACAATTACAAATTGTGCATAGTTACTGGCGGGTAGGGTAGGGTCAGTGGTCAGCACAAACCGGGGAGCGCCTTCACCGACATAGTAACTGTAGTGGCTAATGTTGGGATCGTCAGCAAGTGTTTCTGCAAAACGCTTTGCCTCTTGCTCAGTTGCCTGCAGGGAAGCTCCTTCCGGCAACCTCATCTCTACGATCAGTTCTGGGTGCAAGGATGACGGAAAAAATTCTTGTTTTATGAATTTGAAGAGAAAAATAGAACCGATAAAACTGGCCAGGGTGATGCTGAGTACCAGTTTCCGGTGGCCTAAACACCAGAGCAGTATCTTCCGGAAAAATTGGTAAAATTTCGAATCATAAATATCCTGGTTTTTTGTTGCCGACTTCGGTTTAATTAGTATATATCCCAATAATGGCGTTACTAAAACCGATATAAGCCAGGATATTAGCAGCGCGATCGTAACTACTGTAAAGATACTGCAAACATATTCCCCGGCGTTTCCCTTGGAAAACCCAATAGGAATGAAGCCGGCGCACGTGATTAATGTTCCTGTCAGCATGGGGAAGGCGGTTGCTGTATAAGCAAAACAAGCGGCTTTAAACCGGTCCCAGCCCTGTTCCAGCTTCACGCTCATCATTTCTACGGCAATGATGGCATCGTCGACCAAGAGTCCCAGGGCGATAATCAGCGCGCCCAGCGAAATCTTATGTAAATCAATCCCCAGGAGTTTCATGCAGGTAAATGTACCAGCCAGAACCAAAGGAATACACAATGCCACTACCATGCCGGAACGCATGCCAAGACTTAAAAAACTGACAAGCAAAACAATGATGATGGCTTCGCGTAATGATTTTACAAATTCACCGATTGATTCCTCAACGCTTTGGGGTTGATTGGCTATTTGGTCGAGATCAAAACCAAGCGGCAAATTTTTTTTAATTTGAGTAACGGTTTTAGTAAGATCAGCACCCAATGTCAGGATGTTGCCGCCTTTATCCATAGAGACGGCAATGCCGATAGCAGGCTGGCCGTTATAATACATTTTGGGGTCAATGGGGTCGCTATAACTGCGTTCTATTTTGGCAATATCACCCAAACGGAAGGTGCGGTCGTTAGCCCGGATAGGCAGATTACGAATGCTGTCGATGTTGTCAAACATGCCGCTGACCCGTAAATAAACATTATCGGAGAAAGTGTCAATCATGCCGGAAGCGGCCATGGCATCCTGAGCCTTGATGGTATTGACAATCAAATTGGGGTCAATCCCCAGTTGGGCTAGTTTGTTATTTTCGATTTCAATGTAAATTTTTTCATCCTGTACACCGAGCAGTTCCACCTTTTTTACATTGGAAACGCCCAGTAAAATCCGGCGGATTTTTTCGGCCTGGCTGCGCATTTCTTCATAGGTAAATCCATCGGATGTCAGGGCGTAAATACAGCCAAAAACATCGTCAAAACGGTCATTAAAAGTGGGACCGACTATTCCTTGCGGTAAAGTACCCTTGATATCGTTGACCATATTGCGCACATCCATCCAGGTTGGCCGGATGTCTTTTTCGGCTACCGTGTCTTTTAGCGCTACATAGATCACGGCCTGGCCTGGTTTTGAATAACTATTCAGATAGTCTAAACCAGGAAGGTCCTGCAATTTTTTCTCGATTTTATCCGTTACCTGATCTTCTACCTGGCGGGCGCTGGCTCCTGGCCAAGAGACGGATACAATCATTTTACGGAGGACAAAATCAGGATCTTCCATTCTCCCTAGTTGGAAATACGAAAAAATTCCTATGATGAAAGTCATGAAAACAAAATAATAGACCAACTGCTTATGATGGAGTGCCCACTCGGTTAAGTTTAGTTTGTTCATTGGTTATCACCGCCCGTGCAGACCTTTTGTCCTTCTTTCAGCTTATGGACTCCGGCGGTAACAACCACATCACTGTTTTGCAGACCTTCCAGTACCTCAACTTGGTTATCTTCGAAACGGCCCACTTTTATTGGCCTTAGAGTTACGGTATCGTTTTGGACAACCCAAACGTTAGGTGTATCACCCGTTTGGTAGATAGCTGACAGAGGAAGGGAGGCGGTCTGTTTATTGCCGGGGTGAACTACCGTGACGGTCGACGTCATGCCTAGCTTTATTTCTGCCGGCGGATTGAGCAGGCTGATCCGGACTTTAAAAGTGCGGGATATTTTGTCGGCGATAGGCGATATTTCTCTTACCTTTCCGTCTGCGGCAACACCAGGCAGAGCCCAGAAGGTGACCTGAATTTGCTCCGCCTTTCGCAGTTCTTCGATGCGGTTCTCGGGAACGTTGATTTCAATTTCCCGTTCGCCGTCCTGCACCAGTGTAAGAACAGACTGTCCGGCACTGACGATCTGTCCGGTTTCGGCATTGATACCGGAGATAACGCCTGCGCTGGTGGCATACAGGGTGCTGTAACCCAGCTGGTTAGCACCCTGGGTATATTGGGCGGACGTTTGCTGCACGGCTGCGACCGCCGCGTCGTACGCACTTTGATACTGGTCGAGCTGAGCCTGGCTGATTGCATTTTGTTCATACAACTGGCGGTAGCGTTTCAGGTTATTTTCCGCCAATTTTAATTGCGATTGAGCGGAATATACCTGGGCGGCATTCGCATTTACCGTTTGCGCAATATCTTTCGAGTCAATTTCCATTAAGGCATCACCGGCGTTGACCGTACTACCCAAGTCAACATTGCGTTTTATGATCTTTCCGCCGACTTGAAAGGCAAGCTGACTTTCGTACCGGCCCCGCACTTCACCGGAATAGGCATAATCTTGTGCCGTTTCTGCAACGCTGATTACGGCTGTCTGGACTAAAGCAACATCATCTTCAACCGGTTTGGGCTGAGACTGTCCCTTCCACATCATACCGCTTACGATACATATACCTAACACTATTGATGCTAAACCGTAATATAATTTTTTTTTCGGCATTTTAGTCAATAATTTTAGCTGTTGCATTTATTATTCTCTCCCTATTTATGTCATTTCGTAAAGGGACAAGTTTGATCAACGGTTTTTCATAAGAACAGATATGGATCAGTTGGCCATCGCTGATCAGCTCAATTTTTTCTAATTGTCTTCCTTCCCATGTCCATGTTTGAATGGTATCGGAAACAAGTTTATTGATTTCTTTCCTTGACAATGCCGGGTCTGCCACGACAGGTATGCCGTGAATGATAGTGCACAGTTTCATCGCTCCTCCTAATCACACGGTTAATGGAATATTATCTGGTTTTTGCATAATAAAGAGCAACTTTTTTCGAATCGGCAGGCAACTGGTTTTTATTTGCAACCCAGCTGTGATGAATATGAATATTTTTAAGAGAAGCCATTGTTCAGGCTTTTCTTAACTCATACTAAAGTTGAACATATTCAACTTTAGTACCATCTTTGTGTTTTACAGTCATATTCATTCCGGTGGGAACTTTCTTCACATCGTTGATAACTGTAGCACCATTGGTTAGTAAAAAATTTTTAAATTCGATAATAGAATCTACGATAAATGTTGCTTGTGTATCTTTAAGCGGCCTCAAACTTTCATCAGAGCCGCTTATAAGTAGAATATTTCCTACTTGTGCTATTTCTAAATTTGCTTGAGGATATTTAAACCTCAAATTGCATTTCTCATTTAGCACCTTTTCATAAAATCCTATTGATTGCTCAACATCATGTACATAAAACCGATTTAAAACTTGTTGTATCCTCATTGTTATCCCCCTAATAAACTAATTTAAAATTGACATAAATTACACGTTCCATTACAATCTGAACCTTAATTTTCATGCAATAGCTCGGCAGGTTGTTCCATGTTATTTTCGGTTAAACCGTTAATCTCTTTCTTTAAAATCACGGCTAATATTGCCGTGAGTAGTGTTGTTAATATATCAGCAATCAGTTGCGTATAAATCACTCCATCTATACCAATTATGGGCGGCAATACAAAAATGACAGGAATAAAAAATATGCCTTGTCTTCCCATACTTAACACGCCACCCGCTTTGGCTTTGCCAAGCGCCAAAAATAGTGATATATAGATCGTTTGAAAGCCAAAGGAAATAAATATGACGCTATTGGCGATCAAAGCTTTACTGCCGATATCAATAACCGCACGGTCATTGCTGAACAAAGCAACGATTGAATTTGAAAAACCCATGATCAACAATGCACTGATTCCACAAAACCAGGTAGTCCATTTAAGGGAAACGCTAACTGCTTCTTTTAATCGGTCAATTTTTTTGGCGCCATAATTAAATCCGGCGAGTGGCTGAAACCCTTTTGAGTAGCCAAAAACCACATAGGTCACTATGGCAAAGACTCTGGTAACAATCCCCATGGCAGCCACAGCAGCATCGCCAAAATTACTGGCTGCTGCATTTGTTAATCCCATGGAGGCACTTGTTAAGATCTGATAAATCAGCAGGGGAAGTCCTACTTTCAATATTTGAGTATATATTTCTTTATCAACAACAAAATATTGAAATGCTATTTTCACATAACTTTTGTTGCCCCAAAAATATTGCAAATATAAAAAAGTAGTTACACTCTGGGCCACTACATTAGCAATCGCCGCTCCTTTTATTCCCCAGCCAAACGTATAAATAAAGAGCGGCTCTAAAATTACATTGATGATTACCCCTGCTATCATAGCCGTCATGCTTATTTTGGCAGCACCTTCCGATATTGCTATATTATTCAAGGTTACATCGATGATACTTAGTATGGAACCAGCAATAAATATTGAGGAAAAGTCGCGGGCGTAGGGCAAAATCGTTGTAGTTGCGCCAAAAGATAATAAAACTTCATCTAAAAAACTCAGTATTATTGTTATCGTAAGTATCCCGATGAACAGACTGCTAAAAAAAGCTGTGGAAGCCGTCCGATTTGCCTGCACGATATTTCCCTGACCTAACAGCCGGGAAATATAGGAAGACGCTCCGCTGCCAAAAGTTAGCCCTAAGCCCATGAGAAACATGGAAATCGGGAAAGCAATCGATACCGCTCCTATGGCGCTTGTACCTAATCCCCCCACAAACATCGCATCGATAACATTGTAAAAAGCAGTTACCAGCATACCGATAATTACCGGTACACTAAACTTCAGCAACACTTTCGGAATCTTTTCCTCCGCCATCAGCTTAATTTTTTGATCGTTTTTATCCATTTTCCATCGTTCCTTTCCAATAGAGATGCTTTTAATTTTCAGTATAGATACTATACGCTTCCGGAAAATTTCACACTCATCATTCCTTTCAATAAATACAAATTTACCATGCGTATAGATGCTATACTCTTGATTTAAAAAAATTATTGCTCAACTTCCTTTTTAAAAAGCTCTAGTCGTTCTTCTAAAGTAATTAAAACATCTTTAAAAAATTTGACCTCTTCCTTAGAGGCATCTTTGACTATTTCATTTACCATAACCTCTATTTTTTTATGAAACTTTTCATGATTATGATAGGCGGTTTCCCCTTTAGCCGTCAATTTTAATACCAGTCTGGATTGATTATTACTGTCCTTTTCTTTTTGAATTAATCCTTTCTTCTCCAGCTTCATTATAATTTGCGAGACCGCGCCCTTCGTTACGTTGAGAATATTGGCCAAACCGGTTACATGTATTCCTTCGTTTTGTTTTATTTTGTTAATCATATGAATCTCCGAGGGAAATAACGGTACGTCGGTACCGTAATAACGAGTTTTTCTCTCAATTTCAAAAAACTTGTAGACTACTCTTAAAAGAGGGTAGCTAACTCTTAATTCATGTAAATTTTGTGTATTCATCATGACAAAAGCATATAGCAACTATACGCTTTTGTCAATATAAAAACCATACTATATATATGGTCAGACTGATAAGTTCCAAGGAAAGGAAGCATGGATCTGCAGGTACGTAAGCCGGTTAGATAAATTCTTATAACTGTGTGCTGCGTGTGTTTTTTCCTATATTCTGCTTTAATTTTTCCACGGGAAACGGGCTGCCATGGGCGGGAAAGATATGTTGAGCATTATAATCAATAATTTTTTGCCAACTTTGATAATATTGATCAAAATCTTCTAATGCGATCACACAGTAATTTGTTCCTGCAAACTGAAGCATGTTGGCGGCCGCATCCCCGACAAAAGCATTGCCATCATCCAATATAAGGGTGATTGAGTCAATAGTATGACCGGGGGTTTCGATAATTGTTCCCTCTAAATCAATACCAATATCTTTTAGCCTGGTTTCGTTTGTAATTAAAAGATCTTTTGATCGTACATAATAGGGGGGGAATTTTCCGTCGTTTTTTTTCGTAATATATTTTCCGGTAGAGAGGAGTATCTTTAGGCGTTTTAACGATAGCGCCCATAAAAGCTTGAGGCGTTTGTTGATAAGTTTTTTACCGTGTGATCGATCATCTTTCCCTGTTGCCAATAAGTCTTTTGCCCGACGCGACATCACAACATGAATCGTACTATTTCTGGTGATAATACGATTTAACAGACCAGAGTGATCATCGTCGTGATGGGTTAGTAGGATGTGACTGATTTGTGAGAAATCAACCTGGACGTTTTTTAGTTGCTTACAAAATAGATTCCAGTCGACTTCGTAACCGGTATCTACTAATATGTATTTGTCACTATGGGCAAGCAAATAACAAGTAGTTACACTAAGCTTTAATGGTATGATGTTCATGAAATGCCTCCTTTTATTATTTTAGGAACTTGCAGAACCTTAACAAGAGCATATAGCAGCTATACACTTTTGTCAAGCACTTACTATTTAGTTTAGTGGAACGCCAATAGGAAAGAGTAACTCCAATCTTTGTTGTGCGGATATCGAAATTATACAAACGTCATGAATTTTGTTTGTTTAGATCTAGATAGAGGAGCTGATATAAATTTGGAGTGCTGTCAAGAAAAATACTTTACAATATTTCAAATTGCATATATTATAAATAAAATAAAATATTGCTCCTGGGACGGGCAAAGCGTTGGTGACCCGCGTGACCTCCTGGCCGCGCTTGTCATAATCCGTTCCAGGCGCAGAAAGGCACACCTCCCGGGGTGTGCCTTTTGCGTGGAACGTTTACAAGAAAGGAGGGGTAACGATG
The DNA here is from genome assembly GCF_900101845.1 of Sporomusa acidovorans. Lineage (GTDB taxonomy): Bacteria > Bacillota > Negativicutes > Sporomusales > Sporomusaceae > Sporomusa > Sporomusa acidovorans. The sequence continues at coordinate 111,957 of NZ_FNAM01000008.1, read as the reverse complement.
GCTGTAGTAAAAATGCCGCAGAATAGCACGATTTAGGTAACGGTGGCAGTAAAAGACCCGAAAGATGGTCTGACGCTGGCGGCAGTGCAGACAGTAATGGCCACTATTATTGCCAAAAATGTGTTTTCCAGTACCAGCGGCGATTTGGTGACTGCCAAGGAAGCGCAAATCCGCCAGTTGGCAATCAATGAACTGAAGTAATGATAAGGAGGTCGCGTCATGGAAGAAAGGGCCCGCCTGACGGCGACGTACGGTTTTCCCATGGTCGTGGCCTTCTACCTTTTGGTCAGACTGGAAAAGCGCCTGACCGAACTGACCAGCGCAATCAACCAGATGTGTAATTGCGTCGAAAGGATGGAGGTCACGAAAAAATGATGCTAAAAACAGTGTGGCCCGCCGCCGGCGGATGCGGAACGGATTGAGGCGGTGGAGCCGGAGGAAGAGAACTGCATCCGGGAGGAGGCGCAGTCGGCATCAGGGCCGGTCACGTTGTCTTCCCGCAAGAAAGGAGCCGGTAAGGATGGCACAGGCAAGTATTGATGAATGGCTGGCCACGTTGGATGCGGTGATGGACGCCTTGCCGGATACGTTTGAGAAGCAGCATGCCGAACGGCTGAAAATGATTCGGGATATTTTGGGACTGGTGATGGTGGTCCGACAATTACAACGGTAAAATATCAAAGCCATTGACGCTGTGCAAACAGATGTCAATGGCTTTGGTATTGCAAAAGCAGTACCTCACATCTATGAAGTCTGTCTACGCAGGAGGTATACTGCTCATTATTCTGGATGGTTAGGGGCTGTCATTGTTATAGTTTGTACTGGACGAGAATTCGGAATTGCTTTAAACCACGCCGCGTACATTACCGGCAGCACGATGAGTGTCAGTATGGTAGCGCCAAACAGGCCGAAGGCAATGGCAACGGCCATCGGACCCCAGAAGATGCTGGAAATCAGTGGTATCATGCCCAGGATTGCAGCCGCTGCCGTTAAAAAGATGGGGCGGAACCTGGTCACTGTGGCGTTAATGATAGCATCCCAGGTGGTTTCGCCGGCCGCAGGGTGCTGGTCAATCTGGTCCATCAGAATAACCGAGTTGCGCATAATAATCCCGAACAGGGCTAATATGCCGAGCTGAACAACAAATCCCATCGGACTTCCTGTTAGGAAGAGACCTGCAGCAACGCCGATAATACCCAGTGGCGCTGTAAGTAAGGTTAATACCATTTTGGAAATGTTCTGCAGTTGTATCATTAAGAGGATCATAATCACAATGATCATGGCCGGTACCGGTTGCGCTAAATATTTTGCGGAATTGAGGCTTTCTTCAGCTGTACCGTCAAGTTCGATGCTGTAGCCCAATGGCAGGCTGGCCCGTAATTCAGCGAGGCTGGCATAGACTTGATGGGTGATGCTGTCAGCCCCCATCACACCGGGTTTTGTATCCGCCTGTACGATAATCATCGGCTTTAAATCTCGGCGGAAAATTAGGCCGTCTTCCGCCTCAAAACGAATTTTGGCTATCTGGTCAAGCGCTACATAGCTGCCGCTGCCGGTAGGGATTGCAAGGTCTTTCAGCTGGGAGGGATATTTTCTGTCGCGGATGTCAAAACGGAAAACCATATCAATGGTTTTATCATTTTCCCGGAATTCGGCAGCCGGTGTGCCTGAAAGCTGTGTTTGCAGCATAGCTGCCAGGGTCTGAGATGTGATACCCAGATTCCGGACTTTATCCTGATCAATAAACAGATGCAGAATTTTGCTTTTTTCGTTCCAGTTGAGATTGACGTTGGTGGTGTCCGGGTGAGCCGACATGACGGCTGCAACCTGGCCGGCAATTTCCCGGACTTTGTCATGGTCATAGCCTTTTACCCGCAGCATAACCGGATAATCTGTCGGTGATCCGTTACGGATGACTTTCGCGTAGACATGCACGCCAGGCAGCGCCTCGTTTAACCATTGATTGAGGGAAATACGCAGTTCGTCCCGGGCTTTAACGTCTTTGGCGACAATAATAAACTCAGCGAAATTCTGTTTGTTAAAGGTAGGGTTAAAAGTTAAGATAAAGCGGGGTGCACCTTCGCCTACATGGTATGTATAATAAGCTATTTGCGGATGATTCTTCAGTTTTTCGGCAAATTGACCGGCGGCTGCTTCCGTGTTTTTCAGTGAAGCTCCTTCCGGCAGTTTGAGTTGCACAATGAGCTCAGGGCGGGTGGAGGCGGGGAAAAACTCCTGTTTAACCAGTCCCAATAAGCTAATAGAAGCGAAAAACACGCCTGCTGTAGCTGCTAAGACGGTTTTGCGGTGAGACAGGCACCAAATCAAGGTTTGTTTAAATAACCGGTAGAACCTGCTATCATATAAATCCGGTTCACCAGCTGCTTTGGGTTTAAGCTTGATAAAACGGCAGCCCAGCAGCGGTGTGGCGGTTGCGGCCACAAACCAGGAAGCAAGCAGGGAAATGGTTACGACGGAGAAAATAGAGGAGCAGTATTCGGCCGCGCTGCCAAGGGCAAAGCCCAGGGGAATAAAACCGGCGCAGGTGATTAGGGTACCGGTCAGCATGGGAAAAGCACATGTGGTATAGGCATAACAGGCGGCATTGTAACGGGTCCAGCCCTGCTCTATTTTGACCGACATCATTTCAATGACTATAATGGCATCGTCCACCAGCAGGCCAAGGGAAATAATGAGGGCGCCCAGCGACATTTTCTGCAGATCAATACCCAGTTGTTTCATGCAGGTAAATACGATTGCCAGTACCAAGGGAATGCACAGGGAAACGGTAAGGCCGGAACGCATTCCCAGACTGGCAAAGCTAACAACCAGAATAATAGCTACCGCTTCTGCCAGCAATCTGACAAATTCATTAATTGAATTTTTTACGACTTCCGGCTGATTGACTGTCTGATGGATTTCCAGTCCGGCCGGCAGTTCTTTTTTTATTTGATTAACAACTGGCGTCAGGTTTTCCCCTAACGTCAGAATATTGCCGCCCGATTCCATGGCCAGCGCAATGCCGATGGCAGGCTGGCCATTGTAATAAAATTGCGGGTCGGCCGGCTCAGCATAGGAGCGGGTTACTTTGGCAATATCGCCTAAGCGGAAGGTCCGGCCATTGCTTTCGATGGGCGTATTACTGATATCATCCAGTTTTTCGAACATTCCGGTAACCCGCAGGTACAGATTGTCGGTGGCTGTTTCCAACATGCCGGATGCAGACATGGATTCTGCGCCTGCAGAGTGGCGGGAATCAAGCTGGGGTCAATTCCGAGCTGAGCCATTTTGCTATTTTCAATTTCAATATAAATTTTTTCGGTTTGGACTCCGAGCAGCTGAATTTTTTTTACACTGGGGACTCCGAGAAGGATACGGCGGATTTTTTCCGCTCTTTCGCGCATTTGCTCGTAGGTATAGCCATCACCGGTTAACGCGTAGACGACTCCGTATATTTCATCAAACCGGTCGTTAAACTGGGGCGGCTGAACACCCGCAGGCAAGGTGCCCGCTATATCATTAACCAGGTTGCGTGCTTCTACCCAACGTGCCCGGAGTTCTTTTTGCGGCACGGTATCTTTTAAACTGACATAAATGACTGTCTGCCCCGGGGTGGAATAGCTTTTTAAATAGTCCAGCCCCGGCAAATCCTGCAGTTTCCTTTCCACTTTTTCGGCGACTTGTTCTTCCATTTGACGGGCGGTGGCTCCCGGCCAGGCAACATTGACGACCATTTGTTTAATGGTAAAGTCCGGGTATTCCATGCGGCCAAGGTTTATATAAGAGAATAGGCCGGTAATAAAAAAGAGGGTAATAAAGAAATAAATGAATTGTTTGTGATTGAGTGCCCACTCGGTAAGATTAACATGTCTCATAAGCTGTTACCGCCGGTTCGCACCTGCTGACCTTCTTTGAGTTTATGTACTCCGGCGATGACGATTTGTTCGCCTTGATCGAGACCGCTGAGGACCTGTATGGTTCCGTTGCCAAAAGCACCGATCTGAACAGGGCGCAGGGTCAGGACATTATCTTTTACCACCCAGACAGAAGGTGTGGTGCCGGTTTGATAAACGGCTGCCAGCGGAATCGTTACCGTTTGCTGTACAGTACCCGGCACGGTAACGGAAGTTGTCATACCCAGTTTTACGTCCGGCGGCGGGTTGATAAGGCGGATGCGTACTTTAAAAGTGCGGGTGGTTTGATCGGCCATTGGGGCTATTTCCCGGATGCTGCTGTTGACAGTGATGTCAGGCAGAGCCCAGAAGGTGGTTGTAAGCTGTCTGGCATGGCGCAGTTCTTCGATCCGGTTTTCTGGAACATGGATTTCGACCTCCCGGTCACCGTCCTGCACAATCGTGACTGCAGTTTGCCCGGCCCCAATCACTTGGCCTGCTTCAGCGGCAATATGAGAGACTATGCCCGGCTTATCGGCTCGCAACAGGCTGTAGTCCAATTGGTTGGAGCCTTGCGCATACTGGGCCGAGGCCTGCTGCACAGCGGCCTGAGCCACTTGATAGGCATTTTCGTACTGGTCAAGCTGCGCCCGGCTGATTGCGTTCTGCGCATATAACTGCCGGTAGCGACTCAAATTGCTTTCCGCCAGGTTAAGCTGTGACTGGGCGGAATAGACCTGGGCCGAACTGCTGTTTACGGTTTGCTGAATGTCTTTGGCATCAATCTGCATTAATATGTCACCTGGCTGCACTATACTGCCAAGTTCAATATTCCGCTTGATGATTTTACCGCTGACCTGGAAAGACAGCTGGCTTTCATACCGGCCGCGTACTTCCCCGGAATAAGTGTACTCCTGAGCGGCATTGGCCGCTCCAATCACGGCAGTTGTCACAAACAGGATGTCGCTGGTGAAATCTGTGGGTTTCTTATCCTGCTTCCAGAGTGCGCCGGTGAAGATGCATAATCCTAAACCGACAGCAGCTAATCCATAATATAATTTCTTTTTGGGCCATTGGTGTAACCAATCTAACGGCTGCATGATTTCACTCCTTGGTATCTTTATTGCGCAACGGGAAAAATTGAATATCCGGTTTTTCGTAAGAGCAGACATGAACCAGCTGCCCGTCGCTAATTAGCTCTATCTTTCCTAAATTTCTGCCTTCCCAGGTCCAGGTTCGGACCAGTTCAGCCACAATGGCGTTGATCTCTTCCCATGTCAATGCGGGATCTGCCGTTATCGGCACGCCGTGAATCATAGTAGACATTCACATAAGACCTCCTTGTTTTTGTTATGAGGGTATAATTCCAAGGTTCTGTTAACAGTCTAAAACTTCAAGCTGACTTTAAGTCAAGAAGATTTATGATAATTTACCAAAGCAGCGAGAGGCATAGTAATTAGAAAAGACCAAAACTCATTGGAGAGTTTTGGTCTTTTCTAATTGCGTTATTGCGGTGTTATAGTAAAAGAAAGTAACCCGGCTGGAAGATCAGAAACCGGACGAATGACAATGACTGGCAGAGGCTTTGTGTGAATGAATGGCTTTTAATTCCGGAAACCGGGGACACTGGCAAATTTGATCAGGGCGGCATTCGATTTCCCGGCCCAGCACTGGGCATCTTCCCTGAAAGAGATTCGCTGCCGGACAGTCCAGCATATAGGCAAGAAAATTCTTGGATGATTGTGCCAGCCGGATTTTTTCGTCCAGTTTGTCAATGATTATATTAAAGATTTCCCGCCAGTTTTTAATGCCATTCGGGTCAGTCAGCACCTGGCGTATATCTTCCAGACTAAGCCCATTATTTTGGAGAAGCTGTATCAGTGTAAGTTTTTGCAGTTCCCTCTCGCTGTAATAGCGACGCGATGAGCGGCGTTCCGCCGGCTGCAGTAAAGCGATGTCTTCGTAATAACGCAGGGTCGATGTACGGATTTTAAAAAGTTCTGCAACCTGACCAATCGTTAATAACTTTTCTTTCATTTGCGCACACACCTTTTATCTAAGCAGTAGGTTTAGGTTTTATTGTAAATGATTTTATTCTTGACTTCAAGTTGACTTGAAGATTTATACTATTTCTGAACCGTTTGCTGAAGCATTTACAGGCAAAGTGACTGCTAGGTATGTTGTCTGGGCTGCAGGATGTTCTACCTTGCGGTCTAGGTGGTCACTACCGCTGGAAGTTATTTAGGATAAGAGCACGGTTAATCATTAAGAGGGGGTCAGGTTATGAAACTGTTAGAAAAGAAAAATGCAATTGTTACTGGTGGAAGTGATGGTATCGGCTATGAAATTGCCAAAGCATTGGCCCAAAATGGTGCCAATCTACTGTTGATTGGCAGAAATGAGGAAAAATTATGTAAGGCGGCATTATCCTTGTCGAATACGGGTGTTCAAGTGGAAACGCTGTCGTATGATTTATCATGCCTTCTTTCTTTCTCAGAATTATCTGGGAAGATAGCAAATATTTTCCTGGAAATTGATATTTTGGTCAATAATGCCGGCGTCGCAAAATTCTCTTCTTTTGAAACCGTTAGTATGCAAGAAATAGATTACAGTTTTGATTTAAATGTAAAAGCCCTCTTCTTGCTTACGCAAGCTTTGCTACCATCGTTAAAAAGAAACCAGGCGAGTATTATTAATATTTCCTCTTTTCATGCATTTCGGGTAATGCCCGGGATTTTCTCAACAGTATATTCCATGACTAAGGGGGCGGTTAACGCTTTTACAAAGGCTCTGGCCTATGAATTGGGACCATTTGGTATACGGGTTAATGCGATTGCGCCTGGAAATGTCCGTACGGCTAAAGTGCAGGCTTATGTGAATAACCTTCCTGGGGACAAAAGAGAAACGTTCAACGAGTTTGTAAGAACGAATTATCCACTCGGCCGGTTTGGTAATTTGGAAGAACTAGGGGGTATAGCGGTGTATCTCGCTTCAGCCCAGGCAAGCTGGGTAACGGGAAGCATTTTTAATATTGATGGCGGATTAACAACAAATTAATAAAGATTAAACAGCTAAACTGGGGGATTTTATGAACCGAATATTGCCTCCAACCTTACTTATAATCAGCATAGGATGCATGATCGTATTGCAGTTCACAGTGCCTATATATTACATTGTAAGATTTCCCTTTAACTTTTCAGGAATTGTGTTCATCGTTATCGGATTGGGCATTTCTATCATTGGCTCCAATTTATTTCAAAAATTAAAAATTTCAGTGATGACATTTGATGAACCGTCTGTTCTGGTTACCAATGGATTGTATCAATATTCAAGAAATCCTATGTATCTGGGATTTGTGCTGTTTATCCTTGGCAGTTGGCTTTTCATGGGTTCTTTATCAGCTCTGCTGATAGCGCTGCTATTTATTGTGGCAATGGATCTTGGTTATATACGATGGGAAGAAAAGATGCTTGATAGGAAATTTGGGAAAGCCTATCTTGACTACAAGAGAAAGGTCAGACGATGGATCTAAACTTAGGATTCCTTAGATAGTGAAGAAACCATTGATCGTTCTTTGCTGCAAAAGGCCCGCTCCGCATCCCTGCGGGCGGCGCTGCAGCCGCTGGCGCGTCTTCCGCCTGCCGTCCTCGTGCTGCTCCGCTTAGTGCCAACCAGTACCCCAAAAACGGATACCGCTCTATGGCCGGTCGTCCGCTGCTTGCGGCGTTCCGCTGACGCTCCACTCTCCTCATCCGCTCCCGTCCGGCCACCGCTGGCGCTTAGAGCCGTATCCTGCCGGCGGTTGTTCGTCAGTCTGGACAGGGGACGCAGACCGGAGCACTCCCTGCCGCTCGCGCCCGGACTGCCGGGGAAACCGGGGAACGTCGGCTGGCCCCGCACGCTGCGCGGGGCCTCGGCAGGACACTCCGGCCGGACCGCCCGCAAAACCACCGACCGACCCAGCCGGGCGTCCCGCCGACCGCCGGGAACGAAAAACAAAGCACGAAGCCCGGAGAACGGTGGCAACCAAACCGCTCCACCGGGCCACCTGCCGCCACTCGCCTGGCTAGGAGGTAACAGCCGTTCGTTCCCTGCCGCGGCCGCGCCTGTCCCGCCCCGTGGACACCAAAGGCATGTGTCCACTCTCCGTCCTCCCTTCCCCCCGAGCCCCCTATCCCACCTGAATGGCTCTGCCGTCCAAGCGGTGGGCCGCGATTGAAATTCGGGGGGAAGGGAGGACTCCGGGCGCCCTGACGGGAAGGACTACCCCCCAAACCCCCCGCTAAGGTGCGGCCGAACAATTTGAGGGGTACGCGGCCACGTCAGGGCCCTTCACTAGCCGGGAGGCAATCAGACGGCGGCGGCACCAGACGGCCCGGTTCCGCTTTAGGGAACCCACCCCCTGACCCCCTCCCGACGAACAAACGGGAGGGGGAAACCGCAGTCCGATGTCTACAGCCCAATAAACGGCTTACCATGAGCAGCCACGAAACCCATGTGGCCGCACATCGTAAGCCTGGCCGGTGGCGACAGTAAGCCGGGCAGGGGAGCGCACCGGTCACGGCGGCCAAACCCGCGCGGCCGCGCCCCGTGCCAACGGGCCTGCCGGCAGCAAGGGAGCCGCGAACTGCGCGGCGGGGAAAATAAAAAGACCGCCTTCGTGTTGAGAAGGCGGCGCAGTGACCCTGATTAAAGCTAAAATTTTCCTGTTCTCTCTGGCAGAATATGCTATAATAAGCGTAAGGTTGTCAAGGGAGCGGTTGGCCACACCCTTTTTGAAAGGGGGTGGTATGATGACAATATTTGAGGCAATGTATCTGATGATCGCATTTGCAACACTTGTTGTTTTAATCATAAAACGAAAATAACCGCCCCTAGCCAAGGACTGCGGTTATTTCGTAAATAATCAAAACTGAGGCTAACCGTTTCCGGTTAGACAACCTATGGGGCTGGCGTGCTAGCAACACGTCAGTCCTTTTCTTATATTATACCCATTGAAATAAAAATATGCAACCGGTCAGGAAAAAATCCTGCCTGCGCGGCTTTAGTTTACTTGCAATTCATTTGAAATAAGCTATAATTAGAAATAGGTGGAAATTAAAAAGTCGCCGTGACCCGGAAGTGGTGGAACACTTCCGAGGCACGCGCAGGTGGTATCAGCACCTACACGTAACAGTCAAGCTGTCCACGACGACATTTCTATTATACAATGCCGCCCGCTTGAACACAAGCGAGGCACTGCGTGTAACAGAGATGCCGACAGGAGAGGAGCAGGCTGTGCGACTTCATGCAGCAGGAGACTAAGCCTATTCCTAATACACTGTCAACAGAAGGGCAAGCATTCGTTTACATATTTTATTGACCGCTTTTCTGTTGAAGGCTGGGTATGTCCTGGCTTGTTGGTATTGGGATTTAGCATACGACGAAGCAAAGCGCATGTGTAGGGTATAAAAAACCTCGCATGCGCTTTTAATTTCCCCCTATAAAAAAGCTGTCCGGCAAGTGCTTGCCATGATCAAGGGCCTTGCTGCAGCTTGCGATAGGGGGTATATAATTGTCCAGTGAAAGGGAAACCTCACGTATTTTGACTGTCTATTATACATATCTCAATGGTAAAGACCGGCGACCGCTCATCCGGCTGCAGGGCAAATGGCTTCAGGATCTTGGCTTTCAGAGTGGTGATAAGATTGCTATCGAAGAACACAGCGGGACTTTGCTTATAAAAGCTGTGACCGATGAAATAACCGAAAAGTAAAAAGCGAGGTCTAGTCGCTGAAACGCCCCGCCGCCGGTCTTTTCATGGTATCACACCGGTCAAGGCTGCGCCTGCTCCGCTCTCGCTGCGCCCCTGCGGGTGACACGGTGTGCCGCGCCGGAATTTTAGCACAATAGGACGATTACTCCCGCGCTCTTTTGGAGAGTGACGGCGGCGGGGAGCCGCTGACGATGAGCGGGAGGTGTGCGGGGTATGTGGGACTATCTGGTGAGACGTTGGCGGGTGGAGGCCGCACTGTGGGTATGCTACTGGAATGCGCTGGACCGGGATGACCGGCCGAGCATCCGGTACTGCGCCGACCACAGTTTGCTGCTGTCGGTCTTCTGGTTGGCCGTGCTGATCGGCGGACTGTGCTGGTCTTGGGGCCGGTTATTCAGTTTCTGCAGGGAGGCTGTCGGTGATGCCGGCAGTTTTTTTATTGCTGTATCCAATGTATTCTTAAATATTTTTAGGCAGGAATGTGAATTTAACTATTTTCAAAAGTAAATAAATAAGTTAAACTAAATACGAACAAGTGTTCCGAATTGTAAATGCATAGCTTCGTGAGTACGTCAACTTTGTATTGAAGGGAAAAATAAAATTGCAGGTCTTTTACTAATTTTTGTCGAATCAATTATTTAATTTTGCCAATTTGGACTAAGAAGCTGATTTCATTAGTTTAGGGCATAAAACGTGTAATGCCAAGGATTGATAAGGATGTAAAGTAACTGCTTCCCGCTAACTTGGAACTTACTCCTAAACCATTGGTATACGCGAAGATTTTGAGGGAGGTGTTCATATGTTCCTGGCCGATATAAAAACAGCACGAGCACTTCCAAAGCCAATCTTAAAATGGGCAGGTGGAAAACAGCAACTTAGTGACTTGCTATTAGCTCGGGCACCGAAGAAGTATGGTAAGTACATAGAGCCATTTTTTGGTGGAGGAGCTTTCTTTTTTGCTTTAATGCCTACATCTGCGGTTATTGCCGATGCTAATCCAGAACTTATTGAATTATATAAAACGGTTGCGACAGACGTTGAGCGGGTAATAGACAATCTTCGCACAATGCCTAATGATAAGGACTTTTACTATCAGTTGCGTAGTGTTAAGCGAGAAGAGTTGTCTTTGACAGAAAGAGCCGCGCGAACAATTTATTTAAATCGGACTTGTTACAATGGATTATATCGCGTTAACCGCAAAGGTGAGTTTAATGTGCCTTTTGGCCATTATAAAAAGCCAACCATATGTGATGAAGATAATTTACGCGCTGTTAGTGAAAGACTTGCCCAGGTACGCATAGTATGCGGCGATTACAAGCAGGTACTGCGTGAAACGGCTGAAGCAGGAGATTTTGTGTTTTTGGATCCGCCGTATTTACCCGTATCAAAATATGCAGATTTTAAACGCTACACAAAAGAGCAATTTTATGAAGATGACCACCGGGAATTGGCGGAGGAAATAGTACGTTTAAAAGATCTGGGTTGTCATGTCTTATTAACTAACTCCAATCACTCGCTAGTGCATGAGCTATTTGCTGAATATAAGGTTGAAGTATTCAATACGCGTCGATATATCAGTTGTGATGCTAAAAAAAGAAATGGCGAAGACGTTATTGTAAGTGTTGAACCGACCCCCAGGTTGTTTGCTATTGGGCAGCCGGTAGTTATGTCTGAGCAAATGAATTTGTTCCCGGCCACTCGGTATATGGGAAGCAAGCAAAACCTGATTAATCGCATTTGGAGTGTAGCTTCCGAATTTAAGTTTGACAGTGTCCTTGATTTGTTTGCTGGCAGCAGTGTGGTAAGCTATATGTTTAAGACGCAAGGAAAGCAAGTGCTTTCTAATGATTACATGACATTTTCGGCTTGTTTATCCCGGGCAGTTGTTCAGAACAATCAGGTTACGCTTAAAGAAAACGATATTGAAATGTTAACTAGCGATACCGGGACACATGATAATTTTGTTGCATCTACATTTAAGGACTTATATTTTATTGATGAGGATAATTTGTTTTTGGATCAGGTAAGGGCCAATATTAAAAGAATGAAAGAGCCCATAAAAAGAGATTTGGCAATGGCGGCTTTGGTTCGTGCTTGTATTAAAAAACGTCCACGCGGTATTTTTACGTATACGGGATTTCGTTATGACGATGGAAGAAAGGATCTAAAGTTGACCTTGAAAGAACAGTTCTTGGAAGCCATTCAGGCCATTAATGAAGCTGTATTTGACAATGGTAAAACCAATCAGGCTTTTCATGGAGATGCCATGGAACTGAGGCGGCATGCAGATTTAGTCTATATTGATCCGCCTTACTATAGTCCACTTTCGGACAATGAGTATGTACGCCGGTATCACTTTGTAGAAGGATTGGCAAGGGATTGGCAAGGGGTGGTGTTGCAGGACAACACAAAGACCAAAAAATTTAAAAGCTACCCTACTCCTTTTTCTACAGCAGGCTCTGCTTATGATGCTTTTAATACTTTGTTTAGGCGACATCGTAAGAGTATTCTCATTGTGTCTTACTCTTCTAATTCATTGCCAACCCAGGAGCAAATTCTCGGTTTAATGGCCAGATATAAAGCAAATGTGGAAGTGGTCGCGGTAGATTATCGGTACTCTTTTGGCAATCAAGGGCATAAAGTGAGCGACAATCACAATAAAGTACAAGAATATTTATTTGTGGGGTATTAACTATGCTTGAGAATCTTCCCATGTTGACTAAAGCCTGGTATGTAGGAAATACAACAGTGCGATCGGCGTATAGAATCAAATATGCGTTGCGGGCGCTTGCTGCTGCCGGCCTTTATCATCTAAAAGGAACCGAAAATGAAAATCGTTTTGCGCGGGTATTAGCGGATGCACAAGTACTTTCTATGCAACGACTGGAGGATAATCCTGATGCTGATGTTAGCGATATGGGGAGAAAATGGCGGGCCTGTTTAACACAGTTGGGTTTTATTACACCGGATGAGAGATTATTGCGTCGGGTGGGTATTAATACTGAACCCTATCGCATCACCGAAAGCGGCAGACGTCTTCTGGAAGCTCAAAATTTGCCCAGTGAACAAGAATGTTTTTTACGTACATTAATAGTGCAGCAAATACCGTCAGATTTGGAACAGTTCATCGAAATCGAAGCTTTTAATCCGTTGCGGATTGTTCTGGCTTTACTGCTGGAATTGGAACGCCGAAATTTAGTCATGCGAATTTCTAAGAATGAAATGGCAAGTATCGTCCAAGTGATAGGCCAGGAAGCTCATGTGAATATTGCTGCTGATATTATAGAGCAGTATCGATTAGAAGAAGCTGAGTTAAATGGAGTAGAGCGCCGGCGTTTTCGGAATGCAGTACGTGAAGAGGCTGCAGCGCGATTACCTTCTCAGAATGCCCAAACATTAAATGATTACGCAGGCACAAATTTCCGTTACTTAAAATTGACGGGCTTATTTGTTGAAAGCGGCAATGGCATTACCCTGGCAGAGCATCGACGTACGCTGGTACGCCAGATTATGGCTTCGCCATTTGAAACGCTGCCGTCACGGGAATATATGCCCCGTTTCTGGCAAGGTGGTTTATTGCCGACAGACAATCTGACAGAAGCGGCAGCTGCTGTATTGGAGTTAGCTGAAACCTTGCGGCGTGAATTTCAAATAGAAGTGCCTTTACCAGCTAATCTTGCAGAACTTGAGGTAGCTGAGATTAATCAATTACGCCATAATATGGAGCAGCAAATTTTTGAGCGGCGTGAACTCCTTTATGCAGAACAACAGGTGGAGCAATGGGAAGAAATTCATCGCTATCTGCAGGCCTTGCAAAATCCGCGTACAAGCAATATGATTCCAAATGGTGAAGCACCGGCTTATTTGGAATGGGTACTGTGGAGAGCCTTTCTGGCTATTGATAGTCTTGTCAATATGCCATGGGAGGCAAGGCGTTTTGACATTGATGTTGATTTTAGGCCAAGGTTTACGGCACCAGGTAATGGTCCGGATATGATATTTGAGTTTGAGGACTTTGTCCTTGTGGTTGAGGTGACCCTTACCGCATCTTCACGGCAAGAAGCTGCTGAGGGGGAGCCGGTACGTCGTCATGTTGCTCAATATGTTGATCGCTACCCTGACAAAGAAGTCTATGGTTTGTTTCTAGCTAATAACATTGATACCAATACTGCGGAAACTTTCCGGATTGGTGTCTGGTATCGTAATGATGACTCTTCGCTTGCCCTGAGGATTGTCCCACTGACATTGGAGCAGTTTACGAATCTCTTTGCTCAGGCGTTCCGACTTCAAGGACGGTTGGAGCCGGCAAGGCTTTTTGATTTGCTTGTTCGATGCCGAGCCGAAAGTAATGCCGCTGCACCGGAATGGAAACGTTTTATAGCGCAATATGTAGACCGCAATGTGCAGCAGTTTCAGCGTTAAGCACTAGGTACGGAGAGCACCACAATCACTTGAATTGCTTTATAAATGTAACGAAACCAAACTGAATATTTGCGATTTTTAAGGAGAGAAACGACTCGTGGAATACAAGTATGATTATGACGTAGTGCTATCTTTTGCTGGAGAAGACAGAGAATATGTAGGTAAGGTTGCAGATATGTTATATGCGCTTGGTATTCGGGTTTTTTATGATAAATATGAACAAGTAGAACTTTGGGGAAAGAATCTTTATGTGCACCTGGATGAAATCTATCAAAAAAGATCCCAATATTGCGTGATATTTATTTCAAAATATTATAAAGAGAAGTTATGGACTAGCCACGAAAGAGAGAGTGCCCAAACGCGAGCCTTTCAGCAAAACCAGGAATATATTTTACCGGTTAGGCTGGATGATACAGAGATTCCAGGTATACGTCTTACAACAGGGTATATTCGAGGGGATTCCATTGAACCGGAAGAACTTGCTTTATTAGTTGCAAAAAAAGTAAATACAGAAATAGATGTTAATTTGATGATTAAATATTTAAAAGTTAATCTTCCCGACGACTACGAAATTTACATTAAAGGAACTGATTTGGTTTTTAAAAGTGATAGTTTCGATTATTATGGAGAGTTTCCTATAAGATTGTTACTAGAAATGTATAAAATGGACATGTTAGATTACATGTTCTTAATGCCTGGGATAGTACCGTCTTAAAAAAGGGTCAATTTGATTATTAATAAATGAGGGATTCATATGCTGGAATCACGAGAGATTCCCCAGGCAAATTCTCTTCGGGATGTTATAACTGCAGTGTTCGCTGTTGCTAATGGCGCAAAGACGTATCAACAAATAGCACAAGCCATTGGTAAAGGAGAGCGACAAGGTCGTTACTATAGATTGGCTGCTGAACAAATAGGCTTAATTACGCCTCATAATACAAATCATTCGATGGTTACCCCTTTGGGTCAAGAGTTTATTAGTCTTTCACCGGAACAGAGAGAAGTATTATTAGCAGAGCTCATTTTACGTAATCCACCGATAAAGATGATTTTTGGGGAATCGTACGATGCCCAGGTGTTACAAGAGAGGGATTGATCAACCTCATAATTCGTAACGGTAATGGTATTGGAGAGTCTTTGGCATATCGAAGATGCGCAACAATAATTACTTGGCTCACGGAGCTCAGGTTAATAATGCAACACAATGGTGCCTTCGTTGCATTATGGCAGCCTGCTTTCGAGGGTCAAGCAGTTTTTCTACAGGAAGACGCTGGCCAAATTAATGATAGACAGCCTTTGCTTAATGAACTTGAAGATGTCTGGATGGGGAACTTCTCAGAGAATAATGGCAACATTACATATGAAGTTAGTCGGGACTTAAGGGAACGGACTGTGCGAAACCACCAACTTCTTGTAAAGCAAATGGTGGGGTTAATTAGATTAAGAGGAGCAGTCCCTAAGTGTAGCAAGTACATTGATTTAGCAGCTCAATTACCTGAAGGAAATTATTTTTTTGAAATGAAAACTTTTAATCAACAAAACTTCGTTAATCAGATGCGCAAGGGAATTTCTCAGTTATACGAGTATCGTTATCGTTATCGTTATTCCCATGTTGTCCAGAATCCTAACCTGTGGTTAGTCCTTGAGCAACCAATTCAGGATGGATGGTACATTGATTATTTAATTAGGGACCGTGGTATTAATTTGTGTTGGAAGACGGGCGATTCCTTTGACTCGCCAGAATTGTGTCGAATGGCATTATCACAGCTCGCAATAGGGCGATTAGTTATGTTATGAGATATTTATTTAGTTGTCATTGATTAATGTTAGCACCTATAAAGGACCTGGATAACTCAATAGCAAAAAAAGACCACCACAGCACGGTGGTGGTAAATGGTAGACCTTCCAGAATGTTTTTTGTCAGAAGACACTTGCAAAGTTGTCCGGATTGAGTTATACTAACTAAGCGTCTGGTGAGCGGCTCCAAAAATGGAGCGTGAAACGTAAGCTCACCATCACTCAGTCGTTACTGTACTACAACAACCGTACAACAACCCGGCGAAAAAGTTCTGTGACGGTCTGTGATGAAATTCCAGCATTATCAAGCATTCATGACATTTTGAAAACGAAAAGTAATGGCGAAATTTGACTACGAATCAAAAGGCCGGGGGTTCGAATCCTGCCGGGGTCGCCAAATAAGCAGAGAGCCCAAGAAGACGAGCCGAAAGGCGAAGTCTGATTGGTGCGAATCGCTTAGTTCCAAGCGATAGTGCGGAACATCATCTAATATTTCAAGGGTTTTACGAGGTTTTCGTAAAGCTCTTTTTTTCGTTTTCATAGCAGTTTTACAACAACCGTACAACAACGTTTTTTTAGTTCAGAGGCCCATATGGCCCAGTTTAAACTTGTCGAAATCTTTTTACCTTCGATGGTAAGATATTCACTGGAGACAATTTTGTCGGGTAAATGAAGTTGTTTTGAGCCTAGCAGCAGCGCGGGCAGTATTAGACTATGAAAAGGAATGTTATCTTTTTCCATGAATATAATAGGTTCAAGCCAGCTAAAGGGCAATTGCAAATTCACTATTGCAGCGATCAGTCCTATGAGCCGGATTTCGTTGTCGAAACGGAAACTGAAAAAATCTTAGCGGAAACCAAGGCGGCCAATGAAATAGCGTCGCAGGATGTGCAGGACAAAGCTGCTGCCGCTATACAGTGGTGTAAACATGCCACTGCCCATGAATTGGCGGTGGGTGGAAAACCGTGGCGGTATGTTCTTGTACCTCATACTAGTGTGCAGGAGAATATGACGATACAAGGGTTAGCGGCAACGTTTATGGTGAAGTAAATAGGATTAGGGGAGGGGCGATTGGGCGCCAGCTTGGGCTGGCGGCAGACGAATTGAAGCCCGGCGACTTTCGTCGCCGGGCAGCTGGCGTAAGCGTTTAGGCCATGGCGAAACGATAGCATTCTTTGGCGCAGTGCATGCAGACGTGCGCGCAATGCTGCGAGGCATGGTCAGGATGTTTCGCACACTCATCGCCGCATACTTCACAAATATGGGCGCATAAACAGGCGATATCTTTGGCAAAGGCACTGCAGCGGGCAACATATTTGGCTGTTAAGCCACAGATATCAGCACAGTCCCGCAGCAAGCGCAGCTGTCTTACCCGCATTTCAACATTCGGCTGTTTGGCAACGTAGGCCGTCATGTGCTCACACATGGCTTCACAATCCTGAATAATTTTTACTAAGCAGTTGCTGGAATCGTAATCGGGGTTATGCATTCAAACACCTCCTTGCTTGTGTTCTCTTGGTTACATAATATTGTACGCTTGATACTGGCCAGAGGTTCCGGTTAAGGTGGCATAGCGGACAAAAAGGCGCAAAAAAAGCGCTTTTTCTTACAAAGGAAAAGCACTTTCCTGTTTTAATGAATAAATTTGCACAAGTAAGACTCCTATCTTCTAAAAGTGGGAGTTAAAGAGCGGCCAAGTCCCTGGATAAGGGCGACTTAGCTTCAGATGGAGTTAAAACCCCACCTGAAGCTAAGTCTACTTTTTTATAGATCACACTTTAAGTTTGAGTTGATCAATTTGTACTTGTAATTGTTCAATTTTACGCAAGATATCCTGATTTGCCGATTGAGCATCACGGTTGTTATTTTGGTCTGGTTCCTGGGCAGATAATTGGGCCGAGATAGTAACCATTATGGTGCCGATGGTGATATATACATTGCCGATAAAATTTAATTCATTCGCATCTTGACCTTCAGATAATGCTATAGAGAGTAAACTTATAGCCAAAGAGAACTCTTTAGGATCGGTATTTACAAGTGACACACTTTTCACCTCACTATTATTTTATGCAGCTTTATATTGGACAAGAACCGGATAAACCCAAATTGTT
This sequence comes from Sporomusa acidovorans, assembly GCF_900101845.1. GTDB lineage: Bacteria > Bacillota > Negativicutes > Sporomusales > Sporomusaceae > Sporomusa > Sporomusa acidovorans. Next base: position 93,979 of record NZ_FNAM01000008.1, on the reverse strand, counting down.
TGTTTTGCCATAATGCCGTAAAAACTTGACAGTATATATGGGAAATATCCTGTAAGACTGAACTCTCTATAGGATATTTTTTATGCGTATTTTAGTTACTGAAACGTGGCTATATAAACAAAACGGCTATAGAAAAAACAATAAAGAATGCCCCAAGCTTTCTCGACAGAATGGCTTGGGGCATTTGATTTAATCTATGATTCACCTTTATAAGCCTGGTGATAAATTTCCTTCAATTCCGATACCAATGGCAATCTTGGATTAGCGGTGGTGCACTGGTCTTCAAAAGCCTTGTCTGCCAGTTCATCCAAAACCTGAAAAAACTTATTTTTCGGTATGCCGCAATCTTGGATAGTCAAAGGCATGTGCAGTTTTTTCATCAAGTCTCTTATGGCATCTATCAGACTATTTACGCCTTCTCCGGTAGTACGGCTGCTCAATCCTAAGTATTTTGCTATCTCCGCATATTTTTCATCGGCGATATAGTGCTCGTATTTCGGGAAAGCATTAAACTTGGTGGGTTTGCTGGAATTATATCTGATAACATATGGCAGTAGTACGGCATTTGCCTTGCCGTGGGGAATAGGGAATTCCCCACCCAGTTTATGGGCTAAACTGTGATTAATTCCTAAAAAAGCGTTAGCAAAAGCCATTCCGGCAATACATGACGCATTATGCATTTTCTCCCGGGCTATCTTGTCCTCTCCGTTTTGATAGGCGCGCGGCAGATAGTCAAAGACCAGTTGGATGGCTTTCATCGCCAGCGCATCTGTATAGTCAGAAGCCATAACCGACACATAAGCTTCAATTGCGTGGGTTAAAACGTCCATCCCGGTATCGGCGGTTACTGTGGGTGGCACAGATTGAACGAAGTCCGGGTCAACGATGGCGACGTCCGGGGTTAGCTCATAATCGGCCAGGGGGTATTTGATTTCTTTTTCCGGGTCGGTAATGACAGTAAAGGAAGAAACCTCGGAGCCTGTACCTGAAGTAGTAGGGATAGCCACAAATTTGGCTTTTGTCCCGAGTGGCGGATACTTCACCACTTTCTTGCGGATATCCATAAATTTCATGCGCAGGTCATCGAAGTTGGTTTCGGGATGTTCATAAAACAGCCAGATTGCTTTCGCGGCGTCAATAACTGATCCGCCACCGAGAGCAATAATTACGTCCGGCTGAAATTTATTGATGGTTTCAACGCCTTTAAACACTGTTTCGACAGTCGGATCCGGCTGGACTGCGTTAAAGATTTCTGAATGGACATAACTCCTGCCTTCCCGATTGCGCAAGTGGTAAAGAACTTTTTCCACAAATCCCAGCTCTTCCATGGTCTTATCAGTAACAATAAAGGCCTTGGTAATATTCGGCATCTTCGAGAGATATTGAACAGAACCAGGTTGAAAATATATCTTCTCCGGTATTTTAAACCATTGCATATTGTACCTTCTCTTGACAACACGTTTTTTGTTAATCAAATTAACAGCCGTGACATTCGCTGTCGTGCTGTTGCGGCCAAATGACCCACAACCTAATGTCAGCGATGGCATACTTGTGTTATAAATATCGCCGATGGCTCCATGACTGGAAGGTTGGTTGATAATAATTCTGCCAGTATTGGCCTGCTTTGCATACTGATTGATAACAGCATCATCATTCGAATGAATGACTGCTGAATGTCCTGCTCCTCCAAAATTGATCATCTCTACTGCGCGCTGGATGCCTTCATTTGAATCTGCCACTTTATAGCAGGCCAATACAGGGCTTAACTTCTCACGGGACAAGGGATAGCCGGGTCCAACCCCTGCTAATTCAGCCACGAGTATTTTGGTGTCCGCAGGGACTTTAAATCCAGACATTTGGGCAATGGCGCAGGCCGACCGGCCAACAATCTCAGGATTAACATTGCCTGAATGTTCATCGAAAACAGTCTTCTCTAATTTTTGCCGTTCTTCCTCATTGACAAAATAACAGTTATTATTCTTCATATACTCCGTAACCGCGTCATAGATGCCGGTATCAATGATTACCGCCTGTTCTGAGGCGCAAATCATACCATTGTCCAATGTCTTGGACATTATTAAATCGGTCACTGCCCGTTTGATATCTGCGGTTTTTTCAATATAACAGGGTACATTGCCAGGTCCGACACCCAGAGCCGGTTTACCTGCGCTATAGGCTGCTTTGACCATCGATGAACCACCGGTAGCCAATATCAGGGAAATACCATCATTCTTCATTAAGGCCTGAGTCGCCTCCAAGGAAGGCTCGTCGGTCCATTGAATGCAATATTCCGGCGCTCCGGCTTTAATAGTAGCGTCGCGCATTACTTTGGCCGCTGCTGCACTGCAGTACTGAGAATGGGGATGAAACGCAAAGACAATCGGATTTCTTGTTTTCATCGCGATAATGGCTTTAAACAGGGTAGTCGAAGTAGGATTAGTAACCGGTGTAATACCGGCAATTACCCCCACCGGTTCAGCTATTTCAAAATAGTCTTCTTCTTCGTTGTCTTCAATTATCCCCACAGTCTTTTGATATTTGATACTGTGATAAACATATTCGGTTGCAAACAGGTTTTTGATAATTTTATCTTCATAAACGCCTCTTTTGGTTTCTTCGACAGCCATTTTAGCCAGTCGCATATGGTTGTCCAGTCCGGTCAGAGCCATTTCTTTAACAATATGATCTACCTGTTCCTGGCTAAGTTTGACCATTTCCGCGAGTGCGTTTTTACCGTTTTCCACTAAAATCTCTATTCTGTCAGGTATGCTATTTCCATTTTGGTCAACCATATAAATTCCTCCTTTTTATCGCTTCTACTAGTGTGTTAAAGAATGTAAGGTTTTATTACTTGGTAGTGTATTCTTCCACCTGCTGGCCAGGATTGCCGACCGGCTGCCGGCGTTGGGCGGCGAGCGGGAAAAGCAAGAGCAGTAAATTAGGCAGCAAGGGAAAATAAAAAGGCCGCCCTCATCAGAAGAAGGCGGCGCTGTGTTGCGGCCAAGCAAGGAACGGAAATTTACTTTTTTTGACTGGAAGGATATGCTATACTAATTATATAGGTTGTCAAGGGAGCGGTTGGCCACACCCTTTGTAGAAAGGGGGTGGTATGATGACAATATTCGAGGCGATGTATCTGATGATATTTGCAACGCTTGTTGTGATCATTATAAAGCAGAAATAACCGCCCCTGCCTAAGGATTGCGGTTATTTCGATAACCAAAACTCTGAGCTAACCGTTTCCGGTTAGACAACCTATGGGGCTGGCGTGCTTGCGACACGTCAGTCCTTTTCTTATATTATACCCAGTAAATGAAAAATATGCAATCAGTCAGGAAAAACAAGTACAGGCCAACGGAAAGGTAAGCATTCGGGTACATATTTTTTTGTTCATTTCCTTGCTTTGGATTACCACGGCTTGGATACCGGGGCATCAGCAGACGAATCTAATGGGGGTTAAACCTCTATAACTGTCCCTACATTGCAATTAAAAAACTTTTCACCGAATAACTGTGCTAAACGCATACTCATTTCGAAGCCGGTACAATGCGAAACCCCGAGACGGCCAATACCCATGTCAGTCAACGCTTCCAGGGATTTTTCTTTCTGCTCCCTGCTTACCGACCAGAGATGCGTGCCGCCGATTACGGCATAAATTCGATTTTCGCCGGTTTTTTGTTGGGCATATGTGAGAATATTGATAATGCCCGCGTGGGCGCACCCCAAAATGACGAGTAAGCCTTGTGCGGTTTTAATAACTATACTTTGATCATCCCATACTTTGTCTTTGACGAAACCATTGGCAGTCTTCAGGAGCATATCGTCGTCGCCCTGTTCATAAGGAGTGACCCGCGGGATCTCTCCCGTTAAGTATAACCCGGGGATAATTTCTGTAAATTCCGTGTTGAATTTGAATTTGGCTCCGGCACTTTCCAAAGCCGCCCGGCAAAAGGGAACACCAATGTATTTGTAGCCGGAACGGGCAAGGTAGCCTTCGTTGAATAAGCCGGGATGCGCATAAACGTCAACCGGCTTGGTTGCTGTTATTTTTACCGCATCCAATAGACCTCCGGTATGATCAATGTGGTGATGGCTGAGGATAATTCCTTGAATAGAGGATAAATCTTTGCGGAATACGTTCGCATTATTGAGCAAGGCTTTGCCTTGACCGGTATCAAAGAGAAAATTGCCATGCTTAGTTTCCAGGAAAACAGACCAGCCGTGTTCTGCTATCGCTCCCAGATTGCTGAACACACTGTTTTCCGATAGTACGGTTACTCTAATCTTCATAAAAAAACCTCCATAATCGTGTCATTACTGATGGTCCTATCTTGCTCAAGATAAGGTTTATTTATATAATGACCAATCCATATTTTGCGTTTGAATTTTAACCATGTGACGATATAAGCCGTCTTGTTTTAGCAAATCATCGGGTTTGCCTTGCTGGGAAACATATCCGTCAGACAGAACAACGATCTTATCTGCATTGGCGACTGTTCTCATACGATGGGCAATAATCAAAACAGTTTTATTCTTAATGAGTTCTGTCAAGGCCGTCTGAATCTTTGTTTCATTTTCTACATCCAAGGAAGCAGTAGCTTCATCCAGCAAAATGATGGGCGCATTTTTAAGAATGGCTCTGGCGATGGAAATACGCTGACGTTCTCCGCCTGATAATACGGAACCATTCTCGCCAATAACCGTATCATACCCCATAGGCATACGCGATACAAACTCATCACACATAGCCATTCTTGCAGCTTCTCGTACTTCTTCATCTGTTGCCTCACGTTTTCCCAAACGAATATTTTCCATGACAGTGTCATTAAATAAGGTGACATCCTGAAAAACAATCGCATAATTTTTCAGTAGCGCTTCCGGATCGATTGCCGTTATATCCTGGCCTCCCAGCGTAATCTTACCGGAATCTGCATCCCAGAAACGTGCCGCCAGTTTTGCAGCAGTACTCTTGCCATCGCCGGAAGGACCTACAAGAGCTGTCACTTCTCCTTGTTTTGCCACGAAAGAAACATCCTTTAAAACCGGCTCAGCGGTGTTATAAGAAAATGCGACATGGTCAAATTCAATATTATAGCCATTGAGCCTATAATTTTTTTCACCATGTTGAACTGGCTGTGCTTTCATTTCCTGCATTCTTGTAACAGGAATTTCAGCCATAAAAATTTCAGCAACATTTGACAGTGTTCCGGACAAAGGATCATACAATCTTGACGCCGTAATCAAAAAGATCAGGTAAGTCAGCAAATCGGTTTTCCCTGCAATTAAAAATTCACTGCCTGCCAATATTACCGAGGCCAAGCCAAGCCGTAACACCGCTTGCGCACTGGTCACAAAAGCACCCAGGGTCAATTCAGAATGAATATGCGCCTGTTCTGCTGCATCCAGTTTTTTGTCCAATCCTTCTATATACCGTTCTTTCATACTGCAGGCCTTTATATCCTGGATGGTTTCCAGGCATTCCTGAATACCGTCGGCACAAATTCTTTTGGCTTGATAATGCTTAAGCTCGGCCCTGTTCTGCAGATATTTTGAACCAATAATCATAAGAAATGCTGCAGGAATAACCCATAATACGGCAAGTCCCATACGCCAATCCGTATAAAGCAAGCCAATGGTAATAACAAGTGTGGAAAGCATAGCCCCAAACAATTGGGGAACAGCATGGGAAAAAGCATGTTCCAATGTCGCGCAATCCCCCATAATCGTATTCGTTAAATCCGATAAATCTCTTTTACCGAAAAAGGACAAAGGCAACTGACGAAGTTTTTCCGCTAAATTAATCCTTCTTGTGGCGCTTTCCGTATAGGTAGAAATAAATACACTGGAATACTGTAAAGACTGGCAACAATATAAAACAATAAACACTACGAAAACAAGCAGCACATATTTCATCAGGTTTGGTGTTGAAGCGCTTGTCCCTAACAGCGGCTGTAACAGCTCATCCAGCAGCATGATAAAAAGCCCGACAGGAAGCATCATAGTAAGATCGGCCAAGGCACTATATAAACTGCCTTTGATTAAATCCTTTGCCCCGCTTTCGCTGAGTGCAAATTTCTTTTGCAATAATTTAAGCATGTCCTACCGCCTTTCCGACCTTCCATGCAACGGAGGTCTGATATTCCTGCCACATGCCGGCATACACACCCTTTTGCCTTACTAACTGATCATGAGAACCTCGCTCCACAATCTCGCCCAGTTGCATGACTAAGATACAATCCACATTTTTAATGGAAGAAAGGCGATGGGCAATCATTAATACCGTTTTTCCTTTCGTCAGGTGTTCAAAGGTTTTTTGAATCTGATACTCATTTTCCGGATCGGCGAAAGCAGTCGCCTCATCTAAAATAATAATCGGAGCATCTTTTAAAATGGCTCTTGCTAACGCAATCCGCTGTTGTTCCCCGCCTGAGAGGTAAACACCGTCAGTTCCCACAACCGTATCAATTCCCTGCGGCAGCTTTGCCAAAATATCGTCGCACTGGGCCAGATGCGCTGCATAAAGAGCTTCTTTTCGGCTTGCCTCCGGTTTAGCCGCGCAAATATTATCCAACAGACTGGCTTTGAATAACTTTGTATTTTGAAATACAAAAGCGATTTTTCGCATCAAGTCTTCTTCTCGAATCTCCCTTACATCGATTCCGCCGATTCTAACGCTGCCCTCATTTACATCCCAAAAGCGCGGGACAAGGCTGGCCAACGTGGTTTTGCCGCCGCCGGAAGAACCTACTAAAGCATAGGTTTTCTCCTGAGGTACGGTAAAGCTCACCTGATAAACAGCCGGCTCTTTATTGCCTGGATATGTAAAGGTCACATTTTCAAAACAAATGCCGGTATCTTTCATTAATCCATCCAGGTTCCCTTCGGCAAGCGTTTCAGTCTGTATAATTTCATATACACGATCAACGGCCTCTTTGGCCGCCATGATACTTTCTCCCATACGCATGATTTTGCTCATTATGGCAACGCACAAAGGGACAAACAGCATGTAGAAGATAAGATCCAAAAGGAATCCTTTATAATCTGCTGCCGTTAAGCTAAACAATATACCGATAGGCAGCAAAAGCAGGGAGGGGGCGTTAATCGTGATTATAAATCCCACAAAGGGTACACGGCATGATAAAGCGAAACTCGAGGCAAACTTCCAATATTTCTCAATTGATTCGTGGAAATTTTTAAAAGAATAAACGGTTTGCTGAAATACCTTTACAACCGAAATTCCCCTGACATATTCAACAGCAGCCGTATTCATTTCCTCAAGGGCATTCATATACTGATTCATACGATCGGCTCTCTTGCCGCCCATCATATTTTTCAAAAAAACCAGGCTAAGCAGAGGTGGAAATAAGCAAACCAGCCCCAATCGCCAATCAAAGCTAAAGAAAACTGCCAAAATAGCTAAGGGCATAACGACAGCGCCGGACACATCAGGCAATTGGTGAGCTAAAAAGGCATGTGTCAGACTGGCATTATCATCGATGATTTTTCGCAGCTTTCCGCTGGCATTTGTGTTAAAATACCCTAGCGGTAAATTTATAATTTTATGCATAGCGGCTTTCCGCATATTTTTCTCAACGCGAAAAGCAGCTAAATGGGAGCATAACGATGCTGCAAAATATAAAGCAATACTGGCAACGGCAAAGCTTACCGCCAGCCAGCCAGCCATACTTAACTATTTCCGCAGCCTGTGCAAAATCCGGCAATACTTTTAATAAATCACGGACTACTAACCATATGCAGATAAAGGGAACTATCGACAGCACAGAACTAAGCCCTGATAAAATCCAGGACAATACAAAAAGTATTCGATAACTCCCGGCAAATTCAAACAATCTCACAACCAATGAGTTTTTTTGAGCACTCACATGCATCCCTCCTAAAACTAAAGATAACTAATCATCGTTTTTCATCTTCTCACCTTCGCGAATTACAAGATTTAGCATACTCATTGTGATTTAATTGTTGCCGATGTTGTACTCTGCCCTTGGTAAGATATAAGCCCATAAGAATTACCACGGCTCCAAAAAATTGCATCCAGCCGAAGGTCTCGCCAAGAATAAGATAACCTGCTGCAACAGTGAAGACTGGTGATAAATTAAAATATAAAGATGCAGTAGTACTGCCAGCTTTAGCTGTTCCCCATATCCAGAGACAATTTGCCAGGCATAGCGGGAAAATGCCTGAGTAAAAGGCGCTGGCCCAGCCTGGCCACGGTATTGCCTGCCAATCAACGGCTAGCATGGAGGGCAGGGAAACAAGTCCAAAGAGACCGGTTGCAATAATTAGAACATAAGTGGTAATCTGATAAACTGAGTAGGTAGTAGATAACGGTCGTGAAAAAACTGTAAAATAACCATAGCTTATTTGTGCCGCTAAAATCAGCAAAGCCCCCCCAATATGATCGCCGGAAAAACTTATTGTTTTTCCAGTCCCGGCTACCATCAAAACAACACCTAGCAAGGAAAGAACAATGCCTTTAGCAACATCTGGTTTAATACTATCAAACCGGTGAAAGTGATTTATAATGGCAATACTGACCGGGAGGCAACCCAAAATAAGCGCCGCATTACCTGCCGTAGTGAGTTGTAGCCCAAAAGTAAAGAAAAGATGAAAAAAGAAAAAACCTAAACCGGAAATGAACAGTGTTTTTTTATCTTGCTGTCTTAATGGAACCCATTTACATAAGCGAGGAAAGATCAGCCAGCCAACAGCTAAAGCGGCAAAAAGACGCACAGCGCTATACGGCATTGGCGGAATGTGAATAAGCCCGATTTTCATTGCCGGAGGATTTAAGCCCCATATAAAAGCAACAAGAATTAATAGCAAATGAACATACATAATAGATTCTCCCTTCAACAAAAAATAGAAGTCCGCTGCATCCTTGCAACTGACTTCTATTTTAAAGAAGATAATGTGGAACTAATACTCCATATAGATTGATTTAGCTCCATTTAGTCAATGTGATTTTCGGTAAGCTGAAGGAGAGATATGTATTACGGCTTTAAAGGCACTGGCAAATTTACTGGAATTTTCATAACCGACATTACCGGCAATCACCGTAATGCTGTCTTGACTCGTAAGCAGCATAGCCGCTGCTGCCTGCATGCGGTATGTTCGTATAAAAGCATAAACGGGTATTCCGTAAACCGCTTTAAAACAAGAATTCATGGCGGTAAGGGATATACCAAACCGTTTAGACAATTCCTCTAAGGTAAAGTGACACGCTATGTTTTGTGTTAGAAATTGTTTGATTTGCTTGATCTTATTGACTTGGCTTTTTGGAAAATAAGGACGCTTTTCAAACGGTTCGGAAGCATCTATTATACTAAGAAAAAGTAACAGTTCCAGTACCTTTAGTTTAAAGTATCCGTGTTTCACTTCATCGGGGATCGTATAAAGCTCCGAAAAAATATGCTGTATGGAATCTTTCGCCCGTACAATAAAGCAGCGGTCATCGGCACATAATTTATCGCGTAATGCGTATAAATCAATAGAAATATCCTGCAATACGGTGGAAATCATGTTAGATGCCTCTTCGAGATCGATAAGAATCGATACCCCGTGATAATGTTTCAGAGGAAAGGTGGCATTTGTGCCTCGGCTATTTACCAGTGTATTAACAGCAAGATCGCCTTCGCTTAAATACGTATACATTCCATTGATAAATTCACATTCAAACCGGCCCTCGCGGCAATGGTTAATCTCTATTATATCCTTATGTAAAAAGCTGTGATGGGGGCATGTCCCCATATGAAAATCATTGTACGCCAACTGAATTCCGGGAAAAACCTGATAACTTGTAATCATTCCTGTTCCTTCATCATTTTTCATCTCGTAAACTGTACAGTGTTCTGACTGCTCAATTATTTTAATATCGGCATCATATAAAAAATTGTTTTGAAATACATTGTTCATAAAATACCTGCTTATTTGATAATAATACTCATTTGAATTTATCATACGCAATGAATTGTTTTTTGTAAAGTAAAAAGTTAAAGCAAATCCGAGATCTGGAGACAGATTTGGATGAGTTGTTACCCTGGTCTAATATTCTGCTAGCCGATGAGTCGGATACCTAATAAATTGTAATTGATGCCATGCAAATGGAGGAGTTGGCCCGCCTGACGGCGACTTACGGTTTTCCTATGGTAGTGGCCTTCTGCCTTTTGGTCAGACTGGAAAAGCGTCTGACCGAACTGACCAGCGCAATCAACCAGATGTGTAATTGCGTCGAAAGGATGGAGGTCACGAAAAAATGATGCTAAACACAGTGTATGGCCCGCCGGCGGCGGATATGGAGCGGATTGAGGCGGCAGAGCCGGAAAAGAGAACAGCATCCGGGAAGAGGAAAAGGAAGAGACGCCTGCTGCCAGTCCTGCCGAGCAAAAGCGTAAAAAAAGGAAAGGCGCGGAGGGGTAATGAACCTGGCCACGTTAGATGCAGTGCTTGCCGGACGATATTAACAAGGCGCACCCCGAGCGGCTCAAAGCGATAAGAGACATAGTAGGACTGATTTTCACCGCCCGCAAATTGCATAGTTTATAAACGAAGCTGCACGCTGTCTGGCGTGCGGTTTCGTTTTTTTAATAGTAACTGTTGTTTTCCCTAAAGTTACAATATATCTTAAATTAGACTTTAAGTTCGTTTGAAATAACAGAAAAATAAAATGAAATATTTTGCTTGAAAATCTTATTTTTTGTTACAATAAACTTATATATAATTTGATAGAGGAAGCAGGCGGTATACAATGATGATGTATGACGGGATGATGGGCGGCTATGGGCTCATCTTTATGTTGGTCTATTTGGGGCTGTTGGTGTATTTTTTTTACCTTTTGTCCAGCATGGCCAAATCGCTGGGCCGGATTGCCGATCGGCTGGACAGGCTGCCGTCTTTGGGCGGCGAACGGAAGAATCAAGAATAAAGTGAGACTTGATTCAGGTGGAGTTTTAACTCCATCTGAATCTTAGCCGAACTTATCCAGGGACTTAGGCGCTCTTAACTCCCACTTGTAGAAGATGGGAGTCTTAGAGCGCCTTGGTCATCGGATAAAATATAGGCAGCACATTCCTGTACACGGAAAAAGGAAGCCAGCCCAGATTGAAAATAGGGTTGGCTTTTTTACGAGCAGTGAGATGTTGTCAAAGTTATCCTTGACCGCAGGGTTTGGCTTGGTATCGGTAGGGGCGGGCAGCAGCCGAGCCGCCGTGTGGGAGTAATTTAACGCAGGCAAGGCACCCGCTTTCGTTTCAGCAATTTTTCCATAAGCCGCTTGCCGGTCCGAGAGCGCCATTTTGACGGCGTAGTTATTTTTGAGAGCCAGCCGGATGCTGTCCGTCAACGTGAGTTCAAGGGGTGCGGCCCAGGCTGTATGGGTGATGAACCAACAGCAGACGATGATACTGCTTAACCATTTGTTTCGTTTCCCTATGTGACGATTCTCCATGTAGATTCCTCCTGTTTAACTCCATTAGTCTGGAAACGGCAGTCCTTGCCCCTGTTCTTCATGGGCGATGCCGTCGCGCAGACGGTACAGCCGCTTAAAGCGGGGAATGATAATGTCATCATGCGTAACCACGATAATGGCGGTTTGGTATTGTTCGGCCAGCTTGGTCAGCAGTTTCATGACAATAAGGGACCGTTCACTGTCTAAGGGAGCAGTCGGCTCATCCGCCAGGATAAACGGCGGTTTATTGGCCAGGGCGCGGGCAATGGCTACGCGCTGCTGCTCGCCCCCCGACAGTTCGGACGGTTTGGCATGAGAACGATGGTCAACTTCCAGCGCGGTTAATAGTTCCATGGCACGTTCGCGTGCCTTGTTATTCGACTGGCCTGCCAGCATCGGCAACAGAGCAACATTGTCCAGTACCGAAATAAACGGGATAAGATAGGGAGCCTGAAATACAAAGCCGATTTTATCCCGTCTGAGTGCTCTAAGGTCGCCCACACGCCAACCGTTGTCATAGATGACTTCTCCTCCCAGGACAATTTTGCCGCTGGTCGGGTCAATAACCGCTCCCAGGCACTGGAGTAACGTGGTTTTGCCTGAACCGCTGGGACCTAGCAGGCCGACGACTTCACCAGGCGAGACTTCGAGATTGACGCCTTTGACGGCATGGACGGCGGTGGCACCAGAGCCATAGGTTTTGACCACATTGTCCATACGGATGGCTAAAGAAGGATTGGAATGCTCAGTTGTCATAGTATCATCCTCCTATCGCCGAAGCCGGCTGAACTTTGAGCGCGGCCCGAATGCCGGTGATGCTGGCCAGGGTGCAAATCAAGAGCGTAATGATAAAGGCGGCAATGCTATCGGTCAGCACAAATTCAATATGTTTGGGAAACAGCGGTGCCCATAGGGTAGCCGCCGTTTTGCCTACGGTAAAGCCAATGAGACCCAGTCCCCAGGCTTGCTGCAAAATCATGCCGGCAATAATCCGGTTTTTGGCGCCAATGAGCTTTAGTACGGCAATTTCTTTAATTTTGCCCATGGTCATGGTGTAAATAATCAGGGCGATAATGGCGGTGCTGACGATGGCCAGAATGATCATAAAGATGCCTAATTGCCGGAGCGCGTTTGAGATTACTTTAACCAGGAGAATCTGTTCCATCTGCGCAAACGTATAGACTTCAAAGTGTTTCCAGCGCCGGATGGTATCAGCGACAACGGCCGGGTCGTAGCCAGGAGCTACCCGGACCAAGACGGCGTTTATTTTGTGATTGGACTGCTGGGATTCGGTGACCGCTTGCAGGAGGCCGGGCACGCCGGGACGGTTGAGCTTGGGGTCGGCGGCCAGGCGGTTGCGGTCATTGTAGATGGAGGTATTATCTTTTTGAAACTGTACTTCTTGCGCGTCCTGCATGGTGATAAAGACCACCGGGTCGCCGCCGGAGGATACCATGCGGTCGGTTAAGCCCACCACGGTGTATTCGTTGCGGCGGATGCCGATTTTGTCACCGACTTTAAAGCCGGTCTTGGTGTCGGCAATGGCTTCGTAACGGGATTTGCTGATGGGGCGGCCGGCTACCAGATAGGGCGGTTCACCGGGTTTATCATGTTCAAACCCGGCCACCATCGCCCGCACGTCTTTGTCACCATATCGCACCTGGACGGTCAGATAGGCTACGTTGCTGACTTCGGCCACCCCGGGCAGGCCAGCGATGCTGCGATATACATCATCATAAAGGGTGGAGGATTCGGCGTAAGGCCCCATCGTATCATCCTGCACCACCCACAGGTCCGCATGGGTGCCGCGGATGAGGGCCAGGGCATCATCGATCATGCCGCGCACCAGACCGGTCATGGTCAGGGTCACGCCGATTAACAGACCCAGACCGACTGCCGTTAGTACATACCGGACCCAGCTATGGGAGACTTCTTTTACGGCTAAGTTAATCATGGCTTTTTCTCCACCCGGACGCTCATGCCATCGGTTAGTTGCTTCGGGCTGTAGATTACCACGGCGTCGCCGGGATTTAATCCGTCAATAATTTGCGTCTGGCCGTCCAGTGTCTGTGCACCAATGGTAACCGGCTGAAACCGCAGATGGCCGTTATCCACGATCCATACGCCATTTTGTTTGTCGATTCGTTTGACGGCGGCGGTGGGCACAACGAGCGCATCGGTAACAGGGGGGAGGTCAATGGTGACTTCGGCTAACTCGCCAAGGGGAATCAGGCCGGCCAAATCGCTAAACATAACGTCGACAAACCGTTCCTCGGTTACATTATCGCCCTGGACTTCCAGACGCGCCACTTTCCCTACCAGCGGAGCAGTCTGGCGGGAGCGCAGGACAATGCTGGCGGGTTGACCGATGGCAATCCCGTAAAACCGGGACTGATCAATGCGGGTTCGCACCCATAAGGTTGCGGGGTCTACCAGGTGAAATACCGACTGTCCTGCGACAACCGTTGTGCCGGGTTCGGCGTCCCGGGATACGATTATGCCGTTCACCGGGCTGACCAGTTGTAAGTTGGTGCGCTGGCTTACTAGCGCGTTTTGGTCGGATGCCGCCCGGGCTACTTCTTCCCGCGCCGCGGCCAGCGAAGCCTGGGCGGATTCATAGGCGGCCTGGGCCGCATTGGCTTCATTTTGTTTGGAGTCGGCAAGTTCAGCACTGATCGCCTGGGCTGCTAATAAATCGTTATAGCGCTTGGCGTTGGTCTGGGCCAAGGCATTACGGCTGTAGGTATCCCGTACTTGCGCTTCACTAACCGCCACAGAACTCTGGGCTTTGGCGACAGCCGCCGCCGCGGACTGCACTTTGGGGTTTAAATCAACAGGATCAATTTCGCCCAGTACCTGTCCGGCTTGTACCACGTCGCCATGATCAGCCAGCACGGACAATACTCTTCCGGCCTGGGTCGGTCCGACGGTGTAGGCGAGGCGGGCTTCCACGGTGCCGATGCCGAACACGGCAGGTTTCAGGTTTTCTTTGTGCGCTTTAGCGACGGTTACCTTGGGCGGACCCAAGGGTCCTTTGGTGTACAAAAACCAGCCGGAGCCGCCAATTACCGCCAGGGCGCAGACGGCGACAAGCGGGCGTTTCCACTTTGTTAACCAGGTCCTCAACATTCATCACCTCAATGATAATAATTAGGAGGAAACACTACCGGGGGTTTAGGGTAGCAAGTAGTAGAAGTTCCATAAACAAGACTAACAGTTTGACCATGTGCAGACCTCCTGAGGAAAAGTATAGTAGAAAAGTTAGGCGAAACTGTGCCACAAATGTAAAATAAGTGTGAAAACATTTTAGTATATACATGCAAAAGCATCTTGCGGTTGGCAAGATGCTTTTGCTCTACTGTTCTTTATTTATTTTGTTGCTGTTGCCAGCCAGGGCCAAAACCATGGCCACCGCGCATCATACCAGGGCCTCTGCCCATCATGCCGGGACCAGCAAAACCTTGGTCAATCCGTTCCTGCATCCAGGCGATACGCTCATTAGCCTGTTCTTGGGTAAGGTTGCCAAACTCTACTTGTTTTTGAATAACCTGTTTGCGAACTTCGAACATTTGTTTTCTAAGGTCGGTCATTTGATTAAAGAGGGGGGCCAGTTCCTGCTTTTGTGCATCGGTTAGATTCGTCTGGTTGCGGGCGAAGGGCGGCACGTTGGTCGGAGTTGCGGCATATACCAGGGAAGCGGCAAAGGCGAGCACCAACAAACCGACTACCGCGATGAGAAGGGATTTTTTCATACTTTTTACCTCCTTGTATTGATTAATCGGTTGGTTTTTTTCCAACTGATTTTAGTGTAAACAATAAGTAAGGCAAAAGTATGGAGAAAGTGTAACAAAAGTGTAAAATCTAATTGGGGTTCGAATGGGGTATCAGATTATTGCTGTTATGCTAGAGGAAATCGGACCGTGACAGTGGTACCTTGACCAGTCTGGCTGGTGACTGTCACCGTCGCCTGGTGCAGCTCAATAATTTGCTTGGCGATGGCTAACCCCAGGCCGGTGCCGCTATCGTCCCGGCAATGGGATTTATCCACTTTGTAAAAGCGTTCCCAGATGTAGGGCAAATCTTCGGCCGGAATTCCGGTGCCGGTGTCGGCAGCTTTCACGGCTACGGCATCACCGTCGGTAAAGGTCGTGAGGGTTACCGTCCCGCCGGACGGGGTGTATTTTATGGCATTATCCAACAGGATTAAGAGAAGCTGGGTGATCCGGTCGCCGTTAGCCTGAATCGCAGGGAGAGGTTCTTGGGTGTTGGTCACTAGGTGAATGCCTTTTTGCTTTGCTTGTTGTTTAAGCATATGCACCACACTGTCGGCTATCGCCGCCAGTGGTATTTTTTCCTTGTCGGCAACCTTGGCTGACTGCAGCCGGCTGAGGTCCAGCAAATCATTAATCAGGCGTTCCAGTCGCACCGCTTCGTCCCGCATCAGGCAGTAGTATTTTTTTATTTGCGCAGGGTTGTCAACCGTCCCGTCCAGCAGCGCCTCGTTATAGCTCCGGATAATGGTCAGCGGTGTCCTCAGTTCATGGGACACATTGGCCACGAAATCACGGCGCAGTTTTTCCATTTTATTGAGTTCGGCAAGATAACTGGCCAAATCCCGGGCCAGGGAATTGAGCGTTAAGCCCAGACGGCCCACTTCATCGCTGGTTTCTACTTTGACCAGGGTGTTATAATCACCCCGCGCCATGGCGCCGGCTGTTTCCTGCATATCTTTGAGCGGGCGCACGATATTACGGGTGAGATAGTTGACCACCAAGAGGGCTAACAGGACAGCCAGGAGGCCCGCCCCGCCGATATAGTAGTAAAGGTGCTGCAGGAAAGCGTTAATGCCGGCCACTGGCGCATGCAGCAACACTGCTCCGCCCACCTGGCCGTTTGCCAGGGTGATGGGAACGGCTACAACCAGCATTTTTTCGCCGTAATATGGGTTGTCGAACGTTTTTGTCCAAGTTTTGCCGTCAACAAATACCGGGTCCAGTTCGTTGATGATGGCGTTCAAGCCACCCATGGCTTGAAATCCAAGCCCAGGGCGGCTGGGATTGCCCGGAGCAGGTCCGCCGTTCATGCGCCAGCCAGGACCCCGGCCCATGCCGGACATGTTGACTACGCGGCGGGATGCATCCAGTACCCATATCCGCGCGTCCAGGTAGCTGTCAGCGTTGGCCAGAAAAGCGTCCAGGTCGGTAAAACTGCCGGTTTCGGCATGAAAATTTTTCAGGGTGCCGGCCAGCTCCGTTCCCTTGGCAATAAGCTCTTGCTGCTTGGCCGCTAATGTCTGTTCTTTGATGAGGGCCGATACCCCCAAGAGGACGCCGCCTATTAAGACGATGATGACCAGCATAAAACTGAATAATAGTTTGAGTTGCAAGGAGTGTTTCATGGTCGTACCTCGAAACGATAGCCTACGCCCCACACTGTCTGAATGTCCCAAGGTGAAGTGTCCTTGATGCCAAGTTTTTGCCGGAGGCGTTTAATATGGCTGTCCACCGTGCGGGTTTCGCCGCAGTAGGTGTAGCCCCACACTTTTTCCAGCAGCATTTCCCGGGAAAAGGTTCGCCCGGGGTGAGAAGCCAGGCACCACAATAATTCCATCTCTTTTGAAGTTAACGGCACCGTTTGGCCGAAGGTAGTAATGGTGTGTTCATTGATATTGACTTCCAGATTGGTAAAGTGTAAGACATTGGCTTTCATAAATTCAGAGTCCGGCACCCGCCTCAGCACAGCGTTGACCCGGGCCACTACTTCCCGGGGATTAAAAGGTTTAGTTATATAGTCGTCTGCCCCTAACTCCAGGCCCATAATCCGGTCTTCGTCTTCGGCACGGGCGGTAAGCATGATAATGGGAACGCGGGAAAACTTGCGGATTTGCCGGCATACTTCGATGCCATCAAGTACCGGCATCATAATATCGAGCAGAATCATGCTGGGGTTTCGTTGTTCTATTTTACGAATGGCTTCCACACCGTCCGCTGCTTCCTCAACGGTAAAGTTTTCTTTGGTAAAATATAGCGCTAATATCTCCCGGATATTTTTATCATCGTCGACAATTAAGATTGTCTGTTCCCGCATCGTAATGCCTCCTTTGTGCTAACTGTTATCCTCATTATACTGAAAAGACGTGGCGGAAGTATGCCCCAAATGTAAAAAAAGTGTGAAATCTATTTTTTCAGACGATGTGCGGATTGATTTTTTAGTAACAGGGGAATATAGTAATATTGAGCATATGCTCATTTGGAGGTGGATACATGCCGAGACGACGTTGCTGTGGCTGGGTGGACCAGGAACCACAATGCCGACGATTTACGCCGGAAGGCAAAACAGACGCGCAACCGGTAGTTGTTGGCGTGGAAGAACTGGAAGCGGTGCGTCTAAAGGATTTAGAGGAACTGGATCAAGCCACCTGCGCGGCTGTGATGAATGTTTCGCGGCCCACCTTCCAGCGTATTTTACAATCGGCCAGGGCGAAAATTGCCCTAGCCCTCGTACAGGGTCAAACGATTTTAATTAAAGGAGGAAGTTACATGGTAAAAAATCGCGTATTTGAGTGTCGGGACTGCGGGCATACCTGGGAGGTTGCGCCTTGCACCGAGGGAAGGAAACACGGCTATGAGCTTGCCTGTCCGCAATGTGGCAGCATGAACAAAATGAAGGTTGACGAAACTGGCGTCAAGCATGCCTGCGGCGGGCATGACCATGGTCATGCCCACGGTCATGGTGGCGGCTGCTGCGGGCACTAAGTGTTAAGGTAAAGGAATTCGTAGGGGCCACGCTGGTTGACTGAAAGGATAAAACTGATTTGTCAACCAGCGTGGCAACAAACCTGATAGGGAGGTGGCATCATGGATGTAGTGATTTCTTACGCGCTAGCTATCGGCGTACTGGCCTGGTCGTATTCGAAAGACAAGTCTAAGACCCGGCAGGGATTGAAAAAAGCCTGGAAGGCATTTGAAAATATTCTGCCGCTTTTGCCGTCGTGTTGCTCTTGATTGGCATTTTACTTACAATGATTTCACCGGCAACAGTAACGGCCATGTTGGGGCAGAATAGCGGCTTTTTCGGCATGCTGATGGCCAGTATTATTGGCTCTATCACGTTGATACCCGGTTTTATTGCCTTTCCGCTGGCGAAAGCGGTTTTGGACATGGGGGCGGGGATTCAGCAGGTGGCGATCTTTGTGTCCACGCTCATGATGGTGGGCGTGGTGACGGCACCGCTGGAACGGCAGTTTTTTAACACTAAGGCGATGCTCTTACGCAACGGCATGAGTTTTATCTTTTCCTTTGTCGTAGCGTATGTCCTGGGGCAGGTGATGGCGTTATGAATTGGCTTATGCGGTATAAGTGGGTGTTGGCCTTTTTGTTAGTAGACGTTGCGCTGTACATATATGACCAAACGTTGGGCCGGGAAATCATGCGCCGGACCCAAGAAAGCTTTGTTGAGATGTTGAGTTTTATTCCGCCGATTTTTGTTTTGCTGGGGCTGCTGGACGTTTGGGTGCCGCGGGAAAAGGTGGTTGCCCACTTAGGCCTGGATTCAGGAATGGCAGGCATGGGCTTGGCAACCTTTTTGGGAGCGGCAGCTGCCGGGCCGCTCTATGGTGCGTTTCCCGTCGCGGCGGTCATGATGAAAAAAGGGGCAAGCTTTTATAATGTCATGATTTTTATCGGTGCTTGGGCCACGTTGAAACTTCCGATGTTTCTGTTTGAAACACAATACTTAGGACCTGTGTTTGCCGGTACGCGCTGGATAGTAAGCTTAATTGGCATTGTCGTGATTGCCGTTACGATGGATGCTTTGTTATCATCGGCAGAAAAACAGGAAATATACCGGAAGCATAGTGAAGTACCTCCGAACCAGCAACCTGGATGTGAGCAGGGCAAGGCTTTGGCTCCCAAATAATAGAAGTGAGGGGATTAAGGATGAAGGTAGGACTTATTCGCTGTATGCAAACGGAAGATTTGTGTCCTGGGACTACCTGCTTTAAAGTGATGAAAGAAAAAAAGCTGGCTTTTGAAGGACTTGGCGAGGATGTGGAAGTAGTTGGCGTGGTGACCTGCGGCGGTTGTCCGGGCAAAAAGGCGGTTACGCGGGCGGCTGAAATGGTAAAGCGCGGCGCGGCGGCGATTGTTTTTGCGTCCTGCATTAAAAAAGGTACACCCATTGGCTTTGCCTGTCCGCATGCCCAAGCGCTGATGGACGCTGTGGCTAAAAAAGTCGGGCCGGAGATAAGGCTGTTCGATTATACACATTAGACACGGTTTCACTTCTGGGTGAAAAATATGAGAGGAGGCCCTGCAAATGGAGGAGTTGGCCTGCCTGACGGCGACCTACGGTTTTCCCCTGGTAGTGGCCTTCTACCTTATGGTCAGACTGGAAAAGCGCCTGACCGAGCTGATCAGCGCCATCAATCAGATGTGCAGTTGCGTCGAAAGGATGGAGGTCACGAAGAAAGGATGCTTAAGACAGTGTATGGCCCGCCGTCCGTCAGCGGATACAGAACGGATTGAAGCGGCGGAAGCAGAGGCGGAGAGCGCTCTGGTGCGTGAGAGGGTTTTACCGGTTGAAGCGGTGCCCGCATCTTCGTGAGACAGGCCGGTAGCTTTTATAGTTGCAGTAAAGCGCACAGAAAGGGAGGACACTGGCAGGAGGTTATATGTTGTATATTGACATAATTTGTTGAATGTTGTTAAATAAGAGTAATAGGCAAACCTTCTGAAAAGTGGGGGCGCAAAACTATGGGTCTAAAGACTTGCGCGTCTATGACTGCCAGGTTGCATCAGATGTTTTATATGCTGAGGTAACTTGGCAGTTATTGTTTTATTGGGATTTACATACCCGGTTAAACTATCCGCTTCAGCAATAGGACCTGTGATAACTAACGAGGAGGGGTTTGGCATGAATGAGTTTCAAAATGCAATTGAATCGGCTTCCAAGTATCAACTATTGATACCTCTCGACAGCTGCATCATGATTTGTAATGCTGAAGGAATAATCGTCAAATTTTTACCGGCAAAGACCTTTGACATGGGCGTTAGGGAAGGGAATAGGATAGCAGCCGGCGGCTCGCTGGACCAATGTTTAAAAACGCAAAAAGCAATACATACGACGTTGAAAAAAGAATTGTATGGCGTTGCTATAAAGGCAATTGCCATACCGATTATGGAAGATGGCAAACTGGCAGGAGCCATGGCAACCGGAACAAGCATGGAGACACAGCAAATATTGCATGAATCGTCGCAAACCATTGCCGCTACCGCCGAGCAAATGACGGCTACCTCCGAGGAGTTAGCGGCAACGGCGACACAGCTTGCGCAAGACTTGGACGGTATCAAGGACCGGGGTGAGCACGTCTTAGCAGAGATTAAAAAAACGGACGGTATATTGCGGTTTGTTAGCGAGGTGGCCGCCAACTCTAACCTACTGGGGTTAAATGCGGCTATCGAAGCGGCCAGAGCGGGAGAGCACGGGCGCGGCTTTGCGGTCGTTGCCGAAGAAATTCGCAAAATGGCTGATAACAGTGCTAAAGCAGTTCAGGATATCAAGGTTATCCTGAATAGCATTAACTCAGACACAAAAATAATAGTGGATCAGATCATTTCGACTGCGCAACTCGGTGAGCGCCAGGCGGCAGCGACTGAGGAAATCTCAGCATCCATGCAGCAACTGGCGTCGTCAGCGTCGGATGTCGAAAAGATTGCGGAGATAATTTAATACTCGAAGGCAATCAACCCTAAGCGAAAAGCTTAGGGTTGATTGTTCATGAGTAGAAGCCAAGCAGGAGGCCTCTTTATACTTTTTTCAATGTGATTGCAACCATTCAGGAACTATCTTGTAATCACTCCTCGATAAATCACACTTAGAGTTTTGTCAAGATAATCGGAATTTGTAACAAGTTTAATGAACAAACATCATTTTTCTTGTCTTTATATTACCTATGGGATCTGTCTCTATTTGATTTTGTTGGATATAACGCATATATGACGTTTAGTAGTCCCAGTACACCACTAATTACGAACAGGAATTTCGTATATGTTCCACTGTAAAAAAATCCACAGACAGAAAGGACGAAAATAAACAGGCTGATTGCCATATACTTAATTGAATTTATCAATCGCGGTGAAATCATTTCAGATGTTCCCCCTATTTAACAATATGGTGGCAGTCGCTGCATTCTTGGAGTTCAAACTGGATATTGACATGATGGATGTTAAACTTTTCACCTAACGTGTATTTAATATCATGCAAGATAGGCTCGGTTTGCGAAAGCTTGATATCCCGGTCAAGCCTCACGTGGGCGGAAAGGGCGATGCTTTCTTCGGCCAGGCACCAAACATGAATATCTTTGGCTGTTTCCACATAAGGAAGTTCGGAAAGAGTCTCCGCTATCCTGTCGATAGATATATCACTAGGTATACCTTCCAGCAAAATGATTGTAATGTCCCTAAGCATCGTTACCGCGCCGCGAAAAATGGTAAGGCCCAGGCCGGCGCTCAATACCGTGTCAACCCAAAACCAACCGGTAAAGTAGATGACGATACCGCCGATGAGTATGCCTAATGAGGCGCAGGCTTCACCGGCAAAATGGAGCCAGACGCTGCGCATGTTTAAGTTATTTTTCGCACCGTTACTTACTAGCACGGCGATTATTGCGCTTGCACCGATGCCGAGCAGGGAAAGCCACAGCATACCGGCTGTTTCCAGTGCTGCGGGGTTAAGAAAGCGAACGTAAGCTTCGTAAAGAATGTAAAAGGAAATGCCGATCAGACTTAGGTTATTCAACAGGGCGGCTAAAATGCCGACCCGATGAAATCCGAATGTGGCCCATTTTGTCGGCGGATGGTTAGACACTTTCATAGCGAGCCAGCTTAAGACAAGTGATAATAAGTCGGTCAACAGATGCCAGGCGTCGCTGATCAGTGCGAGACTATTCGTCATATATCCGCCGATAAGTTTAGCGGTAAAGTGGGCTGCCGTAAGGATGGCAGCCCAGCCAAGGGCTTTAGTGGATGAATGCATTTTTTTTCTCCTCCGATAGACACAAAATCAGATGTGTCGCATAAAATATAGTAGGTTATCGATGCGATGAGAATGAGTCTCATTCTATTGAGAAGACTGAAATAAAGCAGGAGGTGAAACCATGCTGTCGCCCAGCCTGGAAGATTACCTGGAGGAAATCTATAGATTCTCAGTCAGCAACGATATAGTACGAGTTAGTGGTATCAGCCAGAAACTGCATGTAAAGCTTCCCTCGGTAACGAAAGCGCTGGGAAAACTTCGTGCAGGGGGATATATTACCTACCAGAAATATGGCATGATCGGGCTGACTGACAAAGGCAGACAGACGGGGGATTACCTCGTAGCAAGAAACACTCTCCTGCAGGATTTTCTAAGAACGATACAGGCAGATTGCGATGTGGCTGCAGAAGCGGAAGCGATGGAGCATTACCTATCAAAATCAACGATATTCTCCATTGAATATGTGATGGCATTCATAAAAGAGGACCCGGAGGTGTATCAGCGTTTTCTTAATTATGTGCAGGCAGCCAAACAGAGGCAAAAAGGCAAATGAACTGGGCTTTGTGGCCCCGGGTTATATTTAAAAATAAGCAGGGATAGTTTTTAGGGCTACCGGCGAGTAGCCCTTTATTATTTTAAGCTATACCGATGAAGGGGCCGGCTGCGTCAAAGCATAGAAAAACGATTACTGTCCGGATGTTGTGACGATGGGTCTGTAGCCATGGTGGCAGCCATGGCTATAGACCTTATAGAATTTTGGAGGGATTAAGGTTCTATCTATTATTATTGAAATATGAACAGCATAGTAATTGGGGAACTATTAGGCAAAACCAAGGATTCTGGCGGATTGCGCTACGATGAGACAGACGGCGAAAGCGATGACTGTTGGAAGGAGGAAGGCGAGCAAAGTCCATTTGGCACTGCCGGATTCTTTATAGGCAGAGAGCAAAGTCGTGGTACACGGCCAGTGCAGCAGGCAAAATAACATCGTACAGACGGCAGTTAACCAGGTCCAGCCGTGGTCGAGTAATATTTGGCGGAGTTCATCCAGGCTGTCAAACTCCATCATTTGGCCTGTGGCCAGATAACTCATGAGGAGAATGGGAACCACGATTTCATTGGCAGGCAGGCCGAGGATGAATGCCAGGAGAATGAATCCGTCAAGACCAATGGCATAGCCAATTGGCTGTAGCCAACTTGCCAGATGACCGATGATACTCAGGTCTCCTATGTAGACATTGCCAAGAATCCAGGTGATGGCGCCAGCCGGAGCGGCCATGACTACAGCGCGTCGTAATACAAAGAGCGTACGGTCGATGATCGAGCGGTAGATGATCGCTCCGATTTGCGGCGGACGGTAGGGTGGGAGTTCCAAGACCAGGGAGGAAGGTTCTCCTTTGAGGATGGTATGGGATAGCCCCCAAGATACCGCAAAAGTTACTGCAATGCCAATGAGTACAGTAGCTGTAATAACCAGCGACACGGTAAGCGATGATAATTCGGTTGCTACCGCTCCCCCCATAAAAATAGTAGCGATGGCGATGAGAGTGGGAAAACGCCCGTTACAGGGAACAAAATTATTGGTCAATAGGGCAATCAGCCGTTCACGCGGGGAGTCGATGATGCGGCAAGCGACAACTCCGGCTGCATTACAGCCAAAGCCCATGCACATCGTTAAGATCTGCTTACCACATGCTTTGCATTTTTTAAACATGTTATCCATATTAAACGCGACCCTAGGTAAATAACCTAAATCCTCTAATAAGGTAAACAGGGGGAAGAAAATGGCCATCGGCGGCAGCATAACAGACACAACCCAGGCTAGCGCCCGATAGAGGCCAAGTACCAAGACACCGTGAAGCCAGTCAGGAGCTCCGGCAAGCTTAAACCATTCGGTAAGCTGATCTTGGAAAGCAAACAGCGCATCTCCAATGATTTCAGAGGGAATATTGGCCCCTTCGATTGTTAGCCAGAAAACGATGCTCAGAAGCGCCAGCATAATCGGATATCCGAATAAACGGGATGTGAGGATATCATCAAGTTTAGTATCCCAGGTAAGTTTGCCCGGAGTGTTGTGGGTGACAACTTTACGCGCTATCTGTTCCGCGTTGGCGTAAATGTCGGATACAATCGTATCCCCAAGCGAGTTGCCGGAACGGAGGCGAAGCTTATCCGCTTCCGTGCAGATTTCCGCCAGCGTTGTCATGGGTTTGATTTTTCCGTTCATAAAGCTGCTACCTCCTGAAGTACTTTCAAATTTGACTGAAGGTCTAAGTGACGGCTGATGCTCTCAATGAATGCCTTATCGCCGTCCAGCAGCCGGAGTGCAACCCAACGGGGATTCAGTTTGTGGTCAACAAGGCACTGAAGATTGGGTAAAAGCCCCTGTACCGCCTCTTCTACAGACGGCGAATAAACAAGCTGCCGGGGACTATATTTGCGGGCACCGGTGCTAACCTGATATAAAGTTTCCCGGAGAGTATCTAATCCTTCCGATTTTCGTGCAGCGGTAGCTACGACAGGTACGCCGAGTTCTTTTTCCAACGCCGGGAAATCAATCGTGATATTTTTCTTCCTGGCTTCGTCGATGAGGTTCACACAGACAATAACGTTGGGGGTAATTTCCATCACCTGCAGGGCAAGGTTCAAATTGCGCTCCAGACAGGTGGCATCTAACACTACGAGGGTAGCATCCGGCTCGCCAAAGCAAATAAAATCACGGGCAACCTGTTCTTCCACTGTGTGCGCCAGTATTGAATAGGTTCCTGGCAGGTCAACCAGCAGGAAAGGCTTCTTACGATAAGTAAAAGTGCCTTGGGCGTTATCTACCGTTTTGCCAGGCCAGTTGCCGGTATGCTGTCTTAGACCAGTTAGTGCATTAAATACAGTACTTTTGCCAACGTTGGGGTTACCGGCCAGGGCGATAACGTATTGTCCTGGTTCAGGAGTTATGCCGAAATGTTCACGCAGCACCCGGCCGCGGTTTTCTACTTGCCTATTCACAGTTATTCGCCTCCATATATTACATAGGGTATATTTTAATCAAGCTAGCGTCATCACTGCGCAGTGCTATGGTAGTGTCACGCACTTTAAACGCAATGGGGTCGCCCGCCGGACTTTTCCTGACGCACTGTACCTGAGTTCCCGGCAGAATGCCCAGGTCCAGAATCCGTCTTCTGAGCAAGCTGTCAAGTTCTACGGATGATATTTTACATGTTGTGCCTACCGCTAGGTCTGCCAAAGTGGATGTTTTTGCAGGGCTTTGCATACTGTAAACCTCCTTGTATTTGCCTTAGCTAAGTTTTTCCTCAAAGAAAGGTTAGCGATAGCTAACACCATTGGGTAAAGAAAGGTTAGCTATCGCTAACATACGGCCCGGTAAAAACGGTTAGCGTAAGCTAACACCAATTTTTCAACCGTCTGCTATAGGATATGGGAAAAAGAGAAAAGTGCTACTGGAAAAGTAAAAAAATTTAAACGTGATCAAGATTAGAAATGCTTGGCCAGTCGGATAAATATTTGATAGTATTGTCAGCCATAATAGGCTAAGGGATATTATTTGATCGGATGGATTCTTAACATTTTAAGCAGCGGGGACTCAGCCAACGGATAAAATATTTAGGGGGTAGTAACATGCGAGAATTTTGTCCTTTTAATAAAGAGGATCAAAAATGTAGGATAGATTGTAAATTATATGTTTATACCAATGATGCAGAAACCGAAGGAACCTGCGCTTTTACTTCTGTGGCCTGTTCATTAGCTGACATTGCCAAGAAATTTTGGAATGCTGTTTGAAAAAATATAGGGAAGCGCTATAATACGAAAGGAGTCACGCTGAAACGCTTACGTTTCATCCCGGCTCCTTTGTTAAAGCAATCCCAATAACGGCTCGTAATAACAGCAGTTAAATTACCTCATTTTACCTGAATAATGAAGAATATTTCAATCCATAATAATTGTGTAATATATGGAAGGGAGTGTTAACTTTGGCGCAATTAAATCAAATGGAGCTTCAACATTTACGCCACATGATTGGCGGTCATGAAACGGTGGCCAATAAACTGGAAGCGTACGCTCAGCAGTGCAATGATACACAGCTCAAGCAAATGTTTCAACAAGACGCAGCGACAGCCAGAAGCTCAAAACAGAAACTGATGTCATTTTTACAATAAGGAGGGAAGCCAAATTATGAATGATAAAGATATGCTCAATGATTATTTAGCCATGATCAAAGGCAGTTTAGCCACCTATGCTAATGTAATTGCCGAAACAGGTAATTCTCAATTGCGTTCAACCTTTCAGCAAATGAGAAACCAGGATGAACAGCGGCAGTATCAGATTGCTCAAACGGCACAACAAAAGGGGTATTACAAGCCGGCTGCCCCTGCTACGTCAAACGATATTCAGCAAGTAAAATCTGAGTTAATGAGTCTGTCAATGTAAAGAATAATAAACAGTAATTAATCCGCATCATGTGAGGTGCGGGTTAATTACTTTATAGCTGTCAATATAAAGGTTGCCTGTTAATTGTCATTCTGATTCCTGGCAGAAGTTTTGCAACTAACAAATAATTGGCCTTTCGAATCAATTGAGGCATAAGTTACCTGAGATACCTTGGAGATACCGCGTGTGCTTAATTGTTTCTCCAACCAGGTTTTCGTTAGATTTTTCTTGTGGAGGTTTTGTTCAATGATTTCTCCGTCCATGATCAGCTCTACCGGGAAAGCGGGAGGAGGCAGGTGAATGCCAAAATCACTCTTGGTCATAGGCTGATAGTCGCTTTTTTTAATAATACTTAGATTACCGGATGTTTCTATGATGGCATATTGTACCTCATCGAGATCAAGGATACCCTGTTGACGCAATTGCCCTGTTAATTCATCTAAATCATAGCGCATACTTCGCATGTTTTCTTCTAAGATACGGCCATTTTCAATCACAACCGTGGAGGAACCCTCAATCATTTTTCTAAGTGGACGGCTTTTTATAGTAAGAAACGAGAAAAAATAGGTAAGTGCTATCATTAAAACTAAATCATAGTAGTGGTTCCACACTTTATCAGGGTCAGATCCTGCAACCGTGCCCGCGATAGAACCGATAGTAATACCACTGATATATTCATAAAAGGTTAATTGCCCAATTTGCGTATTTCCTAAAATGCGGGTGAAGACTAATAAACTTAAAAAAACTAACGTTGTTTGCCAGGTATCCCGGATATATTCTTGCCAGACCATCTTCTCACGTCCTTTATATAATTTTGGTTACAAAATATATATTGGACAATAAATAGGAAAAATATGCTAAAACAATGCATTGAAACAGGTCAGCCAAACAAATATTTAATCCCCTTCTCAGCCATAATAAAGGCTGGGGAGGGGATGTTTTGTTTGACAGGATTCTGGAAATTTTAAGCAGCTTGGGATTGCCAGGGGTATTTATCGGAGTTTTTTTAGAAGCAATAGGACTGCCCTTTCCCGGCAGCGTGTTGGTGCTTTGGCCGGTTTCTTGTCGAAACAAGGGGAGTTTATTATGATCATAGCTTGGTTGGTATCGCTGCTAGGCTACCTGCTGGGTTCGCTTTCTGCCTTTATGATCGGCCGTCATATGGGAGGACCCTAGTCGTGACAGGAGAAACGACGCGGGTTTGCGGAATAGAGTAGTATGAAAAGGAACATTTTATGGCAGATCCTTTTTGATGCAAAACAGCATTGGACAATTCGTCGAAAAGTATGGAAGAAGAATTCGACCAGTAGTTCGAAAAGAGGTTGAAAAGTTTCAACATTGCGGAGATCCACAACAGGGATTTGAGTTGTTTGTATGTGAAGGCTGTCATGATGTAAAAATAGTAGCCTATCGCTGCCGGAGTCGATTCTGCACAAGTTGCTCAAGTGGAGAAGCAGAGGAATGCGCAATTGTTCTCATACATTACCTTTCTGTTTGGGTGCATATATATAAAATCCTTTCGTGATTTTTCCATGCTTGTTGCAATAGCGGCTGTATCCGTTTGATTTCTTCTCGACTTAGTTTCTTTCTCAATAATTTCAATACACTATATTTTTGCGCCGGTAACGTAAACAGGAACAACGAGGACCTAGCCTTTACGGCTAGGTCCTCGTTGTTTTCTTAATGTTTCTTAATTTACTTTCCACCACATAACGCCGACAGTCGTCGCCGACTTTTCGGTGCAATACCCGTCCACGGCGCGTTCTTGCAGGAAACTGTGAATACCGGCTTCAACGTCCGGGCCGCTAACACCGAGCATAGAAAAGTAGCGGGTGTAGTGTTCCCACAGATAGTTCAGCGGTTCTTGTTCGCTATTGCTGTAGCTATAAAAAGAAAGATTAGGGCGGTAGCCCTCCTGATAAAGGATATTAAGCGGGTAGATAATATCAAAAGAAGGGGCGGGAGCCGGTTCTTGCAAGAGTTTTTCCCATAACAGGTGGCGAAGTTCGAGGGTATGCCGGCCGGCAAAGCCGATAAGGCAGCAGAATTTTCGGGCTATTTTGGTCATTTTCATCAGGCTGTCATAATCGTTGATTGCCGGGCTCTTAGCGGCAAAAGCGATATCATAGGAAGGCTCTGACGGCAAGTCGTTCCAGTCGGCTTTTCTGGTAGTAATCATAGCGGACAGGCCTGTTTTAAGTGCTTTGTCTTTGAGAGCAGCCAGCATTTGACCGGCAGTGTCCAGACCGGTAACCTTAACGCCTTTGGCAGCCAGCGGTAAAGCATAAGTGCCGGGACCGCAGCCGATGTCAAGCAGGGTGTCGCCCGCCTGGACGGCCCCTTGCGCTGCAAGATTGTCGATAATGTCCTGATGGATTTGCCGGTTGTCGTCATTATGTTTGGCATAGCGCCCGGAAAAATGGTTCCAGAATTCTTCCCGGGCTTGGGGATCAGGACGCCGTTTATTTCCGGACTGACGGTATTCAGCCCACGCATTGGCCCAGAATTGAGCATTGTACATAAGGGTGTCACCTCATATTTGGTTTAATAGTCCAGGGGTTACTGCTAAGGGAAACGGGCGGCCGCCGCCAGTAGTTTTCTGGTATAGGGATGGGAAGGATTGACGGTAAGCAGCTGGGCCGGCCCTTCTTCGACAATTTTGCCATGCTGGATAACGGCCAGGCGGTCACTGATTTTTCTTGCCAGCGCCATATCATGGGTAATAAATAGCATGGCCAGGCCGCGATTTTCCTGCAGGTTGAGCAGAAGTTTGATGATTTTGGCCTGAATGCTGGCATCCAGGGCCGACGTCGGTTCGTCGGCAATCAATATTTTAGGGTTTAAGGCTAAAGCACGGGCAATGACTACCCGTTGCGCCTCGCCGCCGCTTAGCTGGTGCGGGTATTTATGGAGAAAGATATCGGTTGCCGGTAATTCGACTTCGGTGAGCAACTGTTGAACAGTCGTTACTCTGTCAGTTTCCGTGCCGATATTTTGTATATCCAGCGGTTCTTTAATTAATTGACAGACGGTCAGACGGTGGCTGAGTGCTTCTTTGGGATTCTGAAAGACCAATTGAACTTGTTGATAAAAATCAAGCTTGCGTTCGGTGATTTTATTGCCGTTGAGGCGGATTTCACCGGACGAAAGAGGCGTAAGTCCCATGATGGTTTTGGCCAGTGTGGTTTTTCCTGAGCCGCTTTCCCCGATAATAGTCAGGGTTTCTCCTTCGTACAAAGTGAAGGTTAGGTTTTGAACCACCAGACGTTCATCCCATGCTTTGGTCAGGTTGGTTATTTGCAGCACCGGTACAATACCGCCGCGATGGCAGGCGAGGTTACGTCCGGCAGTCAGGGTAAGAGCAGGCATGGAAGCCTGGCAGGTATCCGGCAGGCTCTGGGTGCAGCGGGGCTGAAACGGGCAGCCGGGAAGATCATGTTGCATACTGCCGGGAATTCCTTGCAGGTCTTTGACAGTAGTCATATTCGGGTAGGCTCTTAAGAGACCGCGGGTATAGGGGTGGCGCGGGTCTTTCAGCACTGTCCGGGCCGGGCCCAGTTCAATGATCCGGCCGCCGTAGAGCACCGCAACGGTGTCGGCCAGTTCGGCGGCTGTGGCAATATCATGGGTGATAAGAATACAAGCGCGGCCGGCGGCAGACTGCTGTAAAAGAACGGTAATTTCCTGCTTGGTTAATGGGTCCAGGGCGGCGGTTGGTTCGTCCAGGAGCAGCAACTCGGGATTGTTGACAAGTGCCATGGCGATCAGCACGCGCTGCTGCTGACCGCCGCTTAATTCATGCGGACGCAGCCCGGCCAGCTCGCCGGTTATGCCGGTGGCGGCCAGAGTATCCAGGGCTAACTGACCGGCGGTAGACTTGTCGATAGCCTGGTGCAGCATAATGGCTTCGGTTACTTGTTCGACTGCCGTATATAAAGGGTGCAGAGCATTGTCGGTATTTTGAAAAACGAGGGAGATATCGTTGCCTCTGATGCAGCGCATCTCTTCTTGTGAAGCTGTAAGCAGATTTTGGTTTTTAAAACAGACTGTGCCTGTAGCGCCGCCGGCGCAAAGTCCGGCAATGGCGAGGGCCAGCGAGCTTTTGCCGGCTCCGGATTCACCAATGACCGCCAGCGTTTGTCCGGCTTTGACGGTTAAGTTAATATCCTTTAGGATGTTGGTTGTGCCATAGCTGACATACAGGTTTTGAATAGTAAGTATATTCTCTGTTTGTGCCATAATTACCTCTTTTCTGAACGCAGCCGGGGGTCGAGGACGGTCTCGAGTGCCAGCCCGGTGAAGGCCAGTCCGGCAATAGTGAGTGACACGGCCAAACCGGGTGGTAGCAGCCACCACTGCCACACGTCAAGGTAGGTGAAGGCCATTGCCTGCTGCATCATTTTTCCCCAACTGATAAGACCGGGGTCGCTGATTCCCAGGAAAGAGAGACCGGCTTCCATAAAAATGGCACGGCGGGCGTATTGAATAAACAGGGCCGAAAGCGTAGGTCCGAGGTCGGGAAGAATGTGTTTTCGCAATAAGTACCGTTTAGGAGCACCAAAGGTAGTAGCGGCCGCATAACTGGCCTTATTTTTTAGAACCAGTGTTTGTGCCCGCACAATGCGGGCGCCGCCGGGCCACATAAAGGCAGCCAGCAGAGTGATTAATAACAATACGCTGGGACGCAGATAGGCGGCAAACAGAGTAACCACAATTACCGGCGGCAGGACCAGCCAAATGTCGATCAGGCGCAAAATTACCCGGTCGACGAGAGATCCCAGGATTGCCGCCAAGCCGCCGAGCAGCAGGCTGAGGGCCACGGCCAGGACCGCTGTACCGCCGGCGACGGTAAGGGAAGTCCGGGCGCCATAAATAAGCTGAGCCCAGATATCCTGTCCCACTTCGTTAGTTCCCAACCAGTATTCGGCACAGGGAGGATGAAAAATGTCGCCTGTATAAGCAGCGGGAGAGTATTTGACAAGCAGCGGGGCCAACAAAGCGGCGGTAAGTGCGATAAACAGCAGCGACAATCCCAGGCGGCCAAAGGGGCTGGCCGTCAGTGCACTATCATACCGGATATGCATGGTTATCGCTCCTTGCTTTTGCCGGTTTGGCTGCGGTGCGAGGGTCGAGCCGTACACACAGCAGGTCAGTGACCAAATTAACAAACAGAACGAGTATGGCGGCCAGCAGTAAAATGCCCTGCAGCAGCGGATAGTCACGGGTAAGTACGGCTTTGTAGAGTAACGAGCCAAGACCGGGATAGGAAAAAACTGTCTCGATAAACAGGACGCCGCCAACTACATGAATGAAACTGAGTCCGGCAGCAACGGCCATTGGCAGGAATGCCGCGCGCGCCGCGTGACGATAGCGGATGGCAATATCCGGACAGCCTTTTGCCCGGGCCGTCCGGATGAAAGGCTCGCCCATCAGGCCGGCGATAGCACTGCGGGAAAACAGGTAAGCAGCAGTCAGCCGGACAAGCACCAGTGCCGTAAGTGGCAGCACCAGATGCTGCACGATGTCGACAAATAACCTGAACCCCGTAAAGCCGCTATAGGGGGTAAGCGCGCCGGACAAAGGCAGCCAGGCCAGAGAAACGCCAAAAATCAGCAACAGCACAATGCCGGCAAAAAAGTCGGGAAAACCACTGAAGAACATCATTATGCCCAGCAGGCAGCCGTCTTGTTTACTGCCCCGGCGGTAGCCCGACTCAATACCCAGCAAGCTGCCCAGTAGTGTTGAAAAGGCAAAGGCGAGTACAACCAGCAGCAGCGTCCAGGGGAGTACGCCGGCAATTACACTTGTGACAGAAGTATGGTAAAAATAAGAATACCCCAGGTCGGCGTGCGAGAGTGCCAATATATAGGCAACAAACTGCTCCTGCCAGGTCTGATCAAGGGCAAACCGGTGAACTAATTCAGCCTGCATCGCGGGTGTCATGGTCATTAACGCCTCGTCCCCGTAAATGGCTTGCAGCGGATCGCCCGGCAACAGCCGGGGTAATAGGAAGTTAAGAACGAGAATAGCCGTTAACGCAATTGCGTAGTCAACGGCTGTTTTAGTGGTTTGCATAGTAACCTCTAGTTGTTAATAAATGACATTTTATTTAAGGGAATAGGAACGCCCGAGCCGATGCCTTGTTTGGTAAAATACAGATCGGCTCTGTTGCTGTATGCATAGTACCAGGTAGGATAGTATAAAGCTATGGCCGGAATATCGGCGGCAAAGATACTCTGGATTTCGTCGATTCGTTGTTTGCGGGCGGCGTAATCCATAAGAGCAGCCTGGTCGGCAAGCAAACCGGCAAGTTGCTGGTTCTGATGATAGCGGGCGCTGCTGAAGCTTTTGCCCAGAATCATGTTTGTCAGATAATTTGGGTCTGCTCCCAATCCGCCGTGGCCATTTAAAGCCAGTTCAAAATTACCTTCATTGATGCGGCTGTCGAGAGTTTTACTTTCCAGAGCTTGCAGGTTTACTTTTATACCCAATTGCTCTAATTGCGCTTTAATGAATTCTCCCTGGCGTTCGCCGGGAGAACCCGGAGCACCGGCTTTGGCAGCAACGAGCAGTTCAACTGCTAGCGGCTGTCCGCCTTTTTCCCAATAGCTGCCGGCCTTGCTATAACCGAGTCTGGCCAGCAGTTTCCTCGCGCTGTCCGGACTGTAAGGGTACATAGCGGCTAAGGCCGGGTTGCACCACTGACTGTCAGGGGGGACAAGGCCAGGATTACCGGGAAGCGCTTGTCCGCGTAAGGTGGTTTCAATCAGTGCCTTACGATCAATCGCATAGGCTAAGGCTTGCCGGAAGTCGACATTATCAAATGGTTCTTTTTGGTGGTTGATAACCAGTTTGGCAATCCAGTCATGCGGCATGGTCAGGATTTTTAGACCGGCCTGCTCCAGGGGCTTGGCTAACTCAAAAGGAATTTGGGCCATATCGACCTGATGCTGTTTTAACGCGGCTGCCGCCATATCGGCATTCATTTTGATAAATTTTAGCTGCTGAAATTTGGCTTTGCCCTGATAATAGCCATCATAGGCTTCGTACAGATACGAACCCTGTTCTTTATTGTAGTCAACCAGCTTAAACGGGCCGGAACCAACAAGCGCTTCCGGCTGACGGAATTGAGCCGGATCGGTAATGCTTTGCCAGATATGTTTGGGCAAAATGGGGACAGTGCCGGCGACTTGCTCTAAGAACGGCGCATACGGGCGGGAGAGAATAATTTTTACGGTTTGGCTGTCAACGGCTTCTACGGTTTTAACCATTGTGGTATCGGTTGTTTGGTAAGAATGTTTTTTTAGATAGTCAAAGGTAAACACCACATCGGTGGCAGTGATTTTTTGACCGTCATGCCAGGTCGCTGATTCCACTAACGTAAAAAGATAGGCGTTATCGTCCGGGCGATACTCCCACTTGGCGGCCAGTGACGGGATATAGCCGTTGGCATCTTTCCAGATTAATGTATCAAAAAGCATACTCATGCGGATATAGCCGGGACCGCGGGCATAATGGGCAAACGGGGAAGGAAAGCCGTAATCACCGGTGGCATCCGCGATGGTGTAGACTTGGTTCCCGACCTGTGAGGCCGGACTGGTTGGCGATCCCCCGCAGCCAAGCAGTGAGAAAGTGAGGGACATGACCAGCAAGGCTATAAGTAAGCATTTGTTGCCGGTCAAGCTTACCACCCCCGGGTATATTCTTCCGTACAGGCGAGGCAGGCAATTTTGCCGTTTTTCAGACGGGCGCGGGCTTCCATCACCTTTTCCCCGCAATATTCGCAGATCACCGAGTTGAAAATTTTAGCCTCTGACGGTAGATTAAGCTCGACATTCTGAATTTTGAAAAGTTCTTCCAGTGGTGTAGCTAGCAAGCGGGCAGTGCGTTCGGACTGGAGTTTTTGCCAGCTTTCTTCCTGTTCAAGCGTGGCTTGTCCGCTGAATACGGCGGCTTTAATGGTTTCCTGTTCGGCTGTCAGCGGTACCATATCACCGGTCATAACTACCCGTACAGCTTCACCTGTGCTGCGGTTGCCGACCGTATAGGCCTGTTTGCCGTAATCTTTGTAGATGAGGTTGCCTTTGCCGATGGTGCAGCCTAAGAGTACCTGAATAGCATCAATGCCGCAGCCATCTGATTCGACAATAGTGACAAGCTCTTCGTCGTTGGCACGTTCCACCTTGAGGCGGGCCAGGGCGGCTTTAGCAGCCAGATAGCCAATCGTTAACCCGGGGCAGCAGTGTCCGTGAAAATCAATAGCTTTTTGATAGTCAGCAGGGCGAGTGTTCATGGGGTCATACCTCCAATATTTTTATTTGATAAATTAAAAAAAGACATAAAGAACTGCGGGAGACTGCAGTCTCCAACACGGCTTCATGCCTTTAGTTTCAAAATATGTTAAATTTTATATTCTTATTATCCTGTATGTGAAGCATGCTTGTCAACAACTATTTCTGAGCAAATACTTATATTTTGAATAATATCGGCTATGTATTGACATATAAAAGTGAATTTTGGTACAATCAAGGCAGTAAAGGCAGTTGAAGCTGCCTGGGCCGTAGGGAATACGGCCTATTACGAACAGAGCTTTCTTAGTTGAATAGCATGGAAAATTGCTGTGTTGAAATACTGCCATGAAGGTATTCGTGTAGAGCGATATTTTCATGGCTTTTCTATTAGGATCTGTTGTCTTGGCATTGATTAGGCCGCGTTTTGTCATGGAAAATAAAGGATTTGCAGGAGTTGGGGACTTATTGGACGAATATAGAGCTGAATCGTCCATTGTAGCGTAACGGAAGGTGGTAAAAGAATATGTTAATCGCAGTTATCGATGGGATGGGCGGAGGTCTTGGTGTACAGTTGGTTACACATCTTTCGTCACAGCTAGGCCAAAAGGCAGATATTATTGCGCTGGGGACTAATGCGCTGGCGACAAATAATATGGTGCGGGCCGGGGCTATGCGGGGGGCAAGCGGCGAAAATGCCGTGATCGTTTCCATTCGGAAGGTTGATGTGGTTGTAGGACCTATTGGTATTATTATTCCCAATTCATTAATGGGTGAAATTACGCCTAAAATTGCCGAAGCAGTAGCTTCCGCCGACGCGCATAAAGTTCTGATTCCGGTTAATCAACAACACTTTGATATTGTTGGGTTGGAAAGCCGGCCAATGGTGACGTCCATTAAAGAAGCGGTTGCGAAAGTAAGCGAACTTATTCAAGGAAAATCCTGGTAAACAAAAAAACAACCCGCCTGGGGTTGTTTTTATTTTGACTGTATTATCGGTCAGCTATTCAATAATTGTCGCCTTGCGGTCAGCGCGCCACCAAAGTACGCCGATGGTGGTATTAATGGATTCGGTACAATAATCTTCAACGGCGCGGTTGGTGAGAAACTCGATAATTTTGGCAGTTGTCTCCGGGCCTTCCAGGCCAAATAGTTTAAAGTAGCCGGTGTAATAATCAATCATATAGGATAAGGTTTCCCGGTAACGTTCGCGGTAACTGTAAAATTTAATATTTGGCAAAAAGCGTTCATGGTAGAGAATATTAAAAGGATACTGAATGTCGAAGGCCATATGCTCAGGCGGTTCTCCCATAAGGTGTTCCCACAGGAGAGCGCGAACCTTGATATGGTAGGTGCCGGCAAACCCAATCAGGCAGCAGACACCGCGGGACACTTCATTCATTTTCATTAAACTGTCATAATCGTTAATGGCGGTTGTATTTGCCGCAAATACGACATCATAGGCAGGTTCTGCCGGAAAATCAAGCCAGTCTGCCTCTAACGGCTCAATCCGGCAGGTAAGCCCTTCATGGATGGCCTCGGTCTTTAACATGGAAAGCATATTGCTGGCTGTGTCCAGTCCGGTTACCTGTCTGACCTTGGAAGCCAGCGGCAGCGTATAGGTACCGGGTCCGCAGCCAATATCAAGCACTGTGCTGAAGGGACTGATCACCTTGTCGGCTACCAGTCCTTCAACAATGGTGTTATAAATAGAACGGCTCTGGCGGTTGCGCAAGGCATGCAATTCGGCAAACGTATTCCAGAATTGCTGCCAGCCTTGCTTGTTGCTATAACTGGGTGCTTGATTAGAGGTATTTCTTACTTCCTGCCAGGCATCTGTCCAAAATTTAGTATTGCACATATATTGTCACCTTCCTGAAAATGCTGTTAGGAAAAGAATTAGCCGGTACCCAATCGGTAAGGATATCAAAAAGTAATTTTTTCAGTCGGATAAAAAAAGGCATGAACGTCCAAGGGTTATATCCCCGGGTTTCATACCGAAAGGCTGAATCTTCATGATTCAAAACAACTACTTTAACTATAAATTGTTTCAGCACGATTGTCAATTAGAACAAGGAATCGTAAGGTGAAAACCCTGAGCAGAAGTTGGCGGGTGGGATGTGTAAGGCTAAAAAAATAGTCTATTTGAACTTGACAAATCTTTTAAGAGGCAGATATACTGAATTTAATACAAGAGAATATTTGAGATAGGTGCCCTACGGGGCTTAATAGGGAAGACCGGTGCGATACCGGCGCGGTCCCGCCACTGTAACGGGGAGCAAGCTTAAAATATGCCACTGGAACAATAGGTTCTGGGAAGGTTTAAGTAAACAATGATCCGTAGCCAGGAGAACTGCCTATCTGACAATCACCGTTTGTTACCCACGAGGTATGGGGAGGGGATTACAGTGACGTTTGGTTTTCCTGCGTCAGCTTTCTAATTCACTCCTGGTATGTTGCTGCCAGGAGTTTTTTATTAGCCTGCTGTGTTCTTTCCCCGATCTGTTGAAGGTCGTTTTTTTTGCGACAAGTACACCGCTACTATTGCTAAATAAGGCAGGAGGAGGGGATTACCGTGAATGAAGTGGAGGATAAAGCTGGATTAAAGCCGGTTTTGGCACAGTGGAAAGAACAAGAGGACTTTAATTTTTATCTGGCTATTTTATCGCATCAATTCAACCACGTATTTCAACATTCCGAGCGAGTGGCTCATTATGCTGTTTCGCTGGCTAAGGCGATTGGCTGTAGTGAAAGTGAAATTCTTAATGTTGGCGCGGCAGCCATGCTGCATGATATTGGTAAAATTAATGTGCCGATCAAAGTGCTGTATAAACAAGGAGTGTATAACCGGCATGACCGCGAAGAGATGGAGCGCCATAGTGTGTATGGTTACCAAATGCTGCTGCGTTCCAAAGAATTACGCCAACTTGCTTCTATAGTACTTCACCATCATGAGCGCTGTGATGGAAACGGTTATCCTAAAAGATTACAAAGACAGGAGATTCCGTTGGCAGCACGCATCATTTTTGTTGCTGAGGCTTTTGATGTTATGACAACGGTGCAAAATTATCAGTATTTAAGAAACGGGGAGCAGGCGTTGGCTGAGTTAAAGCGTATGGCAGGCAGTCAGTTTGATGAAACACTGGTAGACGCCTTTATTCAGGCACCTCCCAAAATTATGGCCGAGATGAAAACAGACAAGACAATCCCGGTTAATCAGGAAGAAATGTATCAGGTTTTGGCTGCCGGCGGTGTTATGCGGTATATGCGCAATATCGCCAATTTGGGAATAATTTGTTTAGATAAAAATAATACAGTAGTTTTTTGCAATTCATACGCGGAAAAAATGCGGCAATTGCCGGCAGGCTCGTTATTAGGAAAAAATTTTTTGGATAACTATCCGTCTCGTCGGCGCAAAATTTTAGAAGGAAAACTGCTTCAACTGCGTGAAGGTGAAAACAATGAGTGGTACCGGCTTATGGGGCGTGATGGCAAATTCATCGAAAATAGATATTCACGGGTGTTTGATGAGCAGGGCAGTTTTATCGGTACCGTATTGGTTACTATTGATGTCACTGCAAGAGAAACAGTATCCCGTAGTTTAAGCGCGGCCCTGGAGCGGCAGGCTGCCTTATATCAGGCAGCACAAATTATCACATCTGCTTTAAACATTGGCGAAGTGATAGACGGTATTTTAAGAATTATTAAAAGGATCATAGTTGTCAATAGGGCAACGATCGATTTGCTGCCGGCAAAAAACAGCAGCATGGAAGCAATAGGCATATTGGGACAAGGCTGCCATAATGCAACGGAAAAATTGCGCAATACTCTGCGGACAGTAACGGTAGATGACCCAAAGAACAAGCGGACGGAATGGTATATTCCGATTATCTATCGGAGTGAATTGCTCGGAATTTTATTTGTGGAAAAGGTCATCCAGAAGGAGGATGACAAAGAGAAGCTGGAACTTTTAGAAGCACTGGCCAGCCAGACCGCGGTTGCGATACGAAATGCCAAGCTGCAGGAGGAGGTTGCGTATTTAGCTGAGTGTTTAATGCAAGAGGCCGATAAGCGGATGTACGAAAATAAGCGAGCGTATTATGAGGCAAGTAGGGCTTGACAATTGTTTCCGGACATGATATCTTTAGCACGTAAGGAAAATTGCATAAATGAGATAGGTGCCTACAGGCTTAATAGGGAAGACCGGTTAAAAGCCGGCGCGGTCCCGCCACTGTAACGGGGAGCAAGCTTAAGATATGCCACTGGGACAACAGGTCTTGGGAAGGTTTAAGCAAGCGACGATCCGAAGTCAGGAGAACTGCCTATCTGACAATCACCGTTTGTTACCCACGAGGTATGGGGAGGGGATTACAGTAAGTATTTGTGTACTTTGCTAAATTCGCTCCTGGTTAACCTGCCAGGAGATTTTTATTTGCTTACTGGGTTATTACTCCTGACTTTAAACGGTCAGGAGTTTTAATATATTCTAACATTTTTCTTACGCTCCTTTCGAATATTGCGCCATTGGCGCGGGTCATTTTGGCCCTTCTTTTCTACAATTATTTTTTTGATATAGATAATA
Source organism: Sporomusa acidovorans (assembly GCF_900101845.1). Classification (GTDB taxonomy): domain Bacteria; phylum Bacillota; class Negativicutes; order Sporomusales; family Sporomusaceae; genus Sporomusa; species Sporomusa acidovorans. The sequence goes on along the minus strand of NZ_FNAM01000008.1, from coordinate 54,168 downwards.
ATTTTAAAATGAGGAGGATGCCTATGTAATAATAAACAACTGGCTTGTATCAGATATATTTGCAGAATGAAGCGATTAGCGAACACTGCTTATACGGTAAACCCGAACGTTCGCGGGAAGGTTTGGCGGAAAGATCCCCGGGCCGGGAGAACTACCTGCCTAATACTATATCTGCGAACGCAGGAAAGAGATTGGCTCATTTTTATTAGGAGGAGATAAAATGGAAGAAAAATGGAAAAGAATTATCATTGGTTCTATGGCATGTGTCGCATTTATTGGTGCCAATGTAGCAACAACGTATGCGGCTTATCAACTAAATCCTGAGGTGAAAAACGCGACGCCGGCGCTCAAACGGGCAGCAGAAATTGGCGTACGTGTATCAGAAAATGCGGGCATGAAGGATCTGGCAAATAAGGATGCTATTGTTGTGATGAGTTTTGGTACGACATATGCGGATTCACGCCGGGTAACAATTGAAAAAACTGTAGCGGACATTCAGGCTGCGCACCCGGATACGAAAGTTGTTTTAGCGTTTACTTCCCATATTATTGTTGATCGAATTCAGCAAAAGGAAGGAATAAAAATTCCAACGCCGGAAGAGGCTTTAGCTCAATTGAAAGCAGAAGGCTATACGCGTATAGCGCTTACAACATTAGATATTATTCCGGGAATGGAATATGCTTATGACAGTGCAATTTTTGATTTATACAAGCATCAATTTAAAAAAATGACCATGGGAACGTCCCTGATGTATTGGATGGGACAGGAAAACCAAGCTGATGATGTTACGGAAGCTTTACAGGCAATTAAGACGGAATTCCCTAGAATCGGTAAACGTGACGCTGTTTTATTAATGGATCATGGTACGCCGCATCCCGCTAATGCTTATTATTCGGTTATGCAGGCCCGCTTACAAGAAATGGGTATGAATAATGTCTTTATTTATACAGTAGAAGGATGGCCGGGTTTAGAAACAGTCATTCCGCAATTAAAAGCAAAGGGAATTAAAAATGTAACGTTGATTCCGATGATGATGGTTGCCGGTGATCATGCAAATAATGATATGGCAGGATCAGATCCGGAATCGCATAAATCGATTTTAGAAAAAGCAGGCTTCCATGTATCGGCGTATATTCATGGGTTAGGTGAAAATGAAAATGTCCGTAAACTTTTTGTTGAGCGGGCTAATGATGCCTGGAATGCACTGGAAGCTGAGACCGTTCAGCCGGCTGTTCACCATATGATGAAATAAGGAAAGATTGGACGAGCCATGAACCAAAGCCGGAGAACTGCCTAACTGACAGTCGCCGTTAAACCCACGAGAAATGGGTAGGGGATTGAAGCTTGTATGTTATATGGTTAAAAACCAAGGGCCGGAGGGCAACTGTTTTTGGCAAAATATAGCAGACCCGAAATGCATCTCCTAATAGTAGGGGATGCATTTTTTATTTCTTTGTTTTAAAGGAGGGGAGAACTTGCCTAGCAAAAGGGCACTGAGCGGCTTGCTGGCAGTACTATTGGTCTTAGTGGCAATTGCCGGTCACGCTAAAGATGGCTTGTCGTTTTCCTGCCAGTTTCCCTATTATTTGGGTAAGGCCAGGGACTCGGTTGCGCCGGGCACACCGACGGCAGCCCTGTTCAGTATTGAAAATCGCAACGCCGCCGCCCAAGAGGCAGTCGTCACCATCAGCCTGCCGCCTGGCTTCCAACCGGCAGGTACTCAGGCAAACTGGGAAATCAACCAGTCGGCAGACCGGTATGTTTTAACTAGAAACGTGCTGCTGGCAGGGGGATACAGTCAGTGGTATGACTTATTGTCCTTGCAGGTGGCGGCAGACTTGCCGCCTGGCAGATACCAGGCGGCCATCACGGCAGGAACAATTACACAACAGGTGCCTGTTACTGTGACAGAAGGTAAAGGCAACGCTGCTGCGGCTCTTACAATAGCCGGTATTGTTTTACCGTTGGACAAAGACGGCAAGACCGATGAACGTATGGGACGCAATACCCTGGTGCTGAGGGACAGGCAATGGGACTATTATAAAAATTTATTGGCAGGCAAGGGGGCTTCTAATCAGGAGATTGAAGCCATTCATCCGGTGACACATCTAGGCGTGGATATTGCCAACTCTGCCGGTGTGCAAAAATTGGTAGTAGTTACCGTCAGACTGTTGGATGCTGTGAGCCATCAACCGGTGAACGGCCTGTTTACCCCCGGTGCGACCAATGAAGATGTTAACGGCGGTGCTCTGGACAGCCAAAAAAATTATTTAGAAGTATTTACGGCCATAAACGGCGATGAGCGGCAACGGCTGCAAATTCCAGTGTATGCGGATGAACGTGATTTGACCGGCGGGGACTATCTGCTGCAGGCAGAGTTACATGACGGGGTAACGTCGACACTGGTCTATGAAGCACCGCTTACTGTTGTGAAAAAAGACAACAGGGCGATGGCCGTAGTCAGCATAGCCGTATTGGCGGTGCTTGCGGGCCTGTTTGTTGCCGTTAGGCGGCTGCGACAGGTGCTGACACTGTTAAAAACACGCTGGCTGGTCACGATCGCACTGTTTGGTGCGGCGGCGTTTGCGATAGTAACGGTACCGTCTACGTTAGCAAATGATTTTTTTCATATAGTAATGGGGCCGTTTAGTGTTTTGATTACCGGCTTATTTAGTGGTGTATTTCTCTACATGATGGTGGTCGCGCTCATTATCCTCATTCCCCGTCCGGGTGTTGTGGCATTGATGACTATTGTCCGGATGCTGTTAGGTATGCTGGCTTTCGGACAAGTTTCCCCCATCAGTCTGTTGTCCTATAGTTTGCAGGCTCTTTTGCTGGAAATCATGATTTATGGCAGCGGCATGTATAGCTGGCTGCAAAAACGGGAGCAGGACAGCCTGCCGGTGGGCAAGATGCTTCTTTTGGCAGTTAGCTGTGGCGCGGCTGATATGATCTCGACCTATGTGGGGTTGCAGGCTATGGCGTTTTTGTATCGCCTGTATTATGCCGCCTGGTATATCGGCATGGTCCTGGTTATAAACGGCTTTATCTATACGGCGGTTGGCGCTGTCTGCGGCATGTTCTTAGGCAACCGGTTAGCCAGAGTGGGAGGGGACTGATTGAATGGATAGTATGGTGGAATTTTGCAATGTTTCATTTACTTATAAGCACCGCAATGCTCCCAGTGTCAATAGGTTCAGCCTACGGATTCTGCCGGGAGAATTTTTGCTGCTCACAGGGGCGACAGGCTGTGGAAAAAGTACCTTGCTAAAAATGCTTAATGGGCTGATTCCTCATGAAAGCGGTGGTGAACTCGACGGAGAGATTATTGTCTGCGGTCAGTCTACGCGCAGTCTGTCCGTGGCGGCGATGAGCCATACGGTAGGTATGGTGTTTCAAAACCCGGATGATCAAATCTTCTCAACAACTGTATTTGATGAAGTGAATTTTGTTCTGGAAAATATGGGAATACCCTTCGTCCAGGCTAAGCCGCAGGTCCTGGAAGCACTGCAACTGGTAGGCTTGTTGGATAAAGCTGAGACGAGCGTACATGCGCTGTCAGGCGGCCAGAAACAACGGCTGGCGGTAGCGGCTGTATTGGCGGCGAAGCCTAAAGTGCTGGCTCTGGACGAACCCATCAGCCAACTGGATCCGCAGGGAGCAGGCGAACTGCTTGCCGTATTGAAACGGCTCAACATTGACCGGGAAATTACCATTGTCCTGGTAGAGCACCGGCTGCATGAGGTATTGCCTTTGTGCCATAGGGTTGCCATTATGGAGGCCGGGAAGCTTATCTGGCAGGGCGGGCGCGAAGCGGCCTATAGCCGCCCGGAACTGTTTGCCGCCTACGGTCTCAGGCTGCCGCAGCCTGTTATGATTTGTCACCAATTAGGAATTGCAGCCCGTTCGGCCGATATCGGTGATGCCGTGGCTGCCATCCGGCAGCGTTACCGTGTGTCTGCTTATGAGCTGCCGGCTGCCTTGCCTAAGCAGGCTGCGGCAGAAGAGCAGCCTCTTAGACAGGCGGCTGTTGCTGTTCGGCAGCTTTCATTTTTTTATAATAGACCGGCGCAACCGGTGCTCAATAACATTGATTTTACCGTTTTTTCCGGGCAGTTTATTGCACTTATGGGGAGTAATGGCGCCGGTAAGTCGACATTGCTGCATCTCATTGGCGGCTTGCTGAAACCAGCGGCCGGGGAGATCCATGTATTGGGGAAAAAGGTTACAGGTGTGTCGTCAGCAGTCGGTATGGTTTTACAAAATCCGGATTTTATGTTATTCAATAATACCGTACAGGAGGAAATCGGCTTTAGTTTGCAGCAGCGCAAGGGAGATAGCTGTGGTTGGAGCGGATACTGTCAGTTGCTGTTGGAAAAATTAGGCCTAACCGGTTTGGAGACGGATTTTCCTTTGGCCTTAAGCCGGGGTCAGCGGCTGCGGGTGGCGATTGCCGCCGTACTGGCCTGTCAGCCTGCCATTCTGCTGTTGGATGAACCGACAACCGGCCAGGATATCGGGCATATTGAAGATATTGCGCAGCTGCTTAAAGAATATACCAGCGCCGGCGGCGCCATTGTTTTTTGTACTCATGATGCGGAGGTGGCCGCACGGTTTGCCGACCGTATTGTCGTTATGCGGCAGGGACGGATTGTGGCCGATGATGTGCCGGCTGCCGTTTTTCAGGATCAGGCTATGCTGGAGTCAGCCGGACTCAAAGCGCCTGCCGCGCTGCTTACGGCACAGGCTTTGTACGGTGGGACGGCGCTTACTGTCGAGGAGGTGGTAGGCTATGTACGACAGAAATGTCTGGGAGGCTTCCCCCGGACAGACTTTGCTTCATAAAATTGACGTCCGGACAAAAATGGTGCTGCTTGTTCTGCTCGCAGCCGCGGTTTTAGTGGTGGATAGTCCGCAGTCGCTCTTTTTGTTATTTTGCCTGGCTCTTTTGTTGCATGCGTTTGCCCGGTCTTCCCTTGCCAGATGGCGTATTCTTATGGTGTTTATCCTGCTTGGCATCTGGGGTTCGATGGCAAGCCAGGCGTTATTTTACAGCAGGGAGCCGCGCACGGTGATTGCCTGCTTGCTGCCACCGGCAACACCGGTTATTGGCGCATTGACCGGCGGGGTATACATCTACCGGGAGGGACTGGAATATGGCGCTGTGCAGGCGTTGCGTTCAGGTACCACGCTAACCTTGGGGCTGTTGATTAACTGGACATCGGACCCTAGGCAGCTGCTGCGCAGCCTGCTGGCTTGGCGTTTTCCTTATGAATTAGGTTTTATGCTGGTCACCGGCCTCAGGTTTTTGCCTGTTATTTTTCAAGAGACGGCTGTGGTGCTGACGGCTCAGCGATTAAGAGGATTTAACCCTCTTCGAACCGTGTCCCCCCGGCGCCTGCTGCAAACCGCTTTTCAAACCTTGTTTCCTATTTTGGCACGGACGCTGCGCCGGGCGGCAACGCTGGCTTCCTCGGTTGAAAGTCGTGGTTTTGGCCGGGAAGTGCCACAAGTGGCGTTGCCGGCATGGCCGCTGGGGGAGCGGTTTCTCTGCTATGGTCTGTTATTGATAATAATCGGAATTATTTTGCTTAAAACCGTGGATGTATTGCAGTTTAACGGTCTTTTCTATCTGCCTTCCTGGCGCAAGCTATATGACTGGATGAAAGTGTGGCTGTAAGGTATGAAAAAGCTAATTACGACAGGGATCGCCCTATTGTTCATTGGTACGCTTGGCGCTTTAGCTGTATATATTTTTGGCATGAACAGCCAGGCCGGCTTCGCCGGCAAACCCAGCGGCACGCAAACAGGTGCTTATGTCAAAGTAATGGAAACCGTATTAGGGCAGATCGAGGTATATAATTATCAGCGGATGGGTTTTAATAAAGGCTTTATCCGCTTTTCGCCAGATGGGCGGTTTCTGGCTGTCGGTTCGGAAACCGGGGAAGTGTTGCTTTATGATACTAAGGGAAAGCTTGTCTGGCGTAAAAATATGGGACTGGGCAAGTTGGCTGCCTTGGAATTTTCACCGGACGGACGTTCGCTGCTTGTTGGTGAAACCAGCCAGCAGGGCTGCCTGATCAGTCTGAACAGCAAAGACGGCCACGTGCAATGGCGTCAGTCCAGTGCGGTTGAACTGGGGGTTGACATTAAAGAAAAAACCTATCCCGGAGTCGTTGCTGTCCGGACAGACGCTGCCGGGATGATTTACGCTGTGGCGCAGCGGTATATTAAACATGCGGACGGACGTAACGAGTATGTGGGGCGCATTTACAAATTTACGCCTGCCGGGGAACGGATAGAAATTTTTCCCGGCGATCACAATTTTGATGCCTGGGTGAGCTGGATCGCTGTGGATGCGGCGGGTCAAAAAATTGCTTTTGCGGCAGCTAATTTCGATGCGGTGAAATATACCTATGACCGGAACTTATATTGCCTGGACGGTAAGCTGGAAAACGTACTATGGAGTAACTATGTGGACATAGTTCCGCCCTATCAGAATGTCACGATGCGCACAAGTCCGGATATGATGCCTGACGGTCGGTATGCCGCCGCTATTGCCAGCGACGGACGCTGTTTTTTGTTTGACGGGGAGCGGGGAGAGGAATTATGGCGGCGCAGTATCAGCCAGCCGCAAAAAATTGGCGGCGTATATATTAACGCCACCGGTAATTACAGCCGAATGATCGGGGAGTATGCCGTTTTTACAACAGGCAATACCTACAACCGGGCCAACTGGCAACTGCCGACACCGGTCGAACACCCCAACTCCAACAGCCTGTTTGTATTCGACCTGCAGGGCAAGCTAATGAATAACTATAAGTTTGGCGGTATGATTGAGGAAATCGCCGCCGGCAACAAGCTGGCAGCCTTAGCGGTGGGCAGAAATGTCCGTTCCAAAGACCCGTCAGTACACGGATTATATATTGTGACAATCCCCGAGACACGTCTTGTCGATTATGCTGCTACCGCAGGTCCCTGTGTTGCCGCTGCCATCAGTGCCGACGGCCGCTATGCGGCGGCTGTCGAAGCGCCCCTGCAACTGGATGACGGGCAGGTCATCGGCGAGTATAAGCTGATTTTGCTGGCAAAAGCGGAAACAAAAGTATTGCATTAAATATAAAATAATTACTGTAAAAACCCCTCAGGTGTAGAATTTTTTGAAAAATACCTCATTTGAGGGATTTACGTTTCGATTCAAATGGATTAATCTGGTAGTAAGAAACTTTTAAAGTTTAACTATGGAATTTAATGTAACAGTTCAAAAAAGAGAATATTGCAGGGATAGGTGCCTGTTGAAAGTTGTGATGCTGACAACCTGAGGGCTTAATAGGGAAGACCGGTGTGATGCCGGCGCGGTCCCGCCACTGTAACGGGGAGTAAATCCGCATACATGTCACTGAAGCATAGCTTTGGGAAGACGCGGGTGAGCTGTGATCCGGAGCCAGGAGAACTGCCTGTCTGACAATCGCCGTGTGACCTACGAATGATGGGGAGGAGATTATGAAAACTGTAAGTAGGGGTTAACCCTAGTGACAGTTGATACTGAGGCTGCTCCCGTCGTTGAAACGGGAGCTTTTTTCATCTAATAGCCGCATAGGACAACTGGCTTTCAAACTTAATATGGAGGTGACACAGTTTTGATCAGTACAAAAGGAGGGATCTTCACATGGTGTAAGTTATCTTAGGTACCTGGAAACAGTAACCTTTTTGAAGTTATGAAATCTATCCGTTTGCAGATCTTTATCCACCCGTTAGCGGAATGGTGGTAATTCTAAACGACAAAGACTGAAGGTAAGGGAAAAGATGTATTGGTCAAAATATTGGGAGATTTTTGATCAGGCTAAGCAAGGGTTTTGTATTTTTAACTGCAGATTTGAAATTATTTACGCGAATAATAAGGCCAAACAGTTGCTTGGCAACAGCGTCACAGGCTTGTACAAGCAGCTAAAAGGCGTTTGCCGGCATTTTAAAGCTATGGCCAAGGAAACAAGTTTATCTAATTATAGCGGTACGTTAAGCCGGCAACCGGCAGTCATTAATTTTACCTGTTTTTCGTTTTATTCAGCAGAGCAAAGCTTTATTATGATAGTTTTTGACTATCGAGTGGATGAGCAGCTTGCGTCAAGAAACAAAGTAGTGCTTACATTACGGGAAAAAGAAATTCTGCGGGCGGTTGCTGCCGGAAAAACCAATAAAGAAATCAGTGAAATGCTGAGCATTGGTTTTGAAACCGTAAAATCGCACATTCGAAACCTGTTTGCCAAAACGGGGACAAGCTCCCGGGCTGAACTTATCAGCAAATATTGCCACTTTGACAATAGTAGTACGCTTACCTGAGGCATAGTCAAAAATTCTGAATAAACTCAAGGCGATGTTTTTTACATACCAATCTTGAATCAGTAAGGGGTAATGTGTGTTATGAAACATGACCAAATTGAAATGCTGGTTAATAAACTGTTGAGTTATGGCTATCATCAATACCAGATAAAACAAATGATCAGCGATGCTATTGAGAAGGGTCCGGCTGATGACGACGGTGTACAGGAACAATTGATTATAGAAGTTTTGGAGGGGTATGTGGAATTTGGTGCCAAATGTAAAACAAATGAGAAAGCTTAGTAAATAGTTAAACTACCTCATTTGAGGTAGTTATAGGCTGTCGTATTTTGCGATAGTATGGAAATATAAGCGACATTTGGAATTATCAGGAACAGCGGCAAAACGGCATGTTTGCCTGCCGCAGGACGAATTTATAGAAGGAGCTTGGCGATGAAGAACTTATTACTACTAGCACTCCTATGGTGTATGTTACATCCCGGTATTCCTGTTTGGGCCGCCGAACAGGCGGAAAAATCTCCGCTGGACTGGGAACTTAGCGTTCGGCCGAAACCAACAGCGGAAGAACTGGAACGGCAGCGCTGGTCCGGAGTATTCGCCAATGACATTGGCCTGTACTTGTTTGACAATCAATCGCTGCACGTCGATGAAACCGATAAAAACCTGGTGCATGTCCTGGTAAGAACCATTTTTGCCGATCCGAAAATCATTGACAAGCTAAACGAAAGATATAAAGAAAAACTCGGCAAAGATGATAAGGTCGCCGCCAGCGAAATGGAGATGGTTTTTCAACTAAAAGCTAAACGGTATGCGGTAACCGCGACCAAGGTAGTGAGCGAACGGGGAATCGTGCTGGAAGACACCAAAAAAACCGCCAGTTTTGTTGCTGTTACGCCTAAGACCTTTGCGGAATCGATGTACTACATTGCGCAAAACTATGACAGAAACCAATAGCTCCGGCCACTGCGCCGACGCGAGCGGAAACTAATTTATGCGGAAATACGGAAACACGGGAAAACAGCATATCGGGTACAGGTGCCCGCAAGGGCCTAACAGAGAAGACCGGTGCAATGCCGGCGCGGTCCCGCCACTGTAATGGGGAGCAAAGCCAAAGTACGGCCGAAAAGACTGTACTTGCCACTGGGATAGAAATCCCGGGAAGGCTTGGCCAAGCAATGAACCGGAGCCAGGAGAACTGCCTGTACGACAATCACCGTTACAATAGACCTACGAGCGATAGGGAGGGGATTGCGGCAAACGGCCGGCTAGGGTATGAGGTCGCTGACGTAACCGGATCAACTCCCGCAAGGGAGTTTTTCTTATTATGTTATGTATGAAGCTGAAAAACTTCATACAGTTGAAAAAGGAGAGGTTTTGTAGTGAGGTCATGGAGGTTAAAGAAGAAAGCCCTGGCGGTGAGTGTCGCCTGTGCGCTGTCGCTGGGCACCGCGCAGCAGCTTGACAGCCTGGCGTATGCGGCCGGCGACGAGTCTGTGCAAACGGCCGGCGAAGCCGCAGGGGCAGGCGGCAGCGAGCCGGTGCAGGCAACGCAGAAAACTGCACCGGACAGTAAAGCGGCGCCGGCGGCAGGTGAAGCCGCAAAAACGCCGGAAGGCGGACAAGCCAAGGCGGCAGCAGGCGATGCGGCCGGCAGTGACAAGGCAGGGGCCGGGGAATATGACCTGCCGGCGCTGACGGTCGAGGCGCCGCGGCCGGACTGGGAGTCCAAACTGTCGCCGGGGACGGTGACTGTCATCCGGCCGTCGGATTACCGCGGCGAACAGAAATCCCTGGCCGAACTCTTAAAAACTGTACCGGGCGTCCATGTCCGGGAAGTTAACGGCAAAGGGCAGTACACCACCGTCAGCGTCCGCGGCTCGACGGCCGCTCAGGTCGGGGTGTTCGTCGACGGCGTGCTGTTCACGCTGGGCGGCGATGCGGCCGCCGATATCTCCACCATTCCGATTAAGAACGTTGAACGCATTGAGGTGTACCGCGGCTATATCCCGGCGCGGTTTGGCGGCACCTTCATGGGCGGTGTTATCAACATCGTGACCAAACGCCCGACCAAATCAGACATCAGCGCCTCGGTCGGCAAAAGCTCTTACGGCGGCTACAAGGGCAGCCTGGAAGTCGACGCCCCGCTGGGCAAGGGCAGTCTGATGGTGGGCGTCAACCGGGAGCAAAGCGACGGTGATTTCCCCTATACGAACTACTCGAGTTCGTTGGCGGTGGCTGACCTGGATAAGGATATGGCGCTGATGGACACAACCATGGCCCTTTGGCATACTCAGTCGATCCTTAAATTTGGGTCTACGTGGACAGACAGTGTTGGAAATACATCTTCGGGCTATGGCATTCTGACCAATGCCCAAGCGTCTTATTATGCAGCAAATCTTGATGCATGGAAGACGTGGGCGTATGGAGATGATGATGGGGATGGTAAGACCAACCTTTATGAAACTGTTTATGATTATTACTATACAAAGTATTCCGGTAATGCTACCAAAGCGGAGACCAAAACGACAAAGATAGTTAACTCGGTAGATTCTTCTACAAGCACAGATTATCAAGGATGGTTAAAGCAAAAAGCTGCCGATCAGGCCAAAAAAGACCAGTTGGGCGACGGGACACGCTACCGCAAGTACAACGACTACAAAAACACCGACGCTATCATCAAATGGCAGGACGATCACTGGACGGCCAAGGCCACCTGGAAGGAGATCGACCGTCATCTGCCCAATCCGCTGACGCCAGATAGTAGTCATAACGAGGCGTATGTAGATGCCGAAGATACCAGAATTATTAACATGGAGAAGAAGCAAAAAATCATTACCAAGGAACTGCAGCTTGGGCGCCGGGATACGGTGGGCAAGCTGGAATGGGGCTGGTCGGTTAATTATCTGGATTCCACTAAAAGTTATCGCAGCTATCCTTCCGTTTATGATTCTGTAGATTATTATTGGAAGACACCTTTCCGCAAATGGAGCGAGTTTGACTCCCAGCGCTGGGGCGGCAGCATTGACGGGACATATAAAGCCGGTGACCGCCATCTGCTGGAGTTCCTACTCAGCTACTCCAAGGAGAGCATGCATGTGCGCGGTTCGCTGGTAACCGACGGCACCAATCCCGACCCGGTGCGGTACCGCACCTACTATACCCAGGAACTTTGGAACCTGCAGCTCCAGGACACCATTACCCTGAACGACACCGGCGATCTGTGGTTGACCCCGAGTATCCGCTACAACTCCAGCACCACCTACGGCTCCAACCCGCTGGACTATGACGCGCAGCACCAGTGGAACAAGGAGATCGAGCAGACCTCCGGCAAAACGACCTGGCAGCTGGCCCTGAAAAAAAAGGTCAACGACCACCTGACCTTGCGGGCCACCGGCGGCAGTTACTACCGCCTGCTCAATCTCTATGAGATCGCCGGCGACGGCGCTGGCATCCTGCCGGCACCGGCAATCTACAAGAATGGCAGCTTGGTATCGTCCTTCCCGCTGCCGGAGGAAGGCAAGCAGTGGGACGTGACCGCCATTTGGAATAACCGCCTGCTGGGGGCGGACAGCAATATTCAACTGACTTATTTCGGCCGCAATGCCAAAAATTTGCTGCAGCTCTGGCGCTACGGCTACGACTACTGGTGCTACAGCAACAGCGCCGAAGGACGGGTCCGCGGGCTGGAACTGCAGACCAACCTGAGCTGGGCGAAATGGGATCTGAATCTGGCGGCCACCTATATGGACACCAAAGCCAAACGCCGTGATACCTCCGCCACCGGCGACAATACCTACTATGACATCCATACCAGCTATACGCCGGACTGGGAAGGTTCGGCGCGGCTGACCTACCGGCCGGACAATAGGAACTCTATCTTCGGCGAAGTCAAATATGTCGGAAAAATGTATACCTCCTACAGTACCTACGACAATGACGCCATAGAGTCGCTGACAACGGTAGGCCTGGGGGTCAAGCATAAATTCCGCAAAGATGTGGAACTGGTCGTGGGCGTCGACGACCTCTGCAATGCTGGCCCGAAAGTCAAAGGGGGCTGGAATGGAAATTACATTTATAACATGGAGTACCCCTATCAGGGGCGTACCTATTACACGACACTGCAGTACAATTTTTAAACAGGGACAGCCTGTAAAGGGGGTGAGGCCAATGGGCTGGCTAGGTTACGCGGCACGGGAAGACCAAGCAGAAAATAGCCGAAAAATAAAAAACAGGGAGTGGAAAACAGCGACGCCGCCTTCTTCAACTTCTTCCAGGGCCTTAACAGCCGTCTGGTACTGCGGCAGTATACGTATAGCACGACTGATCTAAAAGCCAACCAGATCATCGCTCCGCAGGGGACCTGGACCAGCCCGCTGGCCAGCCAGACCTGGTCGGCCGTGGCTAATCTGCACGCGGTGGCAACCTCCGGCAGCTATCTCTATGCTACCGGCTATGATTTGGCCAAAATTGCGCTTGTCGATATGAGTAATAGTTACAGCCAAACGGCCAGCTATGATTTCCTGTCTTCCCTGGCAGTAACGGGGGCATCTTATCACGGCGAAGGGCTGGCGGTCTATAACGGGTATCTTTATGCGCTGTACACCTGCAATCCCAGCGGTGGATATTCCACCTATGACGACAGCTATGTGGTCCAATACGAAATAGACGAAGATGACGGCATTTTAACATATAAGAGCTATGTACGGGTCGGCAAGAATGCCTTTACGTTGGAACTGTATGAGAATAAACTGTATATCTGCGCGCTGGGCGGCATGCAAAATGGCGGCAACTACAACACCGCCACCTGCCTGAGCATTGTCACCATTGGCAGCAACAATAGCATGACTGCTGCCAACGTATCGCTGGCTACCGGGATGAGCGGCGATTTCCGCGATATTTCGATTGCCAACGGCAGCAACGCCTATATCCTGCTGGGCTATTACGACAGCAGCTATGCCAAACTGGTAGGAAAAATTTATCACAGCACGGTGGCCAACCTGGCATCGCCGGCAACTGGACAGAAGCGGTGAGCATCAATAATGCGGGCTACTTATGGGGGTCAAGCCGAAGCCTCGCCGACGCGGCTCTGGTATATCAAGGGCAACAGCATTGACGTCTACGGTTCGCTGCCGACAACCACCGGCGCGACGCCGACCAGCTTCAGCACCAGCAATCTGGCGGGCAGCACCGGCTATACCGCGCTCAATTCGGCCTGCTTCATTGCGCCCGACACCTCGTTGACTGCTGCCAGTGCAGCGCGGCCGGCGCATGTGGCCAAATCTCTCGCTTCCCATATCCGTCTGGCCCGCGAACTGGCGGAAAAACTCGCGGTGAAAAAATAGCGTTGCCTAGTCATTGGAATGTGGTTTAGCGCTATGCCCAGCCAAGAGCAGAGCAAAAAGCCGCCCTCATCCTGTGAGGGCGGTCTGCTCCGGCGGGCAAGCCGGAAAAGGAATAACTTCCTTTAATTGGAAAATGTGATATAATAGTAATACAGGCTGAGCTGCGACGGTTAGCTCCTTCCTTTTTCGGGAAGGAGGTGGTAGGGATGTCAATCTTTGAGGCAATGTATCTCATGATAGCATTTGCGTCACTGATTGTGCTCATTATAAACCGGAAATAACCGCCCCGGCCAAGGATGCGGTTATTTCTTGATACCGTTAGCTGGGCTAACCGTTACCGGTTAGGCAGCCTGGCAGGCTGGCGTGTGTCGAGCACGTCAGCCTTTTTATATTATACATTTACACCGCCAAATATGCAACGCCTGGAAAAACGGAAAGGAAAAAAATTCTGATAAAATGTGGTGATAAGGAGGCAATCCCATGAATCTGCGGGTAATACTGCCTGACAACAGGCGGCTGGGGACCGGCTGGCGGCCGCCGCTGCCTGATCTGCGCGACTATGACGAGGCCCACCCGAAACTGGCGGTCGCGCTGCAAAAGCTGGGGATCGACGATACGGTCCCGCTACCGCAGCAAGTGGATCTGCGGCAGTGGTGCTCACCGGTGCAGGACCAGGGGGAACTGGGTGCCTGCACCGCCCACGCGGCGGTAGGCATTATCGAGTATTTTGAAAACCGTTCTTATTCCCGGAGCATTACCGCTTCCCGCCTGTTTATTTATAAAAATGCGCGTAATCTCCAGGGCGTAACCGGCGATCAGGGAACGTATATCCGGGATACGATGGGCGCGCTGGCCTTGTGCGGCGTGCCGCCGGAAAAATACTGGCCCTATACCGACAAGGCGCCAGCGTTTGACAGGGAGCCGGCCTCTTTCGTCTACGCCGTGACGACAACTATGAGGCTCTGCAGTATTTTTGCCACGACGCGGCCGGCGGCGCTAAAACCCCGGCGGAAGTGTTGGCAAGCGTGAAAAAATATCTGGCTGCCAGTATTCCGGCGATGCTCGGTTTTTACGGCTTTCCTTCGTTTGCCGAGTCGGATGTGGCCGGCGGCATTCCCTACCCCGGCGCGGTCGAACAGGCTGAGTGGGGGCACGCGGTGGCTGCCGTGGGCTATGATGATGCTGTCGTCATCAAAAATACCAGGTACAACCAGGAAACTAGCGGCGCTCTCTTGATCCGCAATTCCTGGGGCAGTGCCTGGGGCGAGGCGGGCTATGGCTGGCTGCCGTACGCGTATGTTCTGAATAAGCTGGCGAGTGATTTTTGGTCGCTGCTGACGATGGAATGGCTGGAAGCAGATCAATTTGGTATTTAATATAGGAAAGAAGGGCCGTAGAAACATGAGTATTCTTGATTGGTTTAACAATTTAATAAAAACGGAAGCGAGACATTCTGTGTTTACTCCTGGCCCGGCCGATATAGAGACCATTGAATTTAAGGAGGGGCAGCATTATTTCCGCCTGCGGCTGGCGGACATGTTCTTAAAAGACGACCGTAAACTGTTCCGCAGTTATGTCCCGGTAGTCTCTTCCAGCGTGCAGCTGCAGTTTGGCTCCAATGCGGCGCAGGAATTACCCTACCTTGCCGGGCCGCTCGCGCTAAATCTTGACGGCAATTCTCTGGGGAAAGGGATAGAACTCAATTATTCTTTAACCAACCTGGTGCCGTATTATCGCTGAAAAACGGCTATTTTGCTGTTATTGCCGCCGATGCGGCTACGTTTAAAACGGAAAAATTATTTGTAAAAAATTTTCAGCTGCAGTTTGGGGATGATTTGCAATCGGCTAAACCGCTTACCGGTTACGATTATATGCTGTTCCTGATCGAAGCGGCTTTGTACCGGGATGATTTCCGGTATTTTGACGACTATGGCAGTCTTATGGATACGGCGATTGAAAAGGGCATGACCAACAAATCTGACGGCGATGCTGTCCTGAAAACAGTCATGCTGGCAGTCTTTAAGTCCGATGATCTGACCTATGTGGATAAAACCCGGGTGGCAGCCGCATTGAAAGCGGAGTATGAAGAACGGATAGCTTTTCAAAGCAAACCGGGCAGCAAGGCCTGCGAAAATCCACAGTGGTTGAATGACAGGGTGCTGGCACTTGATCCTGATACGGTTTCGCGGCGAATTTCGCCATTTTTGGCAAATAAAGATTTGAATGAGGCGGCCATTGCCGATCAGATTATTGCTCTGGTCATGAATGCTGAAATCCAGTGATGTAGTTGTCCGTTATCCGGGGACCAGGGTTGGCGATGAACTGCAAGGCTGACTGTTTAAAGAATTTGAAGGGCTTGACGGGCGATAAGCACGTTAACCCTTCAAATTGTTTTATGGTTATTGAAACGACAGCGTGCAGAGGGAGTAAATTATGAGTAAAATAGTGCCAGGGCGGCGGATAACGCTTGCCGAAGTAAGACAGTTAGCGATTGCCGCCAGGAAGAAAATTTCGCAGGCGGCTCAGGCGTTGGAGCGGGAGGCAACTTTATACCTGCACTGGTCCGCCGGCCATTATCACCAGCATTATGACGATTATCATATCAGTATTGATGAGGATGGCAGTATGTATGCCACGACCGATGATTTATCCGCCGTGCTATCCCATACTTGGCGCCGAAATAGCGGAGCGGTTGGCATTGTGCTGGCGTGTGGCGCTTTTGCCACGGTAAACGATTTAGGCGGTGAGCCGCCGACAGATGCGCAGATTGAAAGTATGTCCATGGTGATTGCGGTAATCGCTGACGTTCTGGACATTCCTATTGATGCTGACCATGTTATGACGCACGCGGAGGCAGCCGACCTTGACGGGTATGGTCCGGCGACGACTTGCGAACGCTGGGACCTGGCAATCCTAAAAAATGGCGACAAATGGATGAGCGGCGGCAATACGTTGCGGGGCAAAGCAAATTGGTATCAACAAAACGGTATATAGGAACTCTTTGTGGGAATTATATAGATGCATAAGCAACGGAATGCTCCCCCGTGCTGGCAAATAGTAGGATTTTATGTATTGACAAGATCATGGTTTTTCTGTAGTATAAAAATTACAATACTAGTAAATTTATATTTTTGAGTTAGGTGCCAATTAGGGCTTAATAGGGAAGACCGGTTAAAAGCCGGCGCGGTCCCGCCACTGTAACGGGGAGCAAGCTTAAGATATACCACTGGGACAACAGGTCTTGGGAAGGTTTAAGCGAGCGACGATCCGGAGTCAGGAGAACTGCCTAGCTGACAATCACCGTTTTTTGACCCACGCGGTATGGGGAGGGGATTACAGCAAGTGGCTGAATTCACTCCTGGTATTTTTATATCAGGAGATTTTTATTAGCCTACTGTAGAAAAAACTCCCGGCTGCTTCGGCGTCCGGGAGTTTTTTGACAATAACATAGCGACAGAGCTAGGCGCCGACAGGCTTAATAGGGAAGACCGGTGAAAGACCGGCGCGGTCCCGCCACTGTAATGGGGAGCATACTCAAGAGATGCCACTGGAAGATTTTTTTCTGGGAAGGTTTGAGTAAGCCATGAACCGGAGTCAGGAGAACTGCCTAGCTAACAGTCACCGTTTTTACCCACGAGGTATGGGGAGGGGATTATAGCAGGCACAGGTTTTGTCAAATTTGCAGCCGGTAGACCTTCCTTCACGATAAGGGAGGTCTATTTTTATTTAACTACACACGACTTAAGGAGATGGAAACGATGTCAGCAAGGTTCGTTAAATATTCCGCCATACGAACGGGTATCATTGTATTTTTGGGATTGCTGGTAGCTTTTGCCGGCGGCTGTGCCGGGAAAAGTCAGGTTCCCAATCAACCGCCGGTCAGCAGCGGCCAATTTACAGACAGTACGGGTTATGTGCTTACCCTGCCGCAGAAACCGCAAAAAATTGTGTCCCTGTTAAGCAGCACGGATGAAATCCTTATGGGTTTGGTAGCGCCGGAGCGCATTGCCGCCTTAACCTATCTGGCTGATGACAGCGGTATTTCCAATATTAGCGGGCAGGCGAAAGCTGTTTCGCGAAAAATACGGGCTAATGCCGAAAGTGTTATTGCCCTGCAGCCTGATCTGGTGATTATTTCTGATTGGCAGCCGCCCGAATTAATACAAACACTGCGGGAGACGGGGATGCCCGTGTATGTCTATAAAATGCCGACCAGCATTGCTGAGATCAAACAAGCGATTATGGCTATCGCCCAGGTGGTTGGTGAGGACGAGGCCGGCAGCCGTCTGGTAGCCGAAATGGATCAACAACTGGCGCAAATTGCCGGGCAGGTAAAACAGGTTCCTGACGACAAACGGCAGGTGATCATCCGGTATACCGTAATGGGGGGAAGCGATGGCAAAGGCAGTACCTTTGACGATATCTGCCGGCATGCCGGTGTGGTGAACGGTGCGGCTGCTGCCGGTTTGGAGATGAATGACAGTTTAACGAAAGAACAGCTTGTTGCCGTTAATCCTGATATAATTTTGCTCCCTCTTTGGGACTATGCCGGCAAAACCGATCTGCAAAAACTGGCCGTTGAGTTACAGGAAGACCCGGCTCTTCAAGGGGTAAAAGCCATTCGCCGGCACAAGCTGATTTCGGTGCCTGATAGTCATTTGGTTTGCACATCGCAGTATATTGTGCAAGGTGTATGGGATGTAGCCAGGGTTGCTTATCCGGATTATGTTAAGGATGAATAAAACTAAGTTTTTTCTTTTTATTATAGAGGGAAACTGGGAGACTAAGCATTTGGGGGCGCGTATTGCCGGAAACGAATGTTGATTGTCGTGAGTGAAAGAACGGAGTGATGGACAAAACGTATGTTGAGTATGTTGATTTTGGGTTTGACCGGACAGTGTAATTTTGCCTGCAAATATTGTTATGCCGAACATCCCGCAGAAACCATGAATACTGCCACTGCCATTGCTGCCCTGGAATTGACGGCGGCCGACGGGCAGCCTTTTGCCCTGCAGTTTAGCGGCGGTGAGCCTTTGCTTAATTTTCCGGTTCTGCAGGCAGTGATTCGCTATGTACGGGAAAATGGCCTGCCTGTTATTATGCAGCTGCAGACCAATGCGTCACTGCTGACCAGAGAAATGGCCGCCGTCTTGAAAGCCGGCCAGGTAGGCATCGGGATCAGTCTTGACGGACGCTTGGACAGTAATGACCGGCAGCGTTGCCTGCCGGATGGCCGGGGAACTTGCAGCCAGATTCTTAACGGTGTCTGCAAGCTGGCGGAACAAGGTATGGCCGCCGGCATTACCTGTGTTGTTACCCGGGAAAATGCAGCTAAGTTGAGCGGCCTGGTGGAAATGGCCTATTACCTGGGAAATATCCGGCGGATTGGCTTTGATCTGTTGCGCGCTCAAGGAAGGGGCGCCGGGATGGCGGCACCTTCGTCCGAGGCTGTATGGCAGGGGGTGGAAGAAGCGTTTCAGACAGGAAAAGATCTGGCGGAAAAGACCGACAGAACTATTCTGTTTTCTCAGATTGAGCGGGTAGATAAACTGGCGAACAATCGAATGCAGGGGTTTGGCCACTGCCACGCAATGAATGGCGAGGCGGTTTTTGTTGATGCAGGCGGCAGTTTATATGCCTGTGCTTCGCTGGCGGGTCAGCCGGATTTTTACCTGGGGCATGTGAAAACAGGGCTGGATACTGCCAGACAGCAAAAAGTAGCGGCATTAATTTCCAATGAAATGAGTTTTTGCCGGCGATGTCCCTCTTTTTCACTGTGCGGCGGTGCCTGTTTTGCCCGTTGGTACGGAGCAGGCTGCGGCAGTCAGGGTTATGCCGCCGAATGCGCCTTAAAACAGGTGGCAATTGAATGGTATCTAAAGCATGAAGGGCAGGGGAGAAAAATAGATGAGAGTTGCGTTGCTGCATGTAGATGTTAGTGGCGGTCCGGAAAGCCACAATCTGGAGATTCTAAGCGAGGGTATTGGCGTGGCGGCGGCAGCGGGAGCCAGCTGGGTTGTTACACCGGAAACGGCGGTGCAGGGATATTTTTTTGCTTGTGAGCGGGAAAGCAAGCTCATTGAAGTGCCGGTTCAGCCCTCAGCAAAGATTGAGCCTATTCTAAAATCGGCAGCTAAACACCGGCTGACGGTATTCTTAGGCTGTGCCGAGCGGGATGCGGTGACAGGCAAGCATTATAACAGCTGCCTGGTGATTGGCCCTGATGGCACTGTAATTGGCCGTCACCGGAAAAAACAAGCCCATAAGGGCGTTTCCGAAGGCTGGGCGGCAAAAGGAGAAATGCTGGAGCCGGTAAAATGCGGGGACAGAACGGCTGGCATTCTGATTTGCGCCGACTCCTGGTATGCAGAAAATGCCGTTGAATTGGCCGGTAAAGGCGCCGAGATCCTGGTTGTTCCTGCCGCCTGGCCGCCCAATGGCTGCGGCGGCCCGCCGGAAAACGCCTGGAAAAGGGCTTCAAGGGCCAGCGGGCGTGCGCTATGGGTGTGTAATCAGACAGGCAAGCAGGAGCGACTGGATTTTACCCATGCGCAAAGCGCGGTAGTCGTTTCCGGAGAAATGCGGCTGGCCTATGCCGGCAAGCCGGCGGTTCTTGTATTTGACTGGGATTTTGCCAAAGAGTGCGTCGGCCCGGGTCAGTTTGCCGTATTGCCAATATAATTGCAAAGCGAAAAGAGGATTAGACATGAATTTGTGGATACAGGGGAGGGAGCAAGCATTGAAATTATGCACCTTAGCAACCGGTGATTCGGTTTACCGGTATTATAAAAGCATCGTGATTCCGTTTGAACAACCGCGCAAGGTAAGCAGTACGGCTGTTGTCAACGGCGGTTACCGGGAGGATTTGACAGCGGTATTTAACAATGACTGCAATCCCGGTGCCGGCATGGCTTGTACGATGCGCGCGCCTACTTACCAGGAGCATATGCGGCTGATTGCCGAGGAAATCGGGCTTGACCCGGCGACAACTGCCGGCATGGGCACGGCGGCTTCTATGGAAAATGTGGCGATATATACGGAGTGCTATGAGAATCTGACGGTAACGGCCATTGTCACCGGCGGCGTGGAGGTTAATGGCGGACGGGTCGGTGATCCGACCGATTATTTTCAGCCTATCGACAAAAGCGCGGTGGAAAAACCCGGCACCATAAATATTATGCTGGTCATTGACGCCGATTTGCCGCCGGGAATTTTGAACCGGGCTATGGTTACCTGTACGGAGGCGAAGACAGCGGCATTGCAGGAATTGATGGTTGGCAGCCATTACTCGACAGGTTTGGCTACCGGTTCAGGCACCGACCAGACCATTGTGATTGCCAATCCTGCTTCGTCGCTCTATCTGGAAAGCGCCGGCAAGCACTCGAAGCTGGGGGAACTGATCGGCCGGACGGTGCTGCCGGCAGTTAAAGAGGCCTTATGTAAGCAGACTAAATTGTCGCCGCGGCAGCAGCACAGTATGCTGCGCCGGTTTAAACGGTACGGTATTGTGGAAGAAAGTTTGTGGCAGGCTTATGCCGGCGGTAACGCTAAGGCGGTTAGTAAGCCTAAATTTATGGATGTACTTTATCAGGTCGATCGAGACGGTTATGTTGTAACTTATGCAGCTTTGTATATACATCTTTTAGATGAATTCCAGTGGAAGCTATTATCCGCTGTGGAAGTGCGGCAGGCCGGCAATGAACTGCTTAGGGCGGCAGCCGGCAAATTTGGGGTGGAAGCGCCGGTTATCGCCGAGGCAAGCGTAGAGGCTTGTTTAAAATTCTGGACAATTTTGCTGATCAATATTCTTAGAGCAAAATGCCGGGAAGCCAACGGGGAGTTGAGCGAAGGTGAAGCATAAGGCTGTGTATCCGTTTACTGCTATTGTCGGACAAGAGGACATGAAGCTGGCACTTATTTTAAATGTAATTAATCCATTGTTGGGCGGGGTATTGATCAAAGGGGAAAAAGGTACTGCTAAATCTACGGCTGTTAGAGCACTGGCTGATTTATTGCCGGCCATGGCGGTAAGTAAAAACTGTCCGTTTCATTGCGATCCGGCCGATAGCGGCCATTTATGCGACAATTGCCGGGACAAGGCGGGACAGGAAAATGGTTTGCCGGTGCAGACAGTCAAAATGCGAGTGGTAGAACTGCCTGTCAGCGCGACAGAGGACCGGGTGGTTGGCACACTGGACATCGAACATGCCATTAAACAAGGGGAAAAGAAATTTGACCCCGGCATTTTGGCCCAGGCGAACCGTAATATTTTGATATGCAGTATGCCGTAGAATGCGGCGAGCGCCGCTTTTTGCCAGGCATACTTGCCAGGGCTCATAAGCATATCCTCTATATTGATGAAGTGAATTTATTGCGCCGCGATTTTTTAGGAGCGCTCTTAGATGCGGCGGCCACCGGGCAGCAGCAGGTGGAACGCGAAGGAATTTCCTGTGTGCAGGAAGCCGCCTGTATTCTCATCGGTACTATGAATCCGGAAGAGGGAGCCCTGTCACCGCAGGACTTGGACCGGTTTGGTTTATATGCCGCTGTCAGCAGCGAACAGGACGCGGCCGTACGGGCAGAAATTATGCGGCGTATTCTTGACTATGAAGCGAACCCGGAAGAGTTTGTGCGGCGTTATGCGGCGGCTACGGCATCAATCAGCCGGCAGGTGGCGGCTGCTAAAAAGCAGTTGCCCGGTATTGCTATCTCTGAACCCATGATGCTGCTTGCCGCTCAAATGTGTGCCAAAGCCCATTCGGCAGGTCACCGGGCGGAACTGTTCTTGCTGGAAGCTGCCCGGGGTATTGCGGCCCTTGCCGGGCGCACTTATTTGCTGCCGGCAGATCTCGATGAAGCCGCCGGTTATGTACTGCCGCAGCGCAGGCGTCAGGAGGAACAGCCTTTTCCGTCCGAATCGCCGGAGCAAGAGCAAAACCAGGAACGACCGCCTGATGATTCTTTTGATGATCAGCACAATAATCAGCCACCTCCGCCAGGAGAGCGGCAGGAGCAGGAAAAACCGGAGAAACAGGACGAACTGTCTGGCGGGCAGCCGGAAAATCAGGGCAGCGATCGGGAAAAAGTGGCGGATATTGACACAACTTTTCCCTTTATTTCCATAGACTTATCGTTGGCGCAGGATCGCCAGGAGCGCCGCGGCAGCGGCAAACGCAGTTTAACTCGGACTGATAGTAAGCAGGGACGTTATGTGCGTTCCGCTATCCCACATGGGCCGGTGACCGATTTAGCCTTTGACGCTACTTTACGGGCGGCTGTGCTTTATCAGAGATTTCGTAAGAGAAACAAATGCGCCATTGCTATTGAGCAGGAAGATTTGCGGCAAAAAATCCGTGAAAAGCGAATCGGCAGCACCTTCCTCTTCGTTGTGGATGCCAGTGGCTCCATGGGGGCGCGTGAGCGGATGCGGGCTGTCAAGGGGGCCGTGTGCTCCATGCTGCAGGATGCCTATCAGAAGCGGGACCAGGTAGGCTTGATTGCTTTCCGGCGGCATACCGCCGAGGTGCTGTTGCCCATTACCCGCAGTGTCGATCTGGCGCAAAAATGTCTGCGCCGCCTGCCGACAGGCGGAAAAACGCCGCTGGCGGCAGGATTGTCAACAGCTCTAAAAGTGCTGGCCTCTCGTCGGCAAAAAGACCGGGAAATGAAGCCGGTATTGGTACTTGTTACCGATGGACGGGCCAATGCTGCCGTCACCGGCGGTGGTGGCGGAATGGACGAAGCCTTGAAAGCAGCGGAAAAAATCAATCGGGTAGGCGTACAGAGTGTGGTCATTGATACCGAGCGGGATTTTGTTAAGCTGGGTCTGGCACGGAATGTGGCCAGGAAGATGGGTTCTGCCTACTACAGCCTGCAGGAATTATCGGAACAGAACATTATGTATATTGTTAAGAATTTGTCTTAGCAATGTGCATGCTGGAATACGGAGGAGAAGAAATGAGCTTTATAGCGGAATGTTTTAGTGTGTTTCATAAAGGCGGGCCGGTCATGTACCTGATTCTGGCCTGTTCTTTGATAGTGGTATCAATTGGCGTGGAGCGTTTTTTATACTTTAGAAAAATGAACACCGATATGCACAAGTTTATTGGGCAGCTGACGCTTTTGCTGGAACAGAGCAATTGGCCGGCAGCCGGTGAGTTATGCTGTAAAACCCAAGGCGTTGCCGCCATGGTGGCTGCTAAGGGCATTGGTTATTGGCGGTGCGGCTGCCGGAATATGGAAAGTGTCCTTGAAGGAGAAGCATCGTTGGCTGTTGCCAATTTGCGGGCCAATTTAAGTCACTTGGATACGATCGTTACGATTGCGCCGCTGTTAGGTCTCCTGGGAACCGTTGTCGGGATGATTAGCTCGTTCAGTGTCATGAATATCAAAGCCGGTCAGCCGCAGGCCATAACCGGCGGCGTGGGCGAGGCGCTTGTCGCGACCGCCTCCGGTTTGTGTGTAGCCACTTTGTCGATGGTTGTTTACAGTTATTTTAATCACCGGTTGGACCAGTTTATTACTCAGATTGAGCAGACCTGTCTGGTGATTATCGGGCACGTCAAACAGGAGCAAGATCATGAAATTGCGTAACTTGCGGTCAGAACACCAGCCTAAGCTAATGATTATTCCGATGATTGATATTATTTTCTTTTTGTTGGTATTTTTTATTATGAGTACCCTCTATATGGTTGATCAGCAGATTATTCCCGTTAATTTGCCGCAGGCGGCTTCGGCGCAGAGCGAGAGGCCGCGCAGTGTGGCTGTTATTGTTACGAAAGACGGCAGGATTATGTTTGATCAGGAGGATGTGCCGCTGGAACTGGTAAAGAAGCGGGTACAAATGGAGCTTGGCAAACAAAACGATGTGGTTTTCGTATTGCGATCCGACAAAATGGCGGAATATGGCAAGGTTGTGGCTGTTCTTGATGAATTGAAACTGGCGGGGGCGCACCGGGTGGCTATTGCGACGGAAAGGAAGGATAAATAATGAAGCGGGAGGGAGGTTCACGCTGGCAAAAAGCCTGGATTGTTTCGGTTATACTGCATGTTATTGTGTTAGCAGGTGCAGGCTGGATGGTGAGTAAGGCTTTGGTGCCTGTGGAGCTGCCGGAAACCTTAATTGAGCTGGAATTGTCAAATGAGCCGGATAGTCCGCAGGGGGGAGGGGGAGCATCCTTACCTGACCAGGGGGCGGCAAGCAGTGCGGCACCGGCAAACCAGCCGCAGCAGCCGGCAGCACTGCCAGTTATGCAGCAAGTTGCCCAGCCGTTTTCGCAGGCAGCGATGGCGGAACCTGCGGCTGTAGAGGCGGTAGTGGCTGTCAGTAGCATGTCGCTCGAGTCTGTTGACACCAGCGCTATTGTCCCGGCCGGTAACGCCGCAAGTGGCGCCGGGGAATCGTCGTCAGGCGGCTACGGCACAGGCGCAGGTTCGGATTTAGGCTCAGGCTCAGGCTCGGGCTCAGGTTCAGGTTCAGGCACAGGCTCAGGTTCAGGCACAGGCTCAGGTTCAGGCACAGGCTCAGGTTCAGGCTCGGACATTATTCGCCCCAGCATTCTCTCGCAACGGAAACCGCCGTATCCGGAAGCAGCACGCCAGGCAGGCATTGAAGGCACGGTAGTGATTAGAGTGGAAGTTTTGGAGAATGGACGTGCCGGTGAGGTGAGTGTCATCAGCAGCAGCGGCTCAGACCTTTTGGATGAGGCTGCTGTGGAAGCCGTTCAGCGTTGGCGGTTTGTGCCGGCTAAGGTGAGGGAAACCGGACAAAAAATTGCTTGTACAGTTAAAGTGCCGATAAATTTTGAACTTAGTTCGTGATCTTATAGGGGGATTCCATCTGTACGAAAATCTGAACAATTTTAATGGGTAAGAGGTTTGTAACATGATTCAAATAAGCAATTTGGTCAAAAAATTTGGTGAACGTACCGCGGTTGATGGAATTTCGCTGAATATTGGGCAAGGAGAAATTTTTGGCCTATTGGGACCAAACGGAGCAGGCAAAACGACAACGATCAGGATGTTAACCATGCTAACCCGCCCTACCGCCGGTACGCTAAATATTAATGGCTGGCAATTGCCGCAGGATGAGCAAAAAATCAAGCAGATAATTGGCATTGTACCGCAGCATTTTAATCTGGATACCGATTTGACTGCCCAGGAAAACCTGGAACTGCATGGCAGGCTGCAGCATATCCCGGAGAAAAAACGCCAGCAGCGTATAGGTGAACTCTTGGCATATGTTGAACTGGCCGAGCGGGCCGATGATAAGGTACAGAACCTTTCCGGCGGTATGAAGCGGCGGCTGATGATTGCCAGGGCGCTGTTACATGAGCCGCAAGTATTGTTTCTTGATGAACCGACAGTCGGCCTTGACCCTCAGGTTCGGCGACGGTTATGGGATTTAATCAGACGCATGGCGGGTGACAAGCTGACCGTCCTGCTGACAACCCATTACATCGAGGAAGCCGAGTTTTTATGCGGCAGAGTGGCCATTCTGGAAAAAGGCAGGCTGATTGCCCTTAACAGTCCCTCGGCCTTATGTCGGCGTTTAGGTGTGTATGTGGTGGAGTGGAATATTGATGAAGGCCGCCAAACCAAGTTTTTTCACACCCGGGAAGAAGCGGCTGCGTTTGCGGGAAAATTGACGATGACAACTACTATTAGGCGTTCCAATCTGGAAGATGTATTTGTGGAGTTGACTGGCAGAAAGGTGGCTGGCTAATGTTACAGGATATGGCAACGGTGTTTTGGCGGGACTGGATTGTGCTGCAGCGGCGGCTGGGAACTTTTATCTTTTCCCGCATGATCACGCCGGTTTTATACTTGGTGGCTTTTGGCTGGGGTGTAGGCCGGAGTGTACAGGTCAGCCAGGGCAATTATCTGGATTATATTGTGCCGGGCATTTTGGCGCTCAATTCTATGAATATTAGCTTTAACTCAGTCGCCTCGCCGCTTAATATGAGCCGGTTATATCATAAAACGCTGGAGGAATATTTAGTTGCCCCGATTAGTTCTATTGCTTTTATCACCGGCAAGGTATTGGCAGGAGCCTTGCGCGGTATGATTTCCTCTGCCATTATTATTCTTTTGTCTTATGCGTTTGGAGCTAAATTTCAAATAAATATGCTATTTTGGCTTGCCATTATCTTAAATTGTTTGGTCTTTTCCAGCCTGGGATTTGTGGCGGCGATGCTGATTAATTCCCATGAAGATATGGGGAATTTCAGTACCTATGTGCTGCTGCCAATGTCGTTTCTTTGCGCTACTTTCTTCAGCATTGACAAATTGCCGGTCATGGTCCGGTGGGTACTGGAGCTGCTGCCGCTGACTCATGCCAGTCATGCCCTCAGAGCCATCGGCAGCGGCGGTGAGGCGTCGGGCATGTCCTGGCTGGTTATGCTGGTGTATATCGGCGTGCTGCTGGCTATCAGTGTCTGGACCATGGAAAAGGTGCGCGAGTAATCAGAGGGGATTTGCCTTTAGTAATAGTAAATTTAAAAAGGAGCGAGATTTATAATGCAAAAGAAGTTAGGTAAAACTGTTTTCGCGACTATGCTGATTGCAGGTGTTGGCTTGAGTGGCGTGGCAAGTGCTGCAACTGCTGAAAATTCCCCGCAGGATTTTGACTTAGATCAAATAATTGTAACAGCACAAAGGTACGAAAAAAAAGATGTAGATGTTGCGGCATCGACTGATATTTATACGACGGAAGATTTAAAAAACACCGGGGCGGTAAATCTGTATGAAGCATTAAAGTATACAACTGGTATAGAGGTGCAGGGCTATGGAACAGCTGGATCTTCTATGGGAAATATGACAAGTAAATTAGTAATTCGGGGCGTGGGGAATGGAACGCTTGTGTTGGTTAATGGAACACCGATTAACATACGAGGAACTTATGATTTAAGTGATATTCCGGTAGAAAATGTTGAGAGAGTAGAAGTAATCCGGGGCGGCGGTTCGGTCCTTTATGGCAGCGAGGCAACTGGCGGCGTTATTAATATTATTACGAAAAAAGAAAGAGAAAATTATGTCAAATCATCTTTTGGCAATTTTAATCAGCAAGATCACAGCGTAAGTCTGCAAGCCGGAAAATTAGGAATAGGCTATCAATATTCCAAATGGGGAACCAGAGAGCATGTTGCCAGTG
Source organism: Sporomusa acidovorans (assembly GCF_900101845.1). Taxonomy (GTDB): domain Bacteria; phylum Bacillota; class Negativicutes; order Sporomusales; family Sporomusaceae; genus Sporomusa; species Sporomusa acidovorans. The sequence continues at coordinate 26,334 of NZ_FNAM01000008.1, read as the reverse complement.
ACGGCAAAACATGGAAAGGTCCGGAGAATAATAACGTTAGTTTAAATTACCGGTTTGATGATAAGCTGAGTTTATTTTATAATCGCATAGATTCGAAATATCATTATATTACGAAAACAACAGATACTCGGCAAGATGTTGAGCGCAATAACGCTCAATTAAATTATGCGGATGAGCATATGAAGGCAACCTTGTATTATGTTGACCGGACTAGAATGAAAAATGCAGTAACCTTAAAATCCGGCAAAGTAAGCAAAGATAAGGAAAAAAATGATAATCTGGGCTTTGATCTGCAAAAAGACTGGAATATCGGGGATGCAAAGCTATTATTCGGCACTTCCTACCAAGATGAAGAATATACACCTTCCGGTGAAAGCGAACAGTCCAGAAATAATTTTTCGGCATATGCGCAGTATGAAAAGCCGCTTAACGAACGGAATACAATGATTATAAGTGCACGTGAGTCGTGGACAACCGGTGCTCCCCAAAATTACAATAATACAAATTTCAGTGGGCAAGGACAAATTATTCATAAATTAGGAAAAGAAGAAAATTTGTATTTGAACATTGGACAATCCTATAAAATGCCGTATTTGCATCAGATTTATAGCACAAAAGAAGGAGCAGATTTAAAACCGCAAACAGGGATGCACTATGAGATAGGTTGGAAAAAGAATACGAATGATCATCGCTGGCGAGTTGCTTTATTCAATTATTCTATCAAAGATAACATTACCGCAGAATGGGATTCGGCAAAAGACGATTTTGTCTATGACAATGAAGATCTGAAAAATACGGGTATTGAACTTTCCTGTGATATTACCGGCAACAGTGGCTGGACCTATAATTGGGGAGTAAGTTACGGTAACCCGCGGACCAAGACTATAGACGCTGGCATATCCAGTGGCTGGATACGTGATTATGCACGTCTGCAAGTGACCGGCGGCGCAACTTATCAAAAAGATAAATGGCGTACCAGTTTGAATGCAACTTATCTAGGGGAAAGGGCTTCTGATGGAAACGATGTGAAGCCATATTTGCTAACAAACTTGAACGTAAACTACAGTTTGACGAAAAATAGTGATATTTTTCTTAGCGTAAACAATGTTTTGGATCGTGACGATATTGTCTATTCGGGTGCTACCGATTATTATGTTGCACCCTGCAATTTCTTATTAGGTTACAAATTAAGTTTTTAAAGCGATATACTTTTTGTTATTTTGCAGCTTTATTACATTTGAATTGAGTGAGGGACCGGGAAATAATAACCTTCGAAGCTTGCAGCTATAAAGGGTCTTTTGGTGTTGTGCCGAAAAAATATAGTAATAAATTGTATAATTGCTTTTTGCTTTTGTTGTGACTTAATGGGGGATAAAGTGAGCGAAACAAGTAAAGAGATACCTATGATTTCTTTTAGGAATATTCTTACAATTACATATCCGGTAGTACTTTCCATGCTTTCAGTAAATATCATGATTTTTGTCGATCGGACCTTTGTAGCGCACTATAATCTTACTCAGTTTGCCGCCATGATGCCGGCCGGCTCTTTGGCTACGGCGATTTCCTGTATTTTTACGGGTGCCGTAAGTTACGTTTCAGTACTTATAGCACAATACTACGGTGCCCGCAGATATAGCGACTGTTCAGCCGCTATGTGGCAGGGCGTGTATCTGAGTATGTTTTTTTTGGTATTGCTAGGCCTGCTATCTGTTGTTGCCGCCGATATCTTTCGAATCATGGGGCATGACGGTGAACTAGTAAAATACGAAGTTGAATATTTTTATCTGATTATACTGGCGAATTGTATCCAAATTTTTTCTGCGGCATTTTCCGGTTTTTATCGTGGTATTGGCGATACCAAAATCATCATGTATGTGGGTGTTGCCACGAACGTTATAAATATGGTACTGGACTGGCTGTTGATTTTCGGTAATTGCGGTTTAACCGCGAGGGGAATAGCCGGAGCGGGATTGGCAACAATGATAAGTTGCACAATTGGCCTTGTTTTGTATGCATTTCTGTTAAACAAAAATACTTTTAAACATAAGTATAAGACGTTAAGCACGTACGGATTTGATAGAAAATTGCTTTATAAGTTGTTGAAATTCGGCTCGTTTGCCGGGGTGCAGGCTTTCGTTGAAACAGGATATTTCAGTTTTCTGTTGCTTATTATCGGCAAAACAGGTGAATTCACCTTAACCTGTGCCAATATTGCTTTTTCCATTGAAGCAATTTCGATATTGCCGATTATCGGCATCACTACGGCAGTCGGTATTATTGCCGGTCAGGAGAGAGGGGCCAAAAGACTGGACAATATTACGGCAGTGATGAAAAAAGGAATGGTAATCGGGATCTGTTTTAATTTTTTCATTATTGGGTTATATAATTTATTTCCCGAGTTTTTGATTTCGATTTTTACCGACGAACAGGGGCAAGGCAATATTCGCTATATAAATGCGGCAACGATTCCGTTGGTGAGGCTGACATCCGTATGGCTGGTGTTTGATACCGTTTATTTAACGATAGGCAGTGTGCTGCAGTCAATGGGCGATACCAAATTTATGATGCTAATTTACGCAACTGTTCCGTTTCTGTTTTATGTCATTCTGCCGTTTATACTCTGTGTTTGGGCAGAATTCTCAATGATTTGGCTGTGGATTGCATTAACAGGATATAGCATAATTATGGCGGTTTTAGTAACAAATCGGTTTCTTGGCGGTCACTGGAAAAGGATCAGCATTATTTGATCCTGCAGGTAGGTTTGACAAATATATTAATAATCCCGGCAAGTACTCTATGTTTGGTTAGACTTTCCGAAAGTGCGCAGTATTATCGAGTCAGATGCCCTTAGGGGCTTAGAAAAGAACGGTTCGAAAATTAATATTGAAAGAAATGAGGCGATATCGTTTGATGCAAGCACAAACTGCGAAAAAGAAAGCCATCGTCGTCGTTAGTTTTGGCACGTCTTATCCGGAAACATTGAAGCTGAATATTGAAAGCGTGGAAAACCGCATTCGTGAAGCTTTTCCCGACTATGAGGTACGACGGGCCTTTACTTCCCGTACCGTTATCAGTCTGTTGGCGAAGAGGGATGGGGTTCGGACTGATAATGAAGTTCAAGCCTTGGAACGCTTGCGGACCGACGGGTTTCAGGAGGTGTATATCCAGCCGCTGCATATTGTGCCTGGGGCAGAATATGATAAGATCCGAAGAATGGTTAACCAATATGCCCATGCCAAAGACAGGGCGTTTGAAAAAATCCGGTTAAGCCGTCCGCTGCTCTATGCCATGGGACAGGACAATCATCCTGATGACTATGAAATTGCCATAAAAGCGTTAGCATCCCAGTTGCCGGAGTTCGAGCCGGCGAGTGCTGTTGTACTTATGGGGCACGGCGGAATGCATCCGGCTAATGCCGCCTATGGCGTGTTTCAGTTAAAATTGGAAGATGCCGGACTTGCGAATACTTATATTTATACGGTAGAAGGCTATCCGTCTTTGGACAGAATTATCGGCAAGCTCAAACAAAAACAGGTAAAAAAGGTTACGCTGATGCCGTTTTTGCTGGTAGCCGGCGACCATGCAGCTAAGGACATGGCGGGTGAGGCTGAGGATTCTGCCAAATCTCAGTTATTGGCAGCCGGTTTTGAGGTTGACGTATATTTCCGTGGTTTAGGTGAAAATAAAGCTTTTCAGGATATTTATGTAGCCCATCTCCAAGCCGCCATCGACCATCCGCCGCATGGACATATCATTTAAAGGAGAGTTGCAAATGAAACGGTATATGAGAGTAGGAATATTGCTGGCTATTATTGTGTGCTGCAGTATTATTCCCTGCCTCGCCAGCGAGCGGGTAAAAATCTATACATTATCGACCGGTGACGCGGTTTACCGGCAGGACACCAGTATTTTTGTCAATTTTACCAATCCCAGAGATGTGTTGAGTACATCTTTGTTAAACGGAGGATATCAGAAACATCTGAGCGCCGTTTTTAATCACGACATGAAAGGGGCTGCCGGCGTAGATGCAACTACTTATCTGGGTTACCTCCAGGATGTGGCAAGGTCTTTGGGGCTTGATCCCGGCAGGGTAACCGGCATGGGTACGGCCGCTTCTATGGACAATGTCGCTATTCAGACCGAGAGTTATAAAACACTTACCGTGACAGCCATCGTTACGGGCGGGGTGGAAGGCAACGGCGGCCGGGCCGGTGATCCGGCAACTTACTTTAATCCCGGGGAAAAAACAACTTTGCATAAGCCGGGAACAATTAACATAATGCTGGTTATTGACGCCGATATTCCCCCGGCTACAATGGCCCGGGCGCTGGTAACCTGTACGGAGGCCAAAACAGCCGCCTTACAGGAACTGATGGCCGGCAGCAAATATTCGAGTGGGCTGGCCACCGGTTCGGGAACAGATCAAACTATGATTATTACTAATCCGGGGTCATCACTATACTTGGAGGATTCAGGAAAACATTCTAAATTAGGTGAACTGATCGGCTGCACAGTGAAACAGGCAGTAAAGGAAGCTTTGTTGCGGCAGACCGGATTGTCCCCTCAGAAGCAGCATAGTGTGCTGCGGCGTATGAATCGTTACGGCGTTACGCAGGAAACGCTGTATCAGGAATATTTGCATGCTTACGGAATGATTGACAGGCAGCAGTTTTTAGCGTTTCTCGAGCAGCTGGACAAGGAGCCGGCGCTGGTAACCGGCACATCTCTGTATGTTCACTTATTGGATCAATTTCAATGGCGATTGTTGAGCGGCGACGAATTAATCCAGGCAGGCAATGATCTGCTTGTATTGACAGCCGGTAAATACCGGGTTTCACCGTCTGTCCCGTCTTCTTCGGAACTGGCACCAAGTATTCAGGCTTGGTCCTCCCTAATCGTAAAAATTTTAGCGGCCAGGATCGATGCCGCGAAATGATAGATTTTCTAACCCGTGAGGTAATTCGCATTAGATCCGGGATGCTGGGATTTTTCTCAAGGCCGGAAAGCTTATCAGGATACCGGTGCTTTTTTGTGGGAGAAAATTGCAGCCGGGTAGTGGCATGGAATTAGCGGGAGTTGATTGTGATGGGGAAAATTATTTTTATCGTTAATACCGATCTTCGTTATACCTTGGCCAGAGCGAAACAAATGGCTGAGGAGGAAGGGCGGTTTCCGGGTGAAGGGGAAATTTATATTATTGAGAAGGAAACTGTCTGGGATGAGGAATGGGCCAATAAGCTGACCGGCGCCAAGGTTGTCATCGTCAAATGGATGGGGCTGGGAATTGACGCGCCGTTTTTCCGGGAAGCCCGCCGTTTTTTTCGGCAACATAACATACTCTATAAAATTACCGCCGGTGATGAGGCTGACGAACAGGATTCTGCGGGATTTAACGCTGACGACCATCACTGCCTGGAGCAGTATGAAACTTATGGCGGTCTGGAAAATTATAAAAATTTATGGCTGTGGCTGTTTCAACGGTTTACCCAGGCTGCAGGTGATTTTGAGCCGCCAATGCCGCAGCTATGGCATGGCATTTATCATCCGCGGGCTGGACAGGCCTATACCGATTTGGCGGAATATGCACTGGCCTTTTGCCGGCCAAGTCGCCTAACCATTGGCTTCTTGTTTTATCGCAATGAATGGCTGATGGATAACCTTGCCTACCCCAAGGCAGTGATTGAGGAATGTGAGCGGCAGGGCTTTAATGTGATTGCCGTGTTTAGCGATGGCATTGCCAATTCTGAGCTGGGTGCGCCGGGATTGGAGGAAGCAATCCGTAAGTACTTTATGAAAGACGGTAAGACCTGTATTGATGTCATGATAATATTTTGATTACTGTTCAGCCGCCGCGCGGTTTTGGCGAAGATCCGGGCAAAATTTATCACTCGTCTGATGCAGCGCCGACTCATTATTATTTGGCTTATTATTATTGGCTGCGGGATATCTGGCAGGCAGATGCCGTTGTTCATGTCGGGACGCATGGCTCTCTGGAATGGCTGCCGGGCAAAGGGACCGGCCTGTCACGGGATTGCTATCCGGATATTGCGCTTGGCGACCTGCCGAATATTTATCCGTATATTGTTACCATTGTCGGTGAAGGCGTACAGGCTAAGCGGCGCGGGGCAGCCTGTCTGATTGATTATCTGACACCGCCCATGAGCAATGCCGGTACGTATGACGAACTGGAGGAATTAGAAAAGCTGGTTGATGAGTATTGCCAGCTCCAGATTAATCAGCCGGAAAAAGCCGAAAGTGCCATTGACTTGATACGGAAAAAAGTTGTGGTGGCGCATTTGGATCAGGATATTGCTCAAGGGGATGATGAAGAGTTCAGCGCCTATGTTGGCAGAATTCATGCGTATGTGACCGATATCAAGAACATGCAGATCCGCGTTGGCCTGCATATCCTCGGTAGTCCACCGCAGGGCGAAGTATTGCGGGAATATCTGCTGGCGCTAACCCGGCTTGAGAACGGCCAGGTGCCTTCCCTGGCCCGGCTGCTGGCCAAAAAGGACGGCTATAATTATTATGAACTCTTGGAGAACAGTGCACAACTTGTAGAAGGGAAAAATATTACCTGCGGCACTCTGGCAGACCGTATACGCGCGGCCAGTGCGGAAATTATAGAAACACTGATGGAGCGGGATTTTGCGGAAGAGGCGGTAGAAGATGTATGTAAGCTGCGTGACTACGGACAAATGGCCATGGATTTGCAGGCTGATATGCGCACGATATGCCGCTATATCTGCACCGATATTGCGCCTAATCTTGGCAAAACCGTACAGGAAATGACCAATACCCTTAAGGCGCTGGCCGGTGAGTTTATCGAGCCGTCACCGGCCGGTGCGCCAACAAGCGGCCGGGCGGATGTGTTGCCGACAGGGCGAAATTTTTATGGTATTGATCCGCGGATGCTGTCGTCCAGGGTCACCTGGGAGACAGGCAAAAAAATGGCCGATGCGGTGATTCATGATTATATTGCGGCTGAGGGACGCTATCCTGAGTCAATCGGGATCATTCTTTGGGCCGGCGCCAATATGCGGACGCATGGCGAATGCATCGGGCAATTTTTGTATCTGCTGGGTATCCGGCCGGTTTGGCAGAAAGGCAGCGGGCCGGGTCGTCGGTTTGGAGATTATGCCGCTTGACGAACTGCAGCGGCCGAGAATTGACGTTACCGGACGGCTCAGCGGCCTGCTGAGGGACAGTATGCCCTGTGCGGTTGCCTGGATGGATCAAGCAGTTCACATGGCGGCCGGGCTTGAGGAGAGCCCGGAGATGAACTATGTGCGTAAGCATGCAATGGAAGATACTCTTTATCTCGAGAAAACGGGGCTTAGTGTGCAAGAAGCAAGAAAGCAGGCAGAGTATCGGCTGTTTGGTTGTCCGCCGGGGGGCTATGGCGCCGGTGTAGCCAATGTATTGGAAGAAAAAAATTGGAAAACGGTTGACGATTTGGCAAAAGTTTATATACGCTGGGGCGCGCATGTGTACGGACAACAGGAACAAGGGAAATATCTGCCGGAGTTGTTTAAACGGCGCCTAAGCACAATCGACGCGACCATTCATAATGAGGATAACCGGGAGATCAGCATCCTGAATTCTGATGACTTTAACTCGTATCATGGCGGCATGATTGCTGCGGTACGCAGTATCCGGGGAAAAGCGCCGCGTTCTTATTGCGGCGACAGCACGGATAAAAGCCATGTGATTATGCGCAGCCTGCAGGCTGAAATTAAGCGCTTGTTCCGCGGCGAGGCGATGAATCCGAAGTTTATCGAAGGGATGAAGAAACATGGCTACAAAGGTGCGGCGGATTTGGCGAACTATGTAGCGCATAGCTATCAGTGGGATGCGACCAGTGAGGTTATGGAAGACTGGATGTATGAGCAATATGCCCAAAAATATGCGCTTGATCCGGCCATGCGGGAATGGATGCGGGACGTTAATCCCTGGGCGCTGCAGAGAATTGCCGAATCATTGCTGGAAGCGCAGCAGCGCGGTATGTGGAATACGACAGAGGAAATGGTCAAAGAGTTGCAGAATATTTATCTTTCCATTGAAGGAGAGCTTGAGGAACGCTGTGACGGTTAGAACCTGCAAGAATTATTTGACAATCCAGGGAAAATAATGGTAAAATGAATAAAAATGAATATAGCCGAATCAGGTGCCCTTAGGGGCTTAATAGGGAAGACCGGTGCAATACCGGCGCGGTCCCGCCACTGTAATGGGGAGTGAACCCAAGGATAATGCCACTGGGACGAAAGTCTTGGGAAGGTTTGGGAAAGCTATGATCCAGAGCCAGGAGAACTGCCTGTTTAAGATCGCCGTTTTAACCCACGAGTGATGGGGAGGAGATTACAGTTGCATTTGCTTGTTTGGACGGGTAACCGTAATTAAGCAAGTGCGTTAATTAGCTGAATTTACTCCTGGTCATTGACCAGGAGTTTTTATTTGGTTTTGTGGTCGATAAACCTCCCGCTGTTTGCAGTCGGGAGGTTTTGTTATATCTTCGCTGCCATCATGTTTGCTCATAGTGTGGCTATGCTTGTGTTATTTTGTACTTAGATGGTCCGGAAAGGAGGTGTGAACTGTATAGTGAGGCTGCTTAGCGAAAGCCGGAAGCTGTTAGGGTGTTTGGTAGTTTTTGTGGGGATCTGCCTACTGCTTGCCGGGTGCCGGGCCAGGCCGGTCACCGGGAAAACACCGCATAGCGAAGACGGTTATGCGATAACGGATGATAGCGGCTGTACCATGATGCTGGCGAAGAATCCAAAACGTATCGTGTCCTTAGCCTATAGCCTAGATGAGATATTGGTGGAACTTGAACATTATAATGATCCTTCCACAGATACGGCGGCTATTCGTAAAAATGCCCTGCGCAATAGTCTGGCCATATATGGTGCGTATACCTATGCCATGACGCCTGACTTTAGTACAACCCTGGGGCTGCGGGGGCATTTTATTGATGATTATGCGACAAGGCAAAATGTCTTTTTGCCGCAAATCCAGACCCTTTATAAAATAAATGACAGTACTTCCTGGTATACCAATATTGGCAAGTCTTTTCAAATGCCGGCGCTCAACCAGTATTTTGCCAAACAGGATGCTGATTTAACAGAGAACGGTTTCGGTTTTTCTTTTTACCGGGACATGTGTGCCGGCTTAATTTTAATAAATTTGGGGGTAGGAAAATGATTAGGTACAGGACAGTGAAAAAATCCAGGAGAAGCCTGCTGTATGCAATGGTGGCAAGCGCGGTATTATGCCAGTTCCCCGCTGTTGTTCAGGCTGAGGACCAGGAATTTTCGTTTGATCAAGTGGTGGTTACCGCTAACCGTATGCCGGTGAAAGCATCGGAGACGGCAGCCAATGTAACGGTAATTACCGGCGAGGAAATTGAAAAAGGAAACTACCGGAATTTAGGCGAGATATTGCGGCATATTCCCGGGGTGAATATTGGGACATATGGCAGGCCGGGCAGTATCAGCGCTCCTTTTATTAACGGCAGCGAGCAGGTTGTGGTTATGATTGACGGCCGGCGTATGAATATGCCTAACGGCATTGGCGGTTTTGGTACAGCAACAACAAATTTGACAAGTTTAGTCGGTATAGAAAATATTGACCGGATTGAAATCGTTAAAGGCGGCCGCTCGGCCTTGTATGGTGCGGACGCAGTTGGCGGCGTGATTAATATCATCACGAAAAAAGGCACAGACAATAAGACTACAGTTACGACTTCAGGCGGAAACTGGAACAGCCGCAATTATGCCATGACGAATCAGGGAAAAGACGGCGATTTTAGCTGGTTTTTCAGCGCCGACAAAAAACATGTAGGCAATTATACCGATGGCAGCGGGAAAACAGTGAATTATACAGGGGTTGACCAAAACGCGTATACCTTTAGAGTGGACGATAAGCTGGGCAATGGTGATTTGACCGTGGCCTATGAATATTTTAAGGTTGACGACGACGGGAGTGCTGTCGATGGTTATAATACCACCAAGCAGCATAACTGGGATATTACCTACAAGGAAAAAACTTCGACCAATACGGATTATCAACTCAAGGTGTACCAGAATGCTTCCCACCGGTTTAATGTCAGTGATGATCATGATGTACGGATTAAAGGCTTCAACTATCAGGTTAATACAAAACTAAGCGACAAGCATCTGTTATCATCAGGAATCGACTGGCGCAAGGATGAAATCCAGAGTTCAGCCTATGGCAGTAAGGATAATACGGTAAAGGGAATTTACCTGCAGGATAAATGGGACATTTCTCAAAAATTTAGTGTAACTCCCGGGTTCCGTTATGATGATAATGGTGTGTACGGCGAGCGGTCGACGCCGCATATGGCGGCCAATTATAAAGCCAGCGACAAAACCACGTATTATGCATCCTGGGGAAAGGTCTTCCATGCGCCGCGGTTTGATGATTTGTACTGGCCGCATAAGGTAGAACAATATACATATAATTCAAAAACCTATACCGATATCTATGACGGCAATCCGGATTTAAAACCGGAAACCGGCTGGAATATGGAGTTTGGTATCAATCATAAATTTGACGATACTACCGAAGGAAAAATTTCATATTTTAAACGGCAACTAACAGATGCCATTAATTGGCAGGATATTGGCACCGATGTTTATAATTCGCATTGGGTACCGTCCAATGTTGATAAACAAAAAGCCGATGGGATTGAACTGCAGGTAAGCAAGCAGTTGACTTCTACACTCAAAGGCTTTGTCGGCTTTACCTATATGGATGTCCAAAATAAAACCGGTAGCGCGGACTATGCGCGCGATCCTAATGTTCCTAAAAAGACCTGGAATATTGGGGCGTCTTACGTGGATGAAAAGCTTAGCGTCGATATCAAGGGGACCGCTGCCTTTGACCGGATAAACCCTAAATATTATAACTATATTGAGAAAAGCTACTGGGTATGGGATGCGGATATTAACTGGAAATTCAGCAAGGAATATACGGCTTTTCTTACCGTTAATAACATTTTTGACAAGTATTATAACAATTATGCCGCTAATAGCACGTATCCTTGCGGCGGGCGAAACTATGTCGTAGGGGTAAAAGCGGTATTTTAAGCTGGTCGGCATGCCTATCCAATCAAATAAAATATTGACAAAATAGGTAATTAATGATAATTTAAACTTAAATACGGTTCATCAATTTCATAAAAGTAAGACAGGTGCCCTAAGGGGCTTAATAGGGAAGATCGGTTAAAAGCCGGCGCGGTCCCGCCACTGTAATGGGGAGTGAACCCAAGGATATGCCACTGGGACAAGAGTCCTGGGAAGGTTTGGGAAAACTATGATCCAGAGCCAGGAGAACTGCCTGTTTAAGATCGCCGCTTTACCCACGAGTGATGGGGAGGAGATTACAGATGCATTAGCTTATGGTGGAGCTTATTCCCAGTAAGTGTGCTTTTTGACTGAATTTACTCCTGGTCATGGACCAGGAGTTTTTATTTGGTTTATACTGAGGAATTCTCCCGGTTGCGTAAGCAGTCGGGAATTTCTTACCCCATCAGAAAGTATAAGATTCATTATTTAACCTAGGGGATAAGAAAAATATTAGGCTTCTGCCGTCCTGAAGGGCTTGGCACAAGCGTTATTTTAGCATAGAGGATGTTTTTGGCACGTTGTATATAGCAAGAAAAAGGCAGGTGTTTTTATTGAAAAGACTAGTAGTGTTAGTTCTGTTTGTATTGGTAACGGCCAATCTATCCCTGGGGTTTGCCGCCGGCAAGAAAGCGGAAGCCGAAATTAACCAAGAACGTATCGCGGCTTGCACCCGGTCGATTGCGGCTGATCCCCATGCGGTTACAGCCTATATAGAGAGGGGGAAAGCCTATGAAGAGGACAAGCAGTTTACCTTGGCCATTGCCGATTATGCGCAGGCGATTCAATTGGATCCCCAAAATATACAGGCCTATGCGGTACGGGGAAGAGTTTATTCTGAAACTAAGCAGTATGATGCGGCGGCGGCTGATTATACCAAGATTATAGAAATGGCTCCCGGCAATATCGACGCCCATTTCCGGCGGGGGATATGTTATTACTATCTGGGGCAGTATGAGCTTGGAATTAATGATTTGGATCAGGTAATTGTCGTACAGCCTAAGCATGCGGGCGCATATTTAGTGAAAGGGGTATGCTATCAAAAGCTGGATCGCCCGGATGAGGCTATTCAAGCTTATAAAAGCTTACTGGCTAATGTTCCGGTTGAAAAACAGACGCGGGAAGCCATAACGGTGGCAAAAAATATGCTGAAAAAGTTGGGGGTTGAGCCATAAGGATAAAGTAAAGCAAGCATAGGTTTAGTAGCATAATAGTATATAAATAGGAGAGGCTAAGAAATTATGCAAAAAAAGATTGCCTTTTACGGTAAGGGCGGTATTGGCAAGTCTACGACTGCCGCCAATGTATCGGCAGCGTTGGCGGAAAACGGCTATCAGGTCTGCCAAATTGGTTGTGATCCCAAGAATGATTCAACGCGGCTCTTATTAGGGCGGGTTTGCAAGCAAACGGTTCTTGATATGGTGAAAAAATACGGCGAAGAGGTAAAACCCGAGCAAATTGTGCATACCGGTTTTGGTGGTGTACATTGCGTGGAGGCGGGAGGGCCTGAACCGGGGGTAGGCTGCGCCGGCCGCGGCATTATTGTGGCGCTGGAAAAGCTGAAAGCCTTGCAGGCTTTGCCTGAGGAAGCCATTGTCCTGTATGATGTACTGGGAGATGTGGTGTGCGGCGGTTTTGCCGTACCCATACGGGAAGGTTACGCAACCGATATCTATATTGTTTCCTCCGGCGAGCTTATGTCTCTTTATGCTGCCAATAATATTGCCAAGGGAGTGGCCCGCTATGCCGCGCGGGGACCGGTACGGCTTGGCGGTATTATTGGCAACAGCCGCGGGCTTGCTAATGAACAAGCCCTGCTGCAGCAATTTGCCGAACGGTTAAATACCAGGCTGGTTGCCTATATTCCCCGGGACCGCACTGTCAATAAGGCCGAAATTCATCGTAAGACGGTAATAGAATTTGCGTCAACTGCGCCGCAAGCCGCGGTTTATCGGCAGTTAGCCAATTTTATTTGTGAAAATCAGGAATTAACTGTGCCAACCCCCCTGGCTTTTGAAGATTTAGAAGAGTTAGTGCTTGCCTATGGTGATGAATAAGCAGGCCGCAACCGTTTGCAAGCGGGGATATAGCTGTACGATGCCGGGGGTTTGGCGGGCTGTCTCCCATAATGAAGGGGCGGTGGTCATCTATCATAGTCCGAAAGCATGCGGCCATATTGGCAGGGAAATGGATCTGGGCATGCATTTCCGTTCATTGGTAGAGCGGCAATTTTGTCCCGAACAGTATGCGGCGCCGCTTATCATCAGCGGCCTGCAGGCAGAACATTCTGTTTTCGGCGGAGCTGAACTGCTGAGAAAATGCATTGAGTATGCAGCCCGCAGATACAAACCTAAGTATATTTTGATTGCCAATTCCTGTGTAGCCGGCGTAATTGGCGACGATACGGCGGCTGTCGCCAGTGATGCCGAGGCGGACCTCAGGCTACCGGTTATGTCGGTGCCTTGCTACGGTTATCTTGACGGCGATTATTACACCGGTTTTTATCATGCGGGCATAAAGTTGGCAGAACGGTTTATGACCCGGCAGCCCAAGCTGAGTCATACGGTTACTTTATTAGGTGACCGCGGGGGACCGAGTGGAACTGATGTGCAGGAATTTAAGCGGATGTTTGCCTATTTCGGGCTGATAGTACATAGCCATTTCCCGGCTTTCGCATCATTGGAAGATATCAAGCGGGTGCCGTGTTCGGCAATGACGATACCCCTTAGTGGTACAAAAATGTCTTATCCATGGATTCGCAAGCTAGGAATGAAATTGGATGAATTGCTAAGCATACCGTTTTTTGACGGTGATGATCCAACTGGCTGGCAAGCGACAAGCGGGTGGTTGACAGAGCTTGGCCGGTTTCTTCAGCAGGAACAGGCAGCCGCAGTGGCTGTTGAAATGGAAAGAACGCGGTTAACCAGGCATATAGCCGAATGCGGCCCGTTATTGAAAGGCAAGAAAATAGTGCTGTGCATCGGCCGGCCCCTGACTTATTTTGACCCGGCGTGGGTGTTGGAGTTGATCTCTCTTTATGGGATAATTGTAATAGGTGTTGCCGTATTAGATGAGATGCTTACCAAAAAACAAGAATGCAATTTGCGTCAGGAACTGCGCCAGCAAAAAGAGATTTTTTGCTTTTCGCGGTCAGAAGGCAATGCAGTATTATTTGAAGCAGCCGACTTTGTTATTACCACTCACGAATTGCCTGATGTACGCAAGAAACAACTTTTTCTGCCGCTCTTACCACTGGCCGGAGTAGGCGGAATCATCACCTTAATGACAAAATTGGTCCAGCTTGCACAGCGGCATGAGAGAAGAGGTGGCATCCTGTATGTGTAATGAAGAGTGGAACGATGCGCGCTTTTTAGCGGAGGCATGCGCGCTTACGGGTTCCGCCGCCTTTTTTGCCGGTATTCCTGACGCCGTGCTAATCGCCAACGGCCCCATGTGGTGCTACTATTATGCCTTGCGTTACTTGCAAAAGCAGTGTCCGGAAATTAACGCTAGGTTTTACTGTACTCAGGCCGATAATCATGCGGTGATTTACGGTACGGAAGAATGTCTGCTGGAAACTTTGCAGATCATACGCCGGCAGACCAGACCGGCCGTTGTACTCATTGAAAATAGTTGTTCTGTCAGTTTGATTGGTGATGATATTGCAGGAATTGCCAGGCAAGCTGATTTACCTTGTCCGGTGGTCTGTATGGACAGCGGCGGCATGGAGGGCGGTTTCGCTGCCGGTTACCGTAATGCGGCTAAAGCCTATTTCGATCAGATTGCGCTGACCCGGCCCCAAAATGTGCAAGCCAATGCTGTCAATTTGCTGGGAGGTACGGTCGGTTATTACCGGGGTGCGAGTGATGTGCGGGAACTTGAGCGGATGCTCAAGCGGGCAGGCTATCAAGTGCTGGCCTGCCCGGGCGCAGGCAGCAGTACTGGGGAAATAACCGCTATGGCCCAAGCAGCGCTCAATATTGTTGTCCATGATGAATTGGGGTTGGATTTGGCCAACATGTTACAGGAACGATATGGAATGCCCTATGTGACATTAGCGTTGCCTTACGGTCTGCAGGGATCTTTTGCCTGGCTGGAAACCATTAGACAGCATCTGACACCTACAGATTGCGATTTTTCCGAGGTTAGTCAGGAGGTTAAAAGACTGGAACGCAAACAACAGGCTGCCGAATTGGAAATGCAGCGCATCTGGGGCGACTTATGGTTTGCCAAGACGCTCATTGCCGCTCCGGCTTCGGTTGCGGTTGCCATGGCGGTGGCTGTCCGCACTGAATGGCTGGATACCGGCAGACTGACGGTAGTATCGTATGACCGGCGGCCGGCTCATATTGCCACCGAGGGATATATCGATGCTTTTTTAGATGCTGCCGGCGACAGTCAGCTCATTGAGCAGGAATTGACGGCGCTGACCGGCGGATTGCTGTTAGGGAGCAGTAATGAAAGAGCTATATTGCAGCAACGGTCGGTGGCAGATGCAGTTTATCTGAATATCGCCTTACCGGTCTATGATGAGGTTCAACTTTGTGACTGGCCTTTAATGGGGTTCCGTGGGGCATGCTATCTGACAGAGAGCCTCTGGAACCGGCATATTGCGAATTGTCAGCGAAGATAATACGATATAAGGTACCTGATAATAGATAAGAAGGACTGAATGTTATGACAGGCAGGATTAAAAATAAAGCAGTTTTTTTTGCTTGCATGCTTGTGCTGCTATTGATGATTGTTTTATTATCGTTGCTTTGGGGACAAATCAATGTGCCTGTTACCGCTGCTTTGGCCGTTATTGGGAAACAGCTGCATCTTACAGGTGCAGAAGGGGTAGCTGTTACGCAGGAACAGGTTTCGGTTATTTGGCATATACGTATGCCAAGGACTTTGGTAGGAATCCTGGTAGGCGCAGCGTTAGCTGTCTCCGGGGCCGTGATGCAGGGGGTATTTGGCAATTCGCTTGCCGATCCGGGAATCATCGGGGTATCAAGCGGCGCAGCGTTAGGAGCCGTTATCGCGATTGCTTTAGGAGTGACGGCCAGCGGGATTTTTTATATGCCCTTCTTTGCTTTGGCAGGCGCACTGTTGGCGGTCGGGCTGACGGTTTTTCTGGCAATGCGGGATGGTAAAATTCCGGTCATGGTATTGTTGCTGGCCGGCGTGGCGGTAAGCATGCTGCTGGGAGCATTAACTTCGGGAATATTGACCTTTATGAATGAGTACCGGCTACGGGAATTCTTGTTCTGGATGGTAGGGGGGCTGGATTACCGCCGCTGGGACCATGTTTATCTGGCGGTAGGACCGGTGGTAATCGGTATTCTTATTCTGTGTTTACTGGCCAGGCACCTCAATATTCTGGCATTAGGCGAACAGGAAGCACGGGCCGTGGGAGTTTCGGTGGCGTTTTTTCGGTTATTGCTGCTGGTTGTTGCTGCCGTGACAACGGCAACGGCGGTATGTGTCAGTGGTACAATTGGCTTCGTTGGCTTGGTCGTGCCGCATATTATGCGTCTGTTGCTCGGGCCCGAACACCGCACCTTGCTGCCTGCCTGTGCGTTGGCCGGCGGCTTGTTTTTGGTCGCCTGCGATACGCTGGGACGCATCATAATGCCGCCCTCTGAAATCCGGGTTGGGATTATGACGGCGTTAGTGGGAGCGCCTTATTTTCTGTACCTGTTGCGTAAGGCTCAGAAAGGGGGCGGGTTATCATGAAGAAAGCCGGGCAAGTGGCATTGGAAGTTTTGAACATCGCTGTTGCTCTAGGGAGCAAAACCATTCTGCACGATATTTCTTTTGCCGCAAAACCAGGAGAATTTATCGGTATTATCGGGCCGAACGGCGTCGGCAAAAGCACCTTGCTGCGCAGCTTACGCGGTATGTGTGCCGTAGCGTCCGGCGAAGTCAGAATGTATGGCCGGCCAATACTGGCTATGAGCGAAAAAGAATTGGCGCAACATGTCGCGTATATGCAGCAGGAAGTTAATGTCGGCTTTGGTTTTACGGCCCGTGAGGTAGTACTGACCGGACGCTATCCTTACCTGAAATGGTGGCAAAGCGAGCAGAAACAGGATTATGCGATCGCTCAGAAGTATATGGTGTTTACCGGCGTCGATAAGTTGGCGGAGAAACCGGTGCAGCAGGTATCCGGCGGGGAACGGCAGCGTATTCTGCTGGCCAAGGTATTGGCGCAGGAGACACCGCTGATCTTTCTGGATGAGCCGACAGCCAGCCTGGATTTGGTATATCAGGAAGAAATATTCCGCTATTGCCGGATTATGTGCCAAGAAGGCAAGACTGTACTTATTATCGCTCATGATATCAAACAGGCGGCCAAGTTTTGTTCCCGGCTGATTCTGCTGGCTGACGGTACTGTGCTGGCGGACGGAAAACCCCAAGAAGTGATCACCAAGGAAAATCTTGAAAAAGCCTATGGTTTGCACTCAGCGGTTTTCATCAATAAAGTAACAGGTAATCTGGATATTCATACCTACGAGGCCGCCGGTACGACCACAAGGCAGAGAGCGGTTCACGTGATTGGCGGCGGTGGCTCTGCGGGAAAAATACTGCGGCTCTTGTACGAAAGTGCCTATACGTTAAGCGGGGGAGTTTTCCAACAAGGGGACACCGATGCCGATATAGCGTTGGCATTTGGTATAGCGGCTATTGTTGGCCAGCCTTTTTGTGAAATTGAAAAAATACAGGCGAAAGAAAATCGGGAAAAGATTCTTGCGGCTGATTTTACTGTGCTTTGCAATTTATGTTATGGACAGCAGAATTTCGATAATCTGGAAGCTGCTTTTGTCGCCAGGAAACTGATTGTGATTGAGGATACGCCCATCGAAGAGCGGGATTATACCGGCGGTAAAGCTACCACGGTATACAGGAACCTGCTCAAATTGCAGCAGGTCGTTGTCATGAATTCGCAGCAGTTTGCAGAGCAGTTGGCAGCCGGAGAAGGCTTTTATCCTGTGCCTGATTAGCCAGGAGGAGTATGTAATGCGGCAATATAGTAAATGTCAATATGTTCCTAAGAATTGGCCGGTAGATAGCGTTGATGATTTTGGACCAATAAGAAAAAAGACACCTTGTTTTACTAATATCGCGTTGCCGGTAACGCCTCTGCCTTATCTTGAGGGATGCTTCAAGGCAAGACAAATGGCTTGCTTCGGAAAAAAATGCTGGCTATAACACAAATAAATACAAGAAAGAGAGGATGAATTACATGCCGGAAACAAAAGGTTTGATTATCGTAAACACCGGAAATGGCAAAGGAAAGACGACCGCTGCCTTAGGGTTGGGGCTCAGGGCCTGGGGGCAGGGACTTAGGGTGTTGGTTCTGC
Organism: Sporomusa acidovorans; assembly: GCF_900101845.1. GTDB lineage: Bacteria > Bacillota > Negativicutes > Sporomusales > Sporomusaceae > Sporomusa > Sporomusa acidovorans. The sequence continues at coordinate 7,841 of NZ_FNAM01000008.1, read as the reverse complement.
AATTTATTAAAGGAAATTGGAAGTATGGCGAATTGCAGGCAGCCGAAAGGATGGGGGCTGATTTTGTCATCCGCCAATTGGGCGAAGGTTTCGTAAGAAACATCAAAGATGATGACCGGGCTGACCACAAAGCAGCAGCCGAACATGCGTTGCGTGATGCAAAAACTGAAATCATGTCCGGTAAATGGGACATGATTATCCTGGATGAAATTAATTATGCAATTATGTTCGGCTTGATTCAAGTGGACGAAGTCCTGCAATTGCTGGCAATGAAACCGGAGTCTTTGCATCTGGTGCTTACCGGTCGCGAAGCGCGGCAGGAGATTATTGACAAAGCGGATTTGGTTACAGAAATGAAAGAAATAAAACATCCGCTGAAACAGGGAATTAAAGCCCAAAAAGGCATAGAGTATTGATGAGCATTAAAGCGCAGCGGATGCCTGGGGTTGTTCAAAGCAACGCCAGTCGCCTGTACCATTTAACTCTAAAATTCGGCGATGGTGAACTTTTAGTGAATCTCTATGGCCAATACTGATTAACGATGAGTGGGGTAATTTTTCTCTAAGTACCTGGTATATTTGTGCTTCTGTGTCAGCGTCAATACAGGCAGTGATTTCATCGAGAAATAGCCATTTAGGTTGATGGATGAAGGCTCTGACAAGCGCAAGGCGTTGGAGTTCACCGAGCGAAAGGGTTTTGGACCAGTCTGCTTCCATGTCCAGTTGTGAGAGCAAGCCGTTTAATTTGCAGATAGTGAGCGCTTCTTTTATCTTTGTGTCCGGAATGAGGTCAGCTTTTTGCGGGTAGAGAACAACATTGCGCAGGGAGTCTACGGGGAGGTAGGGCTTTTGTGGAAGAAACAGTACACCGCTGTGGGACGGAAGGGAGATTCGCCCGTCGAAATAGGGCCAAATTCCGGCCAGGGTCTGCAGCAGTGTGCTTTTTCCACAACCGGAAGGACCGGTAATAAGCAAGCTGTCACCAGCAGTGACTTCTAGGGAAAGCTTGTTTATCAAAATGTGGCCGGCTGGTGAAAATATAGAAAGCTCTTTGGTTAGTAGTGTGTTATGATTACAAATAGATAACGTTTTTTTATTCATTTGTTCCAGTGATTTGAGTTGAGCGTAAAACAGCCGGAGACGATCCGTTACAGCGCGCCATTGGGCAAATTTTCCGAAGCTTTCAATGATATAGGACAATGCGGAATGAACATACCAATAGGCACCGGCTATTTCAAAGAGTTGGCCAAGTTGTAATTCATCATTGAAATATCTGGGTGACGCAATCAAAAAGGCAAAAACAGTAGACAACTGCGTATAGGCTGAAGATATCCAGGTTATATTTCTTGTTGTTTTAATCATAGCAAGGTAGGTTGCAATAATGCGTGAAAAATTCTTGAACAGGCTGTTCTTTTCCCAGCAAGCTCCTCTATATAATGCAATGCATTCTGCATATTCTTTGACTCGCACTAATTTATACCGGAAATCCGCCTCGTTGCTTTGTTGAATATTGTTTAGAATCATGAGTGGCCGCCCTATTTTGACGGTTATCCAGGTTCCAAAAGCGGAATAAAGCAGGGCCGACCAAACTAAATATCCTGGAATTATATAAGGTGTACCAAACAAAAGTATGGTTAGGTCTCCTGACAATTTCCAAAGGACAGCTGAAAATATGACAAGGGTTACTAAATGGCGCAGTAAGCCTACCGCTAAATCGAGCGAATGGGTAACGAAAAGCTGAATGTCTTCTTCAATTCGTTGGTCAGGATTATCGATAGGAGTGGCAGTGAATTTTATACGAAAGTAAGTTTGATTATGGAGCCAGAGAGATATATATGTATTTGTTAGCCACTGTCGCCAGCATATTTGCAGCAGCATCTTACTATGAGTCTGCCAGCCTGATGTTGTAACTAAAATAGAAGTTATTATGACAAATTGCACTAAATCCTGGAAAAAACCAGACAGGTTATGTTGTTGCAAATGGTTATAGAAGTCTACCTGCCAGTTGTTGAGTTGCATATTTAAAAAAGCAAGCAGGCCTGTGCAAAAAACTAGGAAAAGGGATAATATCCATGCTTTTGGCGCTACGGCCGACAACCAATAGGAAAGTGCCAGCTTTACCAAAGTAACTTCTCCTCTCAGTAGGAAGCTAGAGTGTTATAAAAGGCAGATATGGCATGTATATGCGAATAGTATGTAAGATATACAAAATAACTAAGCGAGGATCTTAGTATGCTGCAACTTGTAAATATATCGAACTATACTACGGATAATGAATTGTTTGGGAATAGTCCGGAACGGCTGCAGGCTTTTTTATCACGGTATAATCTGGACGGATTGGAAATGATGTTTTGTTCTCCCTGGGATGCAAAGTTTCATAAGCGGGAATGGATGCAGGGCTGTCATCTGCGCTTTTGGCCCTGGTGGCTGGACTTTTGGCGCGGTGACCAGGAAGTGCTGCTTCGTCAGTTTGGCAGTCAGGAAAGCATAAACGAATGCTATGGAGGGCCGACCCGTGAAGCGTGGCTGGCTATCTATCGTGATAATATACGGTCCGCCCAACAGGCAGGCGTAAAATACCTGGTATTGCATGTTAGCCATACCCGGGTGTCGGAGTTATTTAACTGGAATTTTAGTGCAACCAGCAGGGAAGTGATTGAAGCAACGATAGAAGTCGTTAATGCGCTGGCACCGGAGATTCCTCAGGATATTACCCTGTTATTCGAAAATTTGTGGTGGCCGGGTTTGACGCTTACCGATGCAAATTTGACAGCTATGCTGCTGGAGGGCGTTTCTCACCGCAACATTGGGATAATGCTTGATACCGGTCATTTAATGAATACCAATCCTGACTTAACTACAGAAGCGGAAGGAGTCAGCTATATCCTAAATACTATCAAAAATTTAGGCAGCTATGCGCAATATGTCAAAGGGATTCATTTAAACAAGTCGTTATCGGGAAAGTACGTTCGTTCCAGTCAAAACGTACAGAACTTTAAAGATAACTATGATATGGAAGAGGTAATGAATCATGTCCTCAAGATTGATGAACACAGGCCGTTTACTACCTCAGCCGCTCAGCGCATTATTGATTTTGTGCGCCCGGAGTTTCTCGTGCATGAGTTTATCTATAGAAACAGGGCTGAATGGGAGCAAAAATTGGTTCGGCAGCAAAAAGTACTCACTTTGAGAAAAATGGCAATATAACCAAGACAATTTTCGCTAGGATTCCTCATTATGGAACATTTTGGATTGACAGCCTTTTAATAGCGAGGCTATACTAAGGTTATAGGAAGTCTAATAAAGATTTTCTTCTGACAGGGTGTTAGTAACGCTCCACCGCTGGCGCTTGACTTCCGCTTCCTGCCGGTAAATCTTTATTGGGTACTATATAGCAGTCTGAAAATCTTGTAAAATTGATTTTCAGGTAAGGTTATTGTTTAATATAATAAATTTGGCATGAAACTGCAAAAGAGGATCTTTTGTTGTTTTATGCCTCTATTTGTTTATTAACCAGAACGATGTGAGAGGTGAGAGGGTGAAATGCATGTATTGCTTTTCGACAGTGGAGGAATTTGCCCAATTGCGTGAAGCTGTTCGAAAGAAACTTAAAGAAATGCTGGCTACAGGTGTGGATGCATTCTTCGTTGCGATTAACGAGGCTGTAAATAATGCCATTTTTCATGGCAATAAACAAGATAAAACAAAAAAAGTACAGCTAACAATAAATAGTATGCCAGGGGAAGTCCGGGTTATCGTCCGGGATGAAGGCCAGGGATATACGCCGGTGAATGGTAATGGAGAAGAAGGGTTGCGGGAAACCGGACGAGGTATTGAAATTATCAGGCATTGCGTAGACCAGTATTACTTTAATTCAGAACCAAGCGAAGTGGTTTTAATTAAAAAAACTGGGAGACTCGTCAGATGCGTATGAAAAAAATTAAAGAAAAGGGGTGTTTATTCCATGCAAATCGATACCAGTATTGTCAATAATCAAGTTATCGTCAATTTGTCAGGAGAACTGTATGTTGAAGGCGCAGAAATTCTTAGGGAAAAACTTATCAGATATATGGAAGAAGGGCAAAATCACTTCTGGATAAAGATGGATAAAGTTGACTACATTGACAGCTCCGGGCTTGGTGTATTAGTTTCCATACACAAGCGGACACGGCAAAGCAACGGCAGCCTGGTAATTAGTGGCGTGACCGGCTTTGTTAAAGAATTATTTGAGTTAACCCGTTTAAATAAAGTATTTGACATGCAGTAGCCAACCCAAGGGGATGTGGAAATGAGTACTAGGGAAAAGCCGGAGATGTGCGAGTATTGCCAACGTTTTGATCTATTAAATATGATCAACGACGCTATATTGTTAGTGGATGCCAAGACGGATGCTGTTATATTTATGAACCACAAGGCCTTGCACATGTATCGTTATGGGATTCAGGAAGTCGTGGGCCTGTCAATTATGGACTTAAGTCATGAGTCGCGGGAAACCGTCCGTGAAAAAGTAGAGATGGTGATTGAACAGGAAAAACGGGGGTATGTTTTTTCGGCGAATCATGTTAAAGGAGACGGTACTCTTTTTAAAGTGGAAATCAGTGCCCGCTACCTGGTTATGCATGGCAAGCCGGTTATTGCCGCGCTTGTAAGAGATGCGGCTATTGAAGACAAAATGCGTCAGGAAGTTGAAGTTGCCGGCAAAATTCAACGACTGCTCTTGCCAAGTGATTTGGAGACAGAACTATTTTCTTTAAAAACTGTTTATCAGCCGCTGCACGGTTTGAGCGGTGATTTATATGATATTCAATATGATAATAACAATCAAACTCTCTATGGGATTATTCTCGACGTGATGGGGCATGGAATCACCGCCACCAGCCAAGGGGGGATTCTGCGCTACCTCTTTCGTCAGGCAATCGAGAAACATATAGCGATTGGTGACAAATTAGCCTGGATTAACAATGAAGTGATGCCGTTTTTTAGTTGTGGTGGCTTTGCGGCCGCCTTACTGTTTGCATTTAACTTTAAAAATAAGACAATGACATATTCTTCGGCGGGAGTCAGTCATTTTATCCGCTTAAGTACTAAAGGCGCAAGGGTGATAAAGAGTCCTGGCCTGTTTTTAGGCATTAACGAAAATGAGGCCTATGACGAAGGGGTGTTAACCTTTCACGCAGGCGATAGTTTTTTCTTTTTGACTGACGGGCTATTTGAAATGCTGGCACAACCTATAGCTCGTTCACATACCTTTGCAACCATGTATGAACTGTGTAAAAGCCTGTCAACTAACAAAGCAATCAAGGATGATGCTTCAGGGGTTGGAATAGTAATTCGGTAATTTATGTTCATGCTATATATTCGGCATTAAAGAAGTTTGCAGGCGCAGGCGGCTGGTGTATGAAGAGCAAAAATCTTTAGCACGTTGTATATAGATGGGCGGTTGGATGAATTAGGGGTGAGTTTGTTGAAAACAAAATTGAGTTTTAAATTTGCGGTGAGTTTTGGCACTATTTTATTACTTATATTGATTATGGCTTGTAGTTCTTTTATCAATATGCAACATTCCAAGGCTGATTTAATAAAAATCGATGAAGCGAATAAGCGGATGTCGCTGGCCGATGATGTTGCAGTACAGTATAAGGCAACGATAGCAGCCATTCGGGGTTATGCCGCTTATGGTGAAACCGCATACTTGGGACAAATTGACAGTGGTTTTGAAAACATGGTGGCCGATGAAAAAGAACTGCTGACTATGGCGAGAGAAGATAAACGGCAGGAGGTTCAAAATGTAATTGATGATACAACTCAATATAAAGAAATCATTACCAAGGATTATATTCCGTTGGTTAAAGCCTATCATACTGCCAAGACGGCAGGTGATGCCGCTTTGGTATGGGAATATGAAATTAAACTAAACGAAATGACTAAACGGCTGGCACCATTGGATCAAGCAATTACCAACGATGTCGATGGTTTTGCCGAAAATAATGCTGCTCTTGCAAAAAGTCTAATTGATGACAGTAAAAATAGAGTAGATAACGTGAATTTGTTTTCTCTTGTCGTCAGCTTGGTTGTGCTGATCTTAGGATTGGTCATTGCTATAGTTTTGACGAAGACGATTAGGAACCCTATAATCGTCCTTACTGACGCTACTAAGAAATATGCGGCAGGAGATTTGCGGGATGCAATTGAGACTCATTCTTCTGACGAAATTGGAGAGTTAGGGCGTTCATTAAGTGTTATGCATAGCCATTTTGTCAGTATGATTACCGGAATTCGCTCGGCTTCGGAACAACTGGCTGCGGCCTCGGAGCAGACAGCGGCATCTATTGAAGAAGTTACATCCACAAGTGAATCAGTTTCTAAGAGTATGGAGCGCTTATCTGGTGAAGCAGAAAACGGTAACCAGTCTATGTTGGAAGCGTCACAGGCATTAGTTGAATTGTCCAGTCTAATTCAAATTGCTAAGAAAAAGGCAAATGATACGTGCAATAATTCGCAAGAAACATTAGCCGCAGCCGAAAATGGCCGGACAAAAGTCAACGAATCCGTGAGTAAGATGGACAATATTACCGCGCAAACGAAAAAATCCAGTCAGATTATCAGCGAATTAAGTGAATATTCTCAGCAAATTTCGCAGATTATTGATACCATTACCAGTATTGCTAAACAGACAAATCTTTTGGCACTCAATGCCGCAATTGAGGCCGCACGCGCCGGGGAACACGGGCGTGGTTTCGCGGTAGTGGCAGAGGAAGTTCGGCAACTGGCTGAACAGTCTAATCAGGGTGCGCAGGAAATTACCTCGCTGGTTCAAAAAGTTACTGAGAAAACGGAACTGGCTGTAGCGGCGATGGCACAAAATGTGACTGAAGTCGAGGGTGGAGTTACTACTGTCAATGAGGCGGGACTGGCTCTTGATAAGATATTGCAGGCAGTAACCCTTATGGCGCAAGAGGCCAAAGAGATTGGCGATGTTACTTCCGAGCAGGTTGCCAATTCGGATCAAATTGTAAAGTTAATCAACGATCTTTCCAGTGTGATTGAAACAGTAGCTGCGCATAGTGGGGAAGTGCTGGCATCCGATCAAGAACAATCTTCCGCCTTACAGACAGTGGCGGCTAGTGCAGAAGAGACAAGCGCAATGGCGAATGAATTAGAAAAATCGGTGGAGCAATTTGTAGTCTGATATAACACTTTATAATATTTTAAAGCGGCGCTTGCCGCTTTAAGGTATTATAAGAATTCATTAGATATGGGGTTCAGCGAATTATATTATTCAAAAAATTACCAGATGAAGATATATTGACACAATGAAAAGTCGTGTGGTAATATATATAAGTCGTCAGCGAACGACGATGTTCCCTGAAAACTGAACAATGTAAGTAATGCATCAAAAAGCCAGATGTGCGGTTGAATTATCATTTATGATAATTCAACGTCAATAAATAATTTCTTGATTTAAGAGCCAACAAATGGCTTCATAAGATAGCTGAGGTTCGACTGCTAATGCATCGAACATAAGCAGATACACGGCGCTTTAGCGTCGATGTAGTCGCTTAGTTAGATGTAGTGCATCTAACTTCCTAAATACTGCTTTTTTATGGAGAGTTTGATCCTGGCTCAGGACGAACGCTGGCGGCGTGCCTAACACATGCAAGTCGAACGGAATTTCGCGGGTTCGAGGTTCGAGAATTCGAGGATCGAAGTATGATGAAGCAATTGATAGATCAATTGCTAACATTAAAATCGAACTTCGAGCAATCGAACCTCGAACTAGCGAATTCAGTGGCGAACGGGTGAGTAACGCGTAGACAACCTGCCTCTAAGCTGGGGACAACA
>NZ_FNAM01000044.1 GCF_900101845.1 Sporomusa acidovorans | reverse complement strand
ACTATATTACGTTTCATATGGTAATGACCTTGCTTGGGTATCTGTATTTCCAAGTGTATAAAAATATAGATGAAGGGCGGAAATACCGAGGAAAATCATTACCTGTTGTGCTAAAGAACTATAAAAGCAAGAAGGCTCCAGCCGTGATCATCTACGTTGGGCAGTATTTTGGTATCTTTCCATTTTTGGAATTCATACAGCTATATGCTGAGTGTAGCCCCGAAATACGAAGACGTCTCGATCCAATCTTAGGTCAAGTATAGCAGTCTTGGGTGACAAGTTCCAAAAGACTAATTGAAGGATGTAAAAAGTTTACTTGACTAATTTGAACGAATTATGATAATCTAAAACCGTCAACTGAATATTCACGATAACCCCAAAATCCGGAAGCGGGTTTTGGCATTACAGTTTGAGGCCTATATGAAAATATAGCTTTCAAATATGAAGGTACTTAGATGAAGACGCGCATGCGTAAAGTGGATTGGCTTATTAGCTATTCTTTTTACGGATGCGCTTTTTGTTTGCCAGTCTTGATCCAATTCCATTTAAGAACACATATAGGGTATGACAAATAACAGGTTGTCGCATCGGTACACCTGATAACTGAGGAGGTATGCGGTATGCATCACTTTCGACAAAAGGTGGAAATGGATAAAGTCTGGAACGGCTTGGGTTTTTCCCTAATATTATTAACTGGAGGTTTTATCATGAAAACAATGAGCGAAAAACAACTTTATCGTAAATATGGGCCCGCCTGGAAGAAAGATGGTGAATTCTTCGCACAATGGAGGACAAGAGAGGGTCTTACCAAAACTTTTGTGTCCGATAAAATTGGAATATCCCGATCAACGTTGACAAAATTCGAGGCTGGGTATTATGTGCGAAATCGCAGGTTGATTGAAAAATCCTATAGTATGCTGCAAGAAAACCATAACCTGTTACGCATTATTCGGAAGCATGAATTTAATCAGATAGAAGGCATTCAAGTTACTGTGCAATATAATAACGGCCAGAAAGCGATGATTCTACAAGGATCGTCGCTAAAGCCAGCAATATAAAGGAGGCAAAAAATATGAAAAACATTCAAATACTAAAAGAAGCAACCCAATATATAGAGTCCGGCTGGTATGTTATTCCTGTCTATGGTATCACTGGTGCAGGATGTACTTGTGGGAAGGAGTGCAAAAGTCCTGGCAAGCATCCAGCAATAAAAGATTGGGTACATACTTGTAGCCGCGATGCAGAGCAAATATATAGGTGGTTTAATAGCCAGGCAGGAAACAATATAGGAATTGTGTGTGGCGAAAAAAGTGGGTTATTTGTACTGGATGTTGACGGTGATTCCGGTATGAAAACAATTGCTGCTCTTGAGCAAGAGTACGGAAAAATTCCGGAAACTATTGAAGTTGTGACTGGCGGTGGCTGGCGTCACCTGTATTTTAAGTATGATGAACGAATGCAAGAGATTAAGTCAAAAGTTCGTATTTTAGAGGGAGTGGATATCCGGAGTAACGGCAGTTTTGTCGTTGCTCCGCCTAGTAGACACAGTAGTGGAGGTAATTATCACTTTAAAGGGGGATGTGCGCCAGGAGAAACAGAATTAGCTGATTTACCGGAGTGGTTCCTAAATGTATTAACTCAATCAAAAGCGAGTATAAAAAAGACTGAGGCTAAGTGCGATACTTCTAAAGACATTATTACAGAGGGGAAAAGAAATAGTTCCTTAACCAGTATGGCAGGAAAACTGCGCAGAACTGGTTTAGAACCTGAAGAAATATTAGCGGCATTACAGATTGCTAATCGGGAGCGGTGTAATCCACCTTTAGAAGATGCGGAATTGGAATGCATCTGCAAGAGTATTGGTAAATACCCGATAGGGCCAATTGATAATGTATCGAAGACGTTATATGAAAATGATGGTGTTTTTGAAAAGGAAAATGCCTACGTGAAAATCAGTAACAATGGGGACCCGGTTGTAATATCCAATTTTATAATAGAGCCAGTATCTATGTTGGAAACGGATATTGATACCATGCTGGAAGTTAAATTGGTACATGCAAACGGAAAACAAATATCAAAGCTGTTTCGTACTACTGATTTTACCTCTGCCTCTAAATTTAAAGCAGCCATTCATCAGAATTCCATATTTTACAGTTTTACAGCGAAATGATAAGGATTTAGAAGACATTAAGTCCCTGATGAATAATAAAGGGTACGTAAATAAGGTCGTAACCAAAAATATTGGAATGGTAAAACACCAGGAACAATGGTGTTTTGTCTCCGGCAATATGGCATTTAACTCAAAAGGGGAATTCGTTGATGATCTGGTTCTGTTGCCCGATTATAAAGTTATATCGACGGAAATTGGGGAAGTTGAACCGATTGATGCAGATGGATTGTGTCACATAGCCTCTTCGCTGTTTCAATTTAATGAGCTGCCTAAGACCGCTACTATTCTTGGATTTACCGCGGCTTGCTTTTTGAAAGAAAGACTGAGGGTTTCCGGGGTCAAATTAAATCATTTGATAATGGTTGGTGAAGCAGGAAGCGGAAAAAGCCAAACACTGGAAAATATTATCATGCCAATATTTAATACGCTTAGCTATACGTCGGCCAGTAAAAGCACAGCATTTGCCGCACTAAAGACGAATTCCAGCAGCAATCTTGTTCCCCATATTATTGAAGAATTTAAACGTGGCAAGCTATCGGCTGCGGTTTACAGCACTATTTGCAATTTAATGCGTGACAGTTATGATGGGCATACCGCGCAAAGGGGGGCTGCCGATTTGACGGTAAAACACTTTGATCTTAGGGCGCCCATAATTTTAGTGGGAGAAAATGAACCGGAAGAAGCTGCAATCAGGGAGCGATCCCTTGAAATACTTTTCAGCAAAGCAGATTTAAGTACAGAACGGACCAGGCATTTTGAAGTATTAAAGGAAAGCGTAACATTATTGAACCGGTTTGGACGCTCGTTACTGAATGTAGCGCTTGGCCTTACTGATGAAGAGGTGCGAACTTTATATAAAGCCCAACAGTCAAAGGTTAATAAGATTTCAGGGCTTCCTTCAAGGGTGAAAAACACACTGGCTAATACATTTCTGGGAATACAACTGGTACTTATGGTATGCCGCAGTTTGGGTTTGGCGGAAATAAGCCCGTTTGGCTTTTCGGAAGAAGAACTCGAGAATGCGATTGTTACTGCAGCCAAGACCTACTTGATGGACGGACAGGAGCATAACCTGAGCATTGTTGATAATACTTTTGCAGTATTAGATCGTATGAATTTGCGCCTTGGCGAGGATTATCAGCCTATCAATAATGATACGGAGATTGCTTTTGCGGTTAATCAATTTTATGACCGGTTTACTAAATATGTTAGAGAGTTCCAGATTGAGGGGGAATTTCTGAGTATAACCCAGTTTTGTAAGCAACTACGCAAAACGGAATACTTTGTAGCAAATCGAGTTGCAAAGTTTAGGACTGCTAGTGGGGCCGTCTTAACACGGAAGGCACATGTTCTTAATGTTGAGAAGCTATCAAATAAGGTATTTATGGAAAGTATAATGAGCCGAGAAGATGGTAACCTCGTTTTGATGGCCAAAGGGCAAAAGAGTCAGGTCGCGTAACCGGAAAAAGCCTTGTCAAATCTGGAGGTAACCATGGTAACCCAAATTAATGAGGTAGGATACCCGATTACAAATCAATGACGTTGTCAAAGAGATTTGGGAGAAGGAATGACCATAAAGATTATTATGGTTGTTAATTTAAGGTTACCTTGGTTACCTCTAGTAAATACGAGGGTTTGCAGGGTTACGTAGAAAGTTACTTTGGTTATTTGCTGCCTACTTTAGAACAATATTTAGGAAGTGGTATTAATGATAAATATATATTTTGCCGGGAAGGTTGTACCCGCTAAAGACTGGAGACGTGGCTTTTCGACCGACTGGCGGAGTGAAATTTTAGGCATAGATGTTGGTAAATACCGCCCGCTTAAACAGGTAGGAAAAAGTTATTCGATTGATAAGTATTTCGGTTATGCCGGGCCTTTTTTCTCTCCATGTGGTGAGCACTTTTCGGGTGACGGTTTTCATGGTATGAATGATTGGGACTATGTAATGACCACAGGAGGGGTAGCTATCTCTGAATGTCCGGAGCAATTACCTATTTTCGAACTTGCTGATCACGTCAAAAAAGGTACTTTTAGTAGATGCGAAGCCAACATTAAATCCGCAGATTGGATTTTTTGCTGGATTAATAGCATGGATTGTTATGGAACTTTAGTGGAATTGGGAATGGCTAATGCGTATAATAAAAAGGTTTTTATTGGCTTAGATAGTAAAATAGATGGCAAAGAAATATGGTTTGCGTTAGAGGCTGCTAATAAAGTTGTGACCTGTAACAACGTTTTGGGAGCGTGGATGTTATTTTGGAAGTTGCAAATGCCAAGAATTACAGAAACACAAGCAAACTATATACGGTGTTTAAGAAAGCAGAAAAGAGGAATTCAGTTAAAAAAGAAGCTGGAGTATTTCAATATGTGTGAAGCTGATCTGCTGATACAGTTGCTTACAGGGCAAATGGCAGGCAATATTGCAGCGGAAATATCAATGCTGGTGAAAGGCAATAAAGCGTTTCGTGAACGAAAAATAAGAAATGTACTGTAGCCGTATGAGCTGAAGTACGAAATGAATAATAGTATTTTTGCAATTTGGAGCCGCCTGGTATGGCGGTATTTTTCCATTTATAGCAAGTATTTGAAAAAGCAATGTGTAAATATCGGCAATGGATAGGTAACTATACTCAGTACCAGGGTAATTGTAAAATATTAGGCGAAACCGACTGAGAGGCTAATAACCCGCGATTTAACTGAGTTTTTGCTATGAAACCAGGGGTTCGACAGGAGTATAGACCCTGATAAGTAAAAACGGAGGATGTGGTCTAGGTACAACCAGAAAGAAAGTGAAGTTTTGTTTAGATTTGCTGAATGGATGAATTTGATATAATTAGCAATTTAATATACGGCATTCATAAACTTAGTACTTGAATACTAAATTTTTAAATGCTATAATGGTAAACATAGGAAATCGGAATTTCAGGGAGGAGGTCAATTTTGAACCAACTAATAGATTTGGCTTTAAACAAAATGTATCAGAGACAGATTACTTCGCGCGAGCAGTTATTAAATGAAATGCTTAGAGTGAAATTGACAGTAGAAAAACTAGATAGCCAGCAAAATCTAGCCAAAGATAAAGAAAAAATGTTTCAGTTTATGAAGCGTGAAACAGAACAAGAATTGGGTTTTTTCCCGGCAGATCGAGAGGACTTTATCGATTTTTTTACTGCGCTTAAAGATATTGACCCTATCGATTTTGCATTGGAAATATATAAAAATGATCGTATGGGTACGGTCATTTCGCCTAAATATTTAATTCAGTACATTGAAGAAAAAATAGCAAAATTGAATCCGCAAAGGATATTGATTACCGAGGCGGAAAAGCATTTGGCTGGTCTACAGGCGTTAGTTATGCGCTTTCCTCAAATGGAAATTACGCTAACGACGCAGCTTAAATCGATGAGCCTGCTGCTACGGCTAGGGTTTAGTAAGTTCAAGAATGTGCGCATTATTTTTGAATCTATCTATACGGAATGCTTGCTGCACGAAACATTTGATTACATTTTTTGCTTCCCGGCGTTTGGGGCAAAACCGGACGAAATAGGCAAACAATTTTTAACCAGAGAAAGTGATGGCATAGCTGCCGAAAATATGCTAGCGCATTTGAAAGATACCGGCACGATGGATATCATCCTGCCTGCTAAGATTACTTTTGCTGGGATGGAGTATGAAAAGCTGAGGGCGTATATAGCAAATCATTTTACTATTAAAAGTATATATATTTTGCCCGAAGGAACCTTCCGGCCGGCAACTGCAATTAAAACATATTTGATATCTATTGCGGTCAAACCAGAAAAGACAATTAAAATAGGGAACTTTCAGCTTGAAAAAGATGTACTTATCGTAGCCGATACTAAAGAAGTTGGCATGCGTGAATTTTTAGCGCATGAGGATTGGCGAGTTGAACTGCTGCTTTCCGAGGATGATGAAAACATTCAAAGATTTAAGAACTCGGCGCGTGAAAAAGTAAAATTAAAAGAGGTGGCGGAAGTGTTCAGGGGCAAATCAATCCTTAAAAAGGATACTACACTGGGTGATATTGCGGTACTGAATATTTCTAATCTGGAAAGCGGTGAAATCAATTATTCAGATATGGATACCATTGCCGAAGAGGAACGCAAAATCAAAAGGTATGAATTATTAGACGGGGATGTTGTTTTGTCTTGTAGAGGGACGGCTATTAAGTCGGCTGTTTTTAAACAGCAAGACAGAACGGTTATAGCGTCGGCTAATGTAATTGCCATAAGACCTAAGGATAAAGTTCTCGGCAGGTATATTCAGATATTTTTAGAAAGCCCGATTGGTATGGCAATGATTAAAAGCTTTCAGCGCGGTACAACGATCATGAATATCAATCATTCCGATATCATGGAAATGGAGATACCTATTATACCGATTCATGAGCAGCAGGATATGATACAGCAATATGATCGAGAGTTGAGCATTTATAAAAAGGCTGTCAGTGAGGCCGAAACCAGATGGGAAAGTACCAAAATCACTCTTTACAATAAATTGATTTAGGAGGGGCAAGCATGGCTGTAAATTTGGAGTTTGAAAACAATCTGTGGCTAATGGCTGACAAATTAAGAGGTAATATACAACCGGCGGATTATAAACATGTTGTTTTAGGCTTGATATTCTTAAAATACATATCAGATAGTTTTGAAGAGAAATTTAATGAACTAGTGGCAGAAGGCGATGGCTTTGAAGAAGATAGGGATGCTTATCTTATGGATAATGTCTTCTTTGTTCCGCCGAGCGCCAGGTGGGACTTCATAAAGAAAAGCGCTAAACAGAGTACTATAGGTCAAATTATCGATGATGCGATGATTGCCATTGAGCGTGAGAATAAAAACTTAAAAGGTGTTTTGCCGAAAAACTACGCGCGTCCTGAGCTCGATAAAACTAAGCTCGGCGAAATGATTGACTTATTTTCCTTTAATCTTGGTGATAAAGAGGCCAAGGCGCAGGATGTGTTAGGCAGAGTGTATGAATATTTCTTGGGCAAGTTTGGCTCAAGCGAAGGCGAGTTTTATACGCCGCCTAGCATTGTGAAGCTCTTGGTAGGCATGATCGAGCCGTATCACGGACGGGTATATGATCCGTGCTGCGGTTCAGGTGGTATGTTTGTCCAATCAGCCAAGTTTGTGGAGGAACACCAGGGCCGGAAAGATGATATCCATATTTTTGGCCAAGAGTATACGGCCACTACTTGGCGGCTGTGCAAAATGAATCTGGCTATTCGCGGGATTGACGGCAACTTAGGCGAACGGGACGCCGATACCTTCGGCAATGACCTGCACAAAAACCTGAGAGCTGATTATATACTGGCTAATCCTCCATTCAATGTCAGCGACTATACTTTAATCCAGGATGACGCGCGGTGGAAATACGGACTGCCGCCGCAAAACAATGCCAACTACGCTTGGATAGAACATATCATCAGCAAATTGTCGCCAAATGGCGTGGCCGGGTTTGTACTGGCAAACGGTTCTATGAGTACTTCCACCAAACAGGAAGCCGAAATCAGAAAGAACATTATCGAAGCAGGGCTGGTAGACTGCATAATTACTATGCCGCCGAATCTGTTTTATAATGTGACCATTCCGGTTTGCCTGTGGTTTATCTCCAAGAAACGTGAAACGCGCAAAGACAAAATACTCTTTATTGACGCCCGCAAAATGGGTACGATGGTTACCCGTAAGCATCGGGAACTGTCAGATGAAGAAATTCAGCAAATTTACGATACTTATCACAATTGGCGGGATGGAAAGGATTATGAAGATGTGCAAGGCTTCTGTAAAGCGGCAGATATAGAAGAAGTAAGGGGTCACGAGTATATCCTGACGCCTGGGCGCTATGTCGGTATTGAAGAGGTCGAAGATGATGACGAGCCGTTTGATGAAAAGATGACAAGGCTTACCGCCGATCTTGCTGAAATGTTTGCTAAGTCACATAAGCTGGAAGACGAAATCAAAAAGCGGCTGGGGGCAATTGGGTATGAGTTCTAATCATACTTCAGAATTTTTACTTTATCAGACGGAAGACGGACAAACAAAAATTGATGTTCGTATTAAGAACGAAACGGTTTGGCTTACGCAAGCGGAAATGGCTGAATTATTTCAGAAAGACCGCACGGTGATTACCAAACATATTAATAATGTCTTTAAAGAAGGTGAGCTTGCGGAGTCTGGTAATGTGCAAATTTTGCACTTTCCAAATTCAGACAAACCAGTAAAATGTTATAGTCTTGATGTTATTATATCAGTAGGGTATAGAGTGAAGTCCCATCGCGGCACGCAGTTTCGCATATGGGCGACGCAGCGCCTGAAAGAGTACATTATAAAAGGTTTTACCATGAATGATGATTTGCTCAAGAAAGCGGGCGGCGGCAATTACTTTGATGAACTGCTCGCCAGGATTCGCGATATACGCTCAAGCGAAAAAATGTTTTACCGCAAGGTGCTGGAAATTTACGCGACAAGCATTGATTATGATCCGCGGGCGGAGGCCACGAAGAGATTCTTCCAAACGGTACAAAACAAAATGCACTATTCTGCGCATGGCAAAACCGCTGCTGAGCTCATTTTTGAGCGGGCTGATGCCACTAAGCCTTTTATGGGTTTGACCTCATGGCCAGGCCTAACGCCCAAAAAATCCGATGTGCAGTCAGCTAAGAATTATTTGACCGAAGATGAGCTTGATACGCTTAATCGCATTGTGAGCATGTATATCGATTTTGCCGAACTGCAGGCAAAAAACCGTAAGCCTATGTATATGGCAGACTGGATTCAAAAGCTTGACGATTTTATGAAGCTGTCAGGACGGGATGTTTTGACCCATGCAGGAAAAGTATCGCACGAAGTCGCACAGCTAAAGGCAAATCAGGAATTAGAGAAGTATAGAGAACACAGAAAAAACGAACTATCCCCAGTGGAACGGCATTTTTTAGATAGTTTGGAGCAGACAGCGAGGAAGTTGGAGAAGAAGTAGAGGATGGAATATGAGATATTTGATATATGGGAGCTTACAGTTGGAGGCGATTGCTTATGTGTTGTAATGGATGGCGAGAAAATACATTAGGTCAAGTATATGAGTTTTCGTCAGGACTATCAAAGAATGCTAAAGAATTCGGCTTTGGTTTTCCGTTTCTCTCGTTTAAAACCGTATTTAACAACTATTTTATTCCAGAGGAAATATGCGATTTAGCAAATACTACAGAAAAAGAGCGAGAAAAGTGTTCAGTTAAAAAAGGTGATGTATTTTTAACTAGGACAAGTGAATCATTAGATGAACTTGGAATGAGTTGCGTTGCCTTAAAAGATTATCAGCAAGCAACATTTAATGGGTTTACTAAAAGGCTTCGTCCTAAAAATCCAGAAATTATTAATCCGAAGTTTACTGGGTATTATTTTCGTTCACCAAGATTTAGATTAGCAGTTACAAGTATGGCGTCGATGACTACAAGGGCAAGTTTAAATAATGATATGTTATCTCGATTGCCTATATTAATCCCCCCGATATCCGAACAAGTAGCGATAGCTGATATTTTGTATTCATTAGATAAGAAAATCGAACTCAACAACCGCATCAATAAAATCCTGGAAGAAATGGCGCAGGCAATTTTCAAAAGTTGGTTTGTGGGTTTTGAGCCGTTTCAGGAGGAGGAGTTTGAGGATAGCGAGTTGGGGAGGATTCCTAAAGGGTGGAGAGTAGGGACAGTTTCTGATTTAGGCGATGTAATAGGTGGAAGTACACCGTCAAAATCGAAGAGCGAATATTATACAGATCAGGGCATAGCCTGGATAACCCCAAAAGATTTATCAATAAACAAAGATAAATTTATTTCAAAAGGCGAAATTGATATTACTGAGTCGGGATTGAAAAATAGCAGTGCTAAAATAATGCCAAAAGGTACTGTCCTTTTTAGTTCGCGAGCGCCAATAGGCTATATTGCGATTGCGAAGAATGATGTTGCAACAAACCAAGGCTTTAAGTCTGTGGTGCCTAAAAATAATATAGGAACAGCATATGTATATTATTTTCTAAAGAACAACATTGAAGTAATTGAAAATAGAGCAACTGGTTCAACTTTTAAAGAGGTATCAGGAGCAATTATGAAACAAATACCGGCTATCATACCTAATGATAAGATTCTCTCAGAATTTCAGAGTATGTGCGATTTGTATTTTAATAAGCAATTATTGTTAGAAGAGCAAAACCAAAACTTAACAGCCATACGTAATTCCTTGTTACCAAAACTTATATCGGGAGAAATAAGAGTACCCCTAGAGGAGGTGCAATAAATGGCGAAAGGGAATTTTTGCGAATCACAACTGGAAGAAGCTGCGCTTGAGTGGTTTGAAGAATTGGGCTATGAAATTGTGTTTGCCCCAGATATTGCTCCTGACGGTGAATATGCGGAACGAGAGGATTATAGTGATGTAATTCTGGCGGAAAGAGTAAAGGAAGCGCTAACAAGAATAAATCCTACACTGCCCCATGCAGCAATTGATGAAGCATATAGGCAAATCGCCATACCGCAAAGCCCGAGCTTACTCATGAATAACAAGGCGTTTCA
The DNA here is from genome assembly GCF_900101845.1 of Sporomusa acidovorans. Lineage (GTDB taxonomy): Bacteria > Bacillota > Negativicutes > Sporomusales > Sporomusaceae > Sporomusa > Sporomusa acidovorans. The sequence continues at coordinate 35,519 of NZ_FNAM01000044.1, read as the reverse complement.
AAAAATGATTACCGACGGCATTGATGTTTCGGTCAAACAGAAAGATGGCAGCTATCGCACCGAAAAAGCCTACATATTTGACTATAACAAACCGCTTAATAATGAGTTTATGGCGGCTAATCAGTTTACCATTGTTGAGCATGGCATTGAAAAGCGGCCGGATATCATTGTGTTTGTCAATGGTTTGCCGCTCGTTGTCATGGAACTCAAAAGCGCCAGCGATGAGAATGTGGACATTACGGACGCGTACAACCAGCTGCAGACATATAAAAATAGTATTTCGAACTTATTTACATATAACTCTTTCATGGTTACAAGCGACGGCATTAACGCGAGCGCCGGGACGCTTACCTCTGATGAAGATCGGTTTATGGCGTGGCGAACCATTGACGGGGATGATGTGGCGTCGCGGTCTATTCCGCAGCTCGAAGTGCTCATCAAGGGTATGTTTCAGCGGGATCGGTTTCTTGATATTATCAAACAGTTTATTCTGTTTCAAAGCGATGGTAAAGATACCTTTAAAATTTTGGCGGGTTATCATCAGTTTCATGCGGTCAATAAAGCGGTAGAGAGTACCGTGCGGGCTACTATGGAAAAGGGCGATCGGCGTATCGGCGTAGTGTGGCATACGCAAGGCTCAGGTAAGTCCCTGACGATGGTCTTTTATGCGGCCAAGCTGGTTATCAGCGAGGAACTGGAAAACCCGACGATTGTGGTAATTACCGATAGAAATGACCTGGATGATCAGCTTTTTGGTACCTTCTTAAAATGCCGGGATATTTTGCGCTGTACGCCTGTCCAGGCAGCCGATAGAGCGGATTTGCGGACACTGTTAAATAACCGTACAAGCGGCGGCATTATCTTTACTACAATTCACAAGTTTGCGCCGGAAGATAAAGGAGATAGCGTGCCTGTGCTCACAGACCGCAAAAATGTCATCGTTATGGCTGATGAAGCACATCGCAGCCAATATGGCTTTGAGGCGGAAGTCGTGAAGAGCGAGGCAGAAGCCGATGTGAAATATGGCTATGCCAAATATATGCGCGATAGCTTGCCCAATGCTTCGTACATTGGCTTTACCGGCACGCCGGTAGAACTTACAGATAAAAACACACGGGCTGTATTTGGGGACTATATTGATGTTTATGATATGACACGCGCTGTTGAGGATGGCACGACGGTTAAAATATTCTACGAAAGCAGAATAGCCAAGCTGGAGCTGCCTGAGGAAATGAAGCCCAAGATTGACAGTGAGTATAATGAAATAACCGAATACCAGGAATACAGCCAAAAAGAAAAGCTGAAAAGCAAATGGGCCAGGCTGGAGGCTATAGTTGGTGCCAATCAGCGTGTGAAGCTCATTGCCAAAGATATCGTAGAGCATTTTGAAAAGCGGGAACAGGCACAGGAAACAGAAGGCGGTAAAGCTATGGTTGTGGCCATGAGCCGGAGAATTGCCATTGATTTATACCATGAGATTGTAGCGTTGCGCCCAGATTGGCATAGCGATGATTTAATGAGCGGAAAAATCAAAGTAGTTATGACAGGCAGTTCTTCTGATCCGGCTGAATGGCAGCCCTTTATCGGCACCAAGGCCAATCGCGAAACATTGGCAAAGCGCATGAAAGACAAAAATGATGAATTAAAACTGGTCATTGTCCGCGACATGTGGCTAACCGGCTTTGATGTGCCAAGTATGCACACCATGTATATTGATAAACCCATGCAAGGGCATAACCTTATGCAGGCCATTGCCAGGGTCAACCGGGTATTTAGAGAAAAGCAAGGCGGTCTAGTGGTCGACTATATCGGTATTGCCGAAAACCTGAAACAGGCGCTGTCTCAGTATACCGAAAGCGACAAGGAAACCACCGGCGTGGATGCCGATGTGGCAGCCGAGTTACTGCTTGAGAAACATGACCTTATTAAGGAACTGTTGCATGGTCATGACTACAGCAAATTCTTTACCGGCAAACCTAGCGAAAAAATGCAGGCCATTGTGGAAACCATGGACTATATTATTGAATTCCGTGATGAACGAAAAAATGATTACATCAAGCTGGCTACTGAATTGGCGCGTGCTTATTCCTTGTGTGCTACTACCGATATTGCACAGCGATTGAATATCGAAGTTGGCTTCCATAAAGCTGTTAAAGCAAGTCTTGTTAAGATTATTAGTGATGATAATAAAAAGAAAACAACTGCTCAGCTTGACAGCGAGCTGAATCAGTTAATTTCAAAATCCATCTCTTCCAATGAAGTAGTGGACATATTGGGTTCAGTGGGCTTAAGCAAGCCTAATATTGCTATTCTATCTGACGAGTTTCTTGAAGAAGTGAAAGGAATGAAGCAGAAGAATCTGGCTGTTGAACTCTTAAGCAGATTATTAAAAGGCAATATTAAAAGCTTCTCTAAACGCAACTTGGTACAGTCCAAGAAATTTTCAGAACTGCTCGATGCGGCTATCAAGAAATACCAAAATCGCGCTATTGAAACCACCCAGGTTATTATGGAATTAATTGAACTAGCGAAGAAAATCAGTGAAGCCGAGAAACGCGGTGAAAGTACAGGGCTGACAGCTGATGAATTAGCTTTTTACGATGCCCTGGCTGACAATGAATCAGCCAAAGAAATCATGGGTGAGGATATCTTAAAACAAATAGCGCGGGATTTAACTGCTGCAATCAAAAGCAATATCAGTGTGGATTGGGCAATTCGCGAGAGCGTACAGGCAAAAATGAAAATGATCATTAAACGACTTCTCAAAAAATATGGCTATCCTCCTGACAAAGCAGCTAAGGCTGTTGATATTGTAATGGAACAAACCAAATTGATGTGCAAAAATGAAAGTGTGACATATCGTTATCCAGTCGAGCAAACCTGCAGTTTGAAAGTGGCAGAAAGCAACAATGAAATAAATTGATTAGATGGAGGGGTGATTTTATAGTATTCGAATATTTTGGAGGTGATTTTCCTGAGTAATGCTGTAATCCCGCGACTTCAGGGGGATGATTATCAAGCTTGTTATTTTTGGCTTAGAGCTTGCGACATGTTTTATGAGCATACAAGAGTAACTAAAGTTGCGTATGAACATGATGAAATTAAGTCTTTTGATGATGTAGTACTTTTCTATGATCCGCCTATAGGGGATCGGAGTGGTGGGAAAATACATGCAGAGTATTTTCAAGTCAAATTTCATGCTACACAGAATGATGTAATAACTTGCGAAAACTTAATGGATCCTAAATTTATCAACGCTGAATCTGTTTCATTTTTGGAAAAATTGAGAAATGCCCAAACGCTTTCTAAAGCACATGGGCGTAGTTGCTTGTTTTATATGGTTACTAATTGGATAGTCAGCCCAAGCGACGTGCTTTCTGAATTAATAAGTAATAACGAAGGTGAAATACGATTAGATAAATTGTTCATAGGTGGACCAAATAGTAAAATGGGCAAAGTGCGTACTGCCTGGTGCAAACACTTGGGATTGCAAAATACGGACGAATTAAAGGAAGTTCTTCGACCCCTTCGAATTATTGCGGGATATAAGGTCGTAGGAGAATTACAACGCGAGCTTAACAGAGCGTTGCTATGTGCCGGATTAAAACCAATTGAAAACGGTTCCTTAATTAATCCATATGTTAGTCTGATAAAAAACTTATTGCTGAATGGGCGTAAAGCGTTCACAAGGGATGAGCTTTTGCAGATATGTAAGGAAGAAAATCTTTGGGTTGGTCAGAGTTCGAAAACACAAGCAAGTAAGGTAATCGGAATTAGAAGTTTCTATCGATGGGCTGAAAAAATGGAGAATGAAACTGAAGCAATGTTGTGTTTGCTTAAGTATTTTGACGGTCGATATGTTAAATCTGATGTAAGCTGGGATAAAGATGTCATACCTGAATTAGAGCAGTTTTTAACCGGAGAGATTTGTAGTGGTGAGAAGATTGATATACATATAGATGCTCATGCTTCGATTGCTTTTGCCGCCGGTTATTGTTTGGATCCAAAGTCAGGCGTGGATGTCGCTCCTGTTCAGCGTAATAACGGGCGCGAAGTTTGGAGACCCCATAGAATGAAAAATATTGGCGATTATCCGGGTTGGAAAAGTGATATCATCATTAGAAATAATACTGCGTTGGATATGGCGGTTGCGTTGAGTGTACGACATGATATTGTAGAAGAAGTAGAAGCATATTTAACTACAGCGGGGCTGCCTGTTCGTGAAATTATTTCGTGTTACCCTCATACCGGTTCCGGTGCAGCATCTATTGCTGATGGCACTCATGCTTATTTGCTTGCAGATGAAGTTGTAAACTTATTAAAGAAGCAGATGCTAATGAAGAAGAATGGACGATTACATATATTTGTTGCTGCACCAAATGCATTTTGCTTCTTTCTTGGACAACTCTCTCGTAGCTTAGGAAGAATTACATTTTATGAATATGATTTCGATAATGAAAAGACATACTCACCTGCCATATCATTACCATTGAAAGAAAAATAAAGCAGCTAGGAGGTACTATGGAATGCTGGTAAATATCGAATTCAAGGCAGGTCTATCGGAATCAGCTTAAGTAATGTAGATTTAGATATTGTGCCAACATCAGCACCGTCAGAAAGTGAAATTGGTATATTAGAATCATCAAGCGTGAGAGATGATGAAGCGATCGAAGACGTTAATGACTGGGTATTGAAGAAATCTTGGCTGCCATTAGATCAACGTTCATTTTCAAAAATGGCTATTTTAAATGAGACACTGAGAACCGAGGCTGAATGGAAACTTTCGCCGCTTTATATTCCTGATCGTGAAGCAGCAGAATGGAAACCTACCCATCCTCTTGCTCAATTACAAGAAACACGTGATAAAAATAAAGCGTGTAATACTCATTTTGTGAATGTCGTAAAGGCTTTAAAATGGTGGCGCAGATTGAACCCTGAACCCAAGCATCCAAAAAGTTATCCATTAGAACATTTCATCTGGACTTGTTGTCCTGACGGAATTACTAGTGTTGCTGAAGGTGTTACTAAAACATTAGAAGCAATCGTTAGTGATTACAGCGAGAAACCCGTACTTCCTGACCATGGAGTGCCCGAACATGATGTTTTTGCTCGTGTTACAGATGAAGAATACGAGGATTTTTATCAATTAGCCAATGATGCAGCGAAAATAGCAAGAAAAGCGCTAGATGCTGACAATGTTGCAGATAGTGCCAATGCATGGCGTGAACTGTTTGGAAGTAAGTTTCCAGCTCCTCCGGATAACGGGAACAGTAAAAATAGTGCATCTACTGGTGGTTTTACTCCTCGTAAAGAAAGTACTATTCTTGGGGGTAATCGATTCGCTTGACTTCTGAACACAAAGAGCCACCAGAAGAATTATTAGCTGCACGTCGAGCGCTGGATGGAATAAAGGGAGTAGTACTGCTGGAAGATTGGCAATGGTATGATTCTGAAAATGAATGGGTACTTCATTGCCGATTTACTCCCGATATGTTACCGACTGAACATTTACCAGCAACTACAGAATGGTATATTACTTCAACATCCCAGTATCCTTGGGGAGCAATAGAAATTTATCCCTCCAAGAAAAATGGAATAGCGGCAACATTTCCTCATCAAGCGTATAATGGTGAAACCGATTCCTTGATTCCGTGGAGAAAGGGCAAGCTTTGCTTAGATACAAGCATAAGATCATTAGGGCGCATAGGATATGATTATGAACCTTATGGAATACATGAACGTCTCGCATGGCATGTACAACGAGCCTTGCTATGGCTTGCAAAAGCATCGACAAATCAGTTGCTAGAACCAGGTGAACCATTCGAAATACCTGAGTTTTCCATCGAAAAGCGAAGTACTGTCGTGGGTGTCTCGGAGCATCCCCGCAATTATTCAAAATGGAAGACATGTACCTGCCGTTTTAGGTTAACAGATTTTGCACAGATAAATGACAACATGCTAGCCGCTGTAAGCTTTTACACTCTTAATCATGAAATTGTCAAGACCGTAAACTGGGGAAAAACAATTACCGAGGCTTTTAATGAGCGCAAGATGCTAGGTGCGTGGGTTCTGCTTAACGAGACTCCAGTGATTTCACCATGGCAGGCACCACATAATTGGGGAGAATTAAAGCAAGTATGTAGTAACCAACATATTGATATCTTAGAGGTAATAAAGGAGATATCTATTCACTTACGAGATGGCATGCCCCATATTGTACTTTTAGGTTATCCAATTCCTAAAACGGTGGGAGAAGCGAATTATCAGATATATTGGCAGGCTCTTAAATTGCCGACCTTATCAAGCGGTTCAAAAACTGCAAATTGGTTTCGTACCAATGAAACCGGATATTGGCAGCGTGATAAGATGAAGTGCTTTACAAATGGAACTGCAATTGAATGGATCAACACAGAGAATTGGAATAAATCTGAATTCAATAGTCGTGGGCAGCTTGACACTATTGTTGGGTTAAAATCAACTTTACTAATTGGAGCAGGAGCAGTTGGCTCAGTTTTATCGGAAATGCTGGTACGTGCAGGATTGGAGCATTTAGCGATAATGGATACTGATTTTGTGGAGATGGCCAATTTAGTTCGTCATACATTAAATATGAGCAATTTGAATACTCCTAAAGCCCCCGCGCTATCTAACCATTTAAATATGGTCTCTCCTCATGCTTCTATCAAAAGTTATTCTGAGATATTTCCGCCATGTACACCTGACACTAAAGAAGGCATTCAGCAATACGATGTAATTCTCGAAACGACTGGATCAGATAGTGTTTTACGCAATTTAGATAATTATCAATGGGAAAATAATAAACTATTTATTTCGGTTTCACTTGGATTGGGCGGAAAACGAATGTTTATATTCAGTATGTACGGAAAGAAGTTTTCACATAATGAGTTTGTTGCTGGAATTCAACCTTGGTTGCAGCAAGAGATCGATGAATATGATGATAACGAATTGCCAAGAGATGGGGTAGGATGTTGGCACCCTGCCTTTCCAGCAAGAGTTGACGATGTATGGCTCCACAGCTCTGCTGCTATAAAAGTTATTGAAGCAATAATATCTTATCCTTCAGAAAAACCATTGCTTATCGTATTTGAGCAAATATTCGAGGATGGAGAATTTAAGGGTGTGCAAATGGTAAGTAGGGAGGTTCTGGATTGAGTTCTTTACATTACAAAAGTATAGATAATTTGTTTGCAATTGAAGTACATGAAAGTGAACTCAATACTATGCTTCATATTTGTTCCGAAGCACAAGGTAACGAGACTGGTGGGCTATTAATTGGGTATTACAATGATAATCATAATTGTGCAATTGTAACGGAAGTAACAGGGCCTTCGGATGACTCCGCTAGTGGAAAGACATGGTTTTATCGGGGTGTATGTGGGCTGCAAAAATTGTTAAATACAGTATGGCATAGAAGACGTCATTACTATTTAGGGGAATGGCATTTTCATCCGGAAGCATCACCTAATTTGAGCGGCGATGATATTAATGCAATGAATAATATAGCTAATTCCTCGAAATATAATTGCCCGGAACCTCTCTTATTAATTATTGGAGGAAATCCTGAATTACAGTGGAAAGTGAATGTTTATGTCTTTCCCCGCAAACCAAAATATATTACTCTTAAATTAGCTAATGATTGACAATATTATGTAAGACTTTTATGAGAACGTTTAGTGGGAGTATTCTTAAGTGCTAGGGGATTCGCATAACATACCGAATTTAATTGTTAGTATTACTTTAATGGTGTTTGCATAATTATCAGATTTAAAGTACAATTTATATGAAGAATATGCTGTGAACATATTCTTTATGGTGAGCGTTGTGCGATCCGAGGGTTGAAATAAAAATGGTTACTTCGAGCGGTAAGTAAGCTATGGGGCTTACTTACTTTTCTTTTATTGGCTTCAGCCAGTGGAGCGCAAAATTCACGCGCTCTACTAATAAATAAAATGAAAGCTTTCCGGCTAACGTGAGTAGCTGGAAAGTTTTTTACGTTTATATATATGTCTCAAATGGTAATCTCAATTGGATTTTCTATTGGTGGCGCGGGCGCATCAACATTAGCATTAATCACAGGGGCCCTCCTTGCTGCTCAAGGTAATAAGGTGTTGATTATCGATGCAAGTCCAGTCGCTTCTATTTCTTTTGTATTAGCGGGTACGGCGAAAGAAAGACCATTTCTAATGGACACAAATTTAGATAGTGAAGAAGTGTCTGACCTAGTAAAGGTTGGACTTTTGGGAGCGCTAATAGATCAAGCGCCAGGAAAACATATTATAAGCTTTTCACCCAATTTTCATGTATTGCCGAATGACGGGCATTTAGGTTTTTATCTTCCGCGTATTTATTATGATAAGAGTCTGAGAATGAGGATTGAGCACGACCCTTTTAAACAAATGACTGAAAAATTAAAGAGTGATTATAATTATATAATTGTTGATACGCATTATTCAGGATTATCTGAAATAAGTGATATGGTGATAACATCTAGCGATCGTATTGTGCTTCCGCTCCACGCACGGGCATACTTGCCATCGAAGGTTGAAAGGACTTTAGAATTAATTGAGGAAAAGGGTTTAAATAGAAGTAATGTTATTGGTGTTTTTCGTCGCGGTATTGATAATGATGAATGTGACTTAGAAGTAGAAAATAAAGTGAAAAATCAATTTGGAGATATTCTTTCTAGAAATTTTCTGCCATACAATCAAAGTGTTCAAAAGGCAGCATGTGGTTATGATTCGCTTATGGAAGAAGTCAAAAATAGACGGATTCCGGCAGAATACTGCTGCCTTATATCTGAGTTTTGCTGATCGCTTGGTATAGCCTATAATTTCAAATTCTGATGCCGTAAAAAGTAAGGCTCTATTATTGACGATGGAGAAACGTAAACCATTTTCATGAGTTTTTACTCTCTAATACTGACAGTAGCGGAAGAGCTGAGTTTAAGCTAGCGTATATAAGTGGTTTGTATTTAGAAAGGGGGGGCACATAATCTGAAAACGATAAGGATATATTCATTTTGGTATTTTGGGCGGTGTGCTTTTGCTGTCATAATCTCGTTTTGCATGAAGGACGAACTGCTTTGCAGACCGTCAGGGAAGGATTAGCGATGGAAAATAATCACTTGGATTTTGAGCGTATGGAGGAAATATGTAAAGATTTTGAATGTATGTTAGATTTTATTGAGCAATATATGGCAGAGATGAATAATGAAATTAGTAAAGCCGATTTAGGAAAAAACGACGTTCTTCACGACATTGAACTATCAAGGTTTAACGCCTTTGAAGGGTACAGGATGGCTAAAGATCTTCAACGTATTTTGGCGGTGCGAAGATTTTGGAAAGATCAGCAAGATGTATTGCGATGCTTTCAAAACTTCTGTGACCAGCATAAAGGATTATCAGCAGCAATTGCGAAACTACTGAGAAATGTTAATCAAAAAAACAAGAATGCGGAGAAAGGCATTATACGCCTAGAATTCGGAATGATTTAAAGATATGCCAGGCTCGCTGGGTAGAGTAATAGTTTATTAGGAAAAACAACTTGTAACTTGGATTTCTAGTTATAAGTTAGCAGAATTAAAAAGGATTTTGTTTAAAATAATGGTCTAAGTCAGTAAAATCAAGAACTATAGCAATTTGCTAAAGCTAATTTGGAACAATGAAATTTGAATTGGGTTTGGTTGGTGACCTTGTTAGCGAGGATATGGGGTTAAAGTATTATATTTAGAACCATAATCTGGAGGTTAAATTAATGACTTTGGCTGAAAAACTATTGCAAGACTTTCTGGAATTGCCTGAAGATAAAAAGCAGCGAGTCGTTGATTTTGTTCAGTTCCTAAAGAATAAGCAGCAAAAAGAGTTTGAAGTTATGATGGATGATATAATAGAAACCAACAAAGAAGCATTATTGAAGCTTGATAAGTGATGCGTTGTCTGTCAGTTGCGGATATTATCGTATTACATCAAAAGGTTATAGATAAGACATAACCTTTTGGCGGAAGTCATGGTACACGGGATGTCGGTCTGCTTGAGAGTGCTGTTAGCCGGCATATGCTACTTTGGGCGACAATGACTTGTATGAGACTGTGGAAGCAAAAATTGCGGCTACTGCCTATGGCCTTGTTAACAATCATGGTTTTGTTGACGGCAACAAAAGAATAGGTGTCGCCGCTTTGTTATGCGGTTGCGACTGAACGGATGGATATAAATTACTGTATAGCCAGCAAGAATTAGGACTTGGGTTAACTACTGGAAATCTTGATGAATATGATATACAAAATTGGATTAAAGCGCACCGGTAATTATATTAAATCAGCATTCATGTAGAAATGTCCGCTTTTGTTGTAACTAGCGGACATCTCTACATGAACTCCTGGCAACGAACTTGGCAACAAAAATCATCTAAACACCTTAAAATTCACTCGTACTAGCTGATGCTACATGGCAAACAGAAATTGCCGAAAGGCCGATTTATCAGTTGTGAATGGTAAATATTAGTTGATTCTAAATATAGGGATACTTCGTTTGCTGTACACCTGGTGGGTATCCAAGTAACTGGGGGAATATTCATGCGAACACTTAAAACTGTTGACTTAGTCCTGGAAAATTGTGAAGTTATTACTATTGACAAGTTTTACGTTAGTGATGTTAAGTGCTCAATTTACTTTCGCGATGGATTTATAGTGAATTAATTTCTGCAAACGAAATTGGTATATCAATCACAGCAAATGCAAATTCGAATTCATCATATACGGATAACTGGGATAAAGAAAACCGGTCATTGCCATTTGACAGACAATGTAATTGAAAAAGAAAAGATAAATTTGAGATATTGACTATATAAAAATAGGTAGAGCTTATAACGGAGCTCTATCTATTTTCTTTTTTAGAACTAAACAGATAAAAATTATCTGTTTACTACAGCCTGCGCACTGACAAGATGCTGTCAGTGTATTTTGCTATGATCAAAATAGATTGTCAGTAAAGATTTTTTAGACAATGGAGTTGATGTTTGATGGATGAGCAAAGTGAATTTTACTTTGAGAACCATGTCGATAATTCGTTCAAATTATTAGATGAAAAAATGACAAAATATCAACCCTGCTTTGAAGCGGAATGGTTGCCTATTGCATGGAAAGTCAGAAACCGAAAGTTGAAACCCATGAAAAAACTAAATTTATATAAAGATGCACCGGAAATAATCCGCCTGCGTATGGAAATAGTCGCGTCATTTTGTCATAAGTTTAGCTTTAAGTTCCGCTTTTATCCTCTAATGGTAATCATTCAAACAAAATATGAAGAATGGATTTTTGACTATTCCAAACCAATAATTAGATTAAAGCATGCCAATAGATGCCAAAGGGGGTATCATAACCAAAAGAAATTTACAAAAGTTATATTTGCTTTGTTTTATATATTAAATCATGGAATGTTTACCTATTCTAATACAGGAACTGAAGTCGACCGGCAACTTGACATATTGCTTAATGCTGATTTAGGTAAATATAATAGAACGTCTTCTGATTGCGTTGCAGAGCAAAGATACGGTTAAGTGCGATTTGTCCTAAAAAATTGCAGGAAGTGAAGGTGGTTTGAGTGAATTTACCATTGAGGTGGTAAGTTTGTCAAATTCAGAGAAACTTCTGCGTTTATTAAAAATCATATCACTAATTGAACATAGACATGGGGCCGTACTTCAGGATTTAGTTGCAGAGTGTAATGTATGTGAACGCACCATTTATCGGGATTTGGATGCGTTGAATCAAAGTGGGCTGCCGATTTATTTTGATGATGGAACGAAAAGATACCGTTTTATGGACAAAGTATTTCTCCGGCCGCTGACATTTACTGTTGACGAGGCTACAGCATTATTAGCCTGTGTACAGGACTTTTCTAAAGATGATAACCCGCTTGGCAATCCCCTGCGTCTTGCACAAGAAAAAATATTAGCCAGTCTGCCGGATGAACGCCAATATCAGGTTGATAAAGCCCGCAAAAATGTAGATATTAAAGTCACATCAAGATCTGCAGATGTTTCGCAACAGCTGTTCAATGTTATAGAGAGTGCTATTGATAAACAATGCAGCGTTAAAATATGTTATTATACTAAAACCAGAGAATCTGAGACAGAGAGATTGATTGATCCTTATGTCATTACATTTCGCGGTTCTGCCTGGTATCTAGTTGCTTATTGTCATTTGCGTAAGGCTGTGCTCTTATTTCGGATGGATAGGATCAAAAAAGCATCAGAAACCAAAGAACCATTTATTTTACCAAGTGATTTTTCTGCACAGGAATATTTTAGCGGCAGCTGGCTTATTGAGCGCGGCGAGCCAATTCATGTGAAACTAAAGTTTTTGCCGGAGGCTGCTAGGTGGGTTAGAACTGAGACGTTTCATCCCTCACAGCGTATTACGGAATGTGAGGACGGAACTATAATTTTTGAGGCCACAGTAAATGGCCGGCGTGAAATCAGCCGCTGGATATTAGGGTATGGAGCGGAAGTAGAGGTGCTGGAGCCGGAAGAACTCAGAAGTTATTTAAAGGATCAAGTTGAGCAAATGGCAAAGGTTTATTGTTGAAAAGTAGTAAATACTGTATTGGAAATTAAATAGAAAAGATTTTTGCACTGACAATATGCTGTCAGTGCCTTTTGTTATTCTATAAACAGGGGAAAAAGTGTCAATGACAATAGGATACAGCTAGGGGGAATAGATGTGGAAACACATTATATTGCGATTACCGGGTGCAGGCATTATTATGGCAGTAAACCTTTAAAAGTTGGTTTACCTGTGCAATTGATTAAAGAGCCGGATAATGAATATGATGCAGAAGCTATTGCCGTACATGTAATGCCGCTTGGCAAAGTGGGCTATGTAGCGAATAGTACTCATACTGTGCCAAGAGGATGCTATAGCGCGGGGCGCATTTATGATACCATCAAAAATTATGCGTATGGAATTATTCGGTTTGTATTTCAAGATACTGCGATCGTTGAGCTGTTACAGAACAAAGAACTATACATAGAAATAAAAATGGAAGTGCATGAAGATACAAGCTTAAAATACAGGCAACCGCGGTTTTAATACCGACGAGATTGGTGGAAAACGCTCAATATGTCGGAAGAATAAAATGATGGGAGGAATTGATATGCTAAACAAAGCTATTGAGATAGCGACTAGGGCGCATGCGGAGCAGGTAGATAAAGCTGGAGCACCATATATTTTTCATCCCTTTCGGGTGATGATGGCGGGGAACAGTGAGATTGAACGTATATGTGGAGTTTTACATGATACTATTGAAGATAGTGACATTACTTTGGAGTTTCTGCAAAAGGAAGGTTTTTCGGATGAAGTGCTGGCAGTTTTAGATTGCTTGACAAAACGGTATGGAGAAAACTACGATGATTTTATCGGCAGAATTCTTGAAAACACAACCGCATGTGTAGTTAAGCTTGCTGATTTACATGACAATATGGATTTGTCAAGGATTAGTAATCCTATCGATGAAGATAAGGCTCGAATTGAAAAGTATAGTAGAGCTGCTGAAAGAATATATGATGTTTTGCCGATGGGTTCCGGATCAACAGGCGAGCGAACTATCAAAGTTGATGGGTATGTAACTATCCAGCCATTTATGACGCATGACGATTTCTGGCATAGGTTTATTTCTTTTAGAAAATCACGGATGGTATTTTTGCGGCTTTACAGATGATGTGACTGACCAGGATGAAGGTGAGGCTTAATGTAGAGGTGTCACCCGGCACGTAAGGTTAAGGTGCCCCCCTTCTTTGTAGTCTTGAAGTAACCTCTGGTATGGATTTATTGTAAATACTTGGATTATGAAATAAAATAAGTGTAAGTAAGTATGGTATAATCATATAAAAGTTATTTACGGTAGGGAAGGATGAGACGGCTTGAGTAATCTCAGTCAACTTTTGCAAAAAATAGATGCAAATCAGGAGTTAATCAATCAAAATCGTCCACTTGACCAAAATCAGGTAAAGAATTTAAAAGACTATTTTAAGATTGGTATAACGTACTCGTCCAACGCATTGGAAGGCAATACGCTGACAGAATCGGAAACAAAAGTTGTTATTGAAGACGGAATCACAATTGGTGGCAAGGCATTGCGTGATCATTTGGATGCTATAGGCCACGCACGGGCTTTCGATTTCATGTGGAGATTGGCGCAACGGCTGGAAATAACGGAATCGGATATAAAAAAAATCCATAAACTTTGCTTTCAGCCAAGTGAAGGAGAAATGGCCGGCCATTATCGGACGGTAAATGTAGTTATTACTGGTTCTCAATACAATGACCGGCTTTCTGCGTGTGAAAGTGTGCCAGATGATATGCGGAAACTAGTGGGGGCGCTTCAGGCGCAGAGAGAAAAACTACATCCTGTGGAATATGCAGCATGGCTTCACCGGTCGTTTATAATGATTCATCCTTTTTCTGACGGTAATGGGCGTGTAGCTAGGCTTTTGTTAAATCACGCGCTGATTTCACAGGGATTTCCTCCGGTGATTATTTCACCGATGTTTAAACATGAATATATTCGGGCGTTAGAGCAAAGTCATGAACGGTTGCAGGTATTTACAGAATATATTGCTGAACAGGTGTTGCAGGCGCAAAGGGACTATATTCGTTTGTTGAGGCTTGCCTGAGCTGAAGGTACTATTATTCCTACTCTTGATATTGGATTATAAATATGCTATAGTAATACTCGGTAGTTAGCCTTGATAGTTGACGCAGATTTGACGCACAAATGACGTTCAAGAAGTGCTAAAACTACTCAAAACTAACAAATACTGAGGCTAAGAAACTCAGTAAAATCAACTTATGCGGGCGTAGCTCAGTGGTAGAGTACCGGCTTCCCAAGCCGTGGGTCGCGAGTTCGAATCTCGTTGCCCGCTCCAGTAATAGAAAAACCGTAGGTTTAGAGCCTACGGTTTTTTTTATTTTATGGGGGCAAAACAGGTTTTAAAGAATTGAAAAGGTATTACAATTAGTGAAAGATTCGATAAAAGTTTTAACAGCTAAGGACAAATAGTTATCCATCTTCCAGCTAAGTCCATAGGTGAATTCAATAGGATCACGCAATGGCCGGACGGCTATCTTATTACTTTTTTCAATTAAGGCATCAAATAGAAACGAATGCAGCTCCTTTACTTACCAGGCGACAGATAGTCTCCGGTTTTTTACAATCGGCCACTGATGGCTGTAATGTTCGAGTAAAGTTTGTGTTGCTAACTCCGTATCGATAGACAAAAAGAAACATATCTAAAAATATTCATACTTAAACAATAAATATTGAGCGAGATCATCGCTTTATTAAACGAAAAATCCAACTCATGCTTGGATTTGACAGTTTAGAAACCGCTAAAAAGCAATTTGTGAAATTGAAATTATGCGTATGACCAGAAAGGAGAAAGGGCAGGTTGAAGAAATTCAATCTGTCCTTTCTGAGGTTGAGTTCTTTAATATAATTAGAAGATAGCTTAATTTTCCACTAAAGATAGGCGTAACTTTGACTTTGTAGAATTTTTCCCCCAGAACTCAAAAAAGTTTGTAGGCTAATTTTTAAATGATTACAGTGATTATTTAATTACAATTTTTGGTATACTGAGATTCATTGTTTTTCGTAATTAAAGTCATTACGAATGGCAAGATAAAAATAATTACTATTACTACCATAAATACAACTTTATTTGTTGAAGATATAATACTGCCTAATATAGTATCCACAAAAAGAAAATCACTGTCTGAGAATGTTGTTGTTACGAAGCCAAATTTCGTAAATAAATTAATAAATAATATTGGCAGGAATGTCATAAAAATACCGTTTATAAAAGGGCCAAGAAGGGCTCCTTTACGTCCGCCTGTTGCATTTCCAAAGATAGCACTAAGTCCTCCGCAAAAGAAGTGGAACACAATACCGGGAAGTATAACAATTGTCCCAATTAGAATTTGAATTAGCATACCTAGAATACCACCTAAAAGGCTGCTTAAAAAACCGGCTAATAGAGCGTTCGATGTTCCTTTGAATAAAATGGCAAAGGGATATGCAGGAATAGCATTCGGAACAATTCGGCTGCTAAATCCTTTGAATGCCGGCGTGATTTCTTCGAGCAGCATATTTACGCCTGCAAGCAATACTACAATACCGGCAGCAAATTCAATTGCTTGCAGAAATGCCCAAACATAAGGATTCATATCTGTCAATTTTGCTATTACATTTGGACCGGAAATTATTGTTACTATAAAAAAGAGAAGGGTCATTACGAGAGATACCGAGACATTGCTATCCTGTAAAAAGGCTAATGATTTTGGAAATTCTATTTCTTCGATTGATTTTGAATTTTTTCCAAACGATTTTCCAATTTGCGCCGAAAGCCAATATCCCAATGTGCCAAAATGAGCGAAACTTTCATTATCTTTACCCGTTATTAATTTCATAGTTGGATGGGCAAGCGCTGGCATAATACAAAGAATTACACCCAATAAGAGAGAGCCGAAAATAATTGACTCAATGGTGTTAAATCCTGCTAAAATCATTACGGGCGTAATTGCACAAGCCATGTAGAATGCATGATCACTGGCCAAAAAAATGTACTTGTATTTTGTTAATCTAGCCAAGATAACATTCAATATTAAGCCTGCCACAAAAATGAAAGTTGCCACTGAACCATATTTTGCTATGATAACGGATATTGCGGCCTCATTGCTAGGTATAATTCCCTGCATGCTGAAGGCGCTTTCGAAAAGCTTGCCAAAATTTGAGAGCGCGCCAACAATCAATGTTGTACCTGCCAATAGAATTACAAAACCGAGTATCGCTCTGATTGTTCCTCTGATTATTTCTGTTATAGGTCTTTTTAAGGCGATTAATCCGAGAAGTACTACCAACCCTGCAATAATTGCTGGTTGCCCTAATAAATCACTTAAAAATTTCATTGTATTTCCTCCCATTAAGTTGGTTATGCTTTACCTGAAGATTGGAAAACTCGCATTTTTGAACGTACATCTTCTTTAATTAGATCAATAACCCACAGGGAAACATCAGAAATAAATATTTGTTTTGTTTCTTTATTCAATTTTTCTTTGACACTATTGGCGACATTGTAGGCCAGTGTGGAATAATAGTTAATTTTGCGGACGCCATTTCTAATGGCCTCTTGATACTCAAAATCACTCAATCCCGATCCGCCATGCATGACTAGTGGTACATCTACTTCGTTATTGATTTCAGCCAGACGTTTAAAGTCCAAATGGGGTTTTTTTGTATATACACCATGAACGGTTCCGAAAGCTACAGCTAATGCATCTATTCCTGTTTTCGTTACGAAATCTTTTGCGATTTTAGGATCAGTAAACGTGCTTTCCAGGGTGTCATAGAAATCGTTTGTTCCGCCACCTTCGCGGTTCATTGTTCCAAGTTCAGCTTCAACAGAAACATTCAAAGCGTGCGCAATTTTTACAATTTCCCTTGTTGTTGCGATATTATCCTCATAGGCCATTTTGGATGCATCAATCATAACAGATGAAAAGCCTACATGCATTGCCTGCAAAATTGTATCGAATGTTTCTGCATGGTCCAAATGAACAACCACAGGCACTTTGGCATTTCTTGCTGCATCAACCATAATAGGTGCGAGTACTTCTAAGGGGGCGTAATTTTTATGTACTTCGGCGAATTGTAAAATTACAGGTGAATTTTCCGTTTCGGCAGCCGCAATTACCCCTCTAACCATGTCTAAGTCAGTTACATTAAAAGCGCCTATCCCATATTTTTCAACACTTGCATGATTCAGTAAATTTTTCATGTTAACTACAGTCATATAAATCGTCCTCTCTAATCAGTTTCAAGCAGTTTTTTCTGTGACGCGTATAGCCCTTTATACTTGTTATAGTTTTTATTGTAAATATCAACATTTTTGGGGTTTGGCGCAAATATTTTTTCTATCTTTACCAGACTATTCATAGCTTCCTCAAACGACGGAAATAGCCCTACTGCAAATCCGGTCATAATAATGACCCCTAATGTTCCCGCTTCCTTTATTTTTACTGCTTTTATCTCCTTGTTGAAAATATCAGCTTTGATTTGTAGCCAAATATCCGACCTTGAACCTCCGCCGCAAGCTCTTAAAGAGTCTATGTGGATTCCGTTTTCCTCCATTTTTTCGATGTTTATTTTCAGCTCATAGGCAATCCCCTCTAACAAGGCTCTGAAAATTTTCGCTTTATTTGTATTACTATCTAAGCCAATCATTGCTCCTTTGGAGAAGGGATCCATATAAGGTAAGGCGGATCCGCTAAAATGTGGCAAGACCAATATTTCAGTGGGTTCTTTTGCCGCGTAGCTATTAAAAATATCATATACACTGCTATTGGTTTCAGCGGCTAATCTACTTTCTTCCTGTCCAAAAGTATCCCGGTACCATTTAAGTAACGTTCCCCCATCGTAAATATAAGCATATGTGGTAAACTTATCATCAATATAGGGCACCATCGCATAATTGTTTTCCGCAAGTTTCTCGGTATTCACACTGACAGAGAATATTGGTGCAATACAATCTACGGAGCCCATACCATCCATTGCCTCACCTATTTTATAGGTTCCTGAGCCTATAGCCGCACATATCTGATCATGCGCTCCCGTGACTAATGGCATGTCTTGCGGAAGGCCTAATTCTAACGCTAATTCTTTATTAATGGTTCCGACAATAGTACCCATAGGATATACATCAGGAAAAATGCTTTCTGTAAGTCCGGCAGCGGCCAGGATTTTCTCATCCCATTTTTTCTTTTCAACATTTAGCGACATTGTCCGGGCGGCAAGCGTATAGTCGATGGTGCAAATATTACCTAAACGATACAAAATATAACTGCCATACAAAAGTATTTTCCATATATCGTTGAATATTTCTGGCTTATTCTTTTTTATCCACATAATTTTGGGCAAAGAATATGTGCTGCTTGCCTTAAGTCCTGTGCGTTCCATTATTTCCTGTTCGGAAATAGACAGCAGTAAATCTTTAATTTCCCCGACACCTCTAATATCTGTATAGACCATGCTGTTCATTAAAACATTACCATTTTTGTCAATAGGGACAAAAGATTCGCCAAAAGATGAGACACTAACACCAAGAATTTTTTCAGTTACCTTACTGGCTGCCAATTTGATAACTTTTTTTGTACTATCCCACACGTCATTTGGATTTAGCTCAAAGTAGCCTTGTACTGGTGAAAAAGTATGGTATTCTGCATACGAATCTGATAAATAGTTACCACAATTATCGGTAATCGTACACTTAACTCCGGTTGTCCCTACATCAATACCCATTAATGCCATTGTATCCCCTCCCATTTTTTGTGTGTTACATTTCTCATTATAAAAGATATAGACTTTACTTCAATGGATGGTTATAATGTTGATAATTAATCATAAAACTACAAAAAAATGTTCATTTTTAATCAAAAATGAACATAGAGGAGTTGCAGTATGATCCCTTATGAACGGCAAGAAGCGATACTTAATTTGCTAAAAGGTAAAAAATTTTTAAAAACGCAAGCTTTAAGTCGAGAGTTATTTGTAAGTTCTGCTACCATTAGAAGAGACTTAGCCGAAATGGAAAAAAAAGGTCTAATTCGCAGAGTGACAGGTGGTGCAATTATCATCAAAGAGCCAAAGGATTTACCTTATGATTACACAAATCGGATAAATTTAGAACAAAAAGAAGTGATTGCATCTATTGCCGTTACTTTAATAAAAGATAACCAGAAGTTATTTTTAGATTCCAGCACAACAACTTACCGGATTATTAATAAACTAAAAAAGTTTGCTAACTTGACTATTCTTACGAATGGCATTCATACTGCAACTAAACTTTGCGAGTTAAACAATGTAGAAGTTTATTTAATTGGTGGGAATATAAATAAGTCGTATTTTAATATTTATGGCCCAGAAGCTAATCAAAATATAAAAATGCACTATAGTGACATAACTTTTATTTCATGTCGGGGATTGAGTACGAAAGGGGCTACTGATTCAAATGAAGGGGAAGCAGCTCTTAAAAGAGAATTTGCTCATAATACAGGTTGTTTAGTTTTACTAGTGGACAGTAGTAAATTTAATGTAACGTATTTTAATATTAGTGCTTACTTTGATGATATTGATGTGATAATTAGTGATAAAGCCTTGCCGCCGGATATACGGGACATTGCGGAAAAAAAGAATATAACGATACTGTATGAGTTTCAGTTAATTAACAAATAAATGATCATAATTCAATAAGGAGGGGCATGTATATGAATTTTTCCGAACGAACGAAATATACATTGGCAAATTCCATTAAAGAGCTAATGGAGAATGTTCCTCTGGATAAGATTACTGTTAGGGAAATTGTCGAAAATTGTGGTACGACTCGCCAAACATTTTACCGGAACTTTAAAGATAAATACGATTTAGTTAACTGGTATTTTGATAAAATTATACAAAAAACCATTAAACAGATGGGGCTTAGTCTATCACTGGAAGAAGGTCTCATAAAAAAATTTGAGTTCATGCAAGAAGATAAATATTTTTTTATGTCAGCCTTTACCTCCTCGGATCTTAATAATTTGTTTCATTATGATTACTGCTGTATTTACGAATTCTATAAAGAGGTTGCCATGTCGAAGAGGCCATTAACGGAGGAAATTGGTTTATTATTGGAATTTTACTGTCGAAGTTCTATGGATATGACGGCTGACTGGGTAAGAAAAGGTATGAGAATTTCTCCCGCGACAATGGCACGGATTCTAGTAGATGCTATGCCACTGCGTCTGCACGAATATTTAAGTGACTTATCCAGATACAGACATACAACATGAAGATATCATTTTGTTTCTTGTTACAATTGGTAAGAGTTATTAATAAGTGACAAAAAAATAGAATTGTAAAGATACGTGACAGATGAATGTAAGTGAAACTTGTTCTAAATACCAAATATTCCTATAATTGTGTGTAGACGAAATTTTTCATAGAAACAAAAGCGGGGAGGTATTTAGGATGAATGATTTCAAAATTCCGAAAATAGCCAAAATTTCAGCTTTGACAGGTGTTCGAAACATGGAAGTAAAAGAGCTTCCGGTTCCAGAAATTAACGATGATGAAATTTTAGTACACGTTGAAGGTTGCGGAATTTGTGGTACAGACGTTCATGAATTTAAGGGAGATCCTTTTGGTTTTATTCCTGTTCAATTAGGACATGAAGGTACAGGAATAATAGTTAAACTTGGCAAGAATGTAACCAAAGATTATTATGGCAAACCATTGGCCGTGGGTGATAAGATTGTAACCGGACTTCGTCCCTGTGGAAAATGTGATACTTGCACTAAGCATCCTGAGAAAATTCACTTATGTGAAGGCGGAGAAATATTTGGATTAATTCCTGGCGAAAGTGCCTATTTTAATGGTTGGTTCGGTGAATATATCAAAATTAATCCGGGTGGCGTTGTATTCAATGTAAGTGATATGGATCTGGATTTAAGAATTCTTATAGAACCTGCAGCTGTTATTGTACATGCAGTAGAAAAAGCAAAAGAAATTTTTAATTTCAAGCATGATTCTTGTGTATTAGTGCAAGGCTGCGGTCCTATCGGATTACTGCTACTAACTTTAGTTCGTACAATGGGTGTGAGAAATATTATTGCAGTCGATACGGACCAAAAGAGACTGGATATTGCAAAAAAATTAGGGGCATCTGCAATTGTTAATGTCACTAAAACACAGGATCCTGTAGCTGATGTAAAAGTACTTACTAATGGTTTGGGTGCGGAAATGGCATTTCAATGTACTGGTTCACCCAAAGCTGCTTCCATGGTTTGGAATTACGTGCGGCGGGGTGGAGCTTTATGCGAATTAGGATTCTTCGTAAATAACGGAGATGCAACATATAATCCACATTTAGATATTTGTAATAAGGAAATTAAGGTTGTTGGCTCGTGGACATATCAAGCATGTGATTGGATTCAGGCCTGCGAGTTCTTAAAAGAGGCTCAGCTTCGTGGAATTCCTGTAGAAGAACTAATATCACATCGTTATGGCCTTGAGGAAATGAACGAAGCTATGGAAATGAATATTAGTATGCAAGGCTGCAAAATTATATATCAAAATAAAAACATTTAGTTAATAACAGAAAATACAAATATTGATTTAATTCTAAGGTAAAGACTCCATAGTTTCATTTAGGAATATGTACAAAAATAACAGCGACATCTCAGCAAACATATGAGATATCGCTGTTATTTATTTTCTTTAATTGGCATAAAAAACTGAACCACATCAACTTCTAATCCGTCAACAATAGCAAATAAAACACATTCCAGAGAAAAAGTCTTAGTCCGAATTAGGTGCTTCTATCTTAGATAAATAACTCTTACTGCTACCAATTTTATCTACTAATTCTTCCAGGGAAAGACCTTACGGATGCGATAATAGACAATTCTTTTAGCAATCTGGCGATAACGTTCGTCATTGCTGGATTCCATAAATGGTTTCACCTCTACAATCAAATTATAGAGGTCTTTAAGACGAGGGGACGGAGGAAATGTCTTTAGAGGACGGAACCACCGTCCCTGTCCTCTGCGTATCAAAGAGCAGCTTTTGAAACACTATTGGATTTAACGAATGCGTTGAAGCGAGAAAGGATTCCATTACCTTAAGAAATAGAGAGATGCTGGGATTATCATTATTACGATTCCACGCGACTGCTACATCAACAGATATATCATCTCCGACGACAGTGAGGATATTTAATGTTGGACTGGCATAGCCCAAAGGAATATGGCGAGGCAATAAGGAGATACCGAAACCAGCTTCTACCATCATTAAGACGGTCATAATATCAGAAACTGGATCTACACTAGGGCTGAATCCACGGTTTGAACAAACACGTTTTAGATTAGTATAAGCCCTAGGCGCATTTTGGGGGTGAAATATAAAATCTTCTTTAGATAATTCGGCGCGAGTTATGTCGGTTCTACCTGCCCATGGATGATTGGCTGGAACTATAAGACAAAGCTCATCGGCGTATAATTTATGCCAGCAGATATTGGTAAGCTTTGTTGTTTCCCATACTTGTATAAATCCAATATCAATTTCAGCATGTTCTAACGTATCGTCAATAGCTCCATGTGAAAGTTGTTTGCATGATAATTGGATAGAAGGGTATTTTTGCCGAAATTGATATAACAATTTTGGTAGAAAGTACCTTTCAGCAAAACCTAAATAACCAACTTTCAGTTTTCCGGATATTCCGGAAGCTATCTGACGGGTTAATTTTATTGCTTCTTCAGTCTGGGACACAATGGCCTTGGCTTCATGTAATAACGCTTCTCCTGCCGCAGTAAGAGATATGGAATTTCTTTTGCGATTAAATAGAATTACCCCTAAGTCACTTTCAAGCTCGGAGATTTGTTGACTAAGCGCCTGCTGACTTATATAGATATGTTTAGCTGCCGCGGTAAAATTAACATATTCTGCTGCGGCTATAAAATATCGAAGTTGCCGTATATCCATGGCTCCCCCCAAAAAAAACACAACTTTTTGTGTTTATTATACATCCTGATTTTTCAGAAAACAATTAACCTACAAGTAATACTTGTGATGCTAAAATTTATTCCTGTTTTGCTATAAAGCTACTATCGAGTTAAAATGAATTGTAGAAAAATTAATACAATTAAGCGAATTGTCGTCATATTATGACCAAACGCGAAAGGAAGGTGAAAATCAGGATCAACATCCAGCGTCAAAAATATAGGATTTAAATAACCATAACTACGAAGGGAGAAATAATATTATGAAAACGACCCAAGAATTATATAATGAACGATTAAACCGTATAAAAAAGGCGGTAGCACTTGAAACGCCAGATCGCGTCCCTGTTGTTCCAGCGGGTATTGCTTTTGCAGCCTATCACTTGGGAGTTAAAACATCCGAATTTGCCGTTAATGCCGAGTTATCTCATAAAACCATGTTAGAATCATTTACTTCATTAGGCGAACTTGATGGTGTGCAGGAGTCACTTTTCCATATTTCTTCATTGGGAAGTTTGTGGTTATCAAGATTTAAGCTCCCTGGTCGCGAATTGCCGGAAAACACTCTTTGGCAAACAGATGAGGTTGAACTTATGACAGTTGAGGACTATGACATAATAATTAATAAAGGCTTTAGTTATTTTCTCGCAGACTACTATAAAAATAGGTTGGATGATTTGGGTGCTCAGTTAAAACAGAATGCTCCGTTTTATCCCACGGCAGTTAAGAATTTTCGTGAGTCCGGCCTTGTTGTTATGCAATCTGGCGCCTTCACAATCCCGTATGAAATGTTCTGTGGTGGCCGTACCTTAACTAAGTTTAACAAGGATTTATATAAGATTCCTGATAAGGTACAAGCCGCTATGGAAACTGCTATGCCTGAGATACTTAATTCAATAAAGACGCGTCTGTCAACCTCACAGCCGGTGGCCGTTTGGGTTGGCGGTTGGCGAGCGGCCAGTGAATTTTTATCTCCGAAAATTTGGCGTCGCTTCGTGTGGCCATATTTTAAACAGGTTGTTGAGGCTGTAGTTGCGGAAGGGGTTATTCCTGTATTGCATTTAGATTCTAATTGGGAACGAGATCTTGAATTTTTCCGAGAGCTTCCAAGAGGAAAATGTATTTTTTCGCCTGACGGTTCTACAAATATTTTTAAAGTAAAAGAGATTTTAGGCGACCATATGTGTATAATGGGTGATGTCCCAGCTGCTATGCTTACAATTGGAACAGAGGATGAGGTGTATGAGTATAGTACAAAATTAATTAGAGAAATTGGTCCTTCCGGTTATATTCTTTCCACTGGGTGTGATCTACCTTTTAACGCAAAGGTGGAAAACGTAAAAGCTATGATATCTGCCGCTACTGGTAAGTAAGAAGGATATTATACAGACGCAGACGGGGCTTTCTCTTATAGTTAGAAAAACTATTTTGAGAAAGCCTCTTGTGGCGTGTTATGGAAGTAACTCAAGAGTACATAAAGCTAGGAAACATATTTTATATGACAGTGGTGCCATGTTCATTAAAGTAACTTACTGTAGAAATTATCCAGGGTGAAGCTAATCATCAACAGCTCTCGAGAAGACGAGGGGACGGAGGAAATGTCTTATAGGACGGAACCACCGTTCCCTCGTCCTTTGTTATTGGGATTTAATGATTTCTTAGAATCGAGAAATGGTTCTAGTTCTTTAAGAAATAGGGAGATGCCAGGGTTAGAATTAGTATGATTCCATGCAATGGATACATAAACTGTCGCGTCCTCATCGTCAACGTTAATAACTTTTAATAAGGAACTGGCATATCCTAATGGAATATGGCGTGGAAGCAGGGAGATGCCAAAACCCGCTTCTATCATCATTAATACGGTTAGAATATCGGAAACTGGATTAACACAGGGACGGAATCCACGGTTTGAACAAACACGCATTAGGTTGACATAAGCCCTAGGTGCGTTTTTAGGATGGAATACAAAAGTTTCTTTAAATAGCTCAGTATGAGCTACGTTGCTCTTACGCGCCCACGGGTGGTTGGATGGAACTACGAGACAAAGCTTGTCATCATATATCTTTTTCCATGAAATACCGGGGATAGTAGCTTTATCCCATAATTGTATAAAGCCAATGTCAATATCAGCTTGTTCTAATGCGGCCTCAATGGCTCCATTGCTAAGCTGATGACAGGATAACTCGATAGAGGGATATTTTTGTCGAAATTGGTATATTAATCTTGGCAGAAAATATCTTTCGGCAAAGCCCAAATAGCCGATTTTTAGCCTGCCAGTTATCTTGGAAGCTACCTGACGGGTTACTCTAATCGCCTTTTCAGTCTTGGCAACAATGGACTTGGATTCGCGTACGAGAGCTTCCCCTGCGGCGGTGAGGGATAGGGAATTACCGCGATTAAACAGAGTTACTCCTAATTCACTTTCTAACTCGAAAATCTGCTGACTGAGCGCTTGCTGACTTATATAGATATGTTTGGCCGCCGCGGTAAAATTAAGATGCTCCGCTGCGGCAATAAAATATCGAAGCTGCCGTATGTCCATAGATACCACCACCCCTTGTCAAAAGGTCAGAATATTATAACGATATTATACATCCAGACTTTTCGAAAAACAATTAACTTAATTACAAGTATTACTTGTTAAGCCTAAAAGCAAAGACTGTTTCCCAACAAAGCTGTAACAAGATACAATAAAAACAAAATTTTAGGAAAATTGCGCAATCTGGGGGGTGATTTGCTATCAATTGTACTGTGTTAAGCATTACAAGAGAAAGGAGATTAATGTTGACATCGAGGTGGAAAACGCAATAGTTATTAAAGCAATAATAGGTAACTAGCAACTAACAAGGAGGTCGGTAAAGTGAGCGATGAGCGCAAGTTTTATGGCTGGAATCTGGTTGGGGTCTTATGGTTTATCTATTTATTGAATATGGGATTTGTACTTTACGGCGGCGTTGTTATTCATACTTACATGATGAAGGAAATTGTTATGGATCGGGCTACCTATGGATTGGCATTTACATTGGTAAATTTTTTTACTGGCGTTCCCGCCGTGCTTGTTGGTACTTCAGTAGTTAAATATGGCGTCAGGTGGACAATGTTATTTGGCAGCGCTCTATTGGTTATTGGAACGGTATGGATGGCACTTGTAACATCGGCGCCGTGGCATTACGTGGTTGGATTCGGTGCTATTTTAGGCCTTGGAATGGGTTTCAGCACTATCGTTCCCCTTACTACGGTTCTGTCTCGTTGGTTTGTCAGAATGAGGGGACGGGCTATCGGAATTGCCATGACCGCGTCTGGCTTTGCGGGGTTTATTGCTTCGCCGCTAATGAATAAGATCATGGTTTCTAATGACGGTGATTGGCGCCAAGGGTGGCTTATTATTTTGGGACTCGTGATCTTTGGTGCTATTATTACTTTTATTTTTGTCAAAGAACGACCAGAAGATATGGGACAAGTTCCCGATGGTAAGATTATTGACTCGACGGTCTCACCTTCAGTTGATGGCCCATTAATTACAAAATACTCGTGGACTCCGTCTGAAGCTTATCGGACATTGGCCTTTTGGTTAGTTTTTATTGCTGCAATTGCTGAAGGATATCCGTTCTATTTTTTTACCGCCCATTGGATTCCACACCTGAGAGGTCTGGGTATTAGTGCCGCAGATGCCGCTTTGGCTATGGGCATGTTCACCATGGGGGGGATTGCAGGCCGGATCATTGGCGGTTGGCTAATGGATAAGATCGCAGCGCGCTATGCGTTCGCTACAGGCCTTTGCGGTTATATTATCGGATCTATTTTAGCCATGCAAGTAACTCCCAACAATCTAATTCTTGGTTATATAGCAGCTATCTGCTATGGGGCAGCCTTCGGTTGGACCTTTGTTTGCCAAAATACCGTTGTTGCCAATTTCTTCGGGGCTAAAAATTACCCTAAGATTAATGGTACTCTTTTCTCTGGGTCGGTCTTGGTGGGCTGTTGTTCGGGATTAATTGGTGGAAAAGTTTTTGACATATTTAAAAGTTATAACCCGGCGTTTTATATTATTATGACGATCGTAGTAATAGGAATCATAGCAATTATTTTTGCCAAAATGCCAGTGGCGCCCTCGGTTCGGTCGAGCGAAAATGGTAGTAAAATAGCTGGTTAGGTTCAATATGCTTTAGCAGCTACATTTTGATAAAAAATGGTCCGGTGATAAGTTTGTTTGGAGGATAGGAGAAGGTATTTTAATTTAATTAATTAATAACTGGAGGATTTTTCATGGAAAGTAGTAACGAACTATACTTAAAACATTTTAATCGTCTAAAAAACGCAATTGAATTGGGTACGCCTGACCGTGTACCGGTGATACTGGCCGCGGATTCTTTTTTCGCCCGCCATATGGGGGTTCCACTGGCTGATTATATTAATGATTTAGAAGCAGCTAGTCGTACCAATATAGCATCTATTGCCCAGCTCGGGGAGGTGGATGGAGTTGAATATTTAGTTCCTATTATCAGAGCGTTAGGGATGGCGTCTATGGCAAAATTGAAATTGCCCGGAAGAGAACTGCCTGCTGACGCACAGTGGCAAATTGACGAAATTAATCCGATGAAACCCGAAGACTATGATGTAATTATTGAAAAGGGTTTTAACGTATGGGCACAGCAAATTTTTCAGAACGAGTTGAAACAGTCTTGGGATGATTTCCTATGGCACCGGTCCGCCAACTGGCCCCAAATAACGGAAAACTACATCAACGCTGGCATTGTTCCGGTCAGCCCGGCAACAACCGCGCCGCCGTTTGACCGCCTTTCCAACGCGCGCGGAATGGCAAATCTATTTACGGATATGTATCGCGTTCCTGATAAAGTAGAAGCTGTAATCAAGATAATGACCGAAGAGATGAAGGAAACAATCAAGACTACAATCGCTCAGTCAAAACCGTTCGCGTACTTTATTGGTGCCACCCGCTCCGCAACAGAATATATGTCGAAGAAAATGTGGGAGCGTTTTTGCTTACCGAACATAAAAGAAATTGTCGAAACAGTTATAAATGCGGGTTCCTACCCGCTGTTACACTGGGACAACAACTGGGACCGGTCGTTAGAGTATCTTAAGGAACTACCTAAGGGTAAATGTATTTTGGCTACTGACAGTAATACCGATTTGTTCAAAGCAAAAGAAATTCTCGGCGATCATATGTGTCTGATGGGTGACATACCTGCAGCCATGCTCACCTTAGAAACACCCGAAAAAGTATATGACTATAGTAGTAAGTTAGTCAAGAATCTTGGGCCAAAAGGGTTTATTCTTGCGGTTGGTTGCTGTGTTCCCCTCAACGCGAAAGTTGAGAATATAAAAGCTATGATTTCCGCCGCTACCGGTAAATAGGAAAGAGGAGAATAACCATAAAAAAGTTGGAGTCTATTGCTGCCACCGCTGAAACATTCTGTGCTTTGATTCCCTACGACTGTCACGCTACTGTAACTGATAGCAAAGGAAAAATCCTTTGCTATATTCCTGCCAAGACCTATGATACTGGTTTGCAAGTAGACATGATATTAGACAAGGGAACTACTATTCAGAGATGTGTTTCTTTAAAGCAGAAAGTGAGTGCGGTTCTTCCGGAACATTTATATGGGGTAAAACTCAAGATAGCTGTTGCTCCTATTATTGAAGAGGACGGAACTGTTTCTGGGACGATAGGCATTGGAATATCAATGAAAATACAGGATTCAGTTCATGCAGCTTCCAAGTCAATTGCTGCTACTGCTGAGCAGATCAGTTCTACCGCCGGAGAACTGGCTTCGACGGCTGTTAAGCTAGCTGAGAATATAAATAAGGCAAAAGACGTTAGTCAAACGGTATTGGGCCATATTGAAAAGACAGATGATATTTTACAGTTTGTTAGTGAGGTGGCTGATAATTCAAACTTGTTAGGCCTAAATGCTGCAATTGAAGCTGCTCGGGCTGGAGAACAAGGCCGAGGTTTTGCGGTAGTTGCCGATGAAATTCGCAAAATGGCGCTGAATAGTTCTCAATCGGTTAAAGATATCAAACAGATATTACAAACTATACAAAATGCTACTCAATCAGAGGTACAGACAATTTCAATGATCTCGGAACTTGGAGAACGGCAGGCAGCGGCAACAGAAGAAATGTCTGCGGCTATACAGCAATTGACGGCAACTGCTGTGGGACTAGAAAAAATTGCCAACGTAACATAAAAAATAAAAATGAGGAGAGAGAGTTTATGCAGAAAGCAAAAACACTAAAAAAATGGATGGCAATCGTTCCTTTGACGCTAATGTCTATTACCATGGCTGGGTTTCCCATTGTTGATCATCCTGTCCATGCCGCTGCTACCACGGCGTCTTTTAGTGATGTCCCCACTGATCACTGGGCCTATGGTGCAGTAGGAAAATTAGTAAAAGCGGGCCTTGTAGACGGTTATAGTGACAAATCGTTTAAAGGCGACAGAACCATGAGTCGGTATGAATTTGCAATTATCGTTGCCAAAGCAATGGACAAGTTTGATGCAGCTGATGAAAGCAATAAGGAACTAATTGATAAACTGTCCTCAGAATTTGCTGGTGAACTTAATCGGTTGGGCGCTAGAGTTGCAAAAGTTGAAGCTAAGACAAATACTTGGGTAAGCGGTGAAACCCGGTTCCGTTATCTGGGCAATGACCCCAAGGCGGGCGGAACAAAGATGCATGGTTCAGACCGCTTCGATTTCCGCCAACGTATTAAATTTAATGGAACCATTAATGATGATGTTTCCTGGACAGCACGACTTTTGATAACAGGTAAAGCAGGAAATTACAACAACGCAACTGATGGAAGTAACGCTGCCTTTGATATATTTGCTGTAACTGCCAAGAATACCCTCGGCTTTGATAAAGTTCGTATTGGCCGTTTCCCCTTGGATTCCTTTACCCATGCTCTTTTTGGTAAAGCAGTGGGCGTTGACGGTATTCGCGTTGATAAAAATATAGGTAAAGTATTGTTTACCGGCGCGGTAAACAACGTTAAGAGCAATGCTAATCAAAATACGGGTACCGGGGACAGCGGTGATGCCAAAACCCTTACTACCGCTCAATTAACGGGAAAATTAAATGATAAAATTGGCTGGAAAACTGGTTACTACTGGTCAGATGTTCCGGGTACCAGCACTGCAGAGGGAAAAGGATCACTTAATACTAATGTTGGTGCCTTTGATCAGTCTAAAGGCTGGACAGCTGGCTTTGATGTCAAGGTGGGTAACTTAATGCTTATTGGGGACTATGTTTCAACAAGTCTTACCAATGCAAAAGGACTCCCATCATCACCTAAAGGCTGGGCAATCGAACTTTCAAGTGCAGTCAATCAGCCTCCGGCCTTCTTCTCAGTGAAAAATCTTGTGGATTATAAGAAAAAGGGCGATTTCGGTTGGTCAGTTGCCTATCGCAGTATTGACGCGGGTGCAGTCCCTTCCGGTGCCGGTGGATTTGACGCCCAAGCCGTTAGCTATGCTACAGATCCCTACTCCACCATCATGAAAGGCACGGATAACATAAAAGGTCTTTTTGTAGCTTTTCAAAATACAATCTGCAAAAATGTAATCTGGACAATTGAGGGTCAAGATCTCAAAATCAAAAATAAAAACCTGACTGGATTGGCTTCTGATGATCTTGGAAAAACCTATATGACCAAGATTGAATTTTTCTATTAAAACTTGGAAAAATTAATCAGTTAGTGTAACAGGCCCCGACTCGATCGGGGCCCCTCTTGGTGCAATTTACATCCAATATAACGAATATATCAAGAATATTATGCCGCCTTTGATAATCTGATCAGGGTGTCAAAGATTCAGGCTAGTGGGGGTTATACGTTAATATGATTTCACGAAAATATAATTAGGCGGAATTTGATATGCGAGGAGTAGATTATAATGAAGACACCACAAGAATTACTTCAGGAACGTAAAGAAAGATTGAAAAAGACCATTGCTTTTGAGCAAACGGACCGTACTCCTGTTATAATCGCGGGAGATGCTGTGTTTGCAAGACATGTAGGCATGAAGTTGTCAGAATTTGTTTCAAACATGAAAGCTTCCCATCAAGCAATTCTGTCTTCATTTAAAGATTTAGGCGATGTGGATGGAACAGGCAGTACATATGCAACCGCCACAATTTTTCCATTAATCTTTTATTCGAAAGTCAAATTGCCTGGGCGTGAGCTTCCTGATGATACTCCGTGGCAGCTTGATGAGCAGGAATTGATGACAGTGGAAGATTACGATACCATTCTGAATAAAGGCTGGAAAGCTTTTAGTGAGGATTATTTGAAAAGTCGGGTTGGCTTTGATCTTGATTCGATCCGTGAACAATTGAAGGATGTCCCACAATTTATTAAAGATTTTGAGGATGCCGGCATTGTGGTATATTCTCCCAAAGCATCCTCTACGGTAAATGAATTTTTGGGCGGCGGCCGGTCGTTTCCTAAATTCATGAGAGATATGTTTAAAATGCCGGATAAGGTTGAGGCTGTTTTAGATGTTATTCTTGAAGAAAATCTAGCAGAATTACGTCAGCAAATACGAGCCATTAAACCTATGGTTGTCTTTATGTCGCCGGCTCGGGGAGCAAGTGAATTTTATTCGCCGAAGATCTGGCAGCGTTTTGTCTGGAAGTATCTAAAAGCAGCTGCCGAGGCAATTATTGAAGAAGGTGCGATAGCAGACCTTCACATTGACGGTAACTGGGAGCGGGATTTGAAATTTTTCAAAACCTTACCTAAACATAAATGCATCTTTGAGTCTGATGGCGCTACCAACATCTATAAAGTGAGAGATGTTCTCGGCGACCATATGTGTATTAAGGGGGATGTCCCTGCTGCTATGTTAGCGCTTGGCACTCCTGACGACGTGTATAATTATTCTACCAAATTGATTAAGGACATGGGCAAAGGATTTATTCTTGCTTCCGGTTGTACGATACCGCCAAATGCAAAATTTGAAAATGTTAAGGCTATGGTTGCCGCCGCTACTGGTAAGTAGCATCATGGATTAATTCAAACTAATTGTTCTATCAAGTGTATTGTTCATGGATAATAAAGGTAAAACACCTCAATGTCTGGTCAAGTAAGTGCAATCAATACTGGCTACCATTTGGGGTGTTTTCCTGCAATTAGAAAACAAATGAATGTACGGATAAAGTGAGACAAGAGTCAAGGTCTGACTGATAAGTTATTAGTATTACTGGTTGGGCAAGAAATCAAATGTGTGGAATGGTTGGTAAAATACCATCCAAGAGGTAACGGATTAGCCGTTATGCATTGACAGTCCTAACGAGAAAGAGTTCAACTTATAAGATCTTTGAGCTTTGTTTTAGGAAGTGGATAAGTGTGAAAAAACAGATAAGGATCAACGGTATAAACCGTCTAAACGAAAGTAGAATGAATCCAACCACTATAGAACCAAACACATCTTTTACTGTCAGCATTGATAAGTTAAAGGCTTTCTCAAAGTTAAACGATAATATCGTTAAGAAGATCGCAGATATTACCAGTCAAACTTACCTAATAGAATCAAAATTAAAGAATCAAGAGTACAGGAATCTAATAAAAATCCGTTTGTTTGCGGAACAATCGCAAGAAGTAGCAATAAAAATAGATTCTTTAATTTACAAAGTTCTGTTTAAATTCAGCAAACCGATAATAAATAACCAAATTGAAGAATTCGGTGAAACTGTAAACTATATGGAGGAGATTGCGCAATATTGCCAGATGCTGATTATTATGGTAGAAAAATTACGAGTTAGAATAAATAAATTTTTGCCAGAATCCAAAATTTGAAATAGCGGTTGGACGCAAAGCTCTTAGTTAGAAAGTAGGATGGCTTTTATTGTCCTCTACGACTAGTTATTATATAACCAAGTTTCGAAACTAAAAAGGGAGCGCAAAAACTTTCAATATCACCAAAAGGCTGGGCTGTCGGAATTACTGACGCCACTAAGCGGGTCAAAATAATTATAATGATTTCAAGTGACACGACCACCTGATGTTTTATTTTTATCGCACATCAAGTGGTTTTTTATTGCCATGTGGTTTTGCGTTGATTCTTACAGAAGTGATGTTACGAATCTGCTATTATGCAAGAACCCTAAAATCTAGTAGGATCTCCACCATAGCTGATTGCAAAAATATTATACGTGCTTCGGTCTTGTGTGGGAAAAATAAAATTTTCATCAGATGTTTCCTTTAAATCGAGAGTTTTCCTTCTTGCCAGAAAGACTCTCGGGGACGGTTCGTGAAGGGTTCAATCGGAAGTTTTGCGCGCAAAAAGGCTCAACTAGCAGCAGCTGACTGCCAGTTGAGCGACAAAACTATCTACGCGCAAAATTTTTGATTGCCCAGAAGAAGGAAATCGCTGGCTGGGTGGCTATGGATTTTCAATCAACCGTCTTTTCGGTTTTTTTATCTTTTTCTGAAAAAAGTTGCTCATTTGGCTGCTGTTTGGCTGTTGATATGGACGTATCATTGCTGGATTTCCTCAAATTGGACATACTTTTCCCCTCCCCACTAATGGGTCTTGCTACGAATATATAATTTTCTCCACATTATGGTGATGAACCCTGAAAGAACGAATAGACTAGTTTTAGCTTTCCTTTAGCGCACACAGGGCAAAGGGTTACATCTTTACCAGTAAGAATCGAGAGAATTTCTGTTGTAGTAAGTCCTTCAAACTTTGCTTGGTATAGTGGACTGCCGGTTAATTTC
Source organism: Sporomusa acidovorans (assembly GCF_900101845.1). GTDB lineage: Bacteria > Bacillota > Negativicutes > Sporomusales > Sporomusaceae > Sporomusa > Sporomusa acidovorans. The sequence goes on along the minus strand of NZ_FNAM01000044.1, from coordinate 1,165 downwards.
CGGCAGAGAGCCAACTTCGTCTGTTTGTTGCGGTTGGAGAGCAAGCCATAGTATCTGATTTTGACAAACCCTTTGGGCAATACATGCATGAAAAAGCGCCGGAGAAATTCAATGCCGGTTAGGGTTAGCTTTTTTGTCTGGTTATTGTGTTTTCGGTCTTTTACAGTAATCGTTACGGTATTTCCATCCATAGCGACAATCCGGCTATTGAATAGGGCAATACGATGGGTATATCTTCCCAGGTATTTGACAACTGCCAACGGTCCGGAAAATGTCCGTTTGGTATAAGAGTACCAGTTTTTTCGATAACACTGATCCAGCAAGGCTTGAAAGGGCTTGGGATTTTGATATTGCTGGGCGTCGCCATAAAACGCCAGTAAATTTTGGTGATAGTACTGCTTCAAATGGTGCAGAAATTTGCCGCGAAACTTTTTTGATAATACTTTTACAGGAATAAAAAACTTTTTATTCGCGCTTCGCCACTGGTTTTTCTTAGTAAGTCCACCCGCCAATACGACAGTATGAATGTGCGGATGGTAGTGTAAATCTTGCGCCCAGGTATGAAATAAAGAGAAAAAACCGATTTGCGCTCCAAGATAGTTGTCATCGGCGGCAAGTTCCAGGAGTGTTTGGGCAACGGCCTTATACATGAGATTGTAGAGTAGTTCTTGGTTGTGATAGATCAGAATTTGAAGCTCTTGGGGCATAGTAAATACGACGTGAAAATAGGGAGCATGAAGAATATCCTGGCTGCGTTTGTCAATCCATCTGGCTTTTGTGAGGCCTTGACAGGTGGGGCAGTGGCGATTGCGGCAGAATTGTAGTAAATGGCCAAATGGCCGCATTCTTCGCAAACAAAGGCATGCCCCCCTAACCTGTGCTGTCCGGCAACACAGAATATCCCGATAGACTTTGGCCTGCTGCGCAGACAAAGGATAGCTCTTGGTAAATTGGGAATGAAACTGATGAAGCGCATCTTGTACGGTACTCATTGTTTTTGGTTGCAGCCAGTATCAAGAGGACTTTTAACCCCAATAAGACTTTTCGAGGTCATGTGAAGATACGCTACTGTAGTATTAAGATGTTTATGTCCCATCATTTGTTGAATAAATACCGGATCGATGCCTTCTTCCAGAGCATGGGTAGCAAAACAGTGCCTCTTATG